>JBOGMX010000007.1:0-278082 GCA_050746725.1 Candidatus Acidiferrales bacterium | reverse complement strand
GCACAGCCCCTGGCTCATGGCCAGAAAATGAAGCTGATTGCCCAGCATCGTGCGCATCCGCACCATCTTGTGACGATGCCAGAGCAGTTGCCGGAGGTCCCGTTCGGCGGGAGTGGGAACCCAGATGCGCGGAAAAACGCTTCGCCAGCAGCAGTTCGAGGATGAGTCGAGCATCCCGCTCGTCGGTCTTCTGCTTGCGCACTTCGCTGGCACGAATCTTCGCCGAGTTTCCGATCCACAGCTCGTGACCCAACTCCCCCAGCAACCGTTCGAACCAGTGCAAGGGGCCTGTGGCCTCGACACCCACGCGCACCGGTTGGGGCAGATTGCGGTAGAAGCTGTGAGCCTCTCCGTTTTCGTGCTCCAGCCGCCGTTCGACTAACTCTCCGGTCGCCTCGTCCATCATCGCGATCTGTTGGTAGCGCGTGTGAAAATCACATCCTATAATCAGCATCGCTCGGCTCCTTTCTTCCGAGCCTTGGTCGTCCAACAGCTGCCAAGTTTACTCGGTGAGAGGAGCCGACAACGTCATCTAATCAGCCAACCTTCGATAGCAACTGAAGGTGAGGAGGTGCAGATGGCCGAACCCGTAGATGCGCTTGAGGCCCTTGGGCATGAGAAAAAAGCCCCACGCTCGCAACCCGAGCATGGGGCACCCGCCAGAATGGGATACACAAAAATTCTAAGCTTGTGCGTGCGCGTGTTTCCGCGAAGATTTGCGCGGCGGCTCGTCCTCGGATAGCTCCGAAAGCACGACTGGCGCGCGATCGGGGAATTCAGCGACGATGCGCACGTCGCCGCCCATGGCTTTGACTGTCTTTCGCAGTGTCGAGATTAATAGGTCGCTGCGCTTTTCAAGTCGCGAAACGCTGTCTTGAGTGACCCCGAGAGTCTTGGCGACGCGGGCCTGCGTGAGCCTGCGGGCTTTTCGCAGATCACGCAAGCTCATTTCCTCCGCGATTATCTCAGCCGCGCGATCCTCGACCTTCCTGCGCTCGGCTGGACGCAGCTTCCGAATTACTTCATTCACGTTCACGGACATGGTTACGACCCCTTTCGATCCGGGCAAGATGCGCGTCAAAACGCTCATCCGCCTTCCTTATCAGTTCGCGGTAGAAACGCTTTTGGCTCCCGCCCGATTTGTCTCCCGCGACGAGCAGAATGGCTTTTCGCCTGCGATCAAAAGCGAAAGCCACTCTCCATTCACCATCTGCCGCCCTGAATCGCAATTCCTTCATGTTCACGTGCCGGGAGCCTTTCAGGGTATCAACGCGTGGCCGGCCTAACTGGGGGCCAAACTGCGCTAGAACAATCGAAAGCGCCAGAATCTCTGTCCGCACATCCTCGCTCAGCGCCTGGAATTTCAGTTCGAATTCATCGGCCATCTCAAGGGCCCATTTCACGTCTACAAATATGGCATGTAATACATTATGGTGTCAAGTCCATATACCTTCGGATGGGCGGTCCAAGAGGGCGATTTACGAGACCACAAGAATCTTGTGCGCGCGTTGTGTGCGGGGCGGGAGCACGCTAGGATGGCCAGGGTGGGAATCGAGAGGAAACGCGCGGACGGCTCTGCGCGTCGGACTTTGCGGCGCTGAAGTTAGCCGGGAGCACGGGTTGAACGGGTGGGGAATCGGGGCGCAATGAGATTCAAGGAGATTGGCGCGACGGGAGCGCTGGCAGCGGTGGCCCTTGCGGGGTTGTACTTCACTGCAGGGGCGGCGGCGCAGCCGGCAGCTTCGCGGGCGAAAAGCGCGGTAGCCGGGCAGGACACGCGAACGTCCGCAGCGCGCGGGATTGCCCCGCAAGAAGCACAAACACGCGAGACGCACTCGAAAAAGGGGCGAGGCGGCCCGAACAGCTTGCGGAGCGAGACGCGGCTGATCACGGTGGACGTGTCCGTGCGCGACGCGCACGGCAACCCGGTGCGCGGGCTGAAGCCGTCCGATTTCAGGATCTTCGATGACGGACACGGACCGCAGCAGATCGCCGGATTCGAGTTCATCGAGCCTTCCGCATCCCCTGGTCCGCAAGCTGCTGGAGCCAATGCGACCGTGAGGCCAGCGAAAGCTGCGCCGCGGCCCGATCCCGTGTACTCGAACCAACGCTACGTGAAACTGCCCGTGCCGCCCACGGCAATTTTGCTGGACCCGGGGACCATCGCGTTTCAGGACCAAGTGACGGCGCGGCTGCAAGTGCTAAAGCTTCTCGACAAGCTTCCGGCGCGGACGCCCGTGGCCATTTTTCTGCTGGCGCACGGGCTGATCGTGGTGCAGAACTTCACGACGGACCGGACCGCCCTGCGTACGGCGGTGAACCGGTCGATGATCCCGATGCAGAAAGTAAAGAATCCCGAAAACGATCCGCAGAATACTTTCACCAGTACGAACACTGGAGCAAAGGCATCGCAGGCGTTTCAAAAACTGGAATACGAAGAACAGACCACGGTGATTGCCGACGAAACGTCCGACGCGATGCGGGCAATCGCCAAGGACCTTTCCGGATATCCGGGGCGGAAAAACCTGGTGTGGATCTCGGAGGCATTTCCGCAGTGGATCCTGCCCGGATCGGGATTTGGAGCGCATTCGGTGGAGGCGGGCGATAGTTCTTCACTTTCGAATCCTTTCCGGCAGGACTTTTCGGGCAGCGCCAGTTACGGAGATAAGCTGCAATCCGACGCGCAGGCGCTGGTGGACGCGCGCGTGACGGTGTATCCCGTGGATGCACGCGGGCTGGTAGCTCCGAGTCTTTACGACGCTTCGGGCAATATGCTGGCGACCGATCCGAGTTTCGCGTCAAACCCGGGAAGCATCGGCCCGGCCATGGGCGCGGAGCTGACGCGCGAAAACACGGATCTGACCTTCTCGCAGGGGACCATGGAAGAGATCGCGCAAGACACCGGCGGAACGGCATGCAAGAACACGAACGACCTTTCCGGCTGCGCGAAGACGGCCATCGAAGACGGCTCCCCCGACTACGAGATTTCCTACTATCCGGCGGGAGTGAAATGGGATGGGAGCTTCCACCGAATCACGCTGAAGACGGACTTGCACGGCGTGAGGATTCACTACCGGCGCGGCTATTCAGCGGTAGACACAACGGAACTGGCCAAGGAACGTCCCATGGAGTTTTTCAGGGAAGCATGCGCTTCTCTGCTGCCGGCGACGTCGATCGAGCTGCGGGCGGAGGCGCTGCGCGCGTCCAGGGCGGGCGAGAGCCGGTATCTGCTGAGCGTCTCGCCGAGCGCGCTGAACGTAACACCGGCAGGCGGCAAGCTGGCTCTGCACCTACGGCTGGCTGTGTGCGAATTCGCGCCGCAAGGCGGCAGATTCCGGATCTACACGCGCAATCTAACGAGGACATTTCCCGAGCGCGACGCCGAAAAATGGCAGAAGCAAGACGTGCAGAGCGTAATCGATTACAAGTCGAAACCGGAGACGCGGCGGCTGCGTCTGGCGGTGCTGGATACTTCGACCGGATTGACGGGAAGCGTGGACGTCCCAGCGCACCCGCGGGTGGTATTCGAGATCGAGGGATTGGATCCAGAGGCGGAGAAGCCGGGCACGAACGGGCCAGCCAACCTCTATTCGCGGCTGCAATTTCATTCCTCGAACGGTGATTCAGGCGGTCTCGATTTGAGCGGCGACCGGATCGAATATCGAGGAAAGCTGGGGATCGATTTGGCGGTTCCGGCGTTTTTTCACCGCGCCTACGGCGGCGACTTTCACTGCGACGCTGGGAAACTGGTGGCAAACGAAGGACATTCAGGCGAGCCGAGCTTCCGCTTCGCGTTCAAAAATTCAGCCGGATTGCTGGCATTGGTGGATCTGGCGGGCCAGCGACCGTCCTATGCGGGAGCGTTGCCGGTGGATGCGAGCGCGAGGGCGTTCTTCGACCGGCTGTGGAAGCTTTGCCACTGCGAACAGCCTTAGCGGGCCTGCGGAGCTGGATCGGAGCAGAGACAGCTCAGGACGGCGAGGCCCCGAAGCGTGCATAAAAAAACCCGGCGACAAAGCGCCGCCGGGCGAGAAGCAGATGGAGGATCAGTGTTTACTGCGGATGCGATTGCGCCGTAGAAGATGACGCTTGCGATTGCTGCTGTGCCGCGCCGTTGGCGGATGCGTTCGTGGCCGTGGCGGCGTGCGGATTCCGATAGCGGCTCAGGAACGGATAGAACGGCGTGATTTCAAACGGCATCTTTTCGCGGGCGGAATAGAGTGGAACGGGTTTGGCGTTGAGCATGTCGACCATGTCGCTCCACGGGTTGAGCTTTATGCGCGCGCCAAGCGGCAGAGCGGAAATCTGGGAGACATTGTACGGCTTGAGTTGCGGTCCGGCATCGAGAAGCGACGGATCGAGGTAGACGCCATTGCCGATGCGAGGATCGATGAGCGCGGGAAGAGCCTTTTGTTCGTCGCGAAGCTGCTTGAAGAACAAAGCCGCGCCGGCAAGCTTGTCCTTGGTAGGGTAGTGCTTGAGGAGCTGGACGGCTTTTTGGCCGGCGGCGATGACGTCGTCGGGAGTGTCGCGGAAGGAAAAATCCCGCAGAACCTGGATCGCGTTGACGTCGGTGACATCGTTGAAGCCATATTGGTCGGTGGAGGGCCTAGTGATCATGATGTCCGCGAGATCCTGGGCTATAACGGCAGCTAGGCTGTCCTCATCGGGGAGCACGTCAATCAAGCCTCGGCTCAAAACGATGGTGTGGCCGATGGTAAAGGATTCGAGCGTGCTGGTGAGCAAGACGCGGCAGTGAACTTCGGGCTCGACATCGAGGTTATTGGTGACCTCGATGTTGTTGACGACAGTATCGAGAACCTTATCGACCGGGCTCGGCGGGGAAAGCAAACCATCGCGCTGCAAACGGTCGAGAACGTTCTGCTCCGCGTGCTGCTGCCACTGGCGCTCTTCCTCAACAGGCGAGCGGTCCTGAAGACCGGTATTCTGGTCCTGGATAGCGTTCGGGGACTCGATTGTGAGCTGGCTGAATTCCTGTTCGTGGCTGGCGTTTTTCAGATCGTAGCCCCACAAGCGGGTTTGCGCCTTGAAGCGAATATTATTGCCGAGCAGATCGCGAATCGAGGATTCCTGGCTGTAGATATAAGCAGGAAGCCAAAGGTTCGGCTGCACGTTGAGTCTCCAGCTATCGAAGTGGAGCTGGTAGCCATGAATGCCTTTGGTTGGCGTATACCCGCCGTTGAAACGAATTATGGTGAAATCCTGGTCTTCAACCCAGATGCGACCCTTGAAACGGCCGCGACCGGATTTGGGAAGCGGAGTGAGATCGAACACATAGCAGCGCACCGACCCGAGGAAGGTTTTGCCGACATATTCGAAATGATAGTGGGCGCGATTGAAGTCAACTGGATCCAGATAGACCATCTGGAGAAAACCGGCAGGATCAAAGCCGCCGTACGAAAAAAAGTTGACGACGTGCGTGAGAGGGTTCAGCTGCTGCAGAAAGGATTTGCGGTCGGAGCCCAGCATGTTTTCATCGACAACGCCTCGAGCGAGGTCGGCCTGCCCAAGAAAGTAATTATCGCTCACGGGGACGGCACCAAGCTCCTTACTGGGCTTCATTTGCTGGATGTAGGTCTCGATGATGGGATCGTAGCGGCGGATCGTTGCCTCTTCCGCGTGCTCGCGCGCGATGATGCGGTCGATCGCCTCGTTGACCGTCGCAACGGCGCCCGCCGCCGAGCTTGCAACCGGGGGCTGCGCCGCATTTGACGGAGGCGCTGCTTGCTGCGCTTGAGCTGCCGTGACGCCCGCGAAGGCGGTCCCCAGGCACACAACAAGAGACAGCCATTTCCACTTGCGCATTCCCGATCTCCCCTCAGTACGCCAGTTCAAACACGATCCTAGCGATGGCGCTGAAATCAACGGGCCGGTCATCGCGAGTAGCGGGACGGAAGCGAATCTGGCGCGCGGCATTTTCGGCAGCCTGATCCAAACCAGCTCCCAAGCCCCGGACGACGCGTTCCACCTTCACTTCGCCATCCGCGGTGAAGACGACCTGGAGGAGCACGACGCCCTGAATTCTCTTCGCTCGGCCTTCAGCAGTATAAACCGGACGAGGCACGGAAAGAATGACCACGGGCTTGATATTCGCGTCCACGGCGGTCTTGCGGATGGTCGGCTTCGCGGCCTGCTCGCTGGAGAAAACACCTTGCTCAACGCCGCCATGCGGCCCGCCGGAACCGGCCACGGCGACGCCGTCACCGAAACCGGCGCTGGCGATCGTTCCTCGCGCGCCATGCTTTCCGCCGCTGCCGTTTCCAACCCCCGCTCCGGCCGGCATGTCAAAAGCTCCCAACTGAGCGATATTGGGGTTGCGATCGCGCAGGTGATTATCGCGGACGCCGTTGGGATCGCCGAATCCGCCGGTCTGTACCGGAATTCGCAATTTAGGAATCGCGGAACTGCCCATGGAAACCGCGGGGTCGGGAAGGACCTTGGCGATCGTGGGGGCAGGATCAATTCTGCGGTGATTGAGCTTTGCGATCGGGCTTCTCATGACTGGATCGTAGATCTTCGGCTTGGGCACGATTACCGCAGGCTTGATAACTTCCTTCACCGCTTCACGCCTGACCACGACGGGTTTCGGCCTTGGCTGCGGCTTCCACGGCTGAATGAGCGGCGCCGAAATGGGGGTCACCCAATCGTGCTGAGCGAGTTCGAACTTCTGCGGCATCAACAACGGAATCACGATCAGCAACACAAGAGCGAGACATTCCAACACGAGACCCGCACTGAATGAGGTCCAACGCTTTTCGCCTTCTGGGAGCAACGCCCCTACAAACACGGGCGCGTTTTTATTCGATGCCATACGTTCACCCCACGGGTCATTAACAACTAGGCTGTTGGTAGCGTCAGTTGAGACAACAATAGCGCACTCTATTGAGTACTAAGCGCGCGGGCCGGGGTGAATAGATCGCGAGTACCATTCTACTCTCGGCGGTGCCTTAACTGACAACCATGCTCGACGCGAGACGGGGGGCTACAGAATCTCGCACGAGCACACCTATTACCACCTTTCAAGAACAACTGCGCGGCAAAGAAATCCGCCGCGCATATAACTTTGGATGCAGCTCGGAGGCGATTCGTGGCGAAGCACAGAAAAACCGCCAAACTACCAGTTCCAGTTCGGTGCACCAATCTCCCAGGGACCGAACCCACTGTTGAGCTCGCAACCGCGCTGACATCCTCAAACTGCAAAAGCGGAGCACGCAGGCCGGGGGAGGGCCGTGCTCCGCTTTTTGGACTGTCGAAAAAATACTACAGCTACGTAGTTACTGCGGCTGAACTACCTGGTAGCCGGTCGTACCTTGGTGATTGATGAGCAGCAGAACCGCCTGGTTGCCTGCAGAGGACAAAGCCTGCTGGTACTCCTGCACGTTGTTGACGGGCTTGCGATCGACTTCCTGAATCACATCGCCTTGCTGGATACCGGCGGCAGCCGCGTCGCTGCTGGGGTCCACGGAGTCAACCACCACTCCACTAGTGCCGGAGGGAAGGTTCAGCTGGCTGGCAATGGCTGGCGTGATGTTTTCCACCTGCACGCCCTTCATTACGCCAGGTCCCTGCTGGCCATGGCCATTGTTGTTGTTATTGTTGTTCTGTCCGAGGTTTTCCGGCCGAGTTCCAAGGCTGACCGGAATTTCCAGCGTTTTGCCATTACGCCAGACGGAGAGCTTCACCGTGGCCGCTGGCGGCATTCCCGATATTTTTAATGTAAGCTCATTCGCGCTAGCCACATGCTGCCCGTTAACGGCAGTGATGATGTCTCCGCGCTTGATGCCTGCTTTCGCGGCGGGAGTGCCGGATTCGACGTCTTCGATGAGCGCACCGCCATTGCCGGAGAACGAGAATTGCTTGGCAAGCGCCGGCGTGAGGTCATTAATTTCGACACCTAGATAACCACGAGTGACTTTTCCGTGGGCGAGAATTTGATCCATGATCGAGCGGGCATAATCGATGGGTATGGCAAATCCTATCCCGATATTTCCTTCCGATCCGCCGCCAGGCGCCAGGGCGATGGCGGTATTGATGCCGACCAGATCGCCGTGGAGATTGATGAGGGCGCCGCCCGAATTTCCGGGATTGATGGAGGCATCGGTCTGGATGAAGTTTCCAATGTCCTCGATACCCTGAGTGCCGCGTCCCGTGGCGCTGATGATGCCCATGGTCGCGCTTCCTTGCAAACCAAGAGGCTCGCCGATGGCGAAGACGATATCACCCACCTGCAATTTGGAAGAATCTCCGATCGGAAGCACCGGAAGACCGGTCGCATCGATCTTGAGTACAGCGAGATCGGACACCTTATCCGTGCCAATCACCTTGGCTATGAATTCCCTCTTGTCGTAAAGCATCACTTTGATATCCGAGGCGCCATCCACGACGTGATCATTGGTAAGGATGATGCCGTCGGGGGCGAGAATTACGCCGGAGCCCAGACTCTCTTCACGCTCCGGGCCGGGCTGCCCCATTCCGAACTGGTTGCCAAAAAACTGCCGGAAGAAGGGATCATTGAAAAATGGCGATTGGCTTTGGCGCGGTTTGACCACTTTGGACGAATGAATATTTACCACCGCAGGAAGGGCCGGTTTTAGAACCGAGGAAAATCCGTTTTTAAATGAACCGAGGGAAACCGGGGCACTGTCCTTGGCATAAGTAATTCCCGCCGCCGAAGCACCGTACACTTCGTGGTTGGACCAGTTTCTGAAGGTGATGGCGATGACTCCGCCGCAGATCAGCGCCGCGAGCACTGTGAATGTGGCAACCCACCGGGGAATGTGCAAATGGCTTTTCATGAAATCTCTCTCCTCTTGGACCCCGCAGCGTCCACCTGCCTGGGGCGCGAACATTCATACATATTAGACGTAGCTCGCGGAAAATTGTGTGCTGGAACCTTGCTGTCGGGTTCCGCTCAATTCTTCAAATCGTACTGGGGACCAACTTGGCATGTGCTCCGCCGGGTCGGGTTCGCTGGATGGCAGTGCCGCGAACGGCCGCACAACCGCCAACAGTTTGGATGCCCCGAAGGTTTTATAGATGCAGCGGAAAGCGCGAAGGTAGCGAAAGAGTCGCTGGGAGACAAGAGCCCGCAGAGCGGGTGGGGGAACGGTATGCGCTTCACGCGACCAAACGGGCGATGAAAAAGGCCGCCGCGGCGGCGAGGCCGCCTACTAGCACGGTTTGAAGTCCCGATCGGAGCGGCTTGACGCCGGTGTAATGGCCCTTGATCCCGCCGAACACAAAGAGAGCGAGTAGGGTGACGGAAACGGAGGCCCACAGAGCGGTAAAGACATCGTTTACCAGAATGTAAGGCGCCAAAGGCACGAGGCCACCGACGATGTAAGACGCTGCAATGGTGGCTGCGCTACGTCCCGCGCGGGCTGGATCGGGCTCTTCCAGTCCCAATTCGAAGCGCATCATGAAGTCAACCCATCGCTTTTGATTTCCGGTGATGGCGTCGACGACCGGCATCATCTGCTCTTGTGTGAGGCCGTACTCGCGAAAGACCTTGGCGACTTCCTCGATTTCCACGTTCGGCAACTCGACCGTTTCGCGGTATTCACGCTCGAGCTCGGAAGCGTAGTGTTCGGAATCCGTTTTCGCGGCCAGGTAACCGCCAAGGCCCATGGCGATGGAGCCTGCCGCGATTTCAGCGAGACCGGCGGTAACGATAATCCCGGTCCCGCGCGAAAGCGCCGCGGCAGCGCTGGTAAGGCCGGCGGCAAGCGCGAATGGGACGGTCAAACCATCGGACATTCCAATGACGACGTCGCGGACCGCAGCCGCGGCTGTAAAGTGTTTTTCGACATGCTCGACCGTCGGCATACACTCCTCCGCAAACACATTTGAAAATATGAAGCGAGCGCTACCCAGCCGCGTAGCCGGGCGTATAATTGCGTTGTTACAACCCGGCCGGTTGGAAGTGTAATACAGGAGGTAGATACTCATGTCATCGACTGGACATTCCGCACAAGGAGCTGCTCGCCAAATGAGCCACACGCTGCCACCACTACCGTACGCGTTCGACGCACTGGAGCCCTACATTGACGCGAAGACCATGGAAATTCACCACGACAAACACCACGGCGGTTACGTCAACAACCTGAATAAGGCACTGGAAGGACACGCGGACCTGCAAAAGCTTTCGGTGGAGGAGTTGCTCGCGCAGATCAACAAGGTACCCGAAAACATCCGCACGGCCGTACGTAACAACGGCGGCGGACACATGAACCACTCCATGTTCTGGAAGATCATGAAAAAAGGCGGCGGAGGCGAACCGAGCGGCGATCTGGGAAACGCGATCAAGAGCGCGTTCGGGAGCTTCAACGATTTCAAAACAAAATTCACGCAAGCCGCCACGACGAGATTCGGCTCCGGATGGGCGTGGCTCTTGCTCCGCGATGGGAAGCCGGCGATCGAATCGTCGGCCAATCAGGACAACCCGATTATCGAAGGCGGCAAAGCGTTCTTCGGGCTGGATGTGTGGGAGCACGCCTACTATCTGAAATACCAGAACCGGCGGGCAGAATACATCGAGGCATTCTGGAACGTGGTCAACTGGGCGCAGGTAGCGGACAATTACGCCCAAGTGAAGAAGTAGATCGCAGGGCCGTTCGAAACCAACATCAGCTTAGGCAAGATTGAGGCGCGTCCGTCGCGGAAATGCGGGCCAGTTACAAAGGCCACGATGGAATCCGGCGGACGCAGCCCTCGCATTGGACTCCCCGGGCATGAGGAATCGGAACTGTGGGGCGTTCGCCGCGGCTACTTGGCAGAATCAGTGGCCTGGAAACAGGTGATGCTCCGCGGCCAGGATCGCGACGGCGATAGGTGTGGTCAGCAAAGTGACCACGATCCCGACGCGCACGAACTCCCAGAACGAAATCCGGATTCTCTTCCCCGCCTGCTGTAAGACGATCAAATTCGCCACGGAACTGATCGGCGTGGCATTGCCGGCGAGCGTGCTGGTGCTGGCAAGCGCCAACCAAATGATTCGGCTGTTGGGAAATGACGGCACCAGCGGACTGAACAACAGCACGGCGGGGACGTTGCTGACAACGTTGGACAAGACCAACATAACGCCGCTGACGGCGAAGAGCTGCGAGACGACGGGACCTTCCAATCCACGGTGGAATTTCGAGAGGAGATAGTTCACCGCTCCCGAGGCTTCAAATCCGCGAATCAGGACGAATAGCGCGGCAAAGAAAAGCAGCAACTCCCAATCGACCCGCTGATAGACCTTTTCCGCGTCAACACGTCCGATAATCAGGATGAACGCTGCGACCGAAATGGCCACGAGCGGGAACGAATACCCAAAGATCCAAAACACGATGACCAGCGATGCGGCGATAACGCACTTGATTAGAAGGCGGCGATTGAGCTGGATATTGATCGCAGGAGGTCCTTGGACGAGCGGGTGATGCAGCAGGTCGCGGTGATAGAAGAGCGCGAGCAGGGCCACGTCCACAAGCAAGCAAACTATCGAAACTGGCGCGAGATGAGCCAGGAATCCGAGAAACGAAAAATGAGCCGCGATTCCGATCACCGCATTCTGGGGATTGCCCGTGACGGACATTGCCGAACCAATATTGGCCGAGGTGGCCAAGCCGATGAGGTAAGGCATGGGAGGCGCGTCGAGCCGGTCGGTAACCGCCAGAACTATGGGCGTGAAAATCAGGCAAATGGTGTCGTTGACGAAGAACGCGGCGAGAATGCCTGACGCGAAGACGAGGAAGACTAGCAGCTGAAAGCGGGTGCGGGCGATGCGCGCCACATGGATGGCGGTCCAATCGAAAAAGCCCGAAAGCTGGAAATGGGCGACGAGAATCATGATGCCGAGCAGAAAAATCAGCGTATTCCAGCTGATGGCGCGATAGGCCTGGTCGAGCGAAATGACGCCGAGCAGCACCATCGCGACGGCGCCGCAAAATGCCGCAGCGGTGCGGTCCAAGTGGCTGCCGCGCGTGCTCTGAATGGCGATCAGGAGGTAGGCGACGACGAAAATTACAATGGGAACCCAATGATAGTGCGCGAGAGAAGCGGAAAGATGCGACATGGAGAAGGTGTTTGCCGGCGCCCTTGAATTGGCCAGCTTAGCGCGAGCGCCGGGCAGAAACAACGCTACGCTGAATCGGCTGTATTGTGGCGCGAGGAACGGCGAGCCAGCGCGCGGTTTTTGGGTTCGGGCTTGCGTCCGCGGCGAGACCGGCGCGGATCGCTGCGCGAATTCTAATGCGGCCAGATCGAGGCTGGGTTGTCCTCAAACGGGAAGACGGCGACCATCCAGCCGAAAACTTGCGGAACCCAGCGGCCGCCGGCCGCGGCGCAGTCGCCCCGCGTGACGATCGTGCCACCCAGGCCGAATTTCTTCGCGCCGGATTGATGCTGGGATGCGCGGTTTGGCGCAACGCAGAGGTTCACATGTTCGTGCCAGCGAGCCACCCCGAGCGGGACGCGAGCGTTGAGCTGCGATTCGGTGGCGTTTTTCGGAGCGGTGAATAATGCGCCAGTCAACCGATAGGCGCCTTTCGATTTCTTGTAGAGCAGACACGTGGGGTGGCCGGGATTGAACTCGTAGGCGGAAGCGTACGCATTGCGATTGCTAATGAACCAGTAGAGCGGCTGGTCCGTCTTCGGCATGAATGGCTGATAGCCGTCCGCGATGGCGGCGCGATAATCCTTGTACTTCGCCATGGAATTTCGGAGGATGCTCAGGATTTCCTCCGCGCGCTGCCGATCGGCGGCGGTTTGATCCCTCGGAACAGTGACGTAGACGTGAGGATTGGAATCGAGGCCGGAGTCGGACATGGCGTCGTTCGCGGCGCGAAGCGCTTCGGGATATAGCTCGACGTCTCGCTGAAAATCGCTGGTCTCGGCGGAGGCGCGATGCGGCTGCTTTGCGGCGGCCGGAAACGCGAGCAGCGTCACGACACAAGAAATAAGGAGCGCGCCCCGTAACATCCTCAGGTTCCCCCTTTTAGGTAGGCTAGCGCAAAGGCGAACGCAAAGCAGCGTACCCGTTGAGCAAAGCGTCGAAAATGCAACCATTCCGGCGGTTACCAACCCGTGCTTGTTCCGGCGACCGCTTTCACGAGGAAATTGCGGAATAGACCGCGAGGCCTCTTGACGGCGGCAACGAAATCTGTAAACTGCGGTTTTCAACCATGGCGACCGCGCCCAACCCGTTAGACGAGACAGTGCAGGAGTTCCAATTCCCGCAGCGAGAAGCGGCGTTCTTCTACGGGCTCTTTTTACGCGGGTATCCGGCCGACCAACTCCGGAAAGACATCGAGGTTCCGGCCATGGTGCTGGCAAAATGGGACAAGGAAACCAAGCACGAGCCGGGGTTGCGTCCGATCCTGGAGCAAATGGTACAGTACCGCCGTCACGTGCTGGCCATTTTCGACAACCTAATCGGGCACGACTCGTCGACCCAGCGGGTGCAGTAGCTGGGTGCAGTAGTTCCCTTCCTTCTGTTCGGGACTTCCGACAATCAGCAGATATCAAGAGCAGTTTCAGCGCGCTGGGCGCGCGCTCACGTTGACTCCCTAGCAAGCGTCGACTACACTTTTTTCAACATGGATTCGCCGTCACAATTCCCCGGTAGCTCAATGGTAGAGCGTTCGGCTGTTAACCGAAATGTTCGAGGTTCGAGTCCTCGCCGGGGAGCCAACTTCTCCCTTCCTGTGAGAGTCGAGAAGTGCTGACATCCTACTTCTTGGAGGGCAGGAGATTCCTGAGGACCGCCGCCAGTTGTTCGGCGAGACGGCCCGTTTTGGCAACGGATTCGAGTTGCCTGTAGATATCCTCGGCATCGCCCTGCTTCCGAACGCCGACGCTGCATACGACGACCACGTGATGCTGCACATAAATTCGGTAGACGACGCGACGATTGCCAAATTGATGCTTCCAATAGCCGGCCAGCGAGCCACGCAGCGGTAGACCGTATCCTTCGGGGTCAATGGCGAGCTTCTTCTCCAAGACTTTTCGGAGTTGATTGCGCACGCTGCCGTCGAGAGCTTTGATGTCCGCTGCGGCGTCCGATGTGTATCTAAGCTCGAAGGAAGTTTTGGAGCGCGGCTCCTCTGACGATGGCGCCGATGAGGAGGGCTGTTTTCGCCCTTTGCTCATTTGCCAAAAACATCTGTTGTTGTAAGGAGTCGGCTAGCCTCAACGTCATCGTCAATGGCCTTCGACAACGTGAGCAAGCGATCGGTAAGTTCGCGGTCGGCAAGAATTTCCAGAGTGGCGAGAATTGACTCGCGCTCGTTCACCAGGGAGTCCAAAAATTCTTTGTCCACCAAGTACTTCGGTGGCTGGCGGCGGTTCTCGACCAAAACGACCCGGTTTGCAGTCGCTTCTTTCAAGTAGGTTTTGAGCTTGTCTCGAAGATCGGTCGCTGTGACCTTCTTAACGGCAATGGAAGCCCTTGGCATGAACGAACCTCTCTAACGTACATTACGCGCTACCAATTGTACATATCGTATAAATTATTGTCAAGCATCAGGCTGGGTCAGTTCCAGGCTAAACTACAAATCCGGGTGTAAGTCGCTTGGTCCATTAGCTGTTTGGCATAGTTTCCGAGTGGCTGGTCGCCGGAAGGTGGCCAGACCGGTCATTACAGGCTAGCAGATTTCTAGATTCCTCCGAGTTGCAGTAAAGTCGCTTCTGCTGGCCTTTCTTTTCGTGGAGAGTGTGTCCGGACGGGGGACTTATGGGTGGAAGATGGAAGCGCTGTCACGCCAATGTAACGCGAAGCGCGGGAAAACACGGCAAAGAGTGAACAATGGGCGAAAAATCAAGGAGAATTTGGCTCGCTGCATTTCACTCGAACTTGCTGATTCTCTGCGATTAGCCTGTCGCCCGGCAAAATTTGGCTGAATTATTTGAGTGGCTGTTAACCGAAATGTTCGAGGTTCGAGTCCTCGCCGGGGAGCCAACTTCTCCGTTCACTTTATTTGAAAGCGGCTGCTGCGCGATTTCATTCGGGCTGCTGGTCGGGGAGCCGCTGAACGGAGTCACTCACCTCGGTCAATTTTTTGCGGAGACAATCAGGGCAGAGGCAGCCTTTTCCATCTTTCAAAGCGGACAGCGGAGGAAAGCCGGCGCACCAACAATTTCCCTCCGGATTGCAAACCATTGGAGAATCGCAGTTGGAACATCGCGTGTCCACAATGAGATTGTCTCGCGCAAAAGCGCCGGCGCAAAGTCCGATGTGAGCCGGAGGCAGTGGGAACGCCTCCGCGGATGCGATTTGAGTCGCCTCACGCTAGCGTACCGCGACCTATCAGCCTCGATGACCCTAATTGGCGTAGCTTCCGGCTACCGCGGCAATATTTTTTTCCGTGGATAAGGGAATAGTGACCCGAACCAAGGTGCCTTTTTTATTGGATTGAATTTCGAACTTTCCACCCATTTCGGCGACGCGTTCGCGCATACTACTCATCCCGACGCCGGTGCCCTGCCCGGTGATTCTAAATCTCTCTAGCAACTCCGGCGACACACCGTGACCGCGGTCTCGCACCTCGAGCGCAGCTTCTGTTCCGTTAAACCGCATCTTGATTTCCGCGGACCGGCTCCCGGAGTGTCGATGAATGTTGGTCAGACTCTCTTGCAGGACGCGGAACAGGACGAGTTCGATCTCCCTCCCCAGCCGCGGCGGCTTGTCTGGAATATCGACATTCACTCGAATGCCGCTCCGTTTGGAAAAGCTTTGCGCATACCACCTGGCCGCGGAAGCCAATCCCGCCTCGTCGAGAAGGGGGGGATGGAGCAGATGGGAGATGGTGCGCGTTTCGTCCCAGCATTTCGCCAGCGCGTCCGCTACCTGAGAAAGCACGGTGGCTTCTTTCCCGGCCGCGCTGGAGTCCAGAAAAGTCTCAACGCTCATTTTTGCGTAGGCTAGGTATTGGCCGATGCTATCGTGCAGTTCTCGCGAAATCCTCCGCCGTTCGTCATCTTGCGCGCGGATTAGGTTCGCGGAGAGCTTTCGGACGGCAGCGGTCCTCTGTTCCACAAGATACTCGAGGCGGTCGTGCGCCTCCTGGAGCGCCTGCCGATCCCGTTTCTGTTGCGTTATGTCGCGAGCGACTTTCGATGCGCCGACAACGTGGCCTCCCGTATCCCGCAACGGGGACATGGTGAGAGAAACATCCAGAAGCGAACCGTCTTTGCGCTTGCGGATCGTATCGAAATGCTTGATGCGTTCGCCTCGACTAAGCCGCTCAAGAATCGTTTTTTCCTCGTGCAGGCGGTCGTCAGGAACAATGAGTGTGATGTTCTGGCCGATAGCTTCTTCGGGCGCGTAGCCGAATAGCTGCTCCGCACCTTTATTCCAACTGGTGATAGTGCCATCGAGAGTCTTGCTGACCATCGCATCGTCGGAGGATTCGACGATGGCCGCCAATTGCGCCCGGGCCTTCTCCGCGTGTTTCCGCTCAGTGATGTCACGCACCAGCGCAATCATGCACATCGAGCCGTCCCGCTCGATCATCGAGGCGGAAATCTCAGCGGGGATCAGGTAGCCGCCCTTGTGGAGGCAGTTCAGCGAATCCGTCCAGCCGTGGCCGCGCTCGGCGACCGATTGCGCGAACTCTTGCAGGGCGGGCATCTCGTAGGGGTGAACGGCGGAGACGGGCAGCGATAGCAGCTCCTCGCGCGAATAGCCCAGCATGTTCCATGCCTTCGAATTGACATCGACAATGGCGTCCTTGGCAGGATCGATGATGAAGATCGCGTCATTGGAATGGTCGAAGATACTGCGAAACGTTTGCTCGCTTTTCCGCAACTCCGCATCCGCCTTTTTGCGATCCGTGATGTCCACGAAGCAATTGACGGCTCCGACGATCTCTCCGCGAGCGCCCTTCAAGGGAGCGATATTGACGATGACCGTGACGCGCGAGCCGTTTGGGCGCTCGACCTGCACTTCCGCGTCGCGGACCTCCGGGATTTTGCCGGACAATACATCAACCATAGGGCATCGATCGTGGGGAACGAAAACGCCTTCGGGAGTAAACAGTTTTGACGATCCGCAGAAGCGCTCGTATTGATCGCCAAGGGTCGGCGTCCGCCCCCACAATTCCGCGGCGCGCCGGTTGAAATCTTGAATCACGCCCGAGGCATCGCAGGTATAGATCGCCACGGGACTCAGAGCAAACAAGGTGCGGTAGCGCTGCTCGCTTGCGCCCAATTCGATATTGACTTTTTCCAACTCTTGGCGGGAACGGACGGCATCTTCCATTAAGTTGAGCGCGGCGCGCCGCGAGTCTCGCCCCTGCTCGTTGGACTTTTCGATTTCTACCATCCGTTGGGTGAGATCGGTCTGACTTTGCCGCAATCTTTCGCCTTGTTGCTCGGATAGCTTCAAGGAAATTACCGCCTGATACGCCGCCGAAGCGAATCTGCTTAGGCTGACAAGCTGGCGCCGATCCTCCGAATCGAATTTTCTGCGCTCGTCGTGGGCGATTGCCCAGACGGTGCCGACCGCCTTCCCTGCGAAATAAAACGGGACCAGCAGAGCCTCTTCGATTGGAGGCTCAACGGTTTGCAAATACGTGAAATATCGTTCGGCGTGCTGGAACATTACCGGAGCATTGCGATCCAGCACGACGCCGCAGGGGCCAAAATCGCGCGGCGTGCCGCCGCCCACGTGCTCTTTCCACGCGCCGGCGACTGCCGGCCAGTAAAACGCACTTTCATCTTGGGCCAGCAGGCTAACGCCGGCTGTGCCTACTCCGAGGACCTCCAGGATCGTGTCAGCCAACGTCTTCAGGATGGTCTTGGGCGAATCGGCCAGCGCTTGAGCAAGCGACACCAGCGCGCGGTTTTCCTTCCGGTAATCCGGCGGCCGCGACGGCCGACGGTTCAATTCCTCGGTGCACAACACGGATTTCAGCGGCACCGGTTTGCCGTTGCGAGCCATTATCGGAGATTTATCCTTACGCGACTTCATTTGCTCTCCGAGCGCTCCGCGCCATCCTCCCCGGACTCAAGAGAATATCGCGGAGTCTCCCCCTGCCGCTGGCAGAGTTCGTTGATCTCCTTCTTCAGCTCGATCATGCGAAGCTCGCGCCCGACCGCAGCTCGATTGAAGCGGCCCAACTCGCTGGCGCGCGCCTGAAGTTCATTGTATGCCTGTTGTAAAGTGTTTTCTTGCTTGCGCTTGCGCTCGGTGATGTCCTCGATCGCGAGGAGCATCATGGGCCGATCGTTACGACCATCCTCGATTCGGCGTGCATTCAGCAACATCGTCTTTGCGCCCATGGATTGAAAGTCGGCTTCGACTTCGAAGTCTTTCAGGGCAGTACCCATGGAATTGACTTCCTCGAGCGCTTCCCGCAATCTCGCGATATTCCACTGGCCGTTCCGCAAGCGATAAAAGAAATGTCCGTTGGTTTCCTCGCGAGTGGCGCTGAAGGTCTTCAGAAAAGCAGGGTTGGGGTAGAGGACCTTCAGGCTCTGATCGAGGACTAGGAGCGGCTGCTGCACTGTCTCCACAATGTCTTCCAAGAACTCCTTGGACTTTGCCACGCGGTCGCTCGCTTGTTTCGCCAGGTCGATATCCGACAGAATTAGAATGGCTCCGTCGATCTTGTCGTCCAGCGTGCGGTATGGACGAATTTGCAGGGAATACCAATGGCTTTCCTTGTCCTGAACCTCTATTTCTTTCGGAGCGAGCGTGTCAACTACTCCGGCAATCAAAATCTCCCAATCGGGAACATCGATATCCGGGCGAATATCCGAAATGCGGCGGCCCATATCGGACGGAAGGATCTTGAAGTGCTTCGCGGCAGCGGCGGTGGCACGCCGGATGCGCAAGCCACGGTCCACCATGACCACTGGCAGGGTAGTGCTGCTAAGCAAATTATTTAGATCGTTATTGGTCCGATCCAACTCCACATTCCGGCTGTGCAGTTCGTCGTTGACGGTGTTGAGCTCCTCATTCGCCGACTGAAGCTCTTCCTTGGAAGTTTCCAGCTCTTCGTTCGTGCTCTGCAATTCCTCGTTTGCCGAAAGAATCTCCTCGTTGGCCGACTGGTATTCTTCGTCACTCGCTTCCTTGGATTCAGCGAGAGAGTGAAGATGCTCCTCAGCCGCGGAAAGCCTGCGCCGCAACTGCGCGATCTCGCCTTTTGCCGCGCGCCCAACGCCGCCCCGCAACTTCCCCGCGGTTCTCGCGGGCAGCGACAGGAGGGGCGCCGCCCTTTCGAATAGGATTAGATATTGGCCGCTCTCAATCGAGGGCCCCAGCGGCTCCACGGAAATGTTCACCGCCTTCGTCTGGCCGTTGCGCCTGAATTCCACCGCTTTTCGTTTCACGGGCGCATGATGCTTCTTGGCCTCGTTGACCGCGGTCCGCAGCTCGGCGGCAAGCTCTTTTCTGGCTATCTTCGAAAGGTGAAGGCTCGCTTTCCCCGAGGCTGGTTCCACGTAAGGCCCCACGGCGCCGCGAAACTGAAGGATTTCCAGGTCTTCATTTACGATCAGTCCCGGCGGCGCGTAGTTTTTCAAAACGAGCTGGTCCGCCTCTTCTTGCTGATGCGAATCGGATGCAGCCGCGCTCCGCTCGCCGGACAGGGCGGACACGGAAGTTTCGCGTGGATAGCGATTCGCGGAGAAATCGTAGTGCAGCCTGCCGGCAGTCAGCTTCTTGACGAAAATCTTGTGTTTTTTGTCCACCGGAGCGAACAACCCCGGGAACGCGGAAAGGCTTTCAGAATTTCCGAGCATGAGAAAGCCTGAGGGCCGCAGCGCGTAATGCAAGACGGGGACGATCTTTCTTTGCAGTTCGGGCCCAACGTAGATGAGCAGGTTGCGGCAAGCGACCAGGTTCATTTGAGAAAAGGGAGGGTCCTCCGCCAGATTCTGCTTGGCGAAAACACAGAGGTCCCGGACCGTCTTGCTAACCCGGTAGCCTTCGTCGACTCTGGTAAAAAAGCGGCGCAATCGTTCCGGCGACATTTCTTGCGAAATGCGTTCGTGATAAAGCCCAGCGCGAGCCTTTTCGATGCCTCGTTCGTTGGCGTCCGTGCCAAAAAGTTGTATCTCAAGATTGGAGATTTGGTCACCCAGAAATTCAAGCAGAACCATCGCGAGCGAGTACGTTTCCTCTCCGGTGGAACATCCCGGATCCCAGATCCTTATCGCTCCCCTGGCGGATTTGTCCTTCAGGATGGCTGGGAAGACTTTGCCCTTCAGGGCTTCGAACGCTTCCAGATCGCGGAAGAAACTTGTGACCGGAATGAGCAAGTCCTGGCACAGCGTCTCCGCTTCGTCGGGATGTTTTTCCAAATACTTCGCATACTCGCTTACGCTTTCGATCTTATGAATTGCCATTCGGCGGAGCGTGCGCCTCTGCACCGTGCCTGGTTTGTACTGCGAGAAATTGACGCCCCCAGCCTTGCGGAGGGCGGTGAAGATCCGGCCGAAGCCCTGATTTTCGTTCGTTCTTTTGTCGCCCGGGCGAGTGGCGCGAGTGCGGGTTGCGCTCAAGTAAGGGTGCCCACTGACGCGGGCCAGTTCCTGGGCTATCCTTTCGGGCGGCAGGACGAAATCGACGCAGCCCGAAGCGATGGCGCTGTGCGGCATGCCGGAGTATTTCGCCGACCTCTCGTCCTGCGCGAACGTAATGCCGCCTTCCGCCTTGATCGCGGCCAATCCACGGGTTCCGTCGGAAGCCGTACCGGACAACACGACGCCAATCGACCGGCTGTTCCTCGCTTCCGCGAGCGACCGCATGAAGAAATCAATGGGCGTGTGAAGTCCGGGCTCCGCCGAACGCGGCGTGAGCCGCAGACGGCGCCCCGCGATTCCCATATTCACGTTTGGCGGCATCACGTACACGTGGTTTGCCTCGACCTTGGCGCCGCTCTTCCCTTCCAGGACCGGCATCTCGGTTTGCTTGGCAAGCAATTCGGGCAGCACGCTGTGGTGTTTGGGATCGAGATGCTGAATGAAGATGAAGGCCAGACCGGTATCCCTTGGAAGCGCACGTAATAATTGTGTGAATGCCTCCAGACCGCCTGCCGAGGCGCCAATTGCTACAATCGGGAAGGAATCAGCTTTGCCAGCCGTTCCCGAATTCGTTCGGTCGCGCATATCAGCACTCGCCTTGGAACCGGAAGAAGATCGTGGTTCGCGGACACCATGAAATGCGCGCCGCGTTAGCCGGGAGCTTTGGCGATTTGCTTGCGGGGGGGCACGGAACTCCTTCCACACGGAGGCAGTGTCACGAAGTCTGCCTTCTTAAGCTTATACCACACGAGAGACTCGATGTCTGTCTGGGACCAGACACGACACGGGTATGGGACTCAATGCGCGCGCCGGACGGAACTTTTGCCGCGTAATCGTTCAGTCGGGCCCATGGTTTTGCGACAAATTCCGGAAATCCGCATCTTAATATCTTGGGGGCAAAAGATCCCCGAGGCGCAAACGCCGATCGTTCGCTGAAGCGGCGAAGACAGTCCGGCTCAGACAATTCAGCGACGAGTTGGATTGACGCGCAGGCGATTGAGTGACGGCGAGAGGCCTTTTATTAGTCGAGGTGCTGGAACTCTTCAGGACCGAGTAGAACGATGCAGTGCTTCCTACCTCGCTTTTCGATTCGTGTAACGAAGGGCGCTTTCCGGTGCGGACCGGGCTCGCTCGCGCCGCAATGGCGACCAAACGCCCAAACGCATTGCCAATTCCAGAGGAGTTCCGGGACATTTTTCAGATATGCGAGGCACGATGAGTTTCTAGAAACGCCGCACGCCCAGCCTCCTGACGCCGGCGCCGCATACAGGCGCCTTGCTCCGTGCGGCCAAAAGTAAATCGAATTAGCGCGAATTAGACCATCAAAGGCAGCGGTCTTTCGAGGCCGCCTGGCCCGCGGTCACTTGCGCGAATTTCAGAAGGTACGGAGGCAATTGAAACACAATGAGAATCGCGCAAGTGGCACCACTGCACGAAAGCATTCCACCAAAACTATACGGCGGCACGGAACGGGTGGTTTCTTATCTGACGGAAGAACTGGTTCGATTGGGACACGAGGTAACGCTTTTCGCCAGCGGAGATTCGCGAACGCAGGCGCGGCTGGTGCCATGCTGCCCGTCGGCCTTGCGGTTGAAGAAAGATTGCATCGATCCTTTGGCTCACCATATCCTGATGCTCGACCGAGTTTTCCGGCAATCCGACGATTTCGATATCATTCATTTTCACTGCGACTACATGCATTTTCCGCTGTCGCGGAGACACAAAACGCCGAACCTGACCACATTGCACGGAAGACTGGATTTGCCGGACTTGCCTCCGCTGTATCGTGAGTTTTCCGAGATGCGGGTGGTGTCGATTTCAAACTCGCAGAGGAATCCGCTTCCTTGGCTGAATTGGCAGAGCACCGTCTACCACGGCCTGCCGGAAGACTTGTACCGGTATCACGCGAAACCCGGAAAGTATCTGGCGTTCCTGGGGCGAATATGCCCGGAAAAGGGAGTGGACAGCGCCATCGAAATTGCGCGAAAAAGTGGCGTGGAACTTCGCATCGCCGCCAAGGTGGACCGCGTGGACCAGCAATATTTCGATCAGGTGATTCGCCCCTTGCTGAACCATCCCCTGGTGCAATTTATCGGCGAGATATCGGATCAGGACAAGGACGAATTTCTCGGGAATGCTTTAGCGATGCTGACGCCGATAAACTGGCCCGAGCCGTTTGGCATCTCGATGATAGAAGCGCTGGCGTGCGGAACTCCGGTGATCGCTTTTGCGCGCGGTTCCGTGCCCGAGGTGATCGACGAATCGAAGTCCGGGTTTATCGTGGGCACGGTTGAAGATGCAGTGAAGGCCGTGAAAAAGGTTGACCTGCTGAGCCGAAAGGTTTGCCGACGAATATTTGAGCGGCGGTTCACGGCCGCTCGCATGGCGAAAGATTACGTGGACATTTACAAACGCCTGGCGGGCGAGAACGCGGACGTGAACGAAGCCGAAAAAGGGCAAACTACTGCATCCCCGGAGAGCGGAACTTGGGCAGTCCAGTAGACGACGTCATCCGCGTAAAAGATCAGTATTACATTCTCTCGACATCGTCGCTCGCGGACGACCGCACGTGCGTCCTGAAAGATGGCGACACGTTCGCGGTGTTCAATCGGCGCGGCGATGTGGAACTGGTGGGCCAGGGTGTCCAGGGTCTCTACCACAACGAAACGCGCTATCTATCGAAATGGGTGCTTCGCCTCGAGAACGACCATCCGTTGCTGCTCAGTTCCGCGGTCCGGGAAGATAACGCCTCGCTCACCGTGGATATGACCAATCCCGATATGGGGCCGAATGGCCAACCGACGATCCCGCGTGGGACTCTGCACATCGAGCGGACGAAATTTCTATGGAGATCGACGCAATACGAGCGGCTGAGAATTCGCAACTACAGCGTAACGCCCATGCACCTGACGTTCTCGATCCAGTTCGAAGTGGATTTCGCGGATATCTTCGAAGTGCGGGGAATAAAACGAGCGCGGCAAGGCCAACGACTCCCCGGCAAGGTGCATGCCGGCGAAGCAATACTTCCATACAAGGGACTGGATGGCGTACTTCGCCGCGCGCATGTGGCCTGCTCTCCACCTCCGCGCCGGATTACTTCATCCGAAATACACCTGGACGTGTCGCTACCATCGAAGGGCGAGCAAGCGTACGTTCTGACGGTTTCTTGCGAGTCGGAAGCGGATGATGCGGGGCCGCGCGATGTACGGATCGCGGAATCGGCAGCCGTCAAACCGCTCCGGACATCTCAGGCAGACGAGCCGCGGATCACTTCAGGAAACGACCACTTCAACCACTGGCTCCATCGATCGGCAGCCGATCTTCACATGATGGTGACGGACACCTCCTACGGCCCGTATCCCTACGCGGGAGTTCCGTGGTTCAGTACCGCATTTGGCCGCGATGGAATTATCACGGCCTTAGAAACGCTATGGGCTCTGCCGCATCTTTCGCGGGGAGTTCTTTCGTTTTTGGCCGCTACGCAGGCGAGCACGACCATTCCCGAAAGCGACGCGGAACCGGGAAAAATCGTTCACGAGACGCGCAAGGGAGAAATGGCGGCTCTGAAAGAAGTCCCGTTTGGATGCTATTACGGCAGCGTGGATTCCACTCCGTTGTTCGTGGTCCTGGCCGGCGCGTATCTTCGGCGAACGGGAGATGTTTCCTTCCTAGGGCAAATCTGGCCGAATGTCGAAGCCGCGCTCAACTGGATTGACCGTTTCGGAGACGCGGATGGCGACGGATTCGTGGAGTACAAACGGCGCTCGAAAACGGGACTCGTCCAACAGGGCTGGAAAGACTCGAACGATTCGGTGTTTCACAGTGACGGCGCGATGGCCGAGGGCCCGATCGCGCTTTGCGAAGTACAAGGCTACGTCTACCGAGCGAAACGTTTGGCGGCCGAGGTCGCCGCCGCTCTAGGGCACCGGCAACGAAGTGAGGAGCTACATTGCCAGGCGGATGACATGCGGCAACGGTTCGCGCGGAAGTTTTGGTGCGAGGAGATCGGCACATATGCGCTCGCGCTCGATGGAGCAAAAAAAGCGTGCCAGGTGCGCGCCTCGAATGCAGGCCACTGTTTGTTCTGCGGAATAGCTAGCAACGAGCAGGCGGCGGCTGTGGCGCAGACGCTGCTAGCGGACGACTGCTTTTCGGGCTGGGGTATCCGCACGCTAAGCTCGCGCGAAATTCGTTACAACGCCATGTCGTACCACAATGGATCCGTTTGGCCGCACGACAACGCCATTATCGCGAGCGGCCTGGCCAAATACGGCAGAAAGAAAGCAGCCGCCTCGATTCTTTCGGCAATGCTCGATGCCAGCATATTCCTGGATTTGCATCGACTGCCTGAACTCTTCTGCGGATTCGAACGCCGGAGCGCCGAAGGCCCGACGCTCTATCCCGTGGCGTGCAATCCGCAGGCGTGGGCGGCAGGATCCGTATTTCTTCTGCTGCAGGCATGCCTCGGGCTTGAGATTGAAAGCTCGCCGCCAAGAGTCGTGTTCCGGCGCGCTACTCTGCCGGCTTCACTTTCCAAGTTACAGATCGAGAAGCTGCGCGTCGGCGATGCGTCAGTGGACCTGATGATCGAACGCGCCGGGAAAAGCGTGGGAGTGAATGTGCTGGACAAAAAAGGCAAAGTTGATATTGTCTCCGTGAAATAGAGTTCCGCCCGATCGAGTGATGAGTGCGTGCCCAATCCTGCGGAAATTGCCAAAATTAAAGTGGCGCTGAACGCGCGTATTTCTGGCGCCGATATGGGTTTTCTGGAACGGTATGTGGCCGCTGCGGGGGCAGTCGGCAAGGTGGATGCACAGCTAAACGGTCTCCACGTCCTGGCAGCGCGAGAAGTTGAGTTTAGGTCGCGTAGTTTCTTTCGGCCGATGTGGTTCATTCCGGCCGTTTTGCGAAAACTCTTAACACGTAGATCTGCTTCAACCGACATTGAGGCGGTCCAGAGCGTCCCAGGCGTGAGCCGTTTGCATAACCGCCAAATTGTAATCTTCGGAGTTCGCGCAGCATCTTATTGATGATGTGCTGCGCAGTCCTTTCCACTCCCATACGTCCGGACAGTTTGGGGGAATCGAGTCGAATCATGCGTCTTCCAGACTTGGGGGAGGTCCTAATCGACTTTCGGCGATTCATCCCACTGGTCGTGCGCACTGTCTGGAACGACGTAATAAAGGACGACTGCGTGGACCTTGCAGCCCAAATGTCGTTCTTTTTCGTGACGTCGTTATTTCCGTTTCTCGTAGTTATCGGCGCGGTGGTGGGCTGGCTGCCTTCGACTGGGCTTTGGACCGAGATGATCCAATGGATCGCGGAGTACCTGCCGAAAGGCCCGCGGCATATGGTGTTCCGGACGATTTTCGGCTTGCAAACGTATCATTCGGAGTTTTTTTCTTACGGCTTGGCGGCCACAATCTGGATCGCGTCATCCGGATTCGTGAGCCTGATGGAATCATTGAGCCTTGCATACGGCGTCAAGGAAACGCGTGGTTTCTTGAAAAAGCGAGTCATTGCACTTCTTGCGACGGCCGTTGGCGCTGTCTTTGCGATAGTTAGCTTCGCGCTCTTGACCTTCGGGCATCAGTTGGCGATGGCGATAAATCCCCATCTGCAACAGATCTTGCCGTTCTCTTTTCCGTGGGAATTCGCCCGATGGACTGCGACGTTGCTTTTGATGATCTTCGGGTTGGATATGGTGAATTATTTTCTGCCGAACGTGCGGCAGAAGTGGCATTGGCTCACACCGGGAACCGTTTTCGTGGTCCTGGGACTGGTGGGCGCGACGACCGGTTTCGGATATTACGTCAGCCATTTCGGCAACTACTCCCGGTATTACGGAGCGATGGCGGGATTCATCATCCTAGTGATGGTGATTTATATTACGAGTCTGGTGCTCCTGATCGGCGCCGAAATCGACAGCGTCCGCGAAAACCTTCGAGCGAAGAGAATCGTGGCATGAGTGCTCCGCGTCGCTGTCACGAATGGCGACTAGCCCACCTTATCGCCCGGAGCCTGGCAATTTTCTTCGCAACTTTTTCGCTTACATTCGGCTATGCAACGGGCGCACGCGCGCGGCAGATGATACCCGAAACGATTCCGGAAACCTATGCGGGGTTCGCAGGCAGGCGAGTGGCGAGCGTGGAGATCTCGGTAAGTCCCACGATCGATCCCGAAACGATTCGACCGTTGATCAAGCAGCAGGCGGGACAGCCGTTTTCAGCCGCGGCTATTCGAGAAAGCGTCGCGGCGCTGCAAGCAACGAAGCGTTTCAAGGCCGTGCAGGTGAGCATTGGCTTCGCCTCAAACGGAATCGACGTCCTCTTCATCCTGCAGCCTACGTCATACGTAGGGATGCTTTTTTTTCCAGGCGCGGACGGGAGGATTCCTTACGTCGAACTGATGCAGGCCGCTAACATTCCGGAGCAGACTCCTTATTACAAGGGACTACTGCCGCAAGGGGAAAAATCCCTTCTGGCATTTCTGCACAAGCAAGGGTACTTCGCCGCGACCGTCCAGCCGGAAATCCGACGAGACGACGCGCACCGGGTCGTAAACATCATCTTCCGCACGGACCTGAACCATCGCGCGAAGGTCGGAAAAGTGGAGATCCAAGGCACAACCCAGCAGCAAGCATCGCAAGCGCTGCACGGTCTGAGTTCCTTGTGGTCAACAGTGAGAGGACGATCTCTGAAGCCTGGTAAAGGTTATTCTCCGCAGCGCATACAAAAGGCCACCAACTACATCGTGAGTTCGCTGCAGTCACGACATCGTCTAGCGGCATCGGTCCGGAATATCGCGCCGAACTACAACGCAAAAAACAATCGAGCGAACGTCACGTTCCAGGTAAAACCGGGGCCGCTCGTTTACTTGCACGTTCGAGGTGCGCACGTTTCGAAGGGCACGTTGCGTCGGGAAATTCCGGTCGAGCAGGAGAATGCCGCCAACCGAGACATCGCCCGCCAGGGAGAACAGGACCTCGTGAGCTATTTCCAGGGCCGAGGCTATCCGAAGGTCACGGTTACTTCGGAATACCAGCAACAGGCGGACCGGATCACCATCACGTACAACGTGAAGCTGGGAGCCCGGTACAACGTGAAAGAGCCGAAATTCGTGGGTAACCACCGATACGACGAAGATCGCCTGGAATCGATCGTGGCCATCAAACAGACACATTCGATTTTCGGTTTCCGAATCATCGGCGGGAAATTCAGTAAAGATTTGGTGGACCAGAGCGTGGCATCTCTGGAGACCCTGTACCGCCACGCCGGATTTGAGCACGCGTCAGTGGAACCGAAGGTGAAAGAGTCCGGGAAGTCGGTTCAGGTCACATTTGCTATTACCGAGGGCCTGCAGGATAAAGTAGCGGCATTCCGAATCGAAGGGAACAACTCGCAGCCGGTAAAAGTGCTCTCTGGCAATAAGCCGCTCGATTTACAGCGAGGCGAGCCGTATTCGCCGTACCGGTTGGATCAGGACCGAAACCGTATCCTTGCGACCTACTTCAACTTGGGCTATCTGGATGCGACGTTTAATTCCAAGGTCACGCCCTCCGCGAACAATCCTCATTTGATGGACGTGGCGTACATCATCCACGAAGGGCCGCAAGGCCACATCAGCGCCGTGTTGCCTTTGGGACAGAAAATGACGCGGCCTGCATTTATTCGTACCGTGATCCATTCGCACGTGAGTCCAGGCATGCCTTTGAGCGAGGGCAATTTTCTGACGGCCGAAAGCAACCTCTACAACCTAGACATTTTCGATTGGGTGAGCGTGAAACCGCTCGAGCCGACAATCAACAAGCCGGAAGACGAAGTGCTCGTCAAAGTTCACGAAGACAAGCGCTACAGCATGGATATCGGCGCTGGGATCGAAATAATTCCCCGAAGCGGAAACGTGCCAGTGGGAACGGTGGCGCTACCTGGACTTCCCATAATCGGGTTGGGAAGCAAATTCACGGTGAGCCAAAAGAGCTTCGTCGGACCACGCTTTTCTTTTGCTCTTTCTCGACGCGACATGCTGGGCCGCGCGGAAACCGCGACCGTCTCAACCATTCTTTCGCGGCTCGATCAGCGCGGAGACTTTTCGTACGCCGATCCGCGGCTGTGGAACGCGAGTTGGAGCGCGCTGTTAAGCCTCTCGGCGGAGAGAACCACCGTGAATCCGATCTACACGGCAGTCCTGGGACAAGCGTCGATCCAGGCCGAGAAAGCGCTTCCTTCGAAGAAATCGAACAATTTGATTTTTCGATACAGTTTCGATCGCACCGATCTGACCAACATTTTGATTCCTGGTCTGGTTCTGCCCGAGGACCAGCATGTACGAGTATCGACTGTTTCCGCGGAATATTTGCGCGATACTCGGGATAACCCGCTGGATGCTCACCGCGGAATGTTTCAGACATTCAACATCGGCATCACGCCAACAGCGTTCGGCTCCAGCCAGAATTTCATCCGGATTATGGCGCAAAACTCTGTGTACGTTCCGGTGCAACCGTGGCTGACCTGGGCTTCGCGGCTGAGCACGGGGTTCGCCGTCCCATTCGCTGACAGTCACGTTCCATTGAGCGAGCGATTTTTTTCCGGCGGTCCAGATTCTTTGCGCGGGTTTCCCGTTGACGGCGCGGGACCGCAGCGGCCCGTGCAGGTGTGCAGCGACCCGGCCAATCCTGCCAGTTGCACGCTGATCAGCGTGCCGGTCGGCGGGGACATGCTCTTTATAGTGAACACCGAGGCGCGGTTTCCGCTCCCGCTGCTTCATAATTTGGGCGGTGTCTTTTTCTATGACGGCGGAAACGTCTATAACAACATCAACTTGCCGCAATTGGCTAGCAACTATACGAATACCGTCGGAGCTGGATTGCGGTACCGGACTCCGGTCGGTCCGGTCCGCTTCGACGTGGGCTACAGGCTTACCCCGATTCCCGGAGTCAAAGCGCTGCAATATTATGTAACCGTCGGGCAGTCGTTCTAACCTGGCAAAAGGGCAAATCCGGGGTACGGGGCTGAATTCGCTGGTTGCTGCTTGTGACGTGGCTGTGGTCAATTCGCGATGAGCCGAGTCAAAACAATTCGACGGGTGATTTCGATTACTCTCGCGGCAATTGCAGTGCTGATTGCCGCCGCGTTCATTCTGGTGCACACCAGCTTCGTGAGTGGCTACGTTCGCGGCAAGCTAACCGAGGTCGCCGAAGCGAAGGTGGACGCGAGAGTGACCATAAAGAAATTGTCGTTCGCTTGGGATCATCTCGGGGTCACTTTGCACGGCATCACGATTCGTGGGCGCGGAACGTCTTCGCGGCCGCTACTTTTTCAAGTGTCCAAGCTGGCAGTCCAAGTGGAATTGCCTCCTCTTCTCCACGGACAATTCAAACTCGGGGAAGTTGCCCTGGACCATCCCGTAGTGCACTTCGATGTGAACGAGCAGGGTCACACTAATATTCCAACGCCAGCGTCTGCCACCAATCTTCCTAAAAGCAGCTCTTCTTCGTCTTCGGTGGAAACGCTCTTCAAGTTGGGTATTCGCCGCCTAATCATCACCAATGGAACCATTTACTACGAGGATGTGAAAATTCCGCTCTCGGCAGACCTGGCCGATTTCGGCGCGAACGTGCGTTTTAATGGTGGCTCACAGGAGTATTCCGGAACGATCGGCTACAAAGATGGGCGGATTCGCATCAAAAATCTCGCGCCCGTAAAAACCACCGCAACGCTGCGGTTTACCGCCAGCCGTTCCGGGATGACGTGCAGTCCTCTGACGATCACAATGCCGAAGTCTGAGCTCAGCGTGTACGCGACCGTGCAGAACTATTCCAATCCGCTCGTTAGCGGCAAGTACGCAGCCGATCTTTCCATGCAGGAAGTAGCCAAGGTTATTGGAAGTTCGGCGCTGGCAACCGGCAAGGTTTCGGCGAATGGGACGCTTCGGTATCAAGGCGCTCAAGGACAGTCATTTTTGGACGGGCTGCAGCTGGAAGGAACGCTAAGTAGCCCGCATCTCGCTTTGAAAATGCGGCAGTTCACAGCACCGGCGAACTCTTTGCACGCCAGCTACGCGCTCGACAACGGCAATCTGCGAATCACGCGCTTGCGCGGCCAGGTCCTGGGCGGAGATCTTTCCGCGAACAACGGCGAGTTGAGCCTGGCTGGACAATCCTCTTCGCATTTGAGCGCAACTCTGACGAACGTCTCACTTCAGGCGGCGAGCGAAGCGCTCCCACCGGGACCGTACAGTCAGTTGTCGCTTTCCGGGCGCGCGGACCTGAGCGCTCAACTTTCCTGGGCAGGCAATTTCAGCCACCTGGCCGTTCATTCGCGAGTGACGATTACCTCGCCGCCCCAGGCGTCTCTGCGAGCCGGACGAATTCCACTGAATGGCGTGGTCCAGGTTGCGTATAACAAAGCGAAAGACCAGGCCTCGTTTGGCAACTCTCATCTGCGAATTGGCGACACGACCATTTCAGTAACAGGACTGCTGAACAAGCACTCAAATTTGAAGTTGGAGCTCGCCACCAGCAACCTGCGGCAATTTTCCACGGTGGCCGCAAGGATCGAGGAGGCGATGAGTTCGAAGGGCCCGGCGGCATCTTTTCGGATGCCCAACCTAACTGGCAGCGCTCGATTCCAGGGCCGCGTAAACGGCTCGCTGCAAAACCCGCAACTACATGGCCATTTAACAGCTAACCACGTAGGACTCCGCTCGACGGAATGGAAAACGATCCAAGCAAATGTCATTCTTTCGCCCTCACACGCCGCCTTGAGCAACGGGCTTCTGGTATCAAACCGAGAGGGGCGGATTCAGTTCGACGCGTCCACCGGGCTACGGCGCTGGTCACTCGCGCCATCAAGTCCGATTGAGCTGCGGGCGACGGTCGGTCGATTACAGCTCGCTAGCCTGCAAACGTTGGCAAACGTCAGCTACCCAGTGAGCGGCGTTTTGTCGGCCGACATATCTGTACAGGGTACGAAAATAAATCCATCCGGCCACGGATGGCTACGAATCGCAAACGCCACAGCATGGAAGCAGCCCGTCACTCTCGCCACGCTCAACTTCCACGGGGACGCGGCCTCGCTTCACGCGAACTTGGCGGTAGAGACTCCCGCAGGGGCGCTCAGCGGTAATTTGCAATACGACGCCAATTCGAAACACTATCAGGTCGACTTGACCGCGCCGGCCCTCGAGCTCGGCAAAATCGAACTCGTTCACGAGCGGCACTTGGCGATCCGCGGCACACTGGCGGCCAGTGCGAGCGGGCGCGGATCGATTGCTAATCCCGAGCTTGCCGCTAAACTTCGGATTCCGCAGCTTGAGTTCCGCGGTCAAACCATTTCGAACGCGGAATCGCAGTGGAATCTTGCGGACCGGCGCGTCAACTTCACAGCGAATGCGGGCATCGACGGAGGCAAGCTTCAAGCCAAGGGCCAAGTGGAACTCACCGGCGAATACATGACCACGGCAACGCTCGACATTCATTCCGTTTCCGTGGGCATGCTGGCCGTACGGTACGTGCCGAAGACTCAGCCCGGGCTGAAGGGATCGGTTGACCTTCATGCCGAAATTCACGGTCCCCTGAAAGATCCCTCGCAACTGACGATTCGAGCCGAAGTGCCGGCCATGTCGCTCGAGTACCAGGCCATGCGCGTCGCTCTCGTCCGCCCACTCCAGATGGAATACCACGACGGCATTGCGACGCTTCAAAAGTCGGAGATCAAAGGAACCGGCATCGACCTGACGCTTCAAGGCGCGATCCCGATCAAGAGCGCTGCGCCCTTCAAGATTGCGGCGAACGGAACCGTCAACATGAAGCTCTTGCAGCAGATGATCACCGGAATTCAGAGCTCCGGCCAAATGCAAGTAGCGATCGCAGGAGGAGGTAAGCTGTCCAATCCCAGCCTGCAGGGAAATCTCCGATTGCAGAATGTTTCGCTATCGAGCGTTTCGCTTCCCGTCGAAATGAGCGGCATAAACGGCGATATTCGCATGTCGGGACACCAGCTAGAGATCGCAACACTTGAAGGCGGCGTGAACGGCGGATCGATGACCGCGCAAGGGTCCGTGGACATAGGCAAGCAGCCGACGTTCGATCTTTCCGTGGATACGAAATCAGTCGATATAAATTATCCGGCGGGAATCAGAACGCGGCTGGATGCGAACCTGCGGCTCAACGGCGCTACGTCGCATTCCGCTCTGACCGGCCGAGTGGTGATTGACTACCTCGGATTTACGCAGCGACAAATGGACATTACTTCGCTGGTGAGCCAATTTGGTTCGAGCGGAGGAGCGTCGACTCCTTCGAAATTCGAAAAGAACACCAAGCTCAATGTGGCGGTGCAATCCTCGAGCACGCTGAACCTTGCCAGCAACCAGTTGAGTGTGCAAGGCGCGGCGAACTTGGACGTAGTCGGCACGCTGGCCAATCCGGTTGTGCTGGGGCGAACCACATTGACCGGCGGCGAGCTTTTCTTCCTCGGAAAACGCTACGAGATCAAGAGCGGCACAATCGAGTTCGCAAATCCGACGCAAACCAAACCATCTGTGAATCTCTACGCGACCACGACCGTGAACCAGTACGACATATCGTTACATTTTCTTGGGCCGGTCGATCAAATGAAAACCAGCTTCACGTCCACGCCGGCTCTTGCCCCCGCGGATATCATCAATCTGCTAGCGTTTGGACAGACGACCGAAGAAGCCGCTTCGAACCCGACACCAGGGGCGCTGGGCGCGGAATCGGTGCTCGCGCAAGGCGTGGCCAGCCAGCTGAGCGGGAAAATCCAAAAGTTGGCGGGAATTTCCCAACTATCGATCACGCCTACTCTTGCCAGCGGACAGCAAAATCCCGGCGCTCAGGTAGCCATCCAGCAGCGCGTATCGGGCCGGTTGCTCGTAACCTTCACCACCAATACGGCGGCAACGCAGAGCACGGCGGTTCAGGTGCAATACCAGCTTGGACACGGACTATCGATTTCCGTCCTGCGAGATCAGTACGGTGGCTACGGAGTCGACCTCCACCTTCATAAATCTTTTTAGCAAACCTTGCCGACCGGAAGATCGCGGCGCTAAGCGCACATTACGGCGCGCTCATCGCCGGCTGAAACGCAATACCGCTCAGAGCTTGATGGAAGTTTTCGGACATCTGCACGAAGAGGTCGTGCGACGCAGGATCGGCTTTCGCCAGATCGGCGGTCACTTCATCACGCTGCGACAGAATGGACTGAATCGTGGATCTCACCTGAGGCTGAGTCGCGCTCGATGATTCTGAGTTCAGATCGTTAAAAAACTTCGTGGAAAGCGCCGCGGCCTCGCCATAGTTTTTGTTGGCGGTATCGTCCACCAGACTCAGTAGTTGCTGCTGCAAGCGGCAGAGTTTAGCGGTATTCTCGGCGGTTGCCAGCTGTGCGGTGGCCAAGTTCAATTGTTCGCGCACGCCCGCCGTTCTTTCGTATTCCCACAAAAAGCCGCCGCCAAATGAAAGGGCCATCAGAATGATCACGATCAACGCTAAGCGCATTGGACTTGAGCCTCTCTTTTGAAATGTCTGCCAGCAGATCGCCAGCCCTCATGCAAACCGTAGCACATTTTACCCACCGATGGGCGCAGTTCATCCGCTTCCAAACGGGGACGGTTAGGGTATCGGCTGCACGTTCTTCAGAGACTCGTCGCGTGCCGGCGCTTCTTGGGCCGGATGTAGCGTCTCGAGAAATGAAACCAGGGCAGTGACTTCCGGCGGGGATAAATTCTTGCCGAAAGCCGGCATGTTTCCGCCGCCGAGCAAGACTTGGCGGATGAGTTGGTCTTTCGTGAGGCGCACGGCCACGCGATCCAGCGACGGACCACGCTGACCGCCGATCCCGTCCAGGGAATGGCAATTGCGGCACTGCTTTTCTTGAAACACGAGGGCCCCTTCGATTTCCAGGGGAGTTCTCGACTTCAGATAGTTGGCGGGAATGCGGTCGGCGCTCCAGGCATTCATCACGGGCGCCCAAGGAGCTTGGATTCCCAGGCGCGTCAAGCTGGCGAAGCTGACTGCAATGATCGCCAGCGAAAGCACGGCCACCGGACGGCGCCTCCAGCTCTTTTCGCCTTCGGCAGCGATGAAGGGCAAAAACAGGAGTGCGGCAATAGCCAGCGGAGGAAAAGCCAGCATGAAAAACGTTTCTAGATGAGGCGGAATCAATGCGAGCAGCGCAAAAATCCATAAAAAGAAAAAATCGGGCCGCGGCGAGGTCTGAATGATCGTTGGATTAGGAACGCCGCCGGGACCAAAAGGTCCGAAAGCAAGCGCGCACGCAATGACAACCAGAATGATTGCCCCGGAGAACACGAGATCTCGCCACAGCGCGTCCGGAAGAAAGGGCACGCCGTCGCGCTTCAGTTCCTGGTCGTATTCCTGAAGATAACTCCTGCGCCGGACCAGCCGCCCCGGCATCGGCCATTCGTTGATGCCCAGCTTCAGCACGAGGAAAAGATGCAAGCCGATAAATGCAAACAGTAGTGCTGGCAAGACGAAAACGTGAAGGTCGAAGAATCGACTGAAGGTGGCTCCGGCAATAATGGGGCCTCCTAAAAGCAATCGCACCAGCGCGTGTCCGATCAGCGGTACGCGTCCCGTAATCGACGCTCCGATTCCGATGCCCCAATACGCGTCCTGGTCGAATCGCAGCACCTGTCCGGTAAACGCCAGTCCCAGCGTTAGGAGAAGTAAAAAGACACCCGCGACCCACGTCAAACCGCGCGGGTATTTATACGCGCCGAAGAGAAAAACCTGGCACATGTGCACCAAGACGATGCCGACCATGAACTCGGCGCCCCAACCGTGCATCGCGCGCAGAAACCAGCCCAACGTCACATCGTTGTTCAGCCTCTGCAAGCTACTCCAGGCGTTGGCGGCGGTCGGGGCATAAACCAGAGCCAGAAGAATTCCGGTGACCACTTGCATGACGAACAACGCGATGGCCGCACTGCCGAACACGTACCACCAGCTCGCGGACCGGCGAGGCACAGGATGCAGCGCGATCTCGCGGACCGGCTTCACGATATCAAGGCGCTTATCCAGCCATTCCATCACGGCGGCTTTGAAGTTCATTCGTTGGCGGACCGATGGCATATAACTCAGGGCTTGGTTGAAAGCGTTGGCAGCTGCCCGGCCAAGATCAGCAATTCCCCTTCCTGCAGTTTGTTTGGATACTTAAAAAGACCTCGCGGTGGCGGCCCCGCGGCCACGGAACCATCGGCGTAATAAACTCCGCCGTGGCAAGGGCACATGAAAAGTCCGGACTGCGCGAACCAGCGCACCGGGCAGCCGAGATGCGCGCAATTGATCGCGAAAACCTCAAACGCGGTGCCTTGCATGCGGCGCACCCAACAAGCAGTCTGCAGCGTGACTCCGTCCCACGGCCTCTTAAACGGATTCGTGAAAGTAGCCAAGCGAGTCTCTCCTTCGGGGAAGTTTTCGAGTTGCCCGAGAGAAACCCACTGCAGGTATCGCGTCTTTCTGATTAGAGGCGAGAGAATGTAGGCTACAAACGGTGCCGAAAGCGCAGCCACCACCACAACGTTCAATGCAAGTCCCAACTTCATCAGCAACGTCCTGCGGGCGATCACTCGCTCGTCCCGCACAGGTCGATCGTCACTCACTGCTTCCCTCCTGCGTTTGGCTCTCTTGGAGATATGGCTGCCCCGGAAATTGAACGCGATGCGACGCGAGCCATGCCACCACATCGCTAATCTGCCGATCGGTCATCGGGTGGCCCGGCACATCGTCACGCCAATCTGGAGCGCCGAACTGCGGCAGCCCTACGATCACCAGCGTTCGCAAGTCTTGATTGCTCAGCAGCGCGAGCAGCGACGGATCCACAATGGAACCGGGCGTTTTTCCTCCATTTCCCGTGAGCCCATGGCACGATGAACAAAACATCCGGAAGGCCACGGCCCCGCGTTGCGCGTTGCCAGGCGCATTTTCCGCACGGGGCGGTACCTGCATGCCCGCGAATTCCTCAGGTTTGCTCCAACGCCTGATTCCGTCGACCAACGCCGCAATCTGCTGGTCTGTCAGCAGACCGCCCATCGACCGGGAGAAAGCCGGCGATAGCTTTCCGGGGCCCCCATCTGCAATCACTTTCCGAATCACATCATCATCAGCGATTTCCACGTAAACGGGGCTTGCAAGAGCAACCGCGACGCTGCCTTGGCCGTTCTCACCGTGGCAAGCCGCGCAATTCGCGGCGTAGAGTCTCTGGAAATTCGCGGTTTGTTCAGGCCGGGCAACATCGACCATGGACTTCTTTCGGGCCGGAGATGGCCTGCACGCACCCGTCATAGCGAGGATCGCCACAGCGATCGCCAGCGTCAACCGAGGGCATTTCGTCAAGAGCCTCCTCCGCCGCGCGACGCACCGGGCGCTTCGGAATCGCCATTTTCGTTGTGCCTTTGAATAGGCGGAAGTTGAGGTAAACGAACGCGGTGGTGCCGAATCACTATTACGCCGGCAACCACACCGAACGCGATTTGCGAGGCAACGAACCAGACCCAGTTGATCCGCGCGTAAAGCAGCGGATTCACGATTCCCAGAACGCCGTGCACCGCGCCCGACCACAGCAGTGGAGCGAAAACGCCCCCCAACAAAATGGGCTGGCGCGGCAGCATGGGCAGCAGCGCGCCGTAGAGCAGTCCCACCACCACCGAGACTGAAACGTGAATGGCGACCGCCACAGCAAAAAGTACCGGATTGAAATGCGCGAGGATATCCGGGCTGACCTTCAATTCTCGGGCGAACACAATCGCCCCAACCAGATTGATGGGATACCAGACGCTGCCGTAATGAACCCACCCGTAAAGCACGGCAACCAGCGCCATCGCCGCACTGCCAACCAATCCGCCTCGTATTCCCGCGGCAATCGGATAGATTTCCAGAGGGAGTTGCGCCCGCTTGAGTTCCGGAACAGATTCCACTCCGGCAGCTTCAGCGTGAACGGAGGCGGCCAAAACCTCTTCCTGCTTAACCGGGATATGTTCGTGCTGTTCTTCCGGATAGAGATCGCGCCACCACGCGATCGCTCCGAAAATGGTCAACGCGCCGCCCAAGACGCTGACCTCCGGAGCGGTCACCAGGCCAGTCGCGAGCAACAACATTCCGGCAGCCAGCACAAACGGCGCGGCTGTCGGCGTCGGCAACGCCACGAAGCCCGTTCGCTCCGTCCCAGTTCGAATTTCAGACTTTGATTCCATGCAGTCCAATCACATAGACGACGGTAAAAACAATCACCCAAACCGCGTCCACGAAATGCCAGTAATACGAAAAAATATCGACGCTCTCGGAATGCTTCTGCTTGATCTTGCCCGCCAAAGCGAGCACGAAAATCAACGAAAGACCGGTGAGCCCGATAATCACGTGGCTGAGGTGCAAGCCAACGAGCGAATAAAACGTGGTGCCGAAGAGGCTGGTGCTGATGGTGAAATGCTTGTCGTAAATCATCGAGTACCAATCGGTCGCCGTTCCTTCCAAGAATTTCAATCCCAGCGCCAGCGTGATGCCCCAGCCGAGCAGAAACGTCTTGATTCGATTTTGGCGCAGCGCGCGAGTGGCCCAGTGCATCGTCAGGCTGCTGCTCAGCAGGCATACCGTGTCGATCATCGGAACTTTCAGAATTTCCGCTGGTGTGGGACCGCCGATGCTTTTCCCAACGTAATCGAGGTACGCGATCACGAAAATCAAGAAGATCACCGATTCCGCGGCGATCAGGCACAGCATGCTGATCTTCCCGCTCGAGGGGAGCACCCATTCTTCTTGCGTAGACGCGGATACGGGAATCGAACTCACACGTACCTCATTCGTAGTTCCAGTCAGGGTCCTCGGGATGTTTCAGATCCCATAGCGGCCTGCGGCTTCGCACTTCCGGCAATTCCGGGAAATTGTAAGCAGGCGGCGGAGAGCTGGTGGCCCATTCGAGAGTCCACGCGTCCCAGGGATCGTTTCCTGCCGGCTCGCCCCTCAGATAGGAATAGATCATGTTGTAGACAAAAACGGAGACACCGAGGATCTGAAAAATCACTCCTACTGAAACGATGAAATTCCAAACGCCCCACCCGCGATTCGCCTCATAGGTGTAGATACGTCGCGGCATGCCCAGAATTCCTGGAATGTGCATGAAGTCAAACGTCATGTGGAAACCGATCAGGAACAGCCAGAAGTGCAGCTTGCCGAGCTTTTCGTCCATCATTCGGCCGGTCGCCTTTGGGTACCAGTAGTAGAACGCGGCGAAAATGGTGAATAAAATGCCGCCCACAATGATGTAGTGAAAATGCGCCACCACGAAATACGTATCGTTGAGCTGCCAATCAAAGGGCGCGGTGGCCAGCATGATTCCAGTGAGGCCGCCAATCAGGAACTGGAAAAGAAATGCGATGCAGAAAAGCATCGGGGTCGCAAAAATGACTTTTCCCCGCCAAATCGTGCCGAGCCAGTTGAAAATCTTGATTCCCGTGGGAACTGCGATGAGCATCGAACTCAAGACGAAAAACGCATTCGCATAGGAGGGCATATCGACCGCGAACATGTGGTGCGCCCACACGCTAAAGCTCAGAAAGGCGATGGCCAGCGCCGCCGCCACCATGATCGGATAGCCGAAAATCACCTTGCGCGAGAAAACCGGAATGATCTCGGAAGCGAACGCAAACGCTGGAATCACCAGGATGTAGACCTCCGGGTGGCCGAATATCCAGAAAAAGTGCATCCAGATAACGGCCGAGCCGCCCGCCTGCGTATCGAAAAAATGTCCGCCGAGATAACGGTCGATGCACAGCATCACTTGCGCGGCCGTCAACGGACTGATGCCCAGGATTACCATCGCGGCCATCACCCAGTTGAGCCACGCGAGCAACGGCATTTTGGAGAGCGTCATGCCGCGGCAGCGCCGGCAAGCAATCGTGCTGAAAATATTTACTCCGGCGCCCACGCTGCCGACGCCCGAAAGCAGAATCGCAAGAGTCCAGAAATCGGTACTGTGTCCCACAGAAAACGCCCGCGAAGTGAGCGGTGAATACGCCCACCAGGTGATCGCGGGAGCGCTGCCTACGCCGTAGACTCCGGTCCCGGCGATAAAACTGAAGTAAAGTAGCAAGCCTCCGAATACCGTCATCCAGAAACTGAAGGAGTTGAGTCGCGGCAGCGCCATGTCTCGCGCACCGATCATCAGCGGCACCAGATAATTCGCAAAGCCGAAGAGAATCGGCATCGCCACGAAAAAAATCATCGTGGTGCCGTGCATGGTGAAAAGCTCGCTGAAGACCTGGGGAGAGACTACGTGCAAGTCCGGCAACGCCAGCTGGATGCGTATCATCGTCGCTTCCGCGCCGCCCACAGAGAGAAACAGCAGCCCGTATACGATGTACATCAGCCCGATCTTTTTGTGGTCGACGGTGACGATCCATTCGTGCGCGACTTGCAGCCACGGCACACCTTGAGCTCGTTCTTCGTCAAGTGCTCCAGCGCCTGGGAATGGCTCGGAAACCAGCGAATTTCTCCTTTCAGTTTTCGATCGATCAGCGCAAGGTCGTCAAATACGACACCACTTCGTTCACCTGCTTCGCATCGAGCTTCATATCCGGCATCATGCAGCCGGGCTTGATCTCGTCCGGGTTCTGTACCCAACGGCGCAGATTTTCGGGAGTGTTGGCCAGCATTCCGGCTGCAATGGTGCGTCGGCTCATCAGGTGCGTCAGGTCGGGTCCGAATGTCCCGTCGGCAGCCGTGCCGCGGATCGTGTGGCAATCGATGCAAGCGGTCTCTTCGAACATGGCGCGGCCATCCGCAGCTTCAGGGTCGTCAGCCGCTTTTTGCTGCTGCTCGCGAACCCACTGAGCGAAATCAGCAGGCGATTGGACGTACACCCTCAGCAACATGTGGGCGTGCTGCACTCCGCAATAGAGATCGCACTGTCCAACGTACAGACCCGTCTTGAGCGGATTGATCCAATCGTGGTTCACACGATTGGGAATCGCTTCCGTCTTGCCCGCCAGTCTTGGCACCCAGAAACTGTGGTCCGTGTCCGCGGAAAGGAGTTTCAAAAACGTGGGCCGCGGCGAATCGACGCTGCTCACCGGAACGTGCAGTTCGTTCGCGGTGACAAACCCGTACTGCGGATACCGGAATTCCCACCAGAACCGATGCGCTACAACTGTGACGTTGAGCGCGCCGGGAGGCTCCACGGCGTCCTGAATTCCGTGAATCACCCGCGCCGTGGTGAGAAACAACACAATTACAATCAAAACCGGGATTAACGTCCACGCAGTTTCGATACGCGTGCTGCCGAAAACTTGTGCCGGCTCGCGGCCATCGTCGTTGGCGCGGCGTCGGAATTTAATCACCGCATACGTCAGCAGGCCTCCGACAACCACGAAAATTCCGCCGGCGATCGAAAGCACGAGCAGAGCCAGCGAATGAATTTCCTGTGCCGGCGTCGACGCCGGCGCGAATATGTTCGTCTTCGAAGGGAAAAGGGGCTGCAACAGAGAGACAAAACCCGATATGTGAAAAAGTGCGGCGCGAAACATCGTTCACCGGAACTGGACTGATTGGGATGCTTGCCAGCCGCATCCCGCGAAAACGAGGCGTCAAATAGCGCGTGGAACCAGCCGGCTGGGAAATAAAGCAATCGGCCCGCTTTGGAATCTTAGCGCCGCCGAGAAGGCATTTACAAACGAATTTAACATTTATGAGGGTCGAGAAGTTTTCCGAGCGAACAAAAGCAGCTTAACAACTACGCGGATATGACTGCGTTGACTGAACGGAATGCGCGGCGACAGCGGCTTGCCCGAGGCTCAATCCGCCATCGCCCGCGGGAACACGCGAATGCGTAAATACTTCGAAACTGGAGTTCCGTAGTTTTCGAACCAAGCCATCGAGCAACAGCTCGTTTTGAAACGTGCCGCCGCTCAAGCACACGCGATCGAGCGATGTTGCCTCGCGCAAGCGGCCCGCGAGCAGCGCGAGCGTTTCCACCAGCGCATTGTGGAAGCGCCGGCTGATCGTTTCTGCGGGAACGGCGCGCTTCAAATCTTCCACGATCGCTTTGATCAGTGGACGTGCTCCAATTTGCAATCGACCGTCCTGCCGGTAAATCTCGAAAGGATATGCTGCCGTATCCACGGAAGCTCGCGCGCGAGTCTCCAGTTCTACTGCCGCCTGCGCCTCGTAGCTGACGGTGTGGCGAATCCCAATCAGTGCAGCCACCGCGTCAAACAAGCGCCCGCAACTCGATGTAAGCGGCGAATTGATCTGCTTCGCGATCATGTTCGACACGAACTCCGTCTTGCGGCGGTCGATTTGCCGCGCGAATGGAATGTCGAGGTCAAGCGCGGCGTCGCCAAAAGAATCCTGAAGGTAGCTCAGCGCCATGCGCCACGGCTCGCGAATCGCTGCCGCTCCACCCGGAAGCGGAACGTAGGCAAATTGACCTGCTCGTTCGAATCCGTCGTAACGCGCGATCAGCGCTTCGCCGCCCCAAATCGCCCCATCCGTGCCGTAGCCGGTACCGTCGAGAGCCAACCCGATCACACCGCCTTCCAGATGGTTTTCAGCCATGCACGCAGCGATATGCGCGTGATGGTGTTGCACCCCGACGAGCCGCACGCCCTGCTGCGCCAGCGCCCATTTCGTTGAAAGATATTCGGGATGCAGATCGTGTGCGATCACCGCCGGCTGCACTTCCAGGATTCGCGAAAGATGCCCGACGGCTTCGCGAAAAAACTCAAATGCCGCGGAATTTTCTAGATCGCCGATGTGCTGGCTCAAAAAAGCCTCGCTCCCGCGCGTCAGGCAGACGGTGTTCTTGAGTTCTCCGCCAACCGCCAGAATCGAGGGCATTTTCTCACGAAGCGCCACGGGCCCCGGCACGTATCCTCGCGATCTGCGAATCTGCTGGATCCCTCCAGCAGACGGACGAATCACGGAATCATCGCATCGCCGCAAAATCTCTCGGTTGTGCACCAGAAAACAATCGGCAATCCCGCCTAGCCGTTCCACAGCCTCGCGGTTGTCGATGGCGATCGGCTCTTCGCTCACATTGCCGCTGGTCATCACGAGCGCGGAAAACGCACCCGCGGCAAAGAGCAAATAATGCATGGGCGTGTAGGGCAGGAAAATCCCCAGGTCGCTTTGGTTGGGCGCCACGGATTTGGCGATCGCCGCGCCCGTGATTTTCGGCAGAAGCACAATCGGCCGCTGCCAAATTCGAAGCAGCTTTTCCTCTTCCCCATCGGCCTGGCAAAACCGCGTGGCGGCTTCCAGATTGGGTAGCATAACGGCGAACGGCTTCTCGAATCGGCGTTTCCGCTCGCGCAGACGCTCCACGGATTCGGAGTTCGTCGCGTCCACCGCCAGGTGGAATCCTCCCAATCCCTTCATTGCGACAATTTCACCGGACTGAAGCCGCCCGGCCGCCGCGGCAATCGGATCGCCCGCATCGAGAACGCGTCCTAGCGCGTCCCACAACTCCATCTGCGGCCCGCATTTCCAGCAGGCGTTCGGCTGCGCATGAAAACGGCGATTCCGCGGGTCCTCGTATTCCGCACGGCACTCCTCGCACATCGGGAATATCGCCATGGAAGTGCGCGCGCGGTCGTACGGAACGCCCCGCACGATGCTGAATCGCGGCCCGCAATTGGTGCAGTTGATGAAGGGATAGAGATAACGACGGTCGGACGGATCGAACAGCTCACGCCGGCAATCCGCGCAAACGGCCACATCGGGAGAAATCAGAGTATCAGCATGCGCGCCCGCGCGGCTCGGCAGAATTTGAAATTGCCGATCCGGCTTGCACGGAACTTCTCGGACCGTGACGCCGGTGATCTGCGCCAGCGCCGGTGCTTCTTCAGGAAGGCGCGAAACGAATTCCTCCACCAGCTCCAGCGGACCTTGCACTTCGATCGTGACCCCCGCAACGGTGTTGCTGATGCTGCCTTCCAGCTTACGGTCCGTGGCGAGCCGGTAGACGTACGGGCGGAATCCCACCCCCTGGACAATGCCCGAAACAAGGATCTCTTTGCGGATTTGCACGAGGCTATTCAGCTGGCGGACTTAACCCTCTTGCGGCTTCGCCCGCAGCCGCTCCAGCCAATCGAGCCAGCCGCGCAGCCTTTCGTGCGCTTGGCCTGGCACGTGAATGATTTTCATGTCGCGGTGAATCTGCCGAGGTCTGCTTTCGACCGCCGCGATATCGAACACAACATAGGGTAGCAGGTCCACCTCGTCCAATACCAGCAGCTGCGATTCGAAAAAACGGACAGATACTTAAGCGGCTTGTCCTCGCCTTCAGTCTTGATTCAACTGTATGGTCTCAGCCTCCCGCGACGTGAGGGGTGTAAGATCGTTGCGATACTGCGCGGCTATCATTTTCCCGCTTTCCCGCCGCGAGGAGATTCGCCGGTATGGCAAACCTCGGATTCGTGGGCCTGGGCACGATGGGCAGTCACATCGCCGAACGCCTGTTGCAGAAGGGCCACACGGTCACGGGCTACAATCGCACGCGTTCCAAGACGGAATGGTTGCTGAAAAAGGGTTTACGCTGGGCCGATTCTCCGCGCAAGGTCGCGGAAGCAGCTGACATCGTTTTCGCGATGGTGACCGACGCCACCGCGCTCTCAGCTATCGCGGAAGGCTCTGACGGGCTGCTCGCTGGTTTTCGTCCCGGCAAGATTCTCGTCGATATGAGCACCGTCAGTCCCCCATTCAGCCGCACGCTGGCCGCGCGCGTTCGCGAAAAAGGCGGCGAGATGCTGGATGCGCCCGTTTCCGGCAGCGCGATCACGGTTCAGGAGGGCAAATTATCGGTGATGGTCGGCGGTCGCGCCGAAACGTTCGAACGGGTCCGCCAAGTGCTTCTCGACATCGGACCCAAAGTCACTCACGTTGGCGACAATGGATTTGCGCTCTCGATGAAGATCGCCACGAACTTAAATCTCGCCGTGCAGATGCTGGCCTTCTGCGAAAGCGTTCTTCTTGCTGAAAAAAGCGGCATCTCGCGCGAAACGGCCGTCGATGTTCTCACACACAGCGCCATCGCTTCGCCGATGATTCAGTATCGCGGTCCGTTCGTGCTGCGCCTGCCGAATGAAGCATGGTTCAACGTGAATATGATGCAGAAAGACATGCTGCTGGCCCTTGAGGCCGGCCGCCAGCACGACCTGCCGCTGCCCACTACCGCCGCAGCCAACGAATTTCTCACAGCCGCGCGCGCCATGGGTTTGGCTAAGGACGATTTCGCGGTTATCTTTCAGGTTCTCTCGCAAATGGCTGGGCTAGCACATTGAATGTGACACTTAATCCAGAGAAGTCGTCGCGCATGCGCATTTGTTCGCTGCTTCCCAGCGCCACTGAAATTGTTTGTGCGTTGGGCGCGCAGGATCAGCTCGTAGGCGTCACCCATGAGTGCGATTTCCCGCCGCCTGTCTCATCGATTCGCAAACTCACGCGCAGCAACATTCCTTTGAGTTTCACCAGCTCCCAAGTCAACTCTGCCGTCAACTCAAGCCTCGAATCATCCGGCTCGCTTTACGAACTCGACCTGCGCGCGCTGGAAGAATTGCAGCCAGATCTAGTGATCACGCAGCAACTGTGCGATGTCTGCGCCGTTCCCTACGACGCCGTACAAGGCGCCACCGAAACTCTCAGTTCTCATCCGCGCATACTCAATCTCGAACCGAGTTCGGTCGCCGATATTCTCGATTCCATCCGCCTCGTCGGCGAAGCGATCGGTCGCCGTAATTCCGCAGACGCTCTCGCCTCCTCTTTGCAGCAACGCATAAATGCAGTCCGCGCCAAAACGCAAAATATCGCCCGTCGCTCCCGCGTGTTTTGCATGGAATGGGTCGATCCGCCATTTTGCGGCGGCCACTGGATGAGAGAACTTGTCGATCTCGCCGGAGGCCGCGACGATCTGGCCGTCGATGGCCGTCCTTCGCGCCGCATCGATTGGCGCTGCGTCCTCGACTTTTCGCCCGAGGTTATTGTCCTAACTTGCTGCGGATTCGATCTGCCTCGCTGCGCGGCTGAGGCCGAAATTCTCGCCACGTTCGAAGACGTTCGGGACTTGCCCGCTGCGAAATCGGGCCGAATTTTTGCCACTGATGGCTCCGCCTACTTTAGCCGGCCCGGCCCGCGCATCGTCGAAAGCGTGGAAATTCTCGCGCACCTGATTCATCCCGGAATGTTTGAGGCTCCGGACTTGCCGCGCGCGTTTCGTGCCGTCGATCTCTCGCGCGCCTGCGCCAAACAAGCCTAGATATCTCCTTTAGCCTCTAGGCTCCTGGGCAATCGGGCCGCTGCTGGCCGGCCTATTGGCCACTGGACCAAAACTGTCCCTTAGGACAGTTACACCCGCTCCAATCCGCATGCTACTTTCAGCTTAAGGAGACTCCCGCCGGATATGCGAAATCAATTTTCCCGCTCTTCTGATGTTTCGAGGGAGCTATAATGCCGGAAGTTCCTCGAAGGTCTCATGAGGCGACCTGCAAGGCGCCTCTTGAGGTGGCGATTCCCAGCCCAAGCCGAGGTCGTAGTGCCGTTGTAGTGCCGACGCGCTCACGGTTGCGCTGGCTTTGGCCCTCCTCTCAGCTCATCGTTGCCTTTCGGGTGTACTCAACGGCGCTTGCTCAGGCACGGTTACTGGCGCCGCTTATTTTGCGTTCGCTCCTCGGAGTGAGCAACGGGAGAACGGCATGATCGAAGTCCAAAAATATCTGCAGGGCCAGGTCGTCGACGGACGCTATCCCCTTATTGAATTCCTCGGAGCCACGCAGCATAGTTCCGTCTTTCGCACGCAATGCGAGGGGGCTCCCAACCAGGTAGCAGCTATTAAGATCATTCCCTCCCCCGCAGGGACCTCCGGAGCTCAACTGACGCGCTGGCGCCTAGCCGCGCGATTCTCACATCCCGCGCTGCTGCGCATCTTCGATATGGGCCGCTGCGAATTCGAAGGCCGTCCGATGCTCTACGTGGTCATGGAATGCGCCGAGGAAAACTTGGCGGACATCCTCCCCGCGCGCTGCCTCTCCCCCGGTGAAACCGACGCACTGCTTGGCCCGGCCTTGGACGCGCTCGGTTACCTTCATGGCAAAGGCTTCGTGCACGGCCACCTTCGGCCATCGAACATTCTCGCCATCGGCGATCAGGTGAAATTTTCGAGCGACTCGATCGCCCGCATCGGCGAAGCCGCGGACCTTCGCGATCCGCGAGATCCGTACGCCGCGCCCGAAATCAGCCTATCGGCGGCAACCGACATCTGGTCGCTTGGCGTGACTCTGATCGAATGCCTCACGGGACGCGTGCCGGACCGCTCCGCTGAAGGACGCCACTCGGTTTCCATTCCGACGAACGTTCCGGCGCCGTTCCTCGACTTGGCGCGTCACTGCTTGAATCCTATTCCGCAGCGCCGCTGGAGCCTCGCGCAACTCCGGGCCGCGCTCATCCCGGGCTCCGCGGTCGTTGCTCCCGCGCCGCCGCCCGAGCCAGCGCGCGATTCCGCCTCAGCTTCTTCCGACCTGGCAAGGTCTGCATTTGTTAAGCCCGAGGCTGTCGCGCCGGTTCGCCGTCGCTTTCGGCTGAAAAAACAGCATCGCTTGGCTCTCGCAGCCCTGGCCGCCGCCACCGCCGCTTTCGTTTTCGGCATCGTCATCTCCGCGAACAGTACGGATACAACCGTCACTGCCTCAGCGCCCATCGCGCAATCGCACACGGGTGCTGCCGCAGAAAAGAACGTGCGCGCGTCCGCGCTGCTGAAGCCAAGCTCCAACGAAAACACGGATGTCGCAAAAGATTCGCACAATTTTAGCGCGCGTCCTTTGTTGCGTATGTCTCGGAAAGCCAGCCCGCGGGACGAGAAGTCCTCGCGGACGGAGTTCGCGCGCGCCGATAATTCAGGTCCCGCGGTAACTATTTCCAAGGTGGCTCCCTCTGCCCTCGCGCAGCCATCTTCGCCCGTGTCAGGTGATGTCGCTCAGGGAGCAGTTGCCCGTCGCGCTCTTCCCCGCGTTCCGGTCAGCGCCAGCAACACCATTTGGGGCACCGTTCGCGTCAGCGTTGTCGTTGACGTCGATCCGCGCGGCCGAGTGGTCGAAGCGAAACTCGATTCTCGCGGCCCCAGCAAATACTTCGCGCGGCTTTCCATGGCCGCCGCTCCGGACTGGAAGTTCACTCCGCCCCGCGTCAGCGGCCAAATCGTCCCCAGCGAATGGGTCATTAATTTCGGCTACTCGAAATCAGACACTTCCGCATCCGCCACCGAGCGCCACCCGTAGCGCCCGGCTCAGCCTCGCTTCTTCCATTTACGCCATATTCGCCCTTCGGGGCATGGGCCTTTTCTTTTGTCTACTGCGAGTTTCACTCGCGATGGTTCGGATCGCTTCAGCTAAATGGAATCACCCGTTCGCGTGGCGCCGGGACTTCACCTCGCCGAGCAGCCGTTCGATTTCGTCTTCTTTCTCAAGCAACGCGAACTTGTCGTCCACATTGTCCGCGGTCATCTCCGTCTTGGCCTGGCTGATCGCTGCTTCGCGCGCCACTTTCTGCTTCATTCGCTCGAAGCCCGCGATTTTCGACTGCCCATCGATGGCCATCTGAGCGTCGCGCGCTTTTCCCACCGCCCGCGAGCGCCTGTGCTGCGCGATCAGTAGCTGACTCTTGGCCTGAGCCTCCGCCAGCTTCTGCTCCAGCTTGCGCAGCGCCGTTTTCAGGTTCTCCACCTGCACCGCTTGATCGGCCACCTGCTCCTTGAAGCTTTCCGCCAGCCTCAAGCAACTCTGGTAGCGCTCCAGTGCCACGCGCGCCAGATCGTCCTGCTTTTTGTCGACCGCCAGCTCCGCCTTGCGCATCCATTCCGCCGCCTGCTGGCTGTTCTCCGTTTCCTTCTGCTCCAGCATGTGTTGATCGGCGATCGCCACGGCTACTTGTGTTTTCACCTGCAGCATCTGGTTCTCCATGTCGAGCATCAGTTGCTTGATCATCTTTTCCGGATGCTCGGCCTTGTCGATTAAGTCGTTCAGATTCGCTCGCACCAAGGTCGATACTCGTTCCATCAGTCCCATCTCGCTCCTCCATTCCGAAAATCAAAACACGCTCTCAATCGTCCGAATCCGTTACTTCCTCAAAGAAGGCGGTGCGACCGGCAGTTCCGCGGCCAGCGTGGGTGTATCGCCGATCTTCCGCACCTTCGAAAGTAGGTCGCTCATCTGCATTCCCGAAAGCGCTTCAAACAGCGCCGGCACTTGCGCCGCGATCTTGGTCATGTCGCCGGTCAGCTTGTGTACACCCGCCGAATCGCCATTGCCGGTCGATACGATCGTGATCTTGTCCACGTTGCCGAGCGGAGTGGCCATGGCCTTCACCACCTCCGGCAAGGTGGTGATCAGCTTGTCCACCACTGCGACCTGGTTGTATTGCTGGTATGCTTCGGCTTTGACGTTCATAGCCTTGGCTTCCGCCTCACCCTTCTTGAAGATGATCTCCGCCTCCGCCTCGCCCTGCGCGCGAATAGCCGAGGCCCGGCCTTCCGCTTCGGATATCAGCCGCTGCCGTTCGGCGTTGGCCAGCGTTTCGATTTTCTGCCGATCGGCTTCCGCTTCTTTCAGCACCGTCGCAATCAACTCGTTGCCGCGCCGCTGGATTTCCGCTTCCTGCACTTTCACCTGCTGCTGTTTTTCCACCTGCTGGACCTTCACTGCCTCGCTGACCACCTGCTGCTGCATGATGTTCGCTTCGATTTCGTACGCTTTGTCCGCCTGCGCCTGCTGTTTCTTGACGGTCTCCGCGTACTCCGCCTTCTTGATGTCCAGATCGCGCTGCGCCTCCGCCTGCTTGGTCATCGAGAGCGTCTGCGCCAGCACGCGCTGCTGGTCGGCCAAAGCTTTCGCCGTCTCGGCGTCACGCTGCGCTTCGGCGCGCTTGATGGCTGTGTCGCGTTCCGCCTCCGCCCCCGCGACGTCCGCATCGCGCTTGATGCGTGCCACGTCCGGCCGGCCCATATTGGTGATGTATTCGTTCTTGTCGCGCACTTCCTTGATCGTGAACGAAATCACCTCCAGCCCCATCTTGTTCATGTCGTCCGCACACGTGGACCGCATGCGGTCGGCCACCATCTCCGGCTCCTTCACAATCTGCTCCACGGTTAGCTGACCGATGATGCCGCGCAAGTGCCCCTCCATCACCAGCCGGATCAGCCCTTCACGTTCGTCGGGCGTCTTGGTCAGAAACTGCTCCGCAGCGGTCTGAATCGACTCCGGATCGGACTTCACCTTGATCTGCGCCACGGCTTCCACCGTCACCGCCACGCCTTGCCTGGTGTACAAGTCCTGCTTCGGAGCCACGTCGAACGACATCAGCTCTAGCGACAGCGTCTTCGAGCTCTCCACCATTGGGAAAATGATCGTTCCGCCGCCTTTCACGATCCGAATCCCTCGCAGCCCGAACACAATGATCGCTTCGTGTGGTCCCGCGCGCCGGAAGAACGTCGCCAGCGAAATCAAAAGAAACACCACCACCGCAATCATCAGCCCTACGATCGTCCACAATGTCGGTATGCTTGGCATTTATTCCTCCCGTTCGCTTTTTCGAAAACCTGCGGGCCTTAACCGTGCTGGACTCAAGTTGCCTTGCGAACTTGCGGCGGGTCCGTGCCTTCGCCCGCCATCTCTTCCCAACACCGAACGTAGGCGATTCCGCGTTCGTAACGAGTGATCACCACTTCGGTGCCCTTCTCGATCGCGCCGCCATTTTCGCTGCGCGCTCCGGCCGCATGGCGCGACCCTGCCTGCGAAAAAACAATCTCGCCCGTTCCGCTCTGCCGGATCCTCACATTCACCTTCCCGAGCATTCCGATCAGGTCGAAGTCCGCGGGATCGAGTTGCGTTTCGTGCGCCAGCAGAACTTTCGCCAAAAACCAAAATACAATCCCAGCCGCCGCCAGACCGCTCGCTGCCGCCAGCACAAATGCCAGAAAGTCTACGAAAGTCGTGTAGCGCGTCAGCAAATACCCCGTTCCTCCAAACCACGCCAAAAACGCCATGAACGAGGCGAAATTAAAAAACGAAACATGCGTTCCACCCGATCCGCCGTGATGCCCAGCTCCCACGCGATGCGTGAAGGTCGTCGGCGCGCCGTGCACCGGGGCGTGTACTGGATGCACGCCCGCGTGCCCACCCGAAACGTGCGGCACGTGCCACTTCGCCGGTAGATGAATTTTTCCGAAGCTGCTCACCACGGATAAAAGACTGAATGCCAGCCCCACCACGAAGCAGATCAGGTAAAAGGTCGCCCAGCTCACGCGAATCACCTCCTCCCTTCAAAGTGCGTCCGCTTGTTCACGCTCGATGCCTCCCGCGCGCCTTCAGCAACCGCTGCCCGCCCGGCTTTCCCGCTTGCGCTTCCGTTGTGCGCCTTCGGAGCGTCCGTATGCATGGGACGCAGCACGTGCAGCAGCTTTGGCACCAGGTCGGGTGCATCTAGAATCGCGCCGAGCAACGTCAGGCAGCGTTTCGTGTCGTCCCGGTGCGCCAACTTTTCCAATATCTCGCTCACTTCCGGGTCGCGACGAAACCGCTGTGCGCCTTCCAGCAGCCACAAGTGCAGCCCGCTTTCCGGCGCCGGCAAGCCCGAAATCAGCTCCGTCTGATACCCCTCCGGGTCGTCCACCAAAAATCCGGGATGCACCTTGAAAAACCGGGCCAGCAGCTCCCGCGAACCTCTTGTAAGGTGCGGCCGCGATCCCTTCTCAATCTGCGAAAGGTATGATTGGCTGATACTCCTGCCCATCTCGTCGCGCACCGCGCGCAGCACCTCCGCCTGGGTCATGGCACGCCCCAGCCCGCGCAGCATTCCCTCGGCGTAACGCAGGTACCGAATTTTTTCGCCCAGCTTCATTTCCGCCCAGCCTCTCTTCACCAACTCGCTATATTGCTAATTGCAATGTAACTATTGCAATCCGCGATCCTACTTGTCAAGCAAAATTGGCGGGGCCCACAGTAGCTCAAACGCCCGGGTATCGCTCGCGTTGATTTTGCCTCGGCGACGGTTTTGAGGGTGCCCCGTGCTCGGTTTATGAGCGTGGGGCTTTTCGGCTCCGGTGTATGATCCGTATTGTTTCGTGTCGCCGAGAGAAGAATGGTAACGAGGGAACAAATCGCGCGTGCTGCCGCAGAATTGGTCGGTTCGCCCCTCTGGAACTGCACCAGGGCCACAAACATGGCCATGTTTCAGTTCGGCGAGCGGAAGACCGCCGTCGGCTTTGACGGAAGGCCAAAGGAGGTGGGCACCTTCGCGCTCCATGTGCAATGCAGGTGGAGGATTGTCCGCGAAGATCGTGTGCTCGTAGGCAGCCGGGACATCAACTACCCCGCAGATTATTCGATTGGGCAGGAAATACCGGACGATTTTGACTGGGATCGAGATCGGACTCGGCTGGATCGACTCATCGATGAACTGTTTGAGGCTGGCGCGCGATCTTTCGTGGTGCAGCAAGTGAAAGCAGGACTCGCAGGCGGTCTTCACCTGGACCTCAGCGATAATCTCACCTTGGAACTTTTTCCGGATGATTCAGCGCACGAAGAAGACTGGCGCCTGTTCAGGCCGGGAAGTAATGAACCGAACCGCACCTTGTTGTCCCGGACGAGCGCGATTAGCAGTCGCTATATTCTTGCTGCAACAGCGCGCAAGGGTTTCTCTCAGAGTTATTTTTTCGACCGTGGGGATTTTCGACTCTGGCAGCATTTGCGATGGCTCTGCAATAATCAAGCCATGGAAATTCCCGCATGGGACGAACGCTACCGCTCCGGCGCGCACGCCGCCTCCGACTTCAATACCGAACCCTCGCCGCTGCTAGTCGCCACCGTCTCAAGTCTGCCCCCCGGCAATGCACTCGATCTGGCCTCCGGTACGGGGCGCAACGCGCTCTGGCTTGCCGAACACGGATGGAAAGTCACCGCGGTTGACGGCTCCGCTGCCGCGATTGAAGCCCTGCGGAAGCGCGCGGACGAAAGGCACGTCGCAATCGACGCTCGCGTGGCGAACCTCGAACGTCACGAATTCGCGATCGCGCCGTCCGCGTGGGATTTAATCGCCGTGTGCTATTACCTGCAGCGCGATCTATTCGAGCTTGTAAAGGCGGGAGTGGTTCCCGGCGGCATCTTGATTGCTATCGTTCACATCACTGAGCCCAGCGAAGAGCCCACCGGCCATCGCCTGCGTCCGGGCGAACTCAAAATCTTTTTCGATGGATGGGAAATCCTGCACTACGCGGAAGGCAAGCCCAACGATCCCGTTCACGAGCGCGCCTGCGCTGAAGTGGTCGCGCGCCGTTTGCATTAGTCCGGCGGAAATCAGCGGGCGAGGCAGGAACGGGGGAAGCTCGTTCGGTCGCTAGGCCACGTGCTTTTTGACGCGCCACCCAGCTTCGATTTCTTCCAGCGTGCGCCCCTTGGTCTCCGGCACCAGGACGAAGCAGAAGATCCATGCTGCCACGGCGAGGGCGGCATAAAGCCAGAAAGTCCAGCTGGTGCTAATTATCTGCACCAGCGTGAGAAACGTCACCGATACAACGAAATTGGCCGCCCAGTTCGCCCCGGCCGCCACACCTTCGGCGCTGCCGCGAATCTTCAACGGATAAATCTCCGCGATCAGCAGCCAGAAAATCGGTCCCAGGCTAATGGCAAACGACGCCACGTAGGCCATCAGCGTCACCACTGCGATTTCCGCGAAGCTGCCGCTGCGCGCCGGCGAATAGAACGCGTATCCCAGCACTCCCAGGCTCACGATCATTCCGGCAATTCCTACCAACAGCAGCGGCCGCCGCCCCACGCGGTCGATCAGCCACATCGAGACGACCGTCATCACCACGTTCACCAAGCCGATTCCCGCGGTGGCCAGTATCGCGCCCGATGCCGACGAAATTCCCGCCGACTGGATGATCTTCGGAGCGTAATAAATCACCGTGTTGATTCCCGTCACCTGCTGAAAAATCGCCAGCCCGATTCCAATCACCATCGCCAGACGCACTTCAGGCGACCACAAATCGGAAAGCCTCCCGTGCTCGTGAGCCTGGTGCAGCGTCGCTTCGATTTCCCGCATCTCGGCGTCCACGTCCTGCGTGCCGCGAACTTTCACCAACACGCTACGCGCCTTCTGCACGTTGCCACGCTGCGCGTTCCATCGAGGACTTTCCGGCAGCACCAGCATTCCCAATCCCAGCGCCGCGCCCGGCACCACCGCCAGTCCCAGCATCCATCGCCAGTTTTCCGATGCGGCAAACGCGTAATCCACCAGATACGCCGCCAAAATCCCCACGGTGATGGCAAACTGGAATAGCGACACCTGCCAGCCCCGCGCGCCGGCCGGCGAAACTTCGGAGATATACAGCGGCACCGTCGAACTCGCCAGCCCGATCCCCAGCCCCACGATCGAGCGGCCGAAAATCAGCATCGTCACATCCACGGCTACCGCGCAGATGATGGCACCCAGGATGAAAATGATGGCCGTGAAGATCAGCATGCGTCGCCGGCCGAAGCGGTCGGCCAGGCGCCCGCCGCTCAGCGCGCCGACGCACGCGCCCACCAGCACCACACTGACCACCAGTTCCTGATGAAAAGTGGAAAGCGAAAATGTCTTCTGGATGAAAATCAGCGCGCCGGAAATCACTCCGGTGTCGTAGCCGAAGAGCAGTCCGCCGAGCGCCGCGAATGCCGCCGCAACATACACGTATTTTTGGCTTGGCACGCGGCCCGCAATCGCGCCATCTCGCGGGGGCTCTGGCTGTTGTTCGGTCACAGCTTCTGCCTCATCAACACATCGCGTTCAGTCGCTCAAGAAACTTCCGCACTTCCCCGGGAGATCGTAACCAGTACCGCGCCGCCGTCTTGCTCTTCTTACCCACCGCGATAGAAATTCCCTTCATGCGCGTGAACACGCGCTCGTCCGTGGCATCGTCGCCGATAAAGATCAGCAGCCGGCGACCTCCGGAATCCCGCCGCTGCTCCCGCTCCATGATGAACGAAATCGCGCCCCACTTGTCGGTCTGCGCGTCAGGCAACAAGCCCCAAACTTTCTTGCTCGCCAGCAGACACAAGCTCGGATAGCGCTCCATTACCTTGGCCACTGCATCGCGGGCCACGCGCTGGCTCGCCGGCGGCGCTCCTCGATAATGAAGCGCCACAGTGGCAATTTTTCTCTCAATCCGCAGTCCTCGCACGCCGCGAGTATTTTTCGCCAGCAGCCGCGTCGCTTCCCGTATCCGCGCCTTCTGCTCCGGTCGCGCGAGAGAATACGAGCGATTGGCCGGATCGCGTAAAAAAAGTCCATGCGCGCCCGCGTACCAGATGCGCTTCACCCGCACGCGTTTTCGCACGTCCGCGATTTTGCGCCCGCTCACCACACCCAGCGTGGTCCCAGATCGCGCAATCGACTCCAGTAGTTCCCGCACGCGCGGCGAAAGCCCCACCGCTTCCGGGTCCCGCCGAATCGGGGTCAGCGTGCCGTCAAAATCGCTAAATAACGTCACGTGCTGCGCGCGCCGTATCTGTCCGGTGATTTCGCCCCAGCAATCGAATAGATGTCTTGGGACTTCGATTCGTGCCTTGGTTGTCTTCTTTTTTCGCCGTCGAGTCATTAGGCGATCATTGTACTTGCGGACGGGCTTGCGGTCGCGTGCGTTGTTTGCGTCCCCTCCTGTGCGGCTTAGTGAAAATCGTGCGACTCTGGCTCCGCCCGCGTCACCACCATCGGCTCGATGCGTTCCGCTTTGATCGAAATCACGTTGTCGAGATTCTGCAGACTGCCTTCAATCAACAAAAACGGATGGTGCACCACCACCGTATGATCCCGCTCGAAAAGCTGCGGCGTGACGATCGCATTGGCGATTCCCGTTTCGTCCTCCAGGCTCAAAAACACGAATCCTTTGGCCGTTCCCGGCCGCTGCCTGCACACCACCGCCCCCGCGTATCGCACGCGCGTTCCATTCGGCAATTTCGCCAATTCCGCCGCTGCTCGGATGCCCTGCCGCTTCATCTCCGCGCGACGATACGCCATCGGATGCGGCCCCACCGTCATCCCTGTGCCGTGAAAATCCGCCACCAATCGTTCTTCGACGGTCATAGGCAGCAACGGCGAATCGCCGCCCCTTGCAGATGCGGAGCCATCGCTGTCATCATCCGCGCCGGGCGCGCTCATCTCCGCTTTCGCCGCGCGCAATTCAGCCTCGCCCGCAATTTCCTCCCACTCCTCCAGCAGCGGCCCGGGACGCCTCGCCGCCCGCTCCACTTGCCACAGCGCATCGCGCCGGTGAAATCCGCGCTTTTCGCCGACAAAATTCAGCGCGCCAATTTCCGCCAGCGCGGCTAGCTCCGATTTCTGCGCGCTGGGCACGCGCCGCTTCAAATCCTCAATCGACGCGAACTTCCCCAGCCCGCGCTGCTGCACGATTTCCAGCGCCACTTCCTTGCGCAGTCCTTTCACGTAACGCATTCCCAGCCGCACCGCGAATCCGCCATCCATTGATTCGAGCGTGCACTTCCAATCCGAACGTGTCGCGTCGATCGGCCTGCATTTCAGCCCGTGTCGCTGCGCATCTTTCACCAGAGTGGCTGGAGAATAAAATCCCATCGGCTGATTGTTCAGCATCGCCGCCGTGAACGCCGCCAGGTAATGGCATTTCAAATACGCGCTGGCGTAAGCGATCAACGCGAAACTCGCCGCGTGCGATTCGGGAAATCCATACAGCGCGAATGACGTGATCGACTGCACGATCTTATCCTGCGTCTCGCCGGTGATGCCCTTCTCCGCCATGCCGCGCCGCAGTTTCACTTCGATCTCCCGCATGCGCGCCTCGGAACGCTTGAACCCCATCGCCCGCCGCAATTCCTCCGCTTCGCCGCCCGTGAATCCCGCCGCGATCATGGCCATGCGCAACAGTTGCTCCTGGAACAGCGGCACTCCCAGCGTGCGCGCCAGCACCGGCTCCAGATCGGGATGATAATATTCTGGCGTTTCCAGCCCTTGCCGCCGCTTCAAATACGGATGCACCATCTTCCCCACAATCGGTCCCGGCCGGATGATGGCCACCTGCACCACAATGTCGTAAAAACATTTCGGACGCAGCCGCGGCAGGCACGACATCTGTGCGCGGCTTTCCACCTGAAACATTCCCACCGTGTCCGCTTTTTGCAGTGCTGAATAAATGGGCGGATCGTCCTGCGGCAATCGTCCCAGATCGATCTCTTCGCCGTGATGCTCGCCAATCAATTGCAGCGACTCTTCCAGCACCGCCATCATTCCCAGCCCCAACAGATCCACTTTCACGATGCCCATGTCCGCGCAATCCTCTTTATCCCATTGCACTACCACGCGTCCCGGCATCGTGGCCGGCTCCAGCGGCGCCACCGAATCGAGTTGCCCCTGGCAAACAACCATTCCGCCCGAATGCTGCCCCAGATGTCGTGGCAAATCCTGCACCGCCTGGCACAGCTCGAAAAACTTCCGCACTCGCGGATGGTTCATGTCCAGCCCCGCATCTTTAAATTCGCGCGCGAATTTTTCTCTCGGATCCTGAAATTTCCACGATCCCATCAACGCCGTCAGCTTCCCGATCGTCTCCGCGTCGAACGCCAGCGCTTTGCCGATCTCCCGCGTCGCCGACTTCCCGCGATACGTAATCACGTTGGCGGTCATCGCCGCGCCCAATTTCCCGTAGCGTTCGTAGACGTACTGAATCGCCCGCTCGCGCTGGTCGCCGCTCGGCAGATCCAGGTCGATATCCGGCCACTCGCCGCGCTCCTCGGACAAAAACCGCTCGAACAGCAAATCCATCCCCACCGGATCGACCGCCGTGATCCCCAGCGAGTAGCACACCGCGCTGTTGGCCGCCGAGCCGCGCCCCTGCACCAGAATCCCCTTCTCGCCGCAGAACCGCACGATATCCCACACGATCAAAAAATATCCCGCCAGTTCGAGCTTCTCGATCAACGCCAACTCGCGCTCGATCTGCCGCCGCGCTTTTTCATCGTTCGCGCCGTAGCGCCAGATCATTCCGTCGAGCGCGCGCCGCCGCAGAAATCCCATCTGCGATCCGCCATCCGGAACCGGATATTTTGGGAATTCGTAGCCTAGATCGTTGAGCGTGAATTGCAGCCGCGAAGAAACTTCTTCAGTATTCGCAATCGCCTCGGGAAAATCGGCGAAAAGCTTTTCCATTTCCACATGCGTCTTGCAATAGCGCTCCGTGTTACGGCTCAGCAGCCGTCCGGCGGTTTCGAGCGTGCGGTGATGACGGATGCAGGTAAACACGTCCAGCACCTCGCGCCGCTCCCGCCGCGCGTACGAAACGCCGTTTGTCGCCAGCAGTGGCAGCTTCAAGCTGCGCGCGATTGCTACCGCCGCCTGGTTGCGCGCTTCTTCCTGGCGCGAATAATGCCGCTGCAATTCCACGTACACGTTATCGCGCCCAAACGCGCGGCAAAGTTTCCGCGCGCTTTCCGTGGCCGCCGCCATTCCGCCCCGCTCCAGCGCGTGCGCCAGAGGACCTTCATCGCCGCCGGTCAGGCAGATCAGCCCGCCGCTCATCTCCGCAATTTCCTCGGGCGCGGCGCTTCCCTCGCCTTTCGGCGCGCGCATCTTCATGCGCGTGATCAGCCGGCACAAATTCTGATATCCCGCGCGCGATTCCGCCAGCAACGTGTACCGCTCACCCGCCGAGGTGGGTTTACCTGCCGTTACGGGCCGACCCGCTGTGAAGGACCGTCCACTGATAGGACCGGGGTCCTTATTATCGTGTGATGGGTTCGCGCGTGACGGGGACGGGTTGACCGTTACCTCCGCGCCGATATGCGCGCGAATCTTCCGCTTATTCGCCGCCAGATGAAATCGCGGCGCGCCGTATACACCGTCGCGGTCCGCCAGCGCCATCGCCGTCATGCCGTGCTCCGCGCACACATCCGCCAATTCTTCCGGCGCCGAAGCGCCTTCCAAAAAGCTGAACGCCGACCGCGCATGCAATTCCACGTACATCAATCACCTTGTCATCCCGAATCCGAGCCCCGACGGTTTTGGTCGCGGATCAGGGTGAGGGATCTGCTGTTCGTTCTTTCGCGACCGTTTCCGTCGTTCGACAACCAGGCGCAGCAGTGAGGAGGAGGAATCTCGTCGGAACGGCGGACGCCTCACCGTTTCTGTTTTAATCGTAAACCCCGCGCACAAACCACCCGCGCCTCTGCGCGTCGTAATACACGCGATACACTCCTCCTTCCCCGCGCACGCTCATCTCATTCGCAGGAATCGTCGGACCCGCCAAACGAAATCGCACCTCCAAATCCCACTCCTCCTGCTGCCACGAATCCTCGCGCCACCAATTTCCCGACGTGCGCCACGGCCCCGACGCTGCCCGTACCTCGCCGCGCGCACCCTGGAAATTCACCGCCATTGGACGCCCTCCGTGCAATTCGATCCTTGCCGGAATCTCCGGACGAAAAGCCCGAAAACTCTGCGCGACGTTTCCGTCCGCATCCGTGCCGCCCGCATCGTCTGCGCTCCTGATTTCCTTGTTTCTCCCGCTGAACTCAGAGTTGTCACTCTGAGGACGAAAAATCTCGGCGCCGCATGCGGCGGACACCTCGGACCGTCTTTCGGTTGTTTCCGTCTGCACCGCTGAAAATTTTCCCATCCGAAATGTTCCCGGCCGGTGCGTATCCACAATTTCCGGCGATCCCACATTTCCCTCGCTTACCACATTCGCGATCCGCGCAATGGTCAGCTCCAGCTTTTCGGGATCGGGAAAGCTCGGCAGAAAAAGCCCGCCCTGCACGGCCCGCGGACGCGCCGCTTCCGCCGCCACCGTGATTTTCCGAACCGGCGCTCCCGGAGGATGCACCTGCAAGCGCAGACGCAATAATTTCAACAGCATCTTCGCGTCGCGCGCTGGAACCGGCAGCCGCAGCTCCGTTTCGTACTCGCCGGGAGGGCTTTTCCGTCGCACCACTTCCTTGCGCCGGTCGCATGCATCCTCGAAATGCGGCTGCAACTCGAACCGCGCGCGAATCGACGCAGCCGCCAGCGCCCGCGCCGCTAGCCGCGCGCAAAGCTGATTGAGCAGCCGCCCCAGCAGGAACGACAGCGGGTCGAGATCCTCCACCGCGTCGTCCAACTCCATTTCTTCCTCGAAAAAATCCGCCGCCTCGGCCAGCGCCAGCGAACGCACGCTCGCTCCGCGCCCCAGCGCGTGCAGCCGCACGCCTTCCTGTCCCAGCCGCTCCGAAAGCTGACCGACCGGCAGCGCTGCCAGCGCGCCGCACGTATGCACGCCCCAACGCCGCAGCGTCTCTGCCGTTTCCTCCTCCGGCCCCAGCACGCCCACCGGCAAACCGCGCAACCGCGCCGCTTCCTGCCCGCGCGGAATCACCGTGGTGCCGCTGTAGCCGCGCGCGGCAATCGACGCCGCATCGATATTCCCGGCAATCGCCACATGCACCTGCAGCCCGCAAGCGAACGCACGCCGATCGAGCTCCGCACCAAGCTCCTCTTCGCCGCCGAAAAGCAAGCCCAGCCCCGCCAGATCGGCCACGATTTCACCTTCGCCTGCGTCTTCAATTCGCGGAGAAACCGACCACCCCACGTCCAGCAGCGCCGCGTGTGCCGATTTTTCCAGCGCAGCCGAACGCGCTCGGATCTGCAACCCCGCGAACTGCTCCGCGTTCGTTTTCGTCATTCCTATTTCCACACCCATCCGTGCCGCGCGTTCGTTCACCGCCGTCACGCTGCATAGCGGCGGCGCGCCTTCCACCAGCGCCAGCGCGCGCCCGCGCAACTCCGGCTCCGCGCGCACCACCGCCTGCACCCTGAAATTCGGAACGAATATCGAAGCGAATGCCATTGCCTGCCGTAATCGCGAACGAGCTAGAAAAACAGCTAAAAATTTCGCTCACCGTTCGCTGGTCCCTCCTTCCACATCCCGCCCATCCGAATCTCCGCGCGCGTGGAAGGGAGCGGCTTTCCTGCCTTGAGCGAAGTCGAAGGAAACCGCTGAGGGCGCACGCGGTTTAGGGGGTCGGAGCTTTAGCTCCGACATCAAGGCAAGCAAAAAAGGGAGCTTGAACCCCTGAGGACAACGCATTACTGCGCGTTCCATATCGCCTCCGTCTCAAACTCCGCGTCGTCCGAGGTTTCCTCTCGCCACCTGATCCGGTCGCCTTCCCTCTTCGCTCGCGAACGTGCCATCTCCGCATAATTCCTCGCGCCTTCGAACAAACATCCTTCCGTGTGCGGCATCCAGATTCGCCGCGACCCTCCGCTCTCGCTGCCGCAAAACCCCTCGTCGCAACGCTCCTTGCTCGTCTGCGCCCACCGCGCCTCGCGCGCTTCCAAGCGCAGCACCAGTGACGCGCACGTCTTCGCATTCGACTCCAGCTCCAGCGCCACCAGAATGGTCGGCGTGTTCTCCACCGCCCGCCTCATCCGAAACCACACCGGCAACGGAATCGCGCGCGCCACTCGCGCCGGCGTATCGCCCAAATCGAGTGCGATCAGTCCGAATCCTCCGCCTTGAATCAGCAGATCGGTCGCCCGCAGCGCTTGATCGACGTTCCGGCATCTCACCCACAGCAATTGCCCCAGCCGCACGCCCGCCTCCGCCGCCGATTGCGGATCGAACGCGTCCCGCGCATCCACCAGCGCGCACACTTCCGCCGCTTCCGTCCGCGCCGCCATCGCCGCCACCAGCACGCTGGTCCGTCCCGACGCTGGCGGCCCGCAAATTTCCGTCAGCCCGCCGCGCGGCAGCCCGCCGGTCAGCCGATCGATCTCCGGCACGCCCGCCGGGACGGTCTCCACCACTCGCCGGTCGCGGTACTCGAACGGGCTGGCCACCCGTCCAGCAAGCGCCGTTTCCACCTGCAATCGCAATGCGTTCGCTCGCGCGCTCATGGCACCGAAGGGCGAAAAGAAGGGGCTTTCGCAGTAAAATGGTCAGCAGATTCAGCAGCAATCCAACATCGCATCGAGTATCTATATGTTCGCTTTTTATTCGCCTAAGCCGAATTCTAGGCCTGCACTTCTGCCTCTGTCAAGCGAACCTGTGACGTGTGTTGTTCCTGGTGAGTGTTTACTCCAAAACCGGCACCGAGAAACTCTCGTTCCGCATCAGCTCGAATAAAAGTTAGGATTTACATATCCCGAGAGGCTCGCAATGCTCCGCGATTTACTCCACAATTTGTTTCGAGGCCTTCTGATCTACCATGACGTCCTTTTCGCTTTCACCGCAATCGCATTCTTGACCTTTTGGGCGCGCACGCGATTCTGGCTTCCCAAACGCGCGCATATCCTCGCGGCGATCGGCCTCACTGTTGACTTTTGGTCCACCGTCCACGCGGCAGCCGATTCGCCTGTCGCCAAGATGTCGCCCGCTGCGAAATTCCTTTTCGCATTGATACTTCCCACGATTATCTATTTCTTCTTCGTGTTCTATGGCGGACAGTTCTATGCCTTCAAAAACCGCTTTAAAAAAGTTTCGCGCTGTCCCCATTGCAAGTTGCCCATCAACTACGTTTCAATTGGCACCGATGCACATGAATTGACGCAGGTATCGTGTCCCCATTGCGGCCAGCTTCTTTCGTAGGATTCGCTGCCTCCGAACAGTCAGGGATACTTCATTGTCCATGGCCAGACGGAAACCACTGCTTGTGATCCTCCTGTGTCCTGAACCCCGCTGCCACCAGAAGGTCACGCCAATCTGCCTTCGCAAGCTTTATCGCTAATCTAAGCTTCTCAATACTGCCCTCGCTGAGCTTCAATGCTGCAAATCGGAACCGTTCCAGCTGGAATTCATCGAGATTTTGCAAGGACGGTAGATTATTTCCGCACTCATGAAGCAAAAGTTCCGTCGCTTCGGTCCTCTTGTCCACAGTAAACAGTGCCTCAATGCGACGTTGAGTTTCAGGGCTTAGCCGATCTGACACGGCGTATCCTCCCATAATTTGATATCCTTATAGCAGATGTTCATCGATGACAAGCTACCGAAGGTCGTAGTCCGCAGCATCGCAGGGACGGCTGGCGTCATCATCGGCCTGCTGTCGATTCTCGTCCCGCTGAATTTCTACCTGAATCTTTTTTCACATTCGAGCGCAGCGCAGCACCATGGCCAGCTCAGCTTTTGGGACGGCGTCAGCGGTTCCATGATCGTCCTCATCTTCTTCGCCGTCTTTGGCTTCATCTCGCTCCTGCTCATCAAGTTCGCCTTCACCCGCCCCGGTTCTTCCGGGCCGTCATCTGCGGACCACTCCGCCGATCAGCAACCCGCCGAACATTAAGCTGAGCATCAAGCGCCCGCCTTCGCCGATCTTTCAAGCAGTAGAGAAAACATCCGAGCATCACACCCTCAGCCGGCAAATTGGCGCCCCGTCCGAAACCCGCAAATTTCGCATCTCATTCCGCGAAATTTATCGCTCTAACCTCCGCATTTCCATTCACCTACGCTGCACGCAAATCTGCGGGGTCTTGACGCGTATGCTAGCGTGGAAGTAAGACTCGCGCGCGGCTGGCGAGTCTGAGGCGAGCTGAGGCTGGAAGGAAAGGAGGCGCTTATGACCTGTGCCCGGACACTCCGCGAATCCCGGCTTCGTCCCCGCCCGAACCTATCCTTGCGCTGGGGCGGCAGATCGCGGCGTCCTCAACGCGCCGATTCCCGGGGTGCCAAAAACGCAAAGCGTTTTGGGGTGAATGCGCGTTGGGGTTCGAGATCGCGAGACTCCCGGCGCGGTCTTCCGCGATGGGGATTCAGATCGCTACACTCTCGACTAGAACACCTCGTAAGTCACTGAAAACATTCGCCGGAGGCTCCGCCAAATCGCTACAGTCTCATCGCAAGTCTCGTAGCCAAAAACTCATCTCAAATTTCGCGAACCATGCCTAAAGCAGACAAAACCCGGCTGAATAGCACAAATCGCGCGACGAGCGATCCTCTCGCTCTGTTCCATCCGGCAGTACGCGCATGGTTCGAGGCTTCGTTTCCGCGCCCGACGAAACCGCAGATGCTCGGCTGGCCGGCCATCGCCCAGGGCGACTCCACTCTGATTCTCGCGCCCACCGGCTCCGGCAAAACTCTCGCCGCGTTTCTTTGGTGCATCAACCGGCTGATGTTCGCGCCCGAACCACCGGAAGAAAATCGCCGCTGCCGCGTGCTCTATATTTCGCCAATCAAGGCGCTGGCAGTCGATATCGACCGCAACCTGCGCGCGCCGCTCGCTGCAATCGCCGCATCCGCCCAAAAACTCGGCGCGAAATTTCACGAGCCCAGCATCGCCGTCCGCACGGGAGACACGCCCGCCGCCGAACGCTCCCGCTTCTCGCGCCATCCCGCGGATATTCTGATCACAACGCCCGAATCGCTTTACCTGCTGCTCACTTCCAAGGCACGCGACCGGCTGGCGTCCATCGAAACCGTCGTCATCGACGAAATTCACGCCCTCGTTCCCACCAAGCGCGGCTCGCATCTGGCGCTGTCGATCGAACGCCTGGAAAAGCTGTGCGGGCGCCGCCTGCAACGCATCGGCCTCTCCGCAACGCAAAGGCCGCTCGAGGAAGTTGCGCGCTTCCTGGGTGGCTGTGAAACTTCACACGCCCAAATAAATGCGTCCGCCGAGGAGAGTAGCGCCGATTCGCTGGCCGAATTTGAATCCACGAACGCCGCGCCGGTGTACCGCGCGGTCACCATCCTCAACGCCAGCGAGCCCAAGCGCCTCGACCTGCGCGTTGAAGTTCCCGTGAAAGATATGGCCCGTCTCGGTGCCAACGAGTCATCTTCTCCGCACCCCGATTCGCCCGAATTCGTTTCCTCTTCGATCTGGAGCGCCATCTATCCGAAGCTTTTGCGCCTGATCCGCGCGCACCGCTCCACGCTGATCTTCGTCAATAATCGCCGCCTTGCCGAACGCATCTCCGGCGCGGTGAACGAACTGGCTGGCGAAATCTTGGTCCGTGCCCATCACGGCAGTGTGGCCGTGGGCCGGCGCAAGGAAATCGAGGAATTGCTGAAGGCCGGCGCCTTGCGCGCTCTTGTCGCCACTTCATCGCTCGAACTCGGCATCGATATGGGCGCGATCGACCTTGTCGTGCAGGTCGAATCGCCGCCCTCCGTTGCCAGCGGCACGCAGCGCGTGGGACGCGCTGGCCATCATGTGGGCGCCGTCAGCAACGCCGTAATCTTCCCGAAATATCGCGGCGATCTCGTGGCCTGCGCCGCCATCACGCGCGCCATGAACGACGGCCAAATCGAATCCGTGCACTACCCGCGCAATCCGCTCGACGTGCTGGCTCAACAAATCGTCTCCATGGTTGCCGTGGAGCGATGGGACGTCGATGAACTGCTCGAACTGATTCGCCGCGCGGCTCCTTACGCCGCGCTCACGCGCACGGTATTCGAAGGCGTGCTCGACATGCTCTCCGGCCGCTACCCCTCCGCCGATTTCGGCGAACTGCGCCCGCGCGTTACCTGGGATCGCCGCCGCAATTGCATTTCCGCGCGGCAGAGCGCGCGCCGCGTCGCCGTGATCAATGGCGGCACCATTCCCGATCGCGGCCTCTATGGCGTTTTTCTCGCCAATGCGGCGAAAGTAACTCGCGTCGGCGAACTCGATGAGGAAATGGTGTTCGAAACGAAAGTGGGCGAAAACATCGTCCTCGGCGCCTCCACTTGGCGCATGGAAGAAATCACCAACGATCGCGTGCTTGTCTCGCCCGCGCCAGGACGCCCCGGCAAAATGCCTTTCTGGCATGGCGACGGTCCCGGCCGCCCGGCTGAATTCGGCGCTCGCATCGGACGCATGACGCGCGAACTGCTGCGACTTCCCCGCCCCGCCGCCTTCGCAAAACTCATCGAGGAACACAGCCTCGATTCGAATGCCGCCGAAAATCTGCTGCGCTATCTTGAAGAGCAAGCCGCCGCAACCAAGCGCGTGCCAAGCGATGAGGATATAGTCGTCGAAATCTGCCGCGACGAACTTGGCGACCGTCGCGTCTGTGTGCTCACGCCCTTCGGCAGCCGCGTGCACGTTCCCTGGTGCATGGCGGTGACGGAGCGGTTGCGGAACGAGCGCGGGCTGGACGTGGAATCCATGTGGTCCGACGACGGCTTCGTGATCCGCATGCCCGATGGCGACGCGCCCATCGACCCCAGCCTGTTTCTGCCCTCGCCTGCGGAATGCAAAGCTCTGCTGCTGCGGCAGCTGGGCGCTACGTCGCTTTTCGCCGCCAAGTTTCGCGAGGCCGCTTCGCGCGCTCTGCTTTTGCCTCGCCGCCGGCCCGGAATGCGCACACCGCTTTGGCAGCAGCGCAAGCGCGCCGCCGATCTGCTCGGCGTCGCCTCGCGCTATTCCACGTTTCCGATCTTGCTCGAAACCTATCGCGAATGTCTTCGCGACGTGTTCGACCTGCCAGCGCTTTCCGAACTGCTCGATAAAATCCAGCGTGGCGCGATACGCGTCACCACGGTCGAGTCCGATCAGCCTTCGCCCTTTGCCGCTTCCCTTCTGTTTTTTTACGCCGCTAATTACATCTACGATGGCGATGCGCCTCTCGCCGAACGCCGCGCCCAAGCGCTGGCCATCGACCAGTCGCATTTGCAGGAATTGCTTGGCGACGCCGACCTGCGCGAACTCCTCGACGAAGCTGCAATTGACGAAATCGAACTGCGTCTGCAATGCCTGGATCCTGACTATCGCGCGCGTCATGCCGATGACCTGCACGACCTCCTGCTCAGGCTTGGCGACCTTTCGGAGCCGGAAATCGCCGCGCGCAGCGTCAGCCCGGATATCGCGGCGCTGATCCATGAACTAGCGCGCGCGCGCCGCGTGTACCAGATTCGCATTGCGGACGAAATGCGGTTCATTCCCGTGGAATACGCGGCTCTTTTTCGCGATGCTCTCGGCACAACTTTGCCGGCCGATCTTCCTGCCGCGCTGCTCGCATCCATTCGCGAGCCGCTGCACGAAATCCTGCGCCGCTACGCGAAAACTCATGGGCCATTCACCACGGCGGACGCCGCCGCGCGTTACGGATTGGAACCGGCGATCGAACCTGCGCTGCAATCGTTGCACTCCGCCGGGAAACTGCTGGAAGGCGAGTTTCGTCCCTCAGGTTACCATCGCGAGTGGTGCGATCCGGAAATTCTGCGGCAGATTCGCCGTAAAAGCCTGGCGCTCCTGCGCCGCGAAATTGAGCCGGTCGAGCCCCATACGCTCGCGCGATTCATCGCGCGCTGGCAGGGCGTGGCCACGCCACGGGCTGGGCGCATTGCTCGATAGCATTGAATCCTTACAGGGCGCGACGATGCTCGCATCCGAACTCGAACGCGAAATTCTTCCCGCCCGCATCCGCGATTATCATCCCGCCGATCTGGACGCGCTGCTTGCCGGCGGAGATATCGTATGGACCGGCATCGAACGCATCGGCGAACGCGACGGCCGGATCGCCCTGTATCAAACCGCTCAAATCTCGCGTCTCTATCCACCACGCGAGCTGCGCCACGATCGTTTGGCGCTTTCCGAGCGAGCGCAGCGGATCATCGAGTTTCTCGAAGAGCGCGGCGCATCGTTTTTCGCGGAAATTCATCCCGCGTGTGGCGGCGGATTCCCGGGCGCAACTCTGGACGCGCTCTGGGAACTTGTGTGGTCCGGCTTTTTGACCAACGATTCGCTCGATCCACTCCGCCACTGGGTTCGCCCTCCAGATTCGAAATGCACCCACCCGGATCTGCACGGATCGCTGCCCGGCTCGCCCGAATATTTGCGGCGATTGCGCGTACGCGGTTCGGGCGGAGGCCCAGGCCAAGGGCGCTGGTCGCTGATCGAATCGAGACTTTCCTCCGCGCCCACGGTGACGGAGTGGAGCGCGCATCTGGCGCAACAACTTTTATCGCGTTACGGAGTGGTGTTACGCGAAACCGCTCTCGCGGAGAATCTTCCCGGCGGATATCAAACCGTTTATCCCGCACTGAAGATGATGGAAGAAAGCGGACGCATTCGCCGAGGGATATTCGTGGCTGCACTGGGCGCCTCGCAGTTTGCCGTGCCTTCGGCTGTTGAAATGTTGCGTTCCTTGCGGATCGACCCATCGTTTCCCGAAGTGATCTTCCTGGCCGCGTCCGATCCCGCAAATCCGTATGGATCGGTGCTGCCGTGGCCACGGCAGGGCGAACTGTTGGAAAAATCGTCGATGGCTCGCGCGCGCGGCGCCGGAGTCATTCTAGTCAACGGGCAGCTCGCGGCGTTTTTTCGCCGCCGTAATTCGGCAGTGCGTGTTTTCCTGCCCGATACCGATCCGGACCGGAGCGCCTTCGCACGCGCGCTGGCGAAAAAGTTCGCGGAAGTCGCGGCGTGCCGGCAAAGCCGCGGCTCGGGCCTCTTGATCGACGCGATCAACGGCGCTCTCGCGCGCGGACATTTTCTCGCGCGTTTTTTGGAGGAAGCCGGATTCGCCGACACCGCGCTCGGTTTTCAGATGCGCCGCGTCACTTCAATCGCGGCTTCGGCGAACGGCGACTTGGACTCATCCGATTCTGAAGACGATGCCGAGCCCGGTATCTCAGAGACTGCGTGATGCGCGGCGCCAGGTTCGCTGATCGAGTGGCCAGGTTTGTCCGCTGCGCAAATACGCCTCGGCCACGCCGCTCGGGCGAATGTATGAATTGCCCGTGCAACGGCCATGGAGGTAAATCGTGGCGGCGGCAAACATGAAGCACCTAAAGATACGGACTCCTCGCGCGGCGCGAACGCCAGAATCGCAATCGCATCGCGCCAGTTGCGGTTCCACGCGATGCACAGTAAACTATTGTGCGATCATAGAGCGTCACCTTCGGGGCGTGGCTCAGCCTGGCTAGAGCGCCTGGTTCGGGACCAGGAGGTCGGTGGTTCAAATCCACTCGCCCCGACCACTAATCCCATCGAAATTCAACGAGTTCAATGCCTCTTTCCTTAAGGCAACTACAGCGCGTTTTCGTTTCGACAGGGGGGACGCGCTTCGGCTAGCGGCGTTTGCAGGTTTTGTTGCGACGAAGCGGAGAGACCGTGAATCACAAAAGGCTCTATCGCGTGTATCGAGCGGCTGGACTCACTCCGTGGCGGAAGAAGCGGAAGCAGCACTGCGTGCGCGTGGAACAACCGCTCCAAGTGCGGATCGCGCCGAACCAGGAACGGGGGCAGGATTTCGTGCACGATGCAGTGGCCTGCGGGCGAGCGACCCGCGTGCTGAGCGTGGTGGATGCCTACACGCGGAAATGCTTGGCACTGGAAGTGGATACGTGATTCGCTACTGCGGATTGCGAGTCTACCCGAACAATTAATCGAGTAGAAACAGATGTAAGTGATAGAAAACAAACGAAGGAGAACCTTTCTACCCGGAACGTTTCGGAAGGTGCGTACTTTCTCTTGCTTTTCGCTCCCGGAATCGTCACAAGATCATCTCGTCTGCCATGACGGATGCGTCCACAACCGCTCGCCAGTCCCTCGCCGACTTCGTTCGCGAATTCGAATCGCGTCGTGGCGAAATCTTCATCGCCCATCGCCGCGGCTACCGCATGGAGCGCGCCACCTATGGCCAAATCCTGGACGACTCGTGCCGCTTCGCCTGCGAACTCGAGTCCCGCGGTATCTCGAAGCCGGACTCGGTGCTCTTGTGGGGCGAACCCTCGCGCGCGTGGGTGGCCGCATTCTTCGGCTGCGTCCTCCGCGGCGTCGTCGCGGTTCCGATCGATCAAATCTCCACGCCAGAGTTCGCCTCGCGCGTGGCGCGCGAAGTTGGCGCCAAGGTGATCGTCTGCTCTCACGAGGCGGCTCATATCGATTCCGCGATCCCAGTGCTGCAATTCGAATCATTTCCAGAAATGATCGCACCTCATTCCGCCGCGCCATATTCGTCTCCCGCTCTCGCCCGCGACGACACCCTCGAAATCATCTTTACGTCCGGTACTACCGCCGATCCGCGTGGCGTCGTTATTTCGCATGGCAATGTCCTCGCGAATATCGAACCCCTCGAACGCGAGATCCGCAAATATCTGCGCTACGAGCGCTATTTCCATCCCTTGCGTTTCCTGAATTTGCTTCCGTTGAGCCACATCTTTGGGCAGATTATGGGCATTTTCATCCCGCCGCTCCTTGGCGCCACGGTGATTTTCGCCGAGAGCCTCAAACCCTCCGAACTGATCGGCGCCATTCAGCGCGAACGCGTGTCCGTACTCGTCTCCGTCCCGCGGCTCGTCGAATCGCTCCAGCGCGAAATCGAAGGCGCTCTGGAAGGAAAAGGCCGACTCGAAAGTTTCCGCCGCCGCTTCGAATCGTCCGCCGATAAACATTTTCTTCGCCGCTGGTGGATCTTCCGTCAAATTCGCCGCCGCTTCGGATGGAAATTCTGGGCCATTATTTGCGGAGGCGCCACGCTGCCGGAAAGTACCGAGACTTTCTGGAATCGGCTCGGCTACGCCGTAATCCAGGGCTATGGCATGACCGAAACGGCTTCACTGATCGCGCTGAATCATCCGTTTAGCCGCGGCAAAGGCTCCATCGGGAAAGCATTCCCTGGAATGGAAATCAAAATTTCCGAAACCGGCGAAATTCTCGTGCGCGGAGAAAACATCGCCAAATCATATCGACAAGGTGAGCAGTTGCAGCCCGTCCTCGGCGCCGACGGTTGGTTCCACACCGGCGATCTCGCCGAGCTTGGGAAAGACGGCCGCCTCTATTTCAAGGGTCGTCAAAAAAACGTCATCGTTACTCCCGCTGGAATGAAAGTCTATCCGGAGGATTTGGAAGAATCCTTGCGCCGTCAAGAAGGCGTGCGCGATTGCGTGGTGGTCGGACTTCCGCGCGATGGCAATGAAGAGCCATGCGCCGTGCTGTTGCTCGATCGTTCAGACGCGGATGCCGCGGCCGTAGTCGATCGCGCTAATCAATCGCTCGCCGAATATCAGCGCATCCGCCATTGGTTCGAGTGGCCCGATCCCGATTTCCCGCGCACGTCCACGCAAAAACCGATGCTCGCGCGCATCCGTGCGGTAGCCGCCGCGCGGTTTGGCGCGCCCCCGCCCGAAGCCTCGCCCTCGTCGCCGCAGTCCGGCGGTCCGGTCGCCGATCTCGTCGCCCGCATCACCGGCCGCCAGGTAGATTCCAGTTCTCCAGAAGCCGTCCGCGGCGCTCTCGCGCAGATGAGCTCGCTCGATCGGGTCGAATTAATGAGCGCGATGGAAGATCGCTACCAGGTCGACCTCAGCGAAGTGAATTTCGCGCAAGCGTCCACTGTCGACCAGCTCGAAAAGCTCGTCCGCGAGCCGCAAGCTGCTCCGCCCGCATACGATTTTCCGCGCTGGCCGCAGAATCGCTTCACCACCGCCATGCGCCTCGCCGCCTACTACGCGCTCGTGTGGCCCGCCACGTATGTTCTCGCCGCGCCGCGCGTAAAGGGACGCGAACATCTGCGCAATCTGAAGGGCCCTGTGCTGGTGGTTTCGAACCACGTCACCGATATCGACATTGGCTGGATCCTCGCCGCTCTGCCGCTGCGCTTTCGTCATCGAGTGGCTACCGCGATGGGAGGTGAACGCCTCGCCGGTATGAGTCATCCACCGAAAAACCTCGGCGGGCTCGCGCGGCTCGGCCAGCGCCTCGGCTATGGACTCGTTGTCGCGCTCTTCAACGTGTTCCCGCTTCCGCGCCAGTCCGCATTTCTACGCAGTTTTTCTTTCGCAGGCGATCTGGCCGACCGCGGCTGGAACATCCTGGTCTTTCCGGAGGGTGCAACCACCAAGGATGGACGCATCGCGCCATTTCGCGCCGGAATCGGCTTGCTCGCTACACGCCTCAACGTGCCGGTGATTCCGATGCGTCTGGATGGAGCCTACGGCCCCAAGCAGCGCCATAAACGCTACGCGGCACCCGGCGAAGTGCGCGTCACGATTGGCGAGCCGGTCCGCTACGCGCGCGATCGCGATCCGCAGGAAATCGCTACGGATTTGCAGCGCCGTGTGGAGGCGCTCTGATGCTTTCGCACCGCACCGGACACCTGCGATATCTACTTCGCCGATTTGGGTTTCATGATCCACGCCAAGGGAGCAACAGCCAGGAACACGATCGCGAGCGTTCGGAAAGTGTGCAGATAGCTCAGCACTGCCGTCTGCTGCAGCACCGTCTGGTAGATCATCGCTAGCGCTTGGTGCATCGCCTCCACCGGGCCAGATCCGTGCCGGAAGAAATACGCCCGCAAGGCGTTCAGGAAATTGTGCGCCACCGGATGGCTGGGCGTCACGTGCCCAACCAGCGCCGTCTGTTGCGCTTGGCCGTTCCGCGCCAGTTCCGCCGTCACAATCGAAATCCCGATGCTCGCCCCGATATTCCTCAGCGACGAAATCACGCTCGTCGCGTAGCCCATCTCGTGCATGGGAATCGGATCTACCGTGATCGTAGCCAGCGGCGGGAACACAATCGAAAGTCCCGCCCCCATCAGTACCTCGGGCAAGACGAAACTCCACGGCCCCGAGTGCAAATTCAGTAGCGAAAACCCCCATACTCCCGCCACGGCCACCAGCATGCCGGTAAAAATCATTCCGCGCATGTCCCAGCCGCGATCGATCAGCAATCCTACCGCCGGCATCAGGATCAGCGTCGCGATTCCTCGCGGCGAATTCCAGAATCCCGCCGTGATCGCCGGAAATCCCAGCAGCTCCTGCATGAAGAGTGGAATCAGCACGATGCTTCCGTACAGCACGAATCCCAGCGCCGCGGAAATCAACGTGCCGGTCGCGAACGTGCGGTACTTCAGCAACCGGAAATGCACCAGCGGTTGTTCCGCCCGCAGCTCCAGGATTACAAACATCGTCAAGCAAACCACCGCGATTACCGCCAGCGTCACGATGAAATGCGAGCTGAACCAATCGTCTTCCTGTCCCTTGTCGAACATCACTTGCAGCGCCCCGATTCCCGTCGCCAGCAAGCCCAGGCCCCAGTAGTCCATCCGCAGCGTTCCGCGCTTGATGTACGGAGGGTCGTGGATGAATACCTGCAGCATAATCAGCCCCACAATGCACACCGGCACATTGATGAAAAATATCCAGCGCCACGAATAGTCCGTCGTCAGCCAGCCGCCCAGCACGGGAGCCAGAATCGGCGCCACCACAATTCCCACGCCGAAGAACGCCATGGCGTGTCCACGCTGTTCCCGGGGAAAAGTCTCCAACAGAATCGCGCGCGTGGCGGGCTGCAACGAACCTCCCGCAGCTCCCTGCACCACGCGAAATACGATGAGCAGTGGCAGGGTTGGCGCCAACCCGCACAGCACACTGGCTGCCGTAAATCCGGTGACCGCCATCATCAACAGCCGCTTGCGCCCGAAATAGTTGGCCAGCCAGCCTGCGAGCGGCAGCACGATCGCGTTCGAGACCAAATAAGACGTCAATACCCACGTCGCTTGGCTCGCCGTCGCGGAGAGACTCCCACCGATGTACGGCAGGCTCACGTTCACTGCCGCCGTATCGATCAGCTCCATCATGGCGCTGGCCATCACGGCGATCGCCACCAGCCACCGCTCGGTACTGGAGCCCAGCAGTGGCGCGTCCATGGGAGTCGAAGATGCCATCATCGTCCAATCGGAAAATCACGGCTCGCGCGTGCTCGGCGCGCTCCGCCGTTCAGGTTGCGCGTCGCCGCGTACGAAACTTTGGATCGTTGCGCGTTGGCCGCGCAATCTGGCTCTGCCGCTGATGCATCATCGCCCGAGCTTCTGAGTGCGCATCCGCCACGTGTTGCACCAGTCCTAGCCCGCGAATCTTCTACGTTACACTACATTTCGACCTGCCAAGCGCAGCGGATATCTGGAATCTTCGCCGGCCCGAAACTTTCTAGCAGAGATTTGCGCGGCCTGCGTTTTTGCTTTACGCTGGAATTCCTCCCAGCCCTCGCGCCCGTGTGGACGTGTGCAACGTTTCGCGTGGAGCGCGACTCTCAATATAGAGGGTGCCTATGGTCACGAAGACTTCGTGGCAGGAGGGCTTGGTCTGATGAACGGTGCGAAGACCGAAACGCGTCGCAAGACTGCGCGTGCCAAAGTCGGTTCTGAAATTGCTTATCTAAATTTTGACTCCGGAAATGGCGCGATCGTCATCGACGTTTCGCCCGAGGGCCTGGGCTTCCAGGCTGCCGATCCGCTTCAACGTAACGCGTCGCTCGTGTTTCGACTGTGCACTCCGGATCTTCCCAATATCGATCTCGCCGGCGAAATCGTGTGGCTCGACGAAACTCATAAGAGGGGCGGACTCCGCCTCCACGTGCCGGCGACTTCCCACCCGGTTTTACAGCAATGGCTTCGAAAGCATCTCAGTTCCGTCCCGGAGGCCGAAGCACCTGCAGACGCGCCGCCGTCTTCCGCTCCTTCGGTTGAGCCATCGCCGAAATCCACGGAGGGTGATCCGGTCCGTCGCGCATCCGTTCCGAATTTCACTCCTCGTCCGCCCGTTCCGAATCCGCCCCGTCCAAATCCGCTCGGACGCGGTCCCATTTTCGTCTCCGAGTGGGAATATCCAGCCGAAAAATCGCATACCGGCCGTAACGTGCTCGTGGTGTGCGTAATTGTCGTGCTCGGCCTCCTTGCAAGCGGCTCGTATTATTTCGGCAGCCGCCGTGAAATGGGCGCTGTGCTCATCCGCCTCGGACAGTCGCTCTCCGGATCTTCCTCTCAAGCGCCGCTGCGTACTCTGGCCGCCACCGACGCCAACGCTCTGCCTCCCGCGCGGTCAGCACCGCCGCTGCAACCTCTGGCTCCCGCGAGCTCCGGCGCTACTTTGCACTCATCCGCATCAGCAGCCTCGTCCGCCGCTGCGTCAAGTCCTGAGAACGGCTTTGACTCTCGTTCAGCCAATTCAGACGCTACGCCCGCGGCGAAACCAGCCAATGCTACGCCTCGATTCCCACGGCCGAACGTTTCGCCCATTGCAGCGCCACCGCATGCAGCGGGAAGTGCTATTTTAGCGGGGCATCGCTCGTCCGCATCCCCATCACGGACGAGCACCGCCGCGAATAACGCATCCGCAGCAGTTTCCTCGCCAGTCGGGGTGTCGCCTGACTACGGTCAGCCCGAAGTCGCCGAGGCAAGAAAACTTTTGCGGGACTCAAATCCCGAAGATAGCGCTGTAGCCGCAAATCTTCTGTGGTCCGCCGTTGGCAAAGGCAACACGCAGGCGGAAATGACGCTCGCCAATCTCTATCTCGGAGGCCATGGCGCAGTACGACAAAATTGCGACCAAGCCGAAGCTCTGTTGAACGCCGCGCAATCCGCCGGTGTCCCCGGCGCTTCCGCCAAGCTTGAGGAACTTCAAACCTACGGCTGCCGCTAACCCTCAACTTCGGCGCGCGTTGCATTTAAACCACTGAGCACGCGAAGCTCCCGATCTGCGTTTTTGGTCCCACGATTCGTTAAATGCGCCTGCTCTCGTCGCCGAATCCGGGTGCCCTCAGTCTTTTTCCTCGGCTCCGTAGCCGCTACGTCGAGCCCCTCGTGGGCATCGAACTCATATGCCGAAGCGTGATTCGCAGTACCCACTTAAAAAGTCGCGAACAAGCGTGCCGGACAAATTGCTAGAAACGCCGCAAGAAATGCTGGAAGACACGGCACAAAAGCAAATCGCGTCCACTCGCACTCTCAAGGACCTCGCAAAAATCGCGCAAGATTGCAAAGCCTGCGATTTGTGGGAGCGCGCTACGCGAACGGTTTTCGGTGAAGGAGCACCCAATTCGAAAGTCATGTTCGTTGGGGAGGTTCCCGGCGATCGCGAAGACCGCGAAGGCAGACCGTTCGTCGGTCCCGCCGGCAATCTGCTGGACAAAGCCCTGGTGGAGGCCGGAATCGATCGCCGGAAAGTTTACGTGACGAATACCGTGAAACATTTTAATTGGGAAGAACGAGGGAAACGCCGCATCCACAAAAAGCCGAAAGCTTCCGAACTCGCCGCGTGCCGGCCGTGGCTCAGGGCGGAAATCGCGCGGCTGAAACCCGAAGTGATCGTCTGTCTGGGCGCCACGGCGGCGCAGGCTCTGCTCGGGAAGGACTTTCGCGTGACCGAACATCGCGGCGAATTTGTCCGCTCCGCCCTAGCGCCGCGTGTGGCGGCTACCGTTCATCCCTCATCGATTTTGCGCGCTCCCGATGAAGCGGCGCGCCACGAAGGAATGAAACGATTCGTGGAGGATTTGAAGAAAGTCGCAAGAGTGATTTAGAAGCACGGGAAATAAGTTAGATCGACTGATGTCGTTTTCACGGGAGAGCACGCGTGCCGCGGCAAGGAACAATACGGATCGGAATTTCGGGCTGGACGTATCCGCCCTGGCGCGAGACGTTCTATCCCAACAAACTGCCTCACAAAAAAGAGCTTTCGTATGCCGCAAACGTGTTTCGCACGATCGAAATCAACGGAACCTTTTACTCGTTGCAGCGGCCGGAAACATTTGCGAAATGGGCCGCAGCGACTCCGGACGATTTCGTGTTTGCGGTGAAAGGGTCGCGGTTTATTACTCACGTGCGGCGGATCCAGGAAGTGCGCGCTCCACTGGCCAATTTCTTTGCGTCCGGGCTTTTGCGTCTGGGTCCGAAACTCGGCCCATTTCTTTGGCAGTTCCCGCCTAATTTTAAATTCGACGCAAGGCGGCTGGAATCGTTTTTCAAACTGCTGCCGCACGATACCGACGCGGCTCAGGCGCTGGCACGCCGGCACGACAAGCGCGTGAGCGGTAGAGCGTGGATGAAATCGGGTGAATGCCGTTCTCTGCGGCACAGCGTGGAAATTCGACATGGCAGCTTCGTGGTTCCCGAATTTATCGAGCTGCTTCGCCAATACGGAGTGGCTCTGGTATGCGCGGATACGGTGGAGTGGCCGCGGCTGATGGACGCGACTTCGAACTTCATGTATTGCCGCCTGCACGGTTCGAAACAACTGTACGCGAGCGGCTACGACGACAAGTCGCTCGACGCGTGGGCGGCGCGCGTGATGGCCTGGGCGATGGGCCGAGAACCGATGGACGCCGAGCGGGTGATCAAGAAAACAGGACCGAAAGCGGCGAGCCGTGATGTTTTCGTCTATTTCGATAACGACGCAAAGGTCCGCGCGCCTTTTGATGCGCAAGGATTGATGGCCCGCGTCGAAAGGGTCTCAGCGCAAACGGACCAAGCTTCGCGCACGCGCAGCAATCGAGATCAAGGCCGGAGGAGAAGGTCAGTTTGAAATATATGCTCCGGTCAGGCAAGGCAAAGAGTATGTTCGCCGTTCTTTTTTGCGATTTTTCAGACGCCCGGCGCGTCTTTGCACCTCTTTTCCCACTTGCTGTAACTCGCGACAGAGCTGGAAGGTTGATGACGGATAACGCTCACGGCAACTACGAGCACAATGGCAGATGAAGGAGAAAGCCGTTCGCTGGCACAATACTGCAAGCGGCGAATGTGCCGTGCAAATCAGATATCACTTCATAGCCCCGACATTATGTCCGATAGGCACAACCAAAATGGACGCCGCTATTCGCGCATCGCAACGCCAAAGGGCGTCTGGGTGGCATGGCAGGACGGAGCGCGGCAAGAAGTGTCGCGAGTTCAAGATCTGAACATCGGCGGGTTATTCGTGGCCACGGAGCGCCCTTCCACAGTGGGGACGGTCATCACGATCCTGCTTTCGGTTCCGGAAGGCGAAATCCGCGGACGAGCGGTGGTGCGCAACGCGACGCCGAAAGGGATGGGCGTCGAGTTCGTCGAACTTCGGGAACAGGACGCGGCGCGCCTAAGGATGCTGATCGCGCGTCTACTGCCGGCAAGCCAAGCAACCGCGGGTAGTGATGCGTAAGCCGCTGCGCCCAAATGCAGATCGACCGCGCGTGAAACACTTTATTCCCTTTCGCCGTGCTTCAGGCGTGGTGCCTTCATCCTTCCACCGAGCGAGAATGACGACATCCCGACGTCTCCGCTTGCGCTGGAGCAGCCTTGACAAGGTGCAACCCCTTGTCTAGCATGGAGTTCCAGTCAGCGGGAGGCACTTGTGATCAAGCTGGATATCGTTAACGCCATCGTGGCAAAAACCAATATTCCCCGAGGCAAAGCGGAACAAGCGGTTGAAGGCGTCTTCGAGGCCATGAAAGTGGCCCTCGGGAGTGGGCGGCGCATCGAACTGCGGCGCTTCGGTGTATTCAACGTGAAGCCGCGTAAAACTGGCATCGGACGAAATCCTCGCACTGGACAGCAGGTGAACATCCCGCCCGGCAAAGCGGTGCGCTTCAAGCCGGGCAAGGAACTTCAAGCGCTTCCGGCTTCCCCGGCAAACCCTGACAATCGCTAACGTGCGATTCATGCACCTGGTCCTCTGGCGGACACTGAGGTTATGAACCGACCCGGCCTCCCTAGCCACTTGCTTTCCCTTCTACTACATTGGGAGCGCGCCGAAGCGGTTCGTTCGCGTGGCTGCGGAACGCTCGGTGCGTCGCCCGGTTGCGCACGGGCCCCTTCACGCGTAACTCATTCAGTCCCTTAGCCTGGCGATATCCGCGTATTTGAAAACCGACTCAAGCTGCTGGCGATTGTTCCAGAAGTCTGTCCACAGATCGCCAACCTCCTCGACGCGCGCGCGAATCGTCTTCAAGTTCCATCGTTCCGTCCGCAGGCTGCCTTTTAGCTCGCCGATCCGCACCGGAGTTGAGACGGGAGCATTGCGAAAAGCGCGAACCGAGTAAGCGCAAGCAAGAGATTGCCCGCGGGAGTTTTGGTGGGCGTCCACGTAAATGGAGCCCCGCGGCCTCTTGGCGACGGCGCGTTGGGAAGTCAACACGCCTGGGTATTTTTGCGATACGACATCCGCGATTGCCTGCACGAATAAACGAACCTGCTCGAACGTGTACTTGCGCTCGATCGGGACGTAAATGTGAAAGCCGGTGGCGCCGGACGTCTTCGCGTATGCCCTGAATCCGAAATTCTCAAGGGTTTCTATAAGCAGCCTCCCAAACTTAATCCCGTCCGAAAACGATGCGCCTTCGGATGGATCGAGGTCGAAAAACGCGTAGTCGGGGTGCTCCTGATCGGCGTATCGGCTCGACCATGGATTGTGATCGATACAGCCAAGATTGGTTAGATACAGCAGCGTTGGCCGGTCGTCGGCGACGATGTAGCGAATTTCGGCGCCTTTATGCCGGCCGCTTTCGGTCAGGACTGACACAATTTTCACCCAACTCGGAGTGTCCTTGCCTGCATCCTTTTGGAAAAATGGCTTGCCGGCGATTCCGTTTGGATACCGGCGCAACACCAGTGGACGATCGCGCAAAAAAGGAACGATCATGGGCGCAGCCCAGAAATAATAGGCCAGCAGATCGCGCTTACGATAGCCGTCATCGGGGAAATAAACCTTGTTGAGGTTTGTAAAACGGAGTGGACGTCCATCGATCTCCATGGTCATCTCATCCGCGCTTCCCCATTGCAGTTCTTTCTCGATTCGCTCGTCGGATCCGAGAGTTGCCGCCAGCCGTGAGGCGCTCCTGGTCGAAGTTTTTTGGTGCCCCTTTTTTCGTAGCCGGGCGCCCCGTTTCCCACGCGGACGGTTTTCGCCATCGGCCCGTGATTCGGACAATTTCTTGCTTTCGGCCTCGAAGGTACAATCCTTCGGATCGTGATCTTCATGCACGCCGAGAAAACGGGGTTGGCGTAGTTGTCGCTCCTCCGTCCAGTTTCCGAAACGGACCCGCACCACCAAGTCGGGTTTGGTCCAGTAGGCGCGTTCCCGAGTGGAAGGCTCCACAGCAAAAGGGGATTTGCCGCCGCGAAGGTTTTGAAGCTGCGGCCATAAGCGCCGTTGTGCTTCGACTGAAAAGCCGCTTCCCACGCTGCCGATGTATTCAAGTCGATCGTTTGCATAGAGACCAAGCAGAAGGGCGCCGAAATAGTCTCGCGAGCCGCGCGGATCGGTCCATCCGCCAACCACGGCGTCCAACTCCTGGTCGAGCTTAATTTTGAGCCATGAAGTACCCCGGCCGACAGGGTAGGGGCTTGATGCTTTCTTGGCGACGATGCCTTCCAATCTGCGCTGGACCGCAGCCTTGAAAAGCTCTTTGCCCTTTTCAACGACGTGATCCGAATAGCGAATCCGATCGTTCTCACGCAAAATCCGGCGCAGGAGTTTTTTTCGCTCGCTCAGTGGAACGCTTCGAAGGTCGTGTCCATCGATGTATGGGAGATCGAAGATGTAGAAAACGACCGGAGATTGTTCGATCAGCTTCGCAGTCGGATGGCGCACTCCGAATCGCAATTGCAACTTCTGAAAATCGCTTCGGCCGTCGCTATCGAGCACCACGATTTCGCCATCGAGCCACGCCTCGCGAGCATTCAGCGACTGTGGCAGATTGCCCAGCTCGGGATATTCTCGTGTGATGTCGCGCTCCGAACGCGACCATAACCGGACCGCGCCGTTGCGAACGCACGCCAGTGCGCGAACGCCATCCCATTTCACTTCAAAGAGCCAATCTGGACCGGAGAAAGGCTTTTCAACGAGTGTTGCGAGCGCGGGCTGAATAAAGCGGGGCATGGGCACGGAGCGGACTCCGGAGGGGAATTTGATGCGGCTCCCCTTTCGAGGCTTTTTGCGAGTCCCGGTGCGAAGAGGGTGCGGCGGGGCGGTTTCGTCAAGGCTCCCGGACGAGTTCCGCGCTCTTTTTCCAGAAGGAGTCACCGACTCAAGCGCGGCAGTCTGTGCTGCCACATCCCGGTGCTTGATCAGAAGCCATTCCGGCTTGCCGGGATGTCGATTCCGCAATCTCACCAGGACGAAACTGCCGTGCAGTTTTCTTCCGTTCAAAGTGAACTCTCCGCGACGCAGTTGCTCGTTGCCGGGAACTGGGCCCTCGGGGACGAAACGCCCCTCGTCCCAAATTTTTACTTCGCCAGCGCCGTAATGTCCTGCGGGAATCGTTCCGTGGAACGTGGCGTATTCGAGAGGATGATCTTCTGTTTGAATGGCGAGCCGCTTTTCGGCGGGATTGAGAGACGGCCCCTTCGGAACGGCCCAGGATTTCAGAACGCCTTCAATTTCGAGGCGAAAATCGTAGTGCAAGCGGAGCGCGTGGTGCTCCTGGACCACAAAGCGATTGCCGGCGCGCCTGCGAGTTCTCCCGGAAGGTTCGGGCGTCTCTTTGAACCTCCGTTTGCGCCGGTATTGCTCCAAGCGTGCCATCTCACGATTCTCCGGGAACCCGGTTCAATGGACAATCCACGAAATCCCCGCTGGATTCCTCCCTTTGCCCTAGGGCGAACGCCCGATGTTCTCACGGCAAGGGGTCGCACTAAACTGGGAGTCCGAACCCAAAAGGGAGCGAAGCCATGGCGTCGTCGGTTTGGAAGGGATACATTTCGTTCGGGCTCGTGTCGGTTCCGGTGCGGCTGTATGCGGCGGCGCGCGGCACGCGGATCAACCTGCATCAGTTGCACAGTGAATGCCACACGAGATTGCGGCAACCTTTGTTTTGCCCGACGCACAATCGGATCGTCGAACGTTCCGAGGTGGTGAAAGGGTACGAATACGAAAAAGGGAAGTACGTTCTGATTGAGCCTGAGGACCTCAAAAAAATACAGCCGGAGTCCGCGCGCGCCATGGAAATTCAGAGCTTTGCGGATGCCTCGGAAATCGATCCGCTGGTATTTGACGCGTCATACTACGTGGTGTCGGAAAGCGAAGGGCGCAAGGCCTATGCGCTGTTGGTGAAAACGCTGGAGGAAACGAACCGCGTCGGCATCGCCAAAGTGACCATGCATCAGCGCGAATACACCGTGTTTCTTCGGCCATATCATCATGGGCTCGTGTTACACACCATGTTTTTCGCGGACGAGATTCGAGAGGCGCCTGGATTCGGCGAGACCGACCACATGAAGCTGGCCCCTCAGGAAATAAAATTAGCCGAACAGCTCGTCTCGAATCTGTCCGAGAAATTCGATCTTCACACGTATCACGACGAATATCAGGAGCGCCTTCAGGAGTTGATCGACGCCAGGCGCGAGGGCAAGGAAGTTGCCGCGGTTCCTGAACAGCGGCGCGCGCCTGTGATCGACATCATGTCCGCTCTGAAAAAGAGTTTGGCGAGTTCTGCCGAGCCGTCCCGGCAGAGAGCCGCCAGACCAGGGCCTTCGAGAGCCACCGCGCATTCAGGCCGCCGCCGCGTGACCCATCGAAAAGCCAGCTGAGGAAAAGTCCTACCCGTTTTGCCGGTTGTACGCAATCGCCGATCCGCTTCGCCGAACGCGACGTAAGCAATCGGAAATCGAGAGATGGCCACGGTCTTGTGTTCTCCCTGACACCGTAAATACCAGGCGGCCTAGGCGCGCCGCCATGCTTACCACCGTAATCACCTTGCTGCTGAAAGCGGGCCAGCCCGCCGCTCTTTCGACCACTCTCCTAGTGTCCCTGGGCGCAATGCAAACGCTCCGGGACGCGCTTGCAATTATTGCCGGCGTTTTTCTGATTACCCTCATTGGCGAACCCGTTCGCCGTGCTCACCTGAAGATCATGCAGATTAATTCAGGTAGCTCCTGACGCGGGAGTCCCGAGTGACGCCCGCTGGTTGGAAGGAAAGTACAGCAGACGTCTATTTTCGTTGCCTAAAAAGTGAGATGCTTTAGCTCTGTTGTAAGTCTTTTCGGCGGGAGCCACCTACAACGAAAACCAACGAAGCGGAAAACACTCCGGAGTACGCGCGAATGCTCGCGCAAGCGCTAGATGAAGCTCGGAAGGGCCTGGCGGAAGGCGGCCTGCCCATCGGCGCCGCTGTTTTCGATGGCGCTGGCCGTCTGCTGGGCTCCGGTCGCAATCGGCGCGTGCAAAATGGAGACCCTTCGCTCCATGCGGAAACCGACGCATTCCGCAGCGTGGGGCGGCAGCGAAGCTACCGCGATTTAATCATGGTCACCACCCTCGCGCCGTGCTGGTATTGCAGTGGCTTGGTGCGCCAGTTCGGATTCCGAACGGTCGTGGTCGGAGAAAGCCGCAACTTTCAGGGTGGAATTGACTGGCTTCGCTCGTTAGGCATCCGTCTGATCGATCTGGACTCCGCAGAGTGTGCCAAGATGCTGGCCGATTATATCCGCAAGTGCCCGGCAATCTGGCACGAGGACATCGGAATCGAATGAGCTGTTGCCGATCGCCGCGTATGCACCTGGATGTTAACTCCTCAAACTTCCTTTTGAGCTGACGCCGCCTTAGAAAACTGTGCCCATCGGATAGGTGCGTGCCCTTCAAATTTCACGTGCACGATCTTGACCGACGACAAGATTTCTGTAATGTGCAGAAGAGTCAACTGAATCGTCAGGGATGATGGAGCGAACAACCGTCACTGAAAACCGCGAACAAAGAGATTGTTTCCCCGTGCATCTGATACGGCTCAGGCTGGGGCAGTGGCACCAACAGCGGCGAGGACGGCAGGCATTTCTGCACGAGCAAGCGGAAGGAAGCGTTGCACAACAGTTGGATCAAACTGAGTGCCGCTGGCTTGCGTCAGGCGACGCTCGGCTTCTTCGAGAGGCATTCCGGCGCGATACGGACGGGACGAGACCATAGCGTCGAAGGCGTCGATCACGGAAACGATGCGCGAGCCGATAGGGATTCTCTCGCCTGCTAAACCACCCGGGTAACCCTTACCGTCGAAGCTTTCGTGATGGTGGAGGATCAGCAGGCTGACGCGCTCGAACCCCGGCATCTGACGCAGAACGCTCCATCCGTATTCCGGATGTTTCTTCATCAGATCGTATTCGTCATCGGTCAATCGGCCGGGCTTATTGAGTATGGCATCGGGGACACCAATTTTACCGATGTCGTGCAGGAGAGCGGCGACTTCAATATCAGGAAACGAGGCTTCGTCCAGGCCGATTTCGCCAGCCACATGCAGCGCCCACTCGGCAAGGCGGGTGCTGTGGACGCCGGTATTGAGATCCTTCAGATCGAGCAATTGATTGAGCGAGCACACGACCGCACTGCGAAGGGCGGCAATTTCCTCCTGCGCCGCTTTCAGTTGCAGAGGAGCGGCGCAGGAGTCTGGCGCGGATGCGGGCCGCATACTAATGCCGACCGGGGATGCCGGAGAATTCAGCGGAAGCATGACGCTGAATCCCCGGTTCGTTATGGGCGTCGTCGCGCTCATGGCTAGAAGCGGCCGAATTGAAGCGATTGCAATGACCAGTAGACGTCGAGTTCACCATAACCCATATTCGAGCTGATCCAGTGAGCGTTGGAGATTGCTTTCGCAGCCGCAGATGGACTGAGATTCGGCCGGAAATTGAGTAGAAGCGCAGCTGTGCCAGCCACCATGGGCGAAGTAAAGGACGTGCCGGACGTCACGGAATAGGTTCCGAACGGATAGGTGGTGACGATGTTTTCTCCCGGCGCCGCGACCCACACGACCTGATTGCCGTAGTTCGAAAAGCTGGAGCGTTGATCGAGGTAATTCGTTGAGGCGACACCGATGACGTTCGATAGGCCAGCGGGATAAACCACTTCTTTTTGGCCGTCGTTGCCGGACGACGCGACGCAAATCACTGAGTGCGAATTCGCGTAGTTGATCGCGTCCGTAAGTTCGGTGGAGCTGGAAGTGAGTTCGAAGCTCATGTTGATTACGTTTGCGTGATTTTGGACTGCGTAGTAGATCGCGCTCAGGATATTCGAGAGATCTCCACTGCCGTCGGAACCGAAGGCTTTGAGCGGCATCAGACGAGCCGTCGGGGCCACCAGGTGAACCATTCCCAAAACTTCGGTGCCGTGGCCGAAGTCGGCAAACTGAGTGCCGTCGAGCATGGCTGCGGTGTGCTGATCGAGCATCGCGGCGGTGTGTTGGTCAACGAAAGCCGCCTGGCAGGAATTGCATGCGGAGCCGGACGCGCCATTCAGGTCAGTCATTTCCGAACCGCCGGGTTGGTTGCGAGTGAAATCGTATCCCGGCAGCAAAACCTGCTTCAGCGCAGGATGGTTCGGATCTACACCGGTGTCGATGTCGGCGACGATGGCCGCGCCAGTCACATGAAAAGAGGACTGGGCCTGTGCGGAGCGAATGATCCACGCCGCAGGCTGGTTGACGTAACCGTCCCACACGGTGCTGCCGAAGAAATTGACCGGCGTCTGATCGTCAAGATACGTCGGGACTGTGGTCTGATACGCTCCCGCGCTTGTATTAGGGGGAATAATGACGAGCTGATCTGGTTCGGCGTCGAGGATGCCGTTGACAAGCCGCAGCACGTCTGCGAGCACATCCGGGATCAGGCCCTTTTGCGCCTGGACCAGGAACACCTGTCCTTGATTTCCGTCGATACTGCGGACCACGGAGCAGCCATTCGACAAGCAGACATTCCGCAGACCGGCGAGGCCCAAGTTGGTGCGGACGATCACGGCCTGCGGCGGTGACAGCAGATCCGTTACCGCGCTGGTGACGCCGGTAAGCGTGTTGGAGAGGGTTTGAGTAGCGCCGGAGAGCAGACCACCGAGTAGCCCTTGCGCTCGTGCGGGACGAGCACCAAACGTTGCGCAAAGCAAAACAAGCAGCCAGCTGAGACGTTTCATAAGTGCGAGTGGTTCCTTTCGCATTTTAGGGTTCAAGGAAACGCTAGAATCGCTCGATGAACGGCTTTGCTCTATGGTACGTACGGACATTTTTGGCTCCCTTGGGTTAAACCTATTTCCTAGTACTTTTCGATCTTAGTTGGCGACGCGCTTTTGGCCGTCTAGCCGCGGAGATTTTCCGCTCGCCAGGATGCATAGATTCGCTGGACGGCTCGACTATCACGAGCTTCACCGCTTCGCCTCCGGGAAGGGTGAAATGCAGTTCGAGCTGGCCGCCGAGGTCACACTCCAGCTGAAATTCGCCAAATTCGTTGGTGGTTGCCGTACCAAGGATGTGGCCGCCGCGATTCAGCGCTACGGTGATGGCCCGCAGGCTTTTATGCGTGCTCGTCAAATTCAAAACCTGCCCAACAAGTACGGCCTGGTCGGTGTCTAGATTCGGCTCGAAGCGCAGGTCCACGCGATAATCGCCGAAACCGTAGAGCATCTGGCGAAGCTGTGCTGTGGAGGATCGGATTCCGATGGTAACAGGAGCATCGAAGCTGTCGAATAACAGGCTCGCCACGGGGGATCGTCTGAGCTGGCCGTGGAGCGTCAATGCGGCTTTAGCCATCTTCACGGCGGCTGAGGGCGGCTCGTAAGCAGCCTCACGACCTGCCAAATTGCTCACGTGAGCCCAAGCCGCCAGGTCGTTCTTGCATTGTTCGCATCCGTTATCGAGGTGGCCTTGCATGGTCTGCATGTCTTTTTTTTTCAGCGTCTTCCTAACGAAGTCCGCCCACTGCTCCGACAAAAAGTGACGCATTCTCTTCCCCCCATATTGTGAAATTGCGGCCTTCCCCGGAAGAGCCGCCACTGTCCCCTAATCCATCCCTGCGTATAAGGGTATGGAGGCGGTCAAAAAATATAGGCCGAGGCACAAAATTTGGGAGGCGGCTTAGTGGGCCGAGATCTTGCCTATGAGGGTAAACGGAGCCCAGAAATAAGGATGAGGGTAACGTTCACGCATAGCGAGCATGGTGCTTTGCAAGGCTGCGGCTTTCGATTGGGAAAAACTCAAGCGTTGATAGAAAGCGGTCATAAATTCCGCAGTAGTTCTGTCGTGAACGTCCCATAGCGACAGTAAGAGCGACCGCGCACCAGCGAAAAGCAGGCCGCGCACCAATCCGAGCAACTCGTCGCCGGCGGTGACGACGTTGAGCCCGGTGGCGCAGCCGCTGAGGGTCATCAACTCGCAATCGAGCTTCAACTGGTACAGGTCGTAGAGCCCGAGATTCGTTTCTCCGAGGCGGATGTTTGAAAACATCGGATTGTCCTGGCGAAAAGTCCCGTGCGTGGCGATGTGAATTGCCCGACTGCCGAGCCCTTTTTGTTGCAGATTCGATTCGTTGGCCTCGGCGCCGACCAGCAGCGTTGCGCCGGGCAAGCTTTTAGAAACGGCCTGCACCTCTTCTAGAATAAAGGGCGCTCGCGCGTCGGGAACACCCATCACGAGCGGAGGGCCGTCCGAACGGCCGGGATTTCGCTGACATAGCGCAAAGGTAGTGGCGCTGGGTGCGTAGGAGATAGAGAAATCGTCGATCAGATAGCGATCACCCTGCAATAGTGCGTGAAAGGGCAGGTAATGCAACACTCCATGCGGAACGATGATCAAATGGTCGCCGGACAGCCCCGAACGAATTGGCGCGAGGATTTCGACGTATAGATTGCGCAGGTGCGCCTGCGCTGACTCCAAAAGCGGTTTTGCGAATTGGCGGGTATATTCGCCACCGAGGCGAAATTTGGAGATCTGAAATTCGAGCATTCGCAGAAGGTTCACGACTCGGGAAACTGGCGTTAATGGAAAGATTTCGAGTGAGCGGTGGGTGAGGATGGCGGCGACAAAGTGCCCTTTCACGCTGAAATACTCGATCATCGCTGCGCTCTTGGGAAGTGAATCGCGGACGCGATCGACGGATTCAGGAGCAACATGCGGACCGGCATTGTGCGACTGGGGAAGCTCGTGGAGCGCGCGGAGCAGATCGTTTTCTTGCGCGAGGGCCTTTTGCCTCAGTTGCTCGATCCGCTCCGGCGATGGAGTCCCAGTCTGCAACTGTTCGATTTCCAAGCGGCGGTAATACCAGTTGAGTTCCTCGCGCATCTCCCGGATCTTGCGCACGAGGTTGCTCTGCCCTCCGGGCGCGTCCGGTAGAGGCTGCTGGGCATGATGAACGAGGAGTTCGGCCAAGCTGCGCGATTTGGCCATCTCCATGTAGCCAAAAGCTTCTTCGCCGTCGGTTTTTCGCCCCGAGTTGTTCATACAAATGTCGACAAGGCATTCGTAAACTTCGAGCCGATTTTTCATAAACGCGATCTTCAGTTCTTCACCGTGAAGGCTGCTTCGAAGGGTTTCCAGCGCTTCCCGGGCACGCTGGAAAAATTGGTAGGCGATCGGCAGCGCACCAGAGGCCTCGGCAATTTGGCCGGCCAGAAACTCCGCTTGAAATCGAAGAGCCGGCGCATCGAGAGCGGAAAGACGTTCCATTGCACGGGAGCATTCAGCCTCGGCAGTGGCCGCATCTCCGGTCCGAAACGAGAGCCGGGCAAGCAGTACGTGGCACAGAACAGCTTTATTGGGAAGAAAGGACTGGTCGAAAAACTCGGCTGCTTGCTCGCAGAACCGGCGGGACTCGAAGTAGCGGCCTTCGTTGTACAAAACCAAGGCGCGATATAAGTCGATCAGCCAGGGCCAGACGAGGTTTTTTTCGTGCACGAATTTCGCCCGCGCGCTATCGAACAATTGTAGCGCGTGAATGGCCTTGCCGAGTTGGCTGAGCGCCACAGCTTCGTTGGCCTGGCATTTTGCCTCCTCGTAGCCCATGCCGAGTTTTCGGAAACGCTCCCATCCTTCGTGCGCAACTTCCCGCGCTTCGGAGCTGAGATTGAGTTCCAGGTAAATGTCGGAAAGATCCAAATAGCAGAGCGCCAAGATGTGCGCGTCGCCATTTTGCTCGGATTTTTCGCGCGTGGCGCGCAGCATTTCGATGGCTCGGCCGTACTCGCCGCGAAGGTAATAAAGGTAGGCGATGTTGTAGTCGGCCTGGATGACCAGCAGCGTCATGCCGTGCTGCACGCACATTTTGCGGGCGCGCTGATAGGAGGCGAGCGCGCGGGGAAAATCGTTCAGGGAGATGAGGCAAACGGCGATGTTGTAAAGCGCCACGGCTAGGCCCTCAGAGTCGCGGAAGGGCAACAAGGATTCGTAGGCGCGCTCGTAACAGGCCAGGGCTTCTTCGAACCGGTCCTGGCGGTGATAGATATTGCCGACGTTGATTTCCAAGTGGCCCAGGCGCTGCGAATCACCGATGCGATCGAGGATCTGTTTGGCTTCGGCTGCGGCTTCCAAGGCGGATTGGTACTCTCCGAGAAGGATCAAGGGTTGGATCGTCGGGATTAGCGTTCGCGCTTGTTCACGCGCGTCGCCAATCTGGCGAAAGATGCTCAGGGCCTCGGCGTGAAAGTCCAGCGCGCGTTTGTTTTGGCCGAGCATGTACAGCGCGTTTGCCTTTGACCGGAGGCTCAGTGCCATAGCTTCGCGGCTCCGGACGCGGCGCGCAATCGTGACGGCAGCTTCGGCGAGCGAGAGGGCTTGGCGCGTGTCAGCGCGGAGCTGCGATCTGACAACATCATTCAAATACAGCGCCACCACTTTTCGCAGGAGTCCAGGCCGGCTTTTGAGGTAGCGATCACGGCTGGAATCGTCCGCCAGAGCACCAAGCTTGCGAAGAACTGCGGCGGAAACAGGGCTTTTCTTCGCGGAAGTGCCCACTAGAGACCTGCCTGTTCCAGCTTGCTGCGCAGCCGGTCGAGGCAGCGTTGGCGAATGAATCCTATCGAACCCGGGGCTAGGCCGAGCTCCGAGGCGATCTCTTGGTACGGTCGGGTCGGCTCCTCGAAGAACAGCATGTGGATGAGCTTCCGGCACCGGGGCGGCGAACTCGCGATGGCTTCCCGGAACTTCTGCTCTTCTTCCGCCTCGCGCAAGAGGCGCTCAGCCACCGCCGGAGTGCTGGGCTCCGGCGTTTCTTCGTCGAGTCCAGGCGACTCCGCACGCAAAAGCAGCCGCTTGTGATGGAAGCACTTGTGCGCGGCTACTTGCATGACCCATTTAGGCAGGGCTTTGGGCTTGCGCAGCTTGGGAAGCTCCGACAGCATTTCAAGGCAAACGGCTTGAAAGATATCGGCCGCGTCATCGGGCGAAAGTCCGTATTTGATGGGAATCGAAAAAATGAGGTTTTTATACTTCTCAATCAGGGCGGACCAAGCTACTTCGCTGCCCCGCAGGCACTCACGAACTAGCTCGGTATCGTCACGAAGCGAAGTTTTCTCCGGCGCTTGAGCGGGTGCCCCGGCCGTCTCAATGGACATAAATCTGGTCCGCGTTCCACAATACGTATGGCTCCAGGATCGCCGGTTCGAAGTTTCCGACGCGATCTCTCGCTCCCACTAAAACATCTGGGCTCACGAGGCAAATAATCGGCAATTGATTTGCAACGATTTGCTGGACTTGGTCGTATAGCTGCCTGCGTTTCGCGTAATTGAGCGTGACGAGTTGTTCGTTCATCAGCCGGTCGAGCTCGGCCTCCCACGGCGTGGCCGGGCGGGGTTCGTCTAGGTCCCACAAGTGCATTCCACCGCTTGAAAGCCAGACGTTCATTTCGGTGTTGGGATCGGCATCGCCATCGGCCAATCCCATAATGGCCGCTTCGTAGTCGAAGGAGTTGAGCAAGCGGTCGACCATCGCTCCAAAATCGAGAGTTACGATGTGGACGTTCATGCCTAACCGGCTGAGATCGCTTTGAATGAGGGTAGCGATTTTCGCGCGTTGCGCGTTGGAAGAGTTGGTGAGAATCGAAAACTCGACCGGTTCCCGATGTGAATCCACAAGAGAGCCGTCTCGTCGCCAGGAGAAGCCGGACGATTTAAGTAATTCTCGCGCACGACTCAGCGAACGAACCGGCGGCCGGATTGCGGGATCGAGCCAGAGCTTGTTTCCCGGTGTCACTTGGGCGGCGAGCGGCGTCGCACGTCCTTGATACACCAGACGAACGATGGCGGCTCGATCGATGGCTGCGGAAACCGCCTGCCGGAACTTCAGCTTCCGAAACCAAGCCTGTCTTTTGGTGATCCGCGGGAGATTTTTGGCGCTGAGGTCATTCAGATTGAAAAACAGAAAGTTGTATTCGAGGCTTGGCCCGAGATCGTAAACGTGAAATCCTCTCGCGGATTCCTGCGCCTTGAGGACGGCATAGTTTCCCGAGCTGAAGCGGCTCATCACGTCCGTGTCGCCGGAGAGAAAGCGAATTACCTGCGCATCCTCACTGGGAACAAATAAGAAAACAATTTTATTCAGATAGGGAAGCTGTTTCCCGGACGTGTCCCGTTTCCAATAGTACGGGTTACGCTCCAGCACAATGCGCTGCCCGGGAACATACGCCGCCAGCTTGAATGGCCCAAGCCCCGCGAATTCGCCCGGCGGGCTGGAGACGGCCCATGCCTTCGAAAAGGTGCCGTTGCGGTAGGCGCTTTCAAGCAGATGACGCGGAAGAATCGGAAAACCGTCGAACAGGCGCTCGGCCGCGGCGTAAGGCTGAGAAAGACTGAAACGTACGGTGTATTCGTCCATTTTTTCGAGGGAAATTGGCTTGCCGCCGATGATTAGCAAATCGCGCTGGGACGAATCAATCTGTTTGTCCATGTAGACGCGAAAGCTGAATACGACATCATCGGCCGTGAAAGGCTGGCCGTCTGAGAAACGTAAGCCGCGACGAAGGTGCAGGGTATACGTCTTGCCATCGCGAGAAACGCTCCATGACTTGGCTAGATCGGGCTCAGTTCGCTGCGATTCGCGGTTGATGTGAATTAAATCGGCGTTCATGCAATAAATCACGTCTTGGGAGGCCGCATCGCTAGCGAGCGCGGGATTGAGAGTTTTCGGCTCGGAGCGCAGGGCTACTGTCAACGTGCCTCCGCGGACACCAAGCGACATCGCAACGGGCGGAAACTTGGCGGAAGGCCGTGCGAGCGCGGAACCAGCGGTCGTAGCCACGAGCAGAGACACGACCGCGATGCTCGAAAGATCCCTCACGCGCATAACACGATTCTTAACAGAGAAACGTGCGATTTTACAGCGAGACGGGCTGGAAGTGTTCCTGCAGAGCATCGGCCAACCATGAATAACCGAGAAAGATTGGCACGAGGAAAATGGCCGGCAGGAACATCCACCAATAAGAAACGAGAACGTAGTACTGCTGCAGGGTGGACAAAAGACTGCCCCAGCTCGCGAGTGGCTGGCCAACACCGAGTCCGAGAAAGCTGAGCGTCACCTCAGCCAGAATGTACTGGGGAATAAGCAACGTCATCTGCGTGAGCAGTACGCTGTAGGTGCGCGGCAATATGTGCCGGCGGAGCAGATATAAGTCTGAGGCGCCGAATCCGCGCGCTGCGTGAACGAAATTGCGTTCCTTTGCGCTTAACACAACTCCGCGAATCAGCCGGGCGGGTCTCGCCCATCCGATGAGCCCTATCACCGAGATCAACAGAAGAAAAACTTCCCATTGCGGCACTTGCAGCGGCAACTCAGCGCGGACGGCAAAGAGGAGATAAAGCCAGGGCAGCGCCATGAATATGTCGCCGCCGCGCATGAGCGCGTTGTCGACCCATCCGCCGTAGAATCCGGCGAACGAACCAACGGCGACGCCCAGCAAAAGCGAAAGGGCGGCGGCGAGCAATCCGGCCACCAATGAAACCTGGCCGCCGTAAAGAAACCTGCTGAACTGGTCGCGTCCGTAACCGTCCGTACCCATCAGAAAAATGCGCCCCGGAGCTGGCACACCGAACAAATGAACGTGCGACGGGATTAGGCCGGCAATTTTGAACGGCTCCCCAGAGACGAAGAATCGTATGGGATAGATGGCGCTGGAATCCACCGCGTAGGAACCGAACGAATCCGGCGAGTCCTTCCAGGCATAAACGAAGGGGCGGAGGTGAAAGGTCCCGCGGGAATCGACGAAGCGGACTCTCGATGGCGGCGCGAATGGAAAGTCGCGGTTTTGCTGCGAGTAGCTGTAGGGCGCGAAGAAACCAGCAAAAATGATTAGAGCGTGGAAGCCCGCGAGCAGGATCAGGATGCCGAACATGTATCGAGATTTCAATGCTATTCGACTCGAATCCTAGGATCGCTGGCGAACAGGAGAACATCGGCGAGCAGGTTCCCGGCGATCAAAAAGATGGACGAGAGCATGACCACGCCAATTACCACGTTGACGTCGCGAGCCAAAATCGCCTGAATCATCAGCGGACCAAGTCCCGGCCAACTCAGGATCACTTCGACGATCAGAGAACCACTCAGCATGGTGGCGATCGACAGGCCCAAGAGTGAAATCAGGGGATTCGAGGCGGCTGGCAGTGCGTAGCGCCACAGCAGGCGCGCCCGCGGAACGCCGTGGCCGCGTGCGGCGCGAATGAAGGGCGACTCCAAGATTTCGATCGTGGCCGCGCGCACGTGGCGCAGCAACAGCGGCAGCGTTGCGATAGCCAGGCCAGCAACCGGCAACGCGAAATGACGCACAATATCCGTTACTTTGCCCCACGGCGCCAGCGCGCCGAATGTGGAGGACACCATTCCTCCGCTCGGGAACCAGCCTGTCCGCACAGCCAGCAAAAGCAGCAGCAGAAACAGCAGTAGATCGGGAATCACCAGCAGTCCGGAAGTTGCAAAGGTGCAAATGCGGTCGGCCCAGCCGCCCTTAGCCGCGGCCGTCCATAAGCCGAGCGGGACGGCCAACAGCCACGCGAGAAACATCGCCGAGAACGTGAGAAGGAGAGTATTGCGCGCGCGAGGCCACAGAAGTGGACCCACCGGAGTTCCATACGCGAACGACACTCCCATATCTCCCTCAGCGAGAGAGCGCATCCAGATTGCATAGCGAACCGGAAAGGGTTTGTTCATGCCGTACGCCGCGCGGCGCATGTTGACCGTTTGCGCCGAGACATCGGGATTCATCCGAATGGCGTCGAAATAATCGCCGGGAGCCGACTGGAGGAACAAAAAGGAAAAGAACGAGATTGCGAGCAAAATGAATATCGAATGGACCAGCCGGCGGGCGAGGAATTTCATCGCAAGGCCCCAACGGCCAAATCTTCCGGCGAATCTTCGAACGGCCGCACGAACTGCAAAAGCGAGCGTGTATAAGGATGCTGGGGATTGGCAAATAGACAGTCGGTACTTTTACGCTCGATGATTTCTCCTTCGAACATCACCGCCGTCTCGGCCGCCAACTCTGAAGCTAAGCGTAGGTCGTGCACGACGTGAACGTAGGTGAGGGTATGCCTGTCTTGAAGCGCTCCGAGCAACGTTACGATCGAGTCGCGCGTCCCGAGATCGAGGTTCGAGAGAGCCTCGTCAAGAATCAACAGCTTGGGCTGAAGGGCCAGTGCCCGCGCGATAGCCAGTCTTTGACGTTGTCCGCCGCTAAAGTCGAGAGGCCGCTTTCCCGCCGAGACGGCCGGCATGCCAACCTGGTCCAACAAATCGACGGCTCGGCGGCGGCGCTCTGCTTGTGTGCCTTCACGCTGAATGAGTAGCGGCTCCTCAATAATTTCCGCCGCGGTCATGCCAGGATTCAGGGCGGAGGCCGGGTCCTGGAAAATGAGCTGGATCTGGCGGCGAATGGGAAACAACCGTTTGCGCTTAAGAGAGAGAACGTTGAGTCCATCGAACCAGATTTCACCACTGCTTGGCTTTTCAAGAAGCGACAGGCAGCGTGCCAGCGTAGATTTGCCCGCGCCGGATTCGCCTATCAAGGCGAATGTGGAGCATCTGCGGATGTCGAGGCTTACGTTGCGAAGGGCATCGACTCTAAACTTGGTTCCGCTGAACGCGCGCCGTTGTACGTACGTCTTGGCAAGATTGCGAATCGAGACGAGGACGTCGAGTGGAGGACTATTCATCCCGCGACGCCCTCCTCCACCGTCCATTCGGCGGGCTCGCGTGGCGTCGTGAGCGATCCAAGAATCGAGCGCGTATACGGGCTCTCCGACATTCGATCCAGGTCCGCGAAGCGGCCTTGGTCCACGATTCGGCCCGCTTGCATTACGAGAACGCGATCGGCGAGGCGGGCCTGAATCTCGGGCGTGTGGCTGATCAGAAGGATGGCGATACGCAATTCCCGCTTGAGAGTTTCGAACAGGCTCAGGATCTCGGATTGGCTTCGCACGTCGAGGTGTGCCGTGGGCTCGTCGGCGATTAAGAGAGCCGGGGCGCAGGCGAGAGCTTGAGCCAGGACGATGCGCTGGCGCTGGCCGCCACTCAGTTGGTGGGGAAAGGCGGCGAATATTCGTCCGATTTCGGTGAAGCCGACCCGCCCGAGCATGGCTCGTGCTTCACTGCGGCACTGCGCCCATCGTAACCGGCGATGCGCGTGGATCACCTGGGCGATCTGTTCACCCGCTCGCATGACCGGATTCAATGCGAGTTCCGGTTCTTGATAAATCATCGAAATCGACGCGCCGCGAATTTTTTGCAGCTTCCGCTCGCTGAGTGTCAACAAGTCTGAGCCGCGAAAAACCACGGAGCCGGTTACCTGCGTGCGGTCGGCGGGCAATAATCCGAGCACTGCCTCTGCGACGCTGGTTTTTCCGCAGCCCGATTCGCCCATGAGGCCCAGGGTCTCGCCCAGACCGATGCCAAACGAAACGTTCTGAACGGCGGTCTGTCGATGCCCAGAATTTGAAAGATACTGAACGGTTAGTCCTCGCAATTGAAGAAGGTTCGTCATCGCGTTTAGAGAGCCAGTGCAAATTCAGCCAGAGCTGCTGGCCACATACGCTCTACTGCACACTTCCGCGCGCGCAGCTGTGGACGGCGCGAAGCAGCGACTCATCGTATCGTGCAACACGGAGTCGCCCGTGTGCATAGGCCGGCTTTCTTAAACGTACAGGACGAAGGTACTAGTCTCCTGTCTCTGAAATTCCTTTATATTTTTGACCTTCCGAATGATTCGGCTCGCGCTGGCCACCCACTGAAAAGGTCGCGGATTCTTGTTGTATCGCCGGAGATAAACCTGGATGGCTTGGACCAGTTCGCGGGCGTTATGGAAGGCGGTAACCTAATGGAATGGGCCCATCCCGGTTCTTGCGGCGAGCGACAAGCTTCGTCGCAATCCAGGGAGGGACTTCCATGAGAGTTGCAGACACTGGTTTAGACCTCCCAAAACCATATCCTCCAAGTTCACGGTGCGGATGCTGAAGGCCGTCCGCTTCTGCGAAGGCGTTTACGCCGGAGCCAGGTGACGCGTTTTTTCGCCAAGCTGCCAGCATATGTGGTCGGGGTGGAAGCCTGCTGCGCTCATTATTGGAGTCTTGTGATCGGCGGATATGGTCGCACCGTGCGACCGATCGCTCCTCAGAATCGCCGCCGTTTTTGCCCTTCCACACACAGCCCCAGACTGACGCTAACAGACTTGCGAGGTCGAACTCTACTGGCCGGAAGGTACAAGTACGGAACGAATCCGAGACAGCCGTGGAATCGGAGATGAGCAAGTGCACACGGTCGGGCACTCGCCCGGATTTCCGCGACTATTCGTTGGCTCCTCCAGTCTGTTTATTGCTCGCGCCCAGCGGCTTGGACTCCGGCGAATTCTCCTGCCGCAGAAAGATACTGAGGACGATATAGATGCCGATGGCCGAGAATTCCGCCTCCCAGCACTGAAAGACCGAGAACCAGAAGCTAGGCGAAACAGCATAGGAGCCGAATGAGATCGGAGGCAGATGCCGCAGAACATGGTCCTCGTTGTATTTCCACTCCCCAAACAAAACGTGCAGCGCGAAGGTCGCCACGAACATGCCGAGAAACGCCAACGACAGTGAGTTGGCGTAAAGAAACTCACGCACCGTCGGGCGTGGCCGGAGTTTCCAACGCAATGTCCGACGGCTCCTAGGGTTCGTCTTGCGGGAACGCGCAGCCCCCTTCTGGCGCAGTACCGAGCCGAAAGCAATCAGCACAGCCAGTTGCAGGAGTGCAGCCTGCCAGTTGCTAAACACTCCGTCGAGGAAGTTGCCAGTCCCCAGATAGGCACCGAACGTGATCTCGCGAAAATTCGCCGCGCGCAGCGAGCGATCGTAGGCAAACCATCCCGAAACGCCCTGGCCAGCGACGCAGCCCAGGAACAAGCTGAACAGCACTATTGACATGCTGTCGTCGTTGACAAACTTCTTTAAGCCAATCCGGAACGCGCCCATATCCGCCGATCATTGGGAACCTACAAAATATCCGCTGATTGCGTTAGCCGAAGGCGCTGTCACGCCAGTGCGTGGGTCGCGGCCAAGGAGGCGATTTACAGAACTCTATCGCACTCGGCACGACTGGCAGACAATCGCCCCACGCTTAGAGTGCGAGCGAGCGTGGGGCGCCCCCGACGATACTGCCGTCAGCGCTTCGCGCTACTCGATTTGGCCGCGGATGGCGCCGGCGGGATGCTGGGTGGTGTGGACGTTGACGTAGGCGTCACCGGACTTGATGTCCTGGACCAGATCTCCGATGGTTTTCCCCTTTAGCGGTCCCCGCAACCTAGATGCGGTGATCGTGCCGCGCGCCAGAACGCCACTAAACTTTCCCTTTTTGACTCGAGCGGGCGGATGGGAAGGATAGAGCCAGACCGCGACCGGTCCTGCCTGCCCAGCAGAGCCGATGTGAATATGCGCCATAGACACATCGTCAATATCCGTTACGGAGATTCGGTAGGACAGGCTTTTGCCACTCTTGCTCAAAGTGAAAGTGGCGGTGCCGTGAGCGGGCGTATCGATTGGCGGCGTCTGATTTTTGCCGGAAAGAGAGGCATGGAAAGTGGTGGCTCCGTTTGCAGCGGCCAGAGGGATGAAAAGAAACAGAAACGCGGAAACAAACACGAACTTGCGCAAAAACGCCATAGCGGTGGCCTCCACTGGTGTTAGATACACCTTGAAGGGGGAAAGATACAAGAGCGCAACTGAATTTGGGGACTGGACTGCCTCCCGGCGGAACGCCTTGGGCACATCCGCGGCATACAACGGAGAATGATTGCTACGAGCTGCTGGAGACGCAAAGAGCAACGGGAAAACGGCAGAAGAGGTCGGCGGCGCGAAGGACGGGGCGGCCGGAATGCTTGCCGGTGCGAAGTTCTTGACCGGTGATGACATCGCGCCAGTGGCTAGGAGCGCCAGTCGGAAGCTGAATCGATGCAGCACCCCAAATTTCGCGGCCGAGAGGAGCTTCACCCTGATCGGTAACGCGGGAGAGCATACGCGGAGCTACCGCGACTACCCATTCACTATTGTCCCGACGCCGGGCGAAGGCGAACAAGCTTTCCTTTTGCTTGCCAGCGGCGTCAAGCGGCAGATATTCGCCGAGCTCGAAAAGCTCCCGATGATCGCGACGGAAATGCAGGGCTTTCCAGGTGAGATAGAGCTTGATTCGGCCGTCGGGCCAATTGGCCATCAGAGTTTCGAGCAAAGCTTCGCGATTTTCATGATCGAGATGCTTGAGCTCGTCGAGCAAGCGGCCGCGAAGACCGAAGTCGATGGGGCGGCGATTATCGGGGTCGACGAGATTGTAGTCCCAGAGCTCTTCGCCCTGATAAAAATCCGGGAGACCGGGCGACGCAATTTTCAGAAGGATTTGCGAGAGGGAATTCAGGCAGCCGTAGAAAGAGAGCTTCTTCTGCAGCGCCGCAAATTCCTGAAGAAATCCGACGTTTTTGTTGCTGCCGAACAGAGCATCGACGAACGCTAGGAGAGCCGACTCATATTCGGAGTTAGGCTCGAACCAGTTGGTGTGCAGCTTGGCTTCGCGAACGGCCTTAAGGAAAAAGGATTTGACGCGCTCGCGGAAATCGGGAAGTTCGTCCGCGGAAGCGGGCCAGGCGCCGAGCATGGTCTGATAGAGCAGAGATTCCTCTCCAGGATCGGGCGCGGAAATTCCATCGACGATCTTGCGATAAGGAGCGTTGGCACGTCGCGAGCGGCGGAAGAATCGCTCCCATTCCCGGGAGAGTTCCGAGAGAACATTGATGCGGGCGCGCACATCCTCGCCGCGCTTGGTGTCGTGCGTGGAGGTGGCGTTGAGAGTTCGAGGCCAATGGAGCTGGCGATATCCATTGAATTCATGGAGTGCGGACACGCCACGCGGCAGGGACTCGCGCATGGGGTCGCTGCCGACGTCAGCGATGGAGATAAGGCTATTGTGGCGATACGAGGCGGTGTCTTCGAGGCCTTTGGCCATAACGGGCCCGGTGAACTGCTGCCAGCGCATGACGAATTGCAGATATTCCGCGCGGAGGGCCACCGCGTAAGCGGGAGGTTCGAGGAATAGGACCTGGTGGAGAAAGGCGAACGCGGAGTCACTAATCTCGCCGGGAGAGACGCGGCGGCGGGCGAGAGTCAGCGCTCTTTCGAGAAAGTCGAGGTCACGAGCGGCAATTTCGTCGCCGCGGATATAAGTGCGATAAACGGGTAGACAGGCGGTGACAACTTTTAGGAGTTGAATGAGTTCGGACATCGGGAGATCGCGCGCTTTGCGATCCTGCGCGGCAATGGCTCCGAGACGATGGCCGAGCGAATGGACTTCATGTGCGAAGAGCGTGTCCATCACCAGCATGTTTCCGGCGTAACTGACATCCGCGAACGGAACCGGCGAGCGAGTGACGCGGGAGTAGGCATCTTCGATGGATTTCAAACCAGAGGAATCAATGAAGAGAGCGTTTACGGCATTCAGAAAATCGTAACCGCTGGTGCCGGAGACGGGCCAATCTTCAGGCAAATTCTCACGTTCGCCGAGAATTTTTTCGACGACGACAAAAAGGGGCTGCGGCGAGGAGGATTCCTCCGGGAATGCGGAAACCTGCAACTGACGAAGATACGAACACGGATCGAAGAGGCCATCGACATGATCGATGCGGAGTCCGGTGACGTTACCATCGCGAACGAGCTGAAAGATCGACCGGTGGCGGTCGGCAAAGACCCGAGGATCCTCGACGCGAACGGCGACGAATTCGTTGAGACCGAAGAATCGGCGGTAATTCACCTCTTCGAGTCCGATTTTCCAGTAGGCCAGGCGATAGGGCTGCGCGGACAAGATTCGATCGAGCTGCAACAGCGTGGAAGGATTTTCGCGCGCGCCATTGACGCTGCGAACGACCGAATCGGCGGCATGGCGGATTTCGGGCACCGATTGGCAGAGTTGCCAGAGACGTTGTTTGATCGAGGCTGATTCGTTGATTCGACGGCTTTGGTCCTCGGGGCTCGCGTGCCAAAATGGCGGCAATCCGCGAGCGAGCTCGAGCATTTCGGAAACGGATCGTGTTTCGGCTGAATCGACGGCGCGCCCCTGATCGAGATTTTCGGCGATGCCGACAAGGAGCGGCTCGTAGGACTTCGGGTCGAGCGGGAAGCGGTGGTCGTAATATTGGATGAAAAATCCGGAATTATCGAACTTCAGCGTAAGCTCGCAATTTTCAAGGATCGCTCCGTAAAGATCGCCGAGGAAAGAAAGCAGCACGCGATTATCATGCAGGAAAGCCGCCTTGGTAGTGGCGGGGTGCCAATCGATATCAAAATAGCCAGCGTAGGGGGAGCTCGGGCCATTTTCCAGAACGTCCATCCACCAGGGGTTTTCGTGGCTCGCGGCCATATGGTTGGGAACGATATCGAGGAGCAGCCCCATCGAGTAGCTTCTCAGGCGGTCGGAGAGTTCCTGGAAATCGCGTTCGGTGCCGAGCTCGGAACTGACGCGGCGAGGATCGGCAACGTCATAGCCGTGCGTGCTGCCTTTGCGCGCTTGGAAACGCGGCGAAGCGTAGAGGTCCGTGATGCCGAGTTCGTTGAGGTACGGCACGAGTTCGCGGGCATCGGAAAAGCGAAACTGCAGATTGAATTGGAACCGGTAGGTGGAAACTGGAAGCCGGAGCATAGGTTATCCCACACGCACACGGAGCCTGTCACCGAGCTTCAAGAAGGCGGATACCCATTCCTTGGCGTCGGGCTCGCTTTGGGCGGCGCGGACGGAATAGCCGGGATAGACGTCCTGCAGCAGCTTAAAAAACACGTTCTGGGCTTGCGATAAGTCGACTGGGAATGGGAAAGCGGCAGCAAGTCCCGCTGAGTCGCTCAAGCGCTGCAGCAGTTCGACTCGATCGGGCTCGGCGAGCCATTTTTGGGCGAGCCGCTCGGTGGAACCGCGCATAGCAAATTCGAGAGTGGGCGCATCGAGCGCAATTCCGGTGCGCTTAGTTTCGTCGAGCAAAGCGTGGACATGATCCAGATCGAGCGTATCGGCCTCGAGCGCATGGCGCAGCGAGGAATTCAGCGTGAATTCCGCCGCGATTTGGAAGCGACGAGGAGGAGGAATTTTGAGGTCGGCCATGAAGCGCATCATCGGCGCATAGTGCTCGAAAAGCTGGCGATAAGAGCCTTCCGCTTCCTCGAGCGCTTGATTGAGGATGAGACGCAGAATGCGGCGCTGCTCGTCGCGGAAGAGGAGGCGAAGAGTGAAGCTGCCGGAGCCGAAGTCACGATCCACAATTCGCAGGATTTCGGAAAGATCGCCGCGTTCGAAGATGTCTGCGATTTCGGCGCAGAGCGCGACATAAGACTCCTCGCCCTGAAACTCGCGAACGCCACCGCTGACGTTGTGGTCACCCAAATGGAGAACGCCGAAAGTGATGTGTTCGGAATCGAGCACGATTTCCGAACGAACGATCGCGCGACCGAGCGCGAGTCGCATTTTGCCCGCGGAGAGAAGCCGATAATCGGTGCGGGCGACGTCGAAACAATACACTTTGCTTTCCGCCGGATAACTCTCGAATAGCGAGCTAATAGCGTAGTGCGCGCCAACGGTCTCGAGATTCACCATCGCCGGTTTAACAAAATCCTCAAAAATCACTTTGCCGTCCGGACGGCTTTGGAGATTGGACTTTGCCTGCCCCAGTCTATCGAGGAGTTGCGCTTCTAAACCATCTCCAAAGAGCTGTTCGCTGAGCTGGAGCGCACGCCCCGCATATTGGATGACCTGCACGGTTTCGATTCCAGACAGCTCGTCGAAAAACCAGCCGCAGCTGGTGAACATCAGCATGGCATGGCGCTGCATTTCCAGCAGCTTGAGCGCGTCGATGCGTTCGGAGTCGCTGAGAGGGCGCGCGGATTCGGCGGCGAGAAACGCGTCAATCGCATCCGCGGAGCGATCGAGGATCACGCCGACATAACGATCGCGGGCGCGCCATGGATCGGAGAAAAACTCGCGGCCCTTCTGCTCGTAACGCGGCGCAAGCTGGTCGCGGAGCCAATCCAAAGATTCCCGCAGCGGCGCTCGCCACTGCTGATGCCAGCCGGGATGCATGCCGGAGTTGCAGCCGCAGTTGGCGCGCCAGCGGTCGACGCCGTGGACGCAGCTCCAGGACGTGTTCTCTTTTATGCGGACCTCGCGGAAGGGCGGATGGCGTTCCAGAAATTCGCCGTAGTTGGTGATTTTGGCGATACCGGTGGTTTCGATGTGCTCGATGGCGTAGGAGAGAGCCATTTCGCCGCGCTTGTGATGATGGCCATAGGTTTCGCCGTCGGTTGCAATGTGAACGAGTTGGGGCCAATCGCGCGAGTCGGAAAACGCCTGCGCCAGGCGCGAGGCGAGATACTCTCCTTTATTCAGGAGCCCTTCGAAAGCCACGGCGCGGGAGATCGGTCCATCGTAGAAGAAGAGCGCCATGGTGCGGCCGGAGGCGAGCGTGATGCGGTAGGGCATGGAGGGATCGATGCTACCGTCGCTGACGTCGCGCCATTTGGTGCCGCCGATACGACGGGCCGAGCGGGCCTGAGAGGTCGCGAGAATCGTGAATTTTATGCCGTGTTGCGCGAGCAGGTCGAGGGTCTCCAGGTCCACCGCCGTTTCGGCGAGCCACATACCTTCAGGCGTGCGGTGGAAACGATGCTCGAAGTCGCGCAGGCCCCAGGCGATCTGGGTTTCCTTATCGCGGCGGTTGGCAAGCGGCATAATCATATGGTTGTAGACTTGGGCGATCGCGTTACCGTGTCCGGAAAAGAGCGCCTGGCTCATTTCGTCCGCGGCGAGTATAGAGTCGTACACAGCGGGCGAGTTTTCCTGTAGCCAGGAGAGCAGCGTGGGGCCGAAGTTGAAGCTGATTTTGGAGTAGTTGTTGACGATGCGAACGATACGCCCCTCCTCATCCAGAATGCGCGATGCGGAGTTTGGACCGTAACATTCGGCGGTTATCCGCTCGTTCCAATCGTGATACGGATAGGCCGAGTCCTGGATTTCAACAGCCTCGAGCCAGGGATTTTCACGCGGCGGTTGGTAGAAGTGGCCGTGAATGCAGATGTAGCGTTCCACGATTAGGGCGCCTCCGGAGGCCGCTTGAAAACTGCGCACGACGAAGCGGGCAAATTGAATTGCATCTGTCCTGCCGAATGAAAAGATTCGGGAACACCGCTGCCGGGACCGCCCCAGCGCGCGTCGGCAGAGTCCAGCAGCCTTTGCCAGTCTGCTGCGGGAACCGGCACGCGGATGGAAGAGGGTTCATTTCCGAAGTTAAAAATGGCCAAACGTTCCTCCGAACCATTCCAGCGGCGAAGCAGGAGCGATTTCGGGGCGTCGCGGCCAACCGCTTCCAGATCTTTTTTGTCGCGGCGGGAGAATACAACATCTTCGCGGCGAAGGCGGATAAGTTCCTTGTAGAAAGCGAGCAGAAACTTTCCGGGCGCCGAGGCGCGCGAATCCCAAGCGATGCGCGAACGAAGAAACGTAGATTCACCCTGCGGATCCGGCACATCACCCTGCCAATCGAAGCACGTAAACTCTTCACGGCGGCCCTTGCGGACGGCCTCGATCAATGCAGGATCGCCGTGACTGACGAAATATTGGAATGGCGCAGTCTCTCCATACTCTTCTCCCATGAAGATCAACGGCAGAAACGGAGAAAGCATAATCAAGCCTGCCGCGAGTTTGAGCGCCTCGAACGAGACAAGTTGACTGAGGCGCTCGCCCAAACGGCGATTGCCCACCTGATCGTGATTTTGAGCGAACACGACGAATTTTTCGGCAGGCAGCGACGAGGAAGAATTTCCGTGACGCCTGTCGCGAAATTCGGAGTATTGGCCGGAGTAGACGAAACCTTCGGAGAACGCGCGGGCGAGCTGAGCCGTTGAGCCGAAATCTTCGTAATAGCCGTGGCGGTCGTTGGTAAGCAGCGTGTGAACGGAATGATGGAAATCGTCGTTCCAGGCCGCGTCGAGGCCATATCCGCAAAGCGGATCGGACGCGACGATTCGCGCGTCGTTCAGGTCGCTTTCGGGGAATAGGTGGATTTTGCGATGGAGACGTTCGGCTTCTTCGTGAACCGTGGAGGCGAGTTCGCCGAGGAACGGTTGGGCGGACGTATCGGTGATGGCGTGAACGGCGTCGAGGCGGAGCGCGTCGAAATGGAAGTCTTCGGTCCACTGAAGAGCATTTTCGACGAAATAGCGGCGCACGTCGTCGCTATGCCTGCGGTCGAAGTTGATGGCCTGCCCCCAGGGCGTGTGATAGAAGTCCGTGAAATACGGACCGAAACGAGAGAGGTAATTTCCCTCCGGGCCGAGATGATTGTAAACAACGTCCAAAACGACGGCAAGGCCGGCGCGGTGAGATGCGTTGACGAGGCGCTTAAGCGCGTCCGGACCTCCATAGGTCGATTGCGCGGCAAAGGGATAAACCCCGTCGTACCCCCAGTTCCGCGAACCGGGAAATTGCGAGACGGGCATCAGCTCGATGGCGGTGATGCCGACGTCCTTTAATTCGGCCAGGCGCGGGCTTATGGCGTCGAACGTGCTTTCAGGAGTGAACGTTCCTACGTGCAATTCGTAAAAAACATACTCGCGTAGTTCAATCCCGCGCCACGACTGGTCGGTCCAATCGAATCGAGGATCGATCACTTCGGAGGGGCCATGAACGCCACGGGGCTGAAAACGCGAGGCCGGGTCCGCGCGCTCTTCGCCATTTTCGAAGCGGAAGAGATAGAGCGCGCCCGGCGCGGTTTTGTCGTCGTGCAAATGGAAATATCCATTCGGCCGGCGCCGCATCGGGAGCGAGCGATCCTCCGGCGAGAGTAGATGCAAATCCAAGCGCTGGGCCCGAGGAGCCCAGACCAGGAAATCGCAGCCGCTCTTTTCACGAAAATGTGCGCCGAGCCTCTCAGTTGGATCTAAGGTCACGCGACGACGCCCTCCTAGGCGCTCGGGTTAGAGAATCGGGTAACGCGGTAGAGCCATTCTCAACGCGCAGCGGGCTTCAAGAAAATCGCGCCCAGTGGGGGCAAATTCAGATGGACGGAAAAGCGCCGCCCGTGGGCGGGAACTGGGGCGGCTCCCACTCCGCCGAGGTTTCCCCAGCCGCTGCCGCCATAGATCCGGCTGTCGCTATTCAGAATCTCCCGCCAATACCCCGCTTGAGTCACTCCGATTCGATAATTCTGTCGCGGAACCGGAGTGAAATTGAATACCGCCACGATTTTCGCGTCCGGAGAACTTCCATTGCGAAGCAGCGCGACAATGCTTTGATCCGTGTTGTTGCAGTCGATCCACTCGAATCCGGCCGGATCGCAATCCAATTCGTGGAGCGCGGGTTCGGTACGCAGTGCGCGATTGAGATCGTCCAGCCATTTGCGAATGCCCTGATGGGGAGCCAAATCGAGCAGATGCCAATCCAGGCTCTGGTCGTGGTTCCATTCGCGCCCTTGCGCGATTTCCGCGCCCATGAAGAGCAGCTTTTTGCCGGGCTGCGCGAACATCCAGGCGTAAAGCAGACGAAGATTCGCGAATTTCTGCCAGTCGTCGCCCGGCATTTTCCCAAGCAGAGATCCCTTGCCGTGGACCACTTCGTCGTGCGACAGAGGAAGAACGAAATTTTCTGAGAATGCGTACACTGCGCGGAATGTCAGGGCGCTGTGGTGAAATTTGCGGTGGATGGGATCGAGAGACATGTAGGCGAGGGTGTCGTGCATCCAGCCCATGTCCCACTTGAAGCCGAAGCCGAGTCCTCCGATGTACAAGGGCCGAGAAACCATGGGCCACGCCGTGGATTCTTCGGCCATGACCTGCACGTCGGGATAAGCAGCATAGACTTCCTCGTTTAACTTTCGCAGGAAGGAAATCGCTTCGAGATTTTCGCGGCCGCCGAAGCGGTTGGGAATCCATTCGCCTTGCTTGCGAGAATAGTCGAGGTACAGCATGGAGGCGACGGCGTCCACGCGAAGACCATCCGCGTGATAGCGATCGAGCCAACACATGGCGCTGCTGAGCAGGAAAGAACGAACTTCGTTACGCGAATAGTTGAAAATGTAGCTTTTCCAATCGGGATGAAAGCCCTGGCGCGGATCGGCGTGCTCGAACAGATGCGTCCCGTCGAAATAGGCAAGGCCGTGTTCGTCACTTGGAAAATGCGACGGCACCCAATCGAGAATTACCGCGACACCTTGCCGATGAAGGCAATCGATCAAGTACATAAAATCTTCGGGCGGCCCATAACGGCTGGTCGGAGCGAAATAGCCGGTCGTCTGGTAACCCCAGGAGCCGTAAAAAGGATGTTCCATGATCGGCAGAAATTCGACGTGCGTGAATCCGCGTTCCAGAACATATTTGGGAAGACGCTCGGCCATTTCGCGATAGGTGAGAGACCGGTTCCCTTCTTCTGGAACTCGGGCCCAGGAGCCGAGGTGCACCTCATAAATAGACATCGGGCTTTTTAGCGAATTACGGGCTCCGCGGCCGGACATCCATTCGCGATCTTGCCAGCGATAGGAGAAATTAGAAACGATCGACGCGGTTTTCGAGGCCACTTCGAATTGCGAACCGAAGGGATCGGCTTTGTCCACTCGATAGTTTCGTTCGCGAGAGACGATGTGGTACTTGTACGCGGCGCCTGGGGCCATACCCTCCACGAACGCTTCCCAGACGCCGGAGCTGCCGTGCGAACGAAGTTCGGTCGCCGAGGCGCTCCATCCATTGGCGTCGGTCATAAGAAAAACGTGCTCGGCATTGGGCGCCCAGACGGCAAAGTGGGCTCCGTCGACACCATCCCTTTGAAAATAATGAGAGCCAAGCTTTTCATAGAGGCGGAGATGAGTTCCTTCGTTGAAAAGATACAAGTCATTGTCGGTCAGCAGGGAAGCATCGTAGCGGACGCGCAGTGGGCGATTGCTACCGGTTCGAGATGTGCAAACGTTGCTGGTGGTATCGGGCATTCAGTCTCCCAGAGCAGCCAATTTCCCGGCTCGACGTGTTACGCCGCCCGCGCAAGAACGCTGCAAATAGCCGGCGGCGTTTTCGAAGTACGCGCGGCTAGGCTTTGGCTGTAAGTATTTCCCGGATGCCCTCGAGCGGAATGGCGAGCCACGAAGGCCGATTGTTCAGTTCGTATCCGAGTTCATAAACGGCTTTTTCCAGCAAATGCACCCGGAGGAGCGCAGCGAACTCAGCTGAACTCGACGGCAAAAACCGCGCATCCCCTGCCGTATTCCGATAGGCCCTGAGAAATTCGTCCGAAGCCAACGCTTGCCATTGTGCCGCGAGCTTTGCAACGTAACCGCCGGGTTCCCGTGAGCGAGCCAAGCGTTCCCGGGCGGCCATGGAAGCAGATTGGGCGGCGTAGTGAAACGAACGCAACATTCCGGCGACATCCTGCAACGGGGAACGCTTGTTCCGCCGTTCGCTCAAAGGCCGGGCGGGTTCGCCTTCAAAATCGATAATGAAGAAATCGGAACCCGTGAACAAAACCTGGCCGAGATGATAATCTCCGTGAATCCGGGTACGAACGGACGTGATTTTCCGTTCAAGCACGGAATGCAGAGTCAAGAGCGCGAAATCTTCCAGCGTAAGCACCTGCTTCGCGAGTTCCACAACTGATTCCGGGAATTCGGGAATCTTCAGGCGAAGCATTTCGAAATTGCGTACAGCCAAATCGTGGAACGCACTATCCAGCGCTTCACGAACTTCCGGTGTGAAGGGCTCCGGCGCAAATTCCGGATCCGCGCTCGATGATGCCAATGCTAAGTGGAGCTCCGCGGTCCGTTTAGCGAGAAGACTGACCATCTTTAGTTGCTCGGCGAAGCCCAAAGCGCCGCTAGCAGTCACGGTCACGGCCCCGGATGGCCGATCGGAACCCAGAGGAGGCTCGCCAGTAGGATGATCGATCGAGGCGAAAAGTTCCACGAGCGATTCCACGGTGAACCGCCAGGCGTCACCATGATTGGGAACGAAGCCTTGCAAAATCCCCAAGGTCTCGATTTTTGCGTCGCGCGATTTGTACTTCAGGCAGCCGCAAAGCGGCGGCACATTTCCGAAATGTGCAACTGCGGTGAGGAAATGGCCTATTTCCAAATCGGGATTAACGCCTTCTTCGACGCGACGAAAAAACTTCAGGATCACGCGATCTCCATAGACAATCGAGGTATTGCTCTGCTCGCCCTTCAACATCCGCGAAGAAAGAGCGCATGCGGCACTAATCTGCTGCTCGGAGAGTGCGGGTTCCGGTTCGGCCTTCAATTCGCCTGATTCGCCGGGGAGCGACTCACTTTTGAGGAATAGGTTCAAGATTGCGGCAAGAAACTCCCGGTTTCCCAGCGCATCCATTAACGGCAACTCGGAAGTGGGATCCGAGACGGGAACGCGCACGACCACCAAATCGGAGGGCGAGACGCGATCTGGCGCCCCAGCAATGAGGGGCAGGACGTACGTTTCGCCGGCGCCTTCGGTGAACTCGACGCGAGCGAAAACGATAACGGCGAGGGTGGTGGAGAGCGGCACGGGGACACACTCGGAGAGATGGACCGATTGGATGCGCTTGGCCTTCGACCCAAACCAACGCTGACGCGGCAAAAACTCCGGGAGCTGCGCGGTCAATGCGGTGCGGAGCCTGGCCACAAACTGCACGTCGACATGTTGCAAGGTCATCCCATGGCTCCTCCTGCCTCAAAACTACGCGAGAGATATCAGCACCAGAATACTCCAAATGGCTTAGAGTGGAGAGAGTTCGTCGTCATGTTCGACTTGCTCTCTCTCGCGAAAGAAGTGCTTCTCCAAAAGCCTCTTGGCCAAATGCCTGCCGCCGAGGCCGAAAGCGATAGCCAATCCCAGCATCAGCGCACCGAACACGATGGAAAATGCGATTTCCATCGTTTGCTTGCCGAGTCCAATTTGTTCGAGGGCCATCGAAAGAGCCAGGAAAATGATTACCGTCCGGACGATTCCGCTTAGCACTTTTGGAGAGGAAAGGCCCGCGTTGACGCCGGCCAACAGGGCCGCGCGAGAGAAAAAATTCGCGGCTAGCAGGCCGACGAACAGGATCAGCAACGCGACGAATATCTGCGGCAGCACGGCGATCAAGTTCGCGATCTGCTGTTGCAAGCTTCCGATATCGAGAAAGCTGATACCGACGATGATAAATCCAAGCCAAACAACCCAGAAGACCGCACGGCTGAGAAGTTCGGTCATGGACGGCAGGTCGGCCCTGCGCAGAAGGCGCGAAGTGCCGGCTTCCTCGGACATTTTTTCGACTCGAGCGACCCGCAGAATCCCGCGCAGTAGGACCTTCAACAGATACGCGACCAGCCACCCAATAAGGATGACGACGACCATCAACAAAAAACGCGGCAGAAACTCGGCCAGCATGCGCGTGAAGTTGTCGTGGGCCTGTTGAAAAGCGTGAAGAATCATTTGTTGCATAATGCACCTTAACCTTTCGTGCTCCACCGCTCCACGAAGAAGTTTCTCTGCCGCGCGAATTCATGGCAGAGATCCTCAAGATCGGCTTCCATGGCATCCGAATCATCGGAGCGATGCACTGTGAGAAAAGAATGGACCCTTCCGCGGTAGATCGGGACGAATGCCTGAACGAGGTGATCGCGATGGATCACGGAATGGTGATACGCAGCGGCAAATTCGTAAATGGCCCGCACCCAAAGACCATTGCTGAACCGGAAGGCATTCTCGTCCAGGGCAGCCAGGCGGACGAGCTCGGCGTGCGTATCTGCGTCCAAGATGGAACGCAAAATGTCGGAAAGTTGGGCAACACCGGTTCGATACAGCTGGAACAGCTTTTTCCGATCGACGCGAACAGGTTCGCTGGTGAGCTGATGATCGAGACCGATCGTTTTCAGCGGTTCCGGATCGCGGCCCTGGAGCCAGTAAGATTCGTTTAATTCGAGACACCAGAAGAACCCTGTGACGGTACGGCGAATCACGTCCACCACTCCCCCCGACGCAGAACGTGGCTTGGGCCCAAGATACGTTTGGCAACATTGAAACGAATTAGTCATGGAAGCAACGGCCATCCAGGTTTCCGGACCAGCTTGGAGGCCTTCCTGCTCCCACTCAGCGCTATTGAGACAATCGGAAGCCAGACGGCCAGAAAAAGAGAATTCCGTGGCCCGCAGTTCGCGCATCGGTTTGCCGAGGAGAGCGCGACCAAGGGGATAGAGGAGGTTTCGCGTCAGCAGTCCGTCGTATCGGTGTCTCGCGTACAGAGGCGCGACGAAATCATAATTTTCGAAAAAGACCGGATTCAGGAGGGAGTCGATCCACGCCGGAGCGATTCCTGCCACCGAACCGTGGACAACGGCACATGCTTTGGCGTGCAGGAGATCGGCGGCTGCCAGAATAGTCCGGAGAGCAGTGCATCCATCGGCGGCGCTGCCGGTGTTGGTGGTAATCCAGCGGACCGTACGCAGGGACTCGATGCCGTTGGCTCCGAGTAAACTGGCTTGGCGAACCGCCTCGGCCGTCCCATCCCGGGACCCTTCGTCGACATGCACAAGCACCGTGCGTTGCCGGCGGAAATTGCGCAAGAGAGATTCTTCCGCCGCGCGGACGACGTTTCCGATGGTTTGGCAGTCGTTGTGAGACGGGATTCCAACCAGCAGATCAACTTCGCCGACGCTGACCAACTGGCGGATGAAATCGTCCGAAAGGAGGGTTTCGTCGCTCAATCCCCGCTCCATGGCCATAGCCGCCCGGGCAAAGCACGCAATTTCGCGAGTCTACCTTGCGAGATCAAATGCGTCGCAGCCGGAACCAGTAGAATTGATACGGGCCCATTGTAAGCAGATAGGGTAGCTCAGTTAGACGCGGGAAAATCGTCTTCCCGGACATCTCAATCGGAATGCTCCCTTTGTACTTCCGGAGGTTCAACTCCACAGCCTGGCATGTGCTGGAAAGATTGTTAACGGCCAAGACGCGCTCGTTGCCAAACTCGCGCACGTATGCGAGCACACGGTGATTCGGCGGATCGAGGAATTCGATGGTGCCGCGGCTGAACACTTGCGATGATTTCCGCACTTGAATCAAACGCTTCATCCAAGAGAGCAGCGAATGTTCCGACCTTTTCTGCGAATCGACGTTTACGGCCTGGTAGCCATACACCGGATTTGAAATCAGAGGCGCGTACAGCCGCTCCGGATCGGTGGATGAAAATCCGGCGTTCCAGTGCCCGTCCCATTGCATCGGCGTGCGAACGCCGTTGCGATCGCCGAGATACACATTGTCGCCCATGCCGATTTCATCGCCGTAGTAAATCACCGGCGTGCCGGGGAGCGACATGAGCAGGCCGTTGAGCAACTCAATGCGGCGCCGGTCATTGTCCATGAGCGGAGCGAGCCTGCGGCGAATGCCGATGTTGATGCGCATGGATTTGTCGCGGGCGTATTCATCGTACATGTAGTCACGCTCGACGTCCGTCACCATCTCCAGCGTCAACTCGTCGTGATTGCGCAGAAAGATACACCATTGGCAGTTCTTGGGAATGTCGGGGGTACGCTGCAAGATTTCGATGACCGGCTTGCGATCTTCCAATTTTACGGCCATGAACATGCGCGGCATGAGGGGAAAATGGAAGGCCATGTGAAATTGATCGCCCTGGCCGAAGTAGGCGCAGACATCCGCCGGCCATTGGTTTGCCTCCGCCAAAAGCATTTTGCCTGGGAACGACTCATCGAGGCGATGGCGCAATTCTCGAATGATATCGTGGGTTTCCGGAAGATTCTCGCAAGAAGTGCCGTCGCGCTCGACCAGGTATGGAACCGCGTCCAGCCGGAAGCCATCCACTCCCAATTCGAGCCAGAATTTCATCACGTTCCACATGGCTTCGCGGACTTCGGGATTGTCGTAGTTCAAGTCGGGCTGGTGGCTGAAAAATCGATGCCAGTAGTAAGCTTTTGATACAGGATCCCAGGCCCAATTCGAAAGTTCCGTATCGACAAAAATGATTCGCGCGTCCCGGTACAGCTCGTCCGTATCGCTCCACACGTACCAGTTGCGCCGCGGGTTATCGCGGGAGCTGCGCGCCTCCTGAAACCAAGGATGCTGATCGGACGTATGATTCAGCACCATTTCGATGATCACGCGGATGCCGCGCTCGTGCGCGGCCGCGAGGAATGATTTCAAGTCATCGAGCGTTCCATAGTTCTTATGGATGGAGCAGTAGTCCGCGATGTCGTAACCGTCATCTCGCAAAGGGGAGGGATAAAATGGCAGGAGCCACAACGCGGTGACGCCGAGTCCCTGCAGATAATCGAGCTTTTGCTGCAGCCCGCGAAAATCGCCGATCCCGTCGCCATTGCTGTCGCAAAACGTGCGAACGTGCAGCTGGTAAACAACGGAATCCTTGTACCATTCGGATTGCTGCGGCACGGTCACGGTCTCGTTGGACTCGTCACAAGAAGTAGTCGAAATCCTGCTCCGACCGCACGCGCCGCCGCAAACGGAAAATATGCGCGGGCATCCGCTGCGGATCGAGCTCCACGTAATTCCGGAATCCCTGCCACAAAAATCGATCTTCGGTGACCAGATCGTGCATTTGATATTCTTGATGCAGCTCTAGCTGGAAATATTCGAGCGGCAGGTCGAGCCAACCCGATTGCTTGTGGTGAGGGTCGAGATTGACTACCACCACGATCACGTTGGAACGATCTTCGCTCATCTTGCTGAAGGCGATCATTTGCTCGTTGTCGATGGAATGGAATCGCAGAGTGTCGTCGCTTTGCAAGGAACGATTGTCCTTGCGGATTCCATTGATCTTGGCGATCAGGTCCTTCAGGCTGTCCCCACGGCCGATATCCCAGGCACGGAGCTGATATTTTTCGGAATCGAGATACTCCTCGCTTCCGGGGTGCAGCGCCTGATTTTCGAAAAGCTCGAATGCAGGGCCGTAGATGCCGTAATTCGCGCCCAGGGTTGCCGCCAAGCACAAGCGAATCACAAAAGCCGGGCGTCCGCTATATTGCAGGTATTCCGTCAAAATATCGGGTGTGTTCGGCCAAAGGTTGGGCCGAAAAAACTCTCTTACTCCGGATTGAGCAAGTTCTCCAAAATATTCGGCCAGATCCCATTTTGTGTTGCGCCACGCAAAGTAAGTGTAGGACTGCGTGAATCCAGCTTTTGCCAACCGGTACATAACCTTCGGACGGGTGAAGGCCTCGGCGAGGAAAATCACCTCGGGACATTGGCCGCGCACCTCGCCGATCAGCCATTCCCAAAAAACGAAAGGCTTCGTATGTGGATTATCAACCCGAAAGATCCGAATCCCCTGCCCGATCCAGTATAGCGCCACACTCTTGAGCTCTTCGCAGAGCGCTTCCACCTGCTCGCTTTCGAAGTTGAGAGGATAAATATCCAGGTACTTTTTCGGCGGATTTTCTGCGTACTGAACGGAACCGTCTGGACGGATCCGGAACCATTCCGGATGCTCTCGCACATAGGGATGATCCGGCGCGCACTGAAACGCTAGATCGAGCGCGACCTCGATTCCGCGTCTTTTGGCTTCGGCGAGCAACTCCTTGAAATCTTCAAGAGTGCCGAGCTGCGGGTGGATTGCTTTGTGGCCGCCGAGTTTCGAACCAATGGCCCAAGGGCTCCCGACGTCGTCTGCCGAACGCTCGGTGGAGTTGTTTTTACCTTTTCGTTCAATTTCGCCAATCGGATGAATCGGCGGCAAGTACAAAACGTCGAATCCCATTTCCGCCACGTAGTCGAGCCGCTCGATGCAACTGCGAAACGTGCCATGGTGGGCCGCGCCGGCCGTGCAGGAGCGCGGAAACATTTCGTACCACGAGCTGAATCGAGAGCGTTCGCGATCTACTTCCACTTCCAATTCGCGTTCGTATAGGGTCGCCGCATCCACGTCAGGATGGCGATCCATCACCAATGCGAGTTCGTCGCTCACGGAGGTTTCGAACGCTTTATCCGAGTCGTCCTTGTGAAGGTCCTTGAGTTGGCGCTCGATTTCCCGCAGTGCGTCGCCATCGGCGCTTTTGCCGGCGCGCGATGCAGCTTTGGCGATCAGTTCAACTCCAACCAGATATTCCAGTGAAAGATCCTGGCTCGCGTCTTTTCGCTTTTTGAGGTCGCGCACCCAGCTTTTGAAAGCGTCAGGCCAAGCTTGGAGTGTGTAAAGATGAAGTTCCTGCGTTCCGATCCGAAACGCGCCGGTCCATCGATCGTTTACAACTTCGCGCATCGGAGAGCTGTTCCATCCCGATTGGCTCTTGGTGCGATAGAGAAGGCGGGCGCTCAGCCAATCATGGCCGTCGCAAAAAATATCGGCAGTTACTTCCACTTTCTCTCCCACCGTGCGCTTAATGGGAAACTGACCACCGTCGATTTCGGGCCGAACGGATTCGATCATCGTCCGGCGAATGGGCGCGTGAATGTGGCTGCGGCTTTTCTCGGGAGGCATCGCTACCATGATATGACCGCAGGCAGGATAGTTTGGCCGGAAATAATTTCAAAACATTTATGACCCGGACACAGGCAGGATCACCGCGCGCTCGCCCTATTCGGGGAGAAGGGGCTCCCCGGCTGCTGAGCCTGCTCGCCGATCAAACCGATAGCAGCAATAGAGACGTGGGATCAGCTTGGAGGGGGGCAGCGCTCCAATGGGAGAACGAGACCTCGCCATTTGCAGCGCTGGGACCCAGGGTAGTGAAATCTTGAAGACGCAGAGATGGATTCGATCGCCGGAACTATCTCAAAGCTTGAGCTGCCTTTCGGGAGCCGCCGTCCGTTTCTTTCCTCTCGCCAGTAATTTCCGCTAAAAACCAGGCTCGCCGCTCGGTTTGGTCAAGCCAGACTTCGATCAAGCTGGCGGTCGCCACGTCCTTGTGCGTCTCGCAAAGTTCATGCATGGAGCGGAAAAACCGGGTGAGCTCGCGGTTATCTCTGCAGAGTTCGTGCAGCATGGCGATCGGAGCGACTGATTCCTCGTTGTTGTCCTTGAGTCGTTGGTGTTTAGATATGTCGCTGATCGAGCGAAGCGTTGTGCCGCCGATCTTGCGCGCGCGTTCAGCAATGTCGTCGGTCATCGCGAAGATTTGTGTTGCGTGTTCATCCAGTAGCAGATGGTAATCGCGGAAGTTCGGTCCGCTCATATGCCAGTGGAAGTTTTTGGTCTTCACGTAAAGCGCAAAGACATCGGCCAGCAAACGGCGCAGGCCACTCGAAATCTCGGCGACGCCTTGTTGCCCCAGATCCGCGGCCGGCTCCGACGGGCCCTCCGCCGTGGGTTTCATGCGAACTGCAGTACTGTCCATGACTGCCTCCTTGATACTTTTGTTCACTAGGATGCAACTGCGTGTGCATCCGTGGCAAGCGTAGGGTGAACGCCCGAAGCATCGGGACGGCGGCACAGGAAATCGCCTTCGAAATTTCCATGAGATTGGAGAACGTCTGGGCGGAAACGGGCTGGTTGGTTCACCAAAAGTAGGTAGCGACAACGCGGGGGACCGCGAACGCTCGATACAATGAAGGCCGGATGTATCGGGCGGATGTACACTATCGAGAATCGCGTTCAGCAAAAAAGGAAGCAGAACAGTTTGGCGCCAGCTAGGTTTTTGGGGCGTGATGCCGCATTTGCAAGGCAGCAAACGCGCTGGCGCACGGAGGAAAGATGCGACGGAAACTAATCGGCCTTGGCTTGCTTGCGGCAATCGCTTGCGCGATCGTGTTCGCCATTGCCGAATTCTCATCCGCGGTTCACGCCGCCGGATCGCAGAAAACTTTGCCGGCTGCGCCTTCCGACGTGGAGCGGCGCGCGGACGCCATTCTGAATCGGATGACCCTCGATCAGAAAATTGACATGATTGGCGGCGTCGATGGCTACGACGTGCGCGCGTATCCATCTCTCGGTCTTCCTGCGTTGAAAACGGCCGATGGGCCGATGGGCGTTCGCAATGGCGGTCCGGCCACGGCGATGCCTGGCGGTATCAATCTGGCCGCTACGTGGGACCCTGCGCTGGCGAAGCAGGTGGGCGAGCAGATTGGGCGCGACGCGCGAGCGAAAGGCGTCAATTTCCTTCTCGGGCCTGGCGTGAACATTTATCGCGCTCCGATGGACGGCCGGAACTTCGAGTTCTTCGGAGAGGACCCGTATCTCGCCTCGCAAATCGCCGTCGGGTATATCGACGGCGTGCAGAGCGAAGGCGTGAGCGCCACGATCAAGCACTTCGTGGCCAACAATTCGGAATTTTCCCGTCACGCAATCAACGAAATCATCGATGAGCGAACGCTGCGAGAAATTTATCTTCCCACTTTTGAGGCCGCGGCGAAGCAAGCGCATGTGGGCGCGGTCATGGATTCATACAACCTCGTAAACGGCGAGCACATGACGCAGAACAAATTTCTCGATACCGACGTGCTGAAAAACGAGTGGGGATTCCAAGGCGTGCTCATGTCCGATTGGTCTGCCACGTACGATGGAGTGGCTGCTGCCAATGCAGGGCTCGATTTGGAAATGCCGTCCGGAGCATTCATGAACCGCTCGACTCTTCTTCCCGCGATTCGCGATGGCCGGGTTTCAATGGCGACTATCAATGACAAGGTTCGCCGCATTCTCCGCCTCGCCGTTGAAATGCACTGGCTCGATCGTCCTCAGACGGATTACGCAATCTCGCGGTACAACACGAAGGGCCGCGAGGTCGCCTTGAAAGCATCAGTTGAAGGCATGGTCCTGCTAAAAAACTCGCAAAAGCTCCTGCCGCTGGATAAGCACAAAACCAAATCCATCGCGGTGATTGGCCCTGATGCGTATCCAGCTGTTCCGGTGGGCGGCGGCAGCGCCGGAGTACGGCCGTTTTCTGCGGTGAGCTTTTTACGGGGAATTGCCAATGAGATTGGGGCCTCCGTTCCAACCTACTACGACCGCGGTATTCCGACACTGAGCGACCTTGCAGCACGCAGCAGGTTTTCGACGTCGGCATCCGGCGGAGCGCCTGGTTTGGTTGGAGAGTATTTCTCTGGAGATGATTTGCAGGGCAAACCATTTACGCGTCGCACCGACCAACACATCAACTTCGGGGCACCGTCCGCGGGTGATCTGGTGTATGCGGCGCAAAACTATCCGTCCGAAGCGGGATCAGCGCGATGGACCGGCTACTATTCGGCCCCCAGCGCGGACGCTTACGATTGCTTCGTCGAATCCACGGGCGGGGCGGGCGGGTACTATCGAGTGTACGTGGACAACAAGCTGGTGCTGGATGATTGGACGCAAGCGCGCGCGCTTGTCGGTTTAAAAACGCTGACGCTAAATTCCGGACCTCACAAGATTGTCGTGGAACACCACGGACGGCCGGGATTCTTGGGCATGCGATTCCGATTCGGGATTGTGTCTCAGTCCGCATACGTTAATCCGGCGGCCGAGAAACTAGCAGCGCAAGCGGACGCCGTGGTGCTCGCGGTCGGTTTCGATCCACAATCCGAAAGCGAGGGATCGGACCGCACGTTTCATCTGCCGCCGGGCCAGGACCAGCTCATCGAAAAAATCGCCAGCATCAATCCGCATACGGTCGTTGTAATCACGTCGGGCGGCAGCGTGGATATGAACGGCTGGCTCGATCGTGTTCCGACGGTTCTCGAATCCTGGTATTCCGGCCAAGAAGGAGGCACCGCGCTCGCCCAAATTCTTTTCGGCGATGCCGATCCTTCCGGCCGGTTGCCCGTGACGTTCGAAAAGCGGTGGGCAGATAATCCCGTTCACGATAGCTACTATCCGCCACCGGGAAGTAATCGCGTGGTTTACAGCGAAGGCATCTTCGTCGGCTATCGGGGATACGAGCGCAGTGGCATCAAGCCGCTGTTTCCGTTTGGGTACGGTCTTTCGTACACGTCATTCCGCTACAGCAATTTAAGGATTCGGCCCGTCACCGCCGCTGCGCCCTCCGCCCACGCACACCGTGGCTTGCGCTACCAAATATCGTGGGACGTCACCAACACGGGAAACCGCAGTGGCGCGGACGTTTCCGAAGTGTACGTCGGCGAAGAGCATCCGGCAGTGCCGCGTCCAGCGCGAGAGTTGAAAGGATTTGCGAGAGTGAATTTGCGCCCCGGAGGCACGCGACGCATGGCAATCGACCTGGGGAGCCGCGCCTTCGCCTACTACGATCCCCGCGCGCACGAGTGGCGCGTGGATTCCGGCAACTTCAAGATTTTTGTCGGCAACTCCGTCGATCAGCTTTCGCTGACGGGCACTGTCTCTTTGACGCCCTCGGCCGCAGCCGCCGCGGACGCACAACCCTAAGACGCGAATATCCCGTTCCAGCCCCGCGCGCCGTTCGAGGGCGCCAAGTGAGGCCAATCCCGCCGAATGAAAGGGTCGCGGTTTGGTCTTGCGCCGCGGTTCGTCCCAGCTTGACCCGATTCTCCTAAGGCCTTTCCCCCATGGCCAGCCCATTAGGAATCACAAGCGGAAATACATACTTCCGTATATTTCACCGGCTCATTCTGTAGGGCAGAATGTGCCAACGCTCTTATGTGTGTCGGAGCGAAGCCGTTCGAGGAGGAAAATATGCTAAGTTGGGCGATAGCATTTTTTGTCATCGCGATTATTGCCGCGATCTTCGGGTTTGCGGGAATCGCAGTGGCTGCGGCGGGTATTGCGAAAGTCTTATTCTTCATCTTCTTGGTCCTGTTCGTGATCGCCTTGCTGACTGGTCTCGCGCGCAGAGCGTGAGAGCGTTCGGCCGGGCATTCCGTGAGAAAGGAGTTTCTAGTGAGCAGCGTTACTCGAGCAGCAATGGCCGCTGCGGTGGCTCTGGTGATGGTTCTTCCCGTCATGGCCGCGCAGAAAAGCCAGGAACAACAGCGACTTAAAGACTCGGCAACCGTAATGCACCAGATACTCAACGTGCCGGACAACATCCCACAAAGCCTGCTGAATGATGCCAAATGCGTGGTCGTGCTTCCTTCCATTGTGAAGGCGGCGTTCGGTGTGGGAGGGCAGTACGGACACGGCGCGATGGTCTGCCGCACCGGTTCGCATTTTAATGGTCCGTGGGGACCTCCGGCCATGTACTCGCTCGAAGGGGGAAGCTTTGGATTTCAAATAGGGGGTAAGGCGACGGACGTTGTTCTGCTGATTATGAACGATTCAGGTGTAAGAAGCCTTTTGCAGAGTAAGGTGAAACTGGGTGCTGGCGCGTCGATCGCCGCGGGACCCAAGGGCCGCACGGCGGGTGCAAGCACCGATGCTTACATGCGAGCGGAAATTCTAAGCTATTCCCGTTCCCGTGGAGTGTTCGCCGGAGTGTCGCTAAAGGGCGCCACATTGCATCCGGATAATGATGGGAATAAAGCTCTCTACGGCCGGGATATTTCCGCGAAGGAGATTATCCTGGGTCCCAACCGGCCCGCGACTCCTCCGTCGGCCCACCGGCTCGATAGTGCACTGTCTAAGGCCTCTCCTTCTGGAAAGGCAAGCAGCTAACCGATTCTCTTGAAGTTGCGAACTGAAGGGAGGGAACCTAATCCCTCCCTTTTCTTTTTGTTTTTCAAGTATCGACTCTTGATCGAAGCTGCACTGTGAATCGTCGCGGCCGCAAGTCGCGGATACTGCGGCTAGCTCACGGACATGCCACGCTGCATCACTTGCGCGAGACAGGCTGTTCGCGAAAGCCCGCTCGCGATTCGAAACGAAGGTTTCTATTCGGATTGTTAGCCGGGGCACTCGAACCGAAGCTGCTGGGAATCTTGGTTTTCAGGTCATCGCGATACATTTCTCCGAAACTTGTATAAGCTGTGCCTGAGAGGCGCGGTGATTTTTCGCCTAGTTTCAGGAATCTACCACCGCACGTCTCCACGAAACAACATACGTCGCAGACGTGATATGCGAACACGTTGGCACGGTAGCACGGTAATGGTGCGCCACAATCGCCAAGCCGTTTTGCACCGCGGCGCATCAAAACGAACGTAGAGGTTTTTTTTGCGCCAGGTGAGCTGCTAATGAGCGAGGGAAACGGCAACGGACACATCCCCGTAGAGATTCTGGATGCGCAATATCGCGTCCTCCAGGATCAACCGCGGAGAGTTGTGGCCCGAATCCGCCGACAGAGACTATGGCCCTCTCTAGCGTTATTTTCGCTTACGCTCGCGTGTACTTTGATAATGGGGATGGAATTCGCGCGATCGTACGCGCAGAGCGCGGTCCCGTTTTCTGGCGCCGCAAGCATTTTGGGGCTGTGGCAAGCGGCGTTGCGCCACCCGTCGCTGATTCTGCTGGGCGTGCCGTTTTCGTTGACCTTGCTTGCGATTTTGCTAGCCCATGAACTCGGACACTTCTTCGCCGCGCGATATTATGGAATTGACGTCAGCTACCCCTACTTCATTCCAGCGCCTACTTGGTTTGGCACTTTCGGAGCCGTGATTTCCATTCGTTCGCCGATTCCCACGCGAAAAGCGCTTTTTGACGTTGGCATAGCGGGACCGGTGGTTGGGTTTCTATTCGCGCTGCCGGCGATGATGTGGGCTGTTGCGACAGCGAAGATCGTCCCCGACGCGGCAGCTAACGCGTATATCCATTTCGGCAATCCGCCGCTGATCTGGCTGCTGATCAAGTTGTTTCACCCTCATGTGGACCCAAGCTGGGTTCTGCTTGGCCCAGTCGGTTGGGCGGCATGGGTAGGGCTGTTGGCGACCGCGATGAATCTGCTGCCAATGTGGCAGCTCGATGGCGGTCACATTGTTTATAGCCTCACCAGCCGGCACCATCAGCGGATTTCGCTGGCGGTCGGTCTGGCGCTCGTCGTTCTTGGCGTAACCTGCTGGCCTGGATGGGCGCTGTGGGGTGTCATTTTGCTGGCACTGTCGCTGCGATTCCGCCATCCGCCGCTCTTGAACTCTTGGGAGCCGCTGGACGCGTCACGCCGTCTTTGGGCAGTGCTGGCGCTGCTGATTCTGGTGCTGAGCTTTACGCCCTGGCCGGCGTGGTAAGTCACCAATCAGCGTGCCCTGCAGGAGCTGCCCTCCGCAACACAATCAGGACAAGTTAGCGGGATCGACGTCGACGATTACTGCCGTGGGCGGAATTTCGCGCGCGGCGCAAAAATCCAGGCAGCCGCCGAGAGCATGGCCGAGCGCAGCACGCTGCGGCGATTTCAAAATGAACTGAAACCGGTACTCGCGGCGAAGCCGCGCGAGCGGCGCGGCCGCGGGTCCGAGAACTTTCATCCCTTGCTTCTCAAACGGCGCGAAATATCCCGCCAGCTCGCGCGACCAACGGATCGCGTTTTCGATTTTTCGGTCGCGCACAAGAACGCCAGCGAGCGCCGTGAACGGCGGATAGTGCAGCACTCGCCGAAAATGTGCTTCCTTTTCGAAAAATGAAAGGTAGTCCTGCTGCGCCGCTAGCTGAATCGCGTAGTGCTCGGGATAATGCGTCTCCACCAGGACCTCGCCGGAAAGTTCGCCGCGACCAGCTCTTCCAGCGACCTGCGTGAGCAGCTGAAAGCTGCGCTCGGCGGCACGAAAGTCAGGGCGCCCTAGCGCCAGATCGGCGGCAACCACGCCCACCAGCGTGACCCGCTGAAAATCGTGTCCTTTGGCAACCATCTGCGTGCCCACCAAAATATCGATCTCGCATTTCGCGAACGCACCAAGCACCTTTTGATATTCACGCTTGGTGCGCACCGTATCCCGGTCCAAGCGGGCGATGCGCGCATCGGGAAACACCTCGCGCAGATATTCTTCCACGCGCTCGGCGCCGTCTCCCACAAAGTACATGAATTCCGCGCTGCATCTCGGGCACTGCTTCGGCGGCCGCGCGGTGTGCCCACAGTAGTGGCATTCCAGGCGCTGGCGGCTTTTGTGGTAGGTAAGCGCGATGCTGCAATTCTGGCATTGCACGAACGCTCCGCAGCCGCGGCACAAAAGTGACCAGGAATAGCCACGCCGGTTGATGAGTACCATCGTTTGCGTTTTTTCAGCCAGGCGCATGGCGATCGCCTGGCGCAGAGCTTCCGAAATCGGAGCAGCGCGATGATGGCGGCGAAAATCCTCGCGCAGATCCACGATGCGTACTGCCGCAAGCGGCCGGTTTTCCACGCGCGAGGCCAACCGCAGCAGGCGGTACTTTTCGGCGCGCGCGTTGTGGTACGTCTCGAGCGACGGTGTAGCGGAGCCCAGCAGCGCCACGGCATTCTCGAGCCTCGCGCGATAGACGGCCGTATCGCGCGCGTGATACCGCGGCGTTTCCTCCTGCTTGTACGCCGATTCCTGTTCTTCGTCGACGATGACTAGCCCGAGGTTTTCGAGCGGCGCGAAGACGGCCGACCGCGTGCCGACGACCACGCGCGCTTCGCCTCGTCGCACGCGCCACCATTCGCGGGCGCGTTCGACGTCGGCCAAACCACTGTGCAGCACTGCGACGCCCTCGCCAAACCGCGCGCGCACCAACCGCCCGACCCAAAGCGTCAGCGCAATTTCGGGAACCAGCACGATCGCCGATTTGCCGCGCGAGAGGGCCGCCGCGATCGCGCCCAGATACACTTCCGTCTTCCCGCTGCCGGTCACTCCATGCAATAGCGCAGCCGTGAATTTCCCCTCCACAAGCCAGCGCCAGATTTCGCCGAGCGCTTGATTCTGTTCAGCGTTCAAGACGTTCAACGGTGGTGTGAAATCGGTATCCCAAGGGTCTTCACCAGCAGCGATCGGCTCGTCCCACGTGTTAAGCATTCCTCGTTTTTCAAGGCGCAAGATAGCGGCGCGAGAGACACCGGCTTTTTCAAGGAGCATCGGCAGCGGTAGCGGCCCGCGCGTGGCGGTCAGTGTTTCGCGGATGCGCTGCTCGGCGGGCGATGTGCCATCCACCGCGGCAGACGCGTTCCACGCGACGATTTTTTGCACGCGCGCTTTGCGCTCGCGGAGCACCTCGCGTGTCATCAGATGTCCCAGGCGAACGAGCCGCTGGGCAACAGATTCCAAGGCGGGCGAGCGGCCCAACCGCGCGGACTCAATCGCATCTCGGTTTCCGAAGCCGCGCAGCAGTTGCAATTCTCCGGATTCCACATCCGTGCGTTCGTCGGCAGCAGCCAAGTCATCTAGGTATGCGCGACCCGCCGCTGTGATCGCGTATTCTCGTTCGTGGCGCAGCTCGATTTCCGGCGGCAGCATCGCGCGCATCGTTTCGCCAATCGGCGCGGCGTAATAGCGGCTGATCCACTGCCCGAGCGCGATTAGGTTCAGGGGCAGCGCAGGCATCGAATCCATCAGGCTGGCGATTCCTTTGATTTGTGAAGGCGCTGGAGCGCCCGCCGGCGGCAATTCCGATTCGCCGACGCAAACGCCGATCATCGTGCGCCGTCCAAACGGCACCACCACGCGTCGGCCCAGCAGGCATTCACCATCAAGCGATGCGGGAATGGCGTAGGTGAACGCCGCGCGCAGCGGCACAGGAAGCGCGATTTCGCAATAGCGGGATCCCATCGGTGCGGACTAGTTTAACAGTCTCCGCGAATTTCGGCGTCTGCGCGGACGCAAGCATTCTCTATTCGCTAAAAACAGGTGCGATTCAACTCTGAGTTTTGCGGCGCTTCGCTTCCAGTCCAAGGACCGCCATCACTTTTTGCAAGTCTTTCCACACTTCGGCCTTGGCCGCGGGATTGCGCAGCAGATACGCGGGATGATAGGTCGCGATCAATTTCGCGCCGCGAAAGTCGAACCATTCGCCGCGGAAGCGCGAGATGCCCTGATTGGTATTGAGCAGCGTCTTCGCGGAGCAGGCGCCCAGGCAGCAAATCACTTTGGGGCGAATCACGTCGAGCTGGCGAATCAGAAACGGCGAGCAGGTGGCAATCTCGTCGTTTTCCGGCAAGCGATTTTCGGGCGGGCGGCATTTCACCACGTTGCAGATGTAGACGTCCTGTCGTCGCAGGCTCATCGCTTCGATCATTTGCGTGAGCAGCTTGCCCGCGCGCCCCACGAACGGCTCGCCCTGTTCGTCCTCGTCACGCCCCGGTCCTTCGCCGACGAACACCAGCTCTGCTTTCGGATTGCCCACGCCGAAAACGATTTGCTTGCGCGCCTTGTGCAGTTTGCAACGCGTGCAATTGGGCGTGATGTCTTCGCGGATGCGATCGAGCGAATCATTTTCCACGCGCCCTTCGAAGAGCGACGGCCCAGCCATCTGCGGGACGAAAGCAGCCGTCGCGACAGGTTTCTCCGCAGGCGCAGCCTGCTGCATGGGGCGCGCGGGCTTTTTCGCTGCTGCGGTTTCACCTCGCGTGGCCGAGGAAACAGCGTCCAGCCGGGATGCGGAGAAACCGGCTGCGGCAGGCGCTGCTGCGACAACCGCGAATGCACTGGCGGCCTCCGCGCTGCGCGCTTGGCGCGATTCAGCGCGGTCCAGGTAGAACGGGCCTAGGCCCAGATCATCGGCGTAGCGAAGCCACGCTTCCGCACGCGAATGTTTCCAGGCGCTATTCGAATCCACGGTCACCCCTCGGAGTTTTTGTCGATTGCAACGTCACTATAGCAAACCGCGCCAAGCAGCGCCCCAAAAGCATAGGTGGAACGACTGAAATAACCGTGAAAGAGCAGTCAAACCCTGCGTTAGCGCTTTTGTAACTCGAGGACCTGATCGAGAATGCGGTTCGCTACTTCGAATTTTGAAAGCTTCGGCAGTGGAATTTCGCGGCCGTCGCGCAAAAACAACGTGACAATGTTCGTTTCACCGTCGAAGCCCGCGCCTTCCTGCGTCACGTCGTTGGCGGCAATCATGTCCGCGCCCTTGCGCGCCAACTTTTCGCGGGCATTCTCGGCCAAGTGATCGGTTTCCGCTGCGAAACCGACAAGTATCCGCCGCGAATCAGCGCCGCTTTCGCGGCGTTCGCCGCCAAGCTCGGCCAGAATATCCGGAGTCGGCTCCAGCTCCAGCGTAATGCGGTCGCCGGTGCGCTTGAGTTTGTGCAACTGCGCTTCGGCGGGGCGATAATCCGCCACGGCCGCGGCCATAATCACCACGTTCGCTTCGCCGGAGTGCTCTCGCACGGCATTGCGCATTTCCTCTGTCGTGCGCACCGGGACCCAATCAGTTCCTTGGGGCGCGGGCAAATTGGTGGGTCCGCTGACGAGCACTACGCGCGCGCCGCGTCGCATGGCCGCATCAGCCAACGCGTAGCCCATCTTCCCGGAAGAGCGATTAGTGAGGAACCGCACAGGGTCCACATCCTCGCGCGTGGGCCCGGCCGTGACGAGCACCGTTTGTCCTTGCAAATCGTGGCGCAGCCCGAGTACGCTGCACACTTTTTCGACGATCGCTTCCGTGGCGGCCAGTCGTCCGGCGCCCACCATTCCGCACGCCAGATATCCTTCGCCGGGATCGACGACGTGCACGCCGCGCGCGCGCAGTGTCGCGAGATTCTCGCGCGTGGCGGCGTGTTCCCACATATTGACGTTCATCGCCGGAGCAACCATCACCGGCGCTTTCGTGGCCAGGTACAGCGTGCCGAGAAAATCTCCTGCGATGCCGTGAGCGAATTGGGCAAGGACGTCCGCGGTGGCCGGAGCGACGAGAAGCAGATCGATGCGCTGCGCCACCGCGATATGTTCGATGGCGCTTTCCACGTTCGCGGGCGCGGCCGTATCGCGCCCGAACATTTCGGTGATCACCTTGTTTCCGGTGAGTGCAGCGAATGTGAGCGGCGTAATGAATTCCTGCGCCGCGCGCGTCATTAGCACTTGAATGTCGAGCTTTTCCTGCTGGAGTCGGCGGACGAGCTCCGCCGATTTGTATGCCGCCACTCCAGCAGTCACACCGAGAGCGATTTTCATAGCGTAAGTCCCAAGCGCCAAAGCAGCCGTGCCAGGGGGACCGCGTGGGCGGCAATTCTACTTGCGGCGCTTGCCATCTCGGTCTTGGGCGCCTTCGGGCACTTCCGGCAATTCGTATTCCAGGCGGCCCTGCATCAATTCTTCCTCGGCAATCCGCGTGTTCTTCCGGGACCTCGGATTGTCCACGAGCGGCCGTCCGCCAATCATCAGTTGACGGGCGCGACGGGACACGACAACCACGTACGCAAATTTACTGTCTGGTGCATGCGTAAGAGCCATTTATGAATCAACCTCCAAAAGTCTTCACGATCTCGCGAATCCGCGCCTCTTGCCGCGCCATGCGGCTGCCCGATGCTAAAGCGATGGCCTGCACCTCGCGCCCGGCGCGTTCGAGATCGTCGTTGATCACGGCGAAATCGTAGCTCGGGTATTTCAGCATTTCCTGCCGCGAGCGTTCTAGCCGGCGGCGAATTTCGTCTTCCGAATCCTGGCCGCGAGCGCGAATTCTCTGCTCCACGTCCGCGCGGGACGGCGGCACTACGAAGATCGCCACCGCCTCCGGAAGTTTCTGCTTCACCTGCAATGCGCCAGCCACGTCGATTTCGAGCACCAGATCGTTGCCCTCGTCGCGCGCCCGATCCAGCCACTTCTTCGGCGTCCCGTACCAATTCTTCCCGAAAACCTGGGCGTATTCAAGGAACTCGCCCCGGGTGACCATCTGCTGGAATTCAGCTTCAGTGACGAAATTGTACCACTTACCGGCGTTTTCCGTCCTGCGCGGCGCGCGCGTGGTGCACGAAACCGACAGCATGGTACCGGGCAACTCCAAAATCTTCTGTACCAGTGTTGATTTTCCCGAGCCGGACGGACCGGACACGATAAGCACCAGTGGCGCCGATTGAGTCATTCGATATTTTGGACCTGTTCCCGAATTTTTTCGATCTCCGATTTAATTTCGAGCCCCAGCTCGGTGATTTGCAGTCCTTCGGCTTCGCTTCCGGGCGTCTTCGAAAGCAGTGTGTTGGCCTCGCGCTGCATTTCCTGCAGCAGAAAATCGAGTTTCTTGCCTACGTCCGCGGCGCCGGAGAGCAAGGACTCGAATTGCCGCACGTGACTCGCAAGTCTCGCCAACTCCTCGGATACGTCGCTGCGTTCCGCCGCCAGAGAAGCTTCCTGGACGATCCGCGCGGGTTCGATGGCGGTCTCGCCGAGCAAATCCTTGACGCGCGATTCAAGGCGCCGCGCGAAAGCCGGACGCGCACGCTCCGCGAGCGTCTGCACCTGCGCCGCAAGGCTCGCCACATTCGAAAGATGGCCGGCCATTTCGTCGTGGAGAACCGCCGCTTCCTGCTCGCGCATCCGGTCGAGCCGATCCAGTGCGTCGCTGAGACACTGTCCTGCCAGGCGTTCGAGCTGCGCGAGATCTTCGTCGAGTGACGCGACCGGCGGACCGATCACTCCGGGCAAGCGAAGAATGGCCGCCAAATCCGGCTCCGTGCGAATGCCAAACTGCTCGCGCAACGCGTTCGCCGCTTCGATGTAACCCGCGGCAACTTGCTGGTTCACGACAACCGCCGACGGTCCGGAAAGCTCGTATCGCAAAGTGACGTCCACATGCCCGCGCCGGATGCGCTCCCGCACCTTCTGCCGCATTCCCGGCTCGAGCGCCTCGAATCCTTCCGGCAGACGCAGATGAAGATCGAGAAACCGGTGATTCACGCTACGCACGGAGATGCGAATCGTCCAACCGTGTCCTGCGGCATGAGCCTGGGCGTAGCCCGTCATAGACTTGAGCGCCTTCGAAGGCGCTTGAGCGGCGCCGGCAGCGCCGGAGTGTGATTTTGCAGCTGACATCGTTTATGCCGGCTCCACAGCGGGCGTGACAGGTGTAAGAGGTTCCACATCCCGAAATTGCATCTCGTAGAGCCGCGCGTAAATTCCGCCGCGGGCCAAAAGCTCTTCGTGTGTGCCGCGTTCGCGAATCGTGCCGCAATCGAGGACGGCGATCAAGTCAGCGCGGCGGATCGTCGACAACCGGTGCGCGATCACGAAAACCGTGCGTCCGGCCATCAGATTGTTTAGCGCGCCTTGCACCAGCATTTCGGATTCCGAGTCGAGCTCCGACGTGGCCTCGTCGAGGATCAGAATCGGCGCGTTTTTCAGCAACGCGCGCGCAATCGCCAAGCGCTGGCGCTGCCCGCCGGAGAGCCGCTGGCCGCGGTCACCGATCACGGTGTCGTATCCCTTCGGCATTTGCAGGATGAAATCGTGCGCCAAAGCCGCGCGCGCGGCGGCAATTACGGTCTCCGGGGAAACGTTCGGCTGGCCGTAGCAGAGGTTGTTCGACACCGTGTCGTTGAAAAGAATCGTTTCCTGCGTCACGATGGCGATCTGCTCGCGAAGCGAACGCAACGTCACGTCGCGAACGTCGTACCCGTCGATCCGCAGCGCCCCGGCCGTTGCCGTGTAAAAACGCGGCAGTAGATTAACCATAGTTGTCTTTCCGGCGCCGCTCGATCCCACGAACGCGATTACCGAACCCGCGGGCGCTTTCAAATTGATGTTCTTCAAAATCAGCGGGCCGCTCTCGTACGCGAAGTTCACGCGATCGAACTCGATCGAACCCGAAAACCGCGGCAGCGCCTTCGCACCCGGAGCTTCCATCACTTCTTCCGGCCGGTCGATGAACGCAAACACCTGCGCGGAAGTTCCCGCAGCCTGCAGGAAGAGTTGGTACGCCCGGCCGATGGCCTTCACCGGCTCATAAGCTTTGAAGAGCGCAAAGGTGAAAGCGCCAAAAGCGCCGATGGTCATGCGGTCGGCTTCGATTTCGCCGCGGGCAAAAAGCAGCACGGCGGCAATCACGACAGCACCCAGAGCATCCATCATCGGAGAAGTAACCGCGAAAGCACGGATCCAGCGCATGTTCTCGCGCAAAAGCTCGCGGCCCGCTTCGCGAAACCGGTCGATCTCGAACCGCTCCATTCCAAACGCTTTCACGATCCGATTTCCGCTGACGGTTTCCTGCAGAATCTGGCTCAGGTCCGCCAGGCGCGAGCGGCTTTTTTCCGACGATCGGCGAATCTTGCGGCCAAGCTTGCCCACGGGCAAGACCACCAGCGGAATCAGCACGGCCGAACCCAGAGCCATGCGCCAATCAATAATCAACAGTACCGCCACGAACGCCACCAAGCTGAATACTTGCCGCACCAAATCCGCCAGCCAGTCGGAAAACGCACTGCGAATCTGCTCGATGTCGCTGATCGTGGCGGACATCACGCGCCCTACCGGATTGTGCTGAAAAAATCCAACGGGCTGCTGCACGACCTTGATGTAAGTGTGATCGCGCAAGTCCGTGATGCCGGAGAGGCCCACGTACTGGATCAGAATGCTGCCGAAATATTCCGCCACGCCTTTGGATAGGAAGATGAAGACTAACGCGACGGCAAAAATCGACCACACGTAATGGATGCGGCTGGGAACGAACGAGTTGAGCTTCACGACGTGGTGCGTGCCCGGGATTGTAAATAGCGTGAGAGATTGGATCGTCGAGTGCCGCGCCAGAACCACGTCCAAGGCCGGCTTGATGGAAAGCGCCACTAGGCCGTCCATCATGCCCATGAACGCGATCAGGATTACGCCCAATGCGAACAGCGGAACGTATGGCCGCAGGTAGCCTAGGAGCCTGCGAATTTCCTCGCGTTCGGTAACGTGCGGAAAAATGTCCATAGGTTAGGAGCGCGGATCCCTGCGATCCGCCTCTAAAACCACCCTAAATTTCGATGCTTTTGCCAGATCCTGCCGAGCCCCCCGAATCCAAGAAACTAGCGTAAGCAGGGCACGCGCCTCTTGCAAGGCATGATGCGCCGAAGGCCCCAGTGGAGCCGCACGCAGCGCCCCAACGGGAACAGCACCCCGCGCTGAGCTTCGGCTATTCACGCTGGCGTCTTATCGAGATCGCGATGCACGACCTTCGTCGCGTATCCCTTATGCTTCAGACTGCGGCTGATCACCTCCGCCAGCGCCACCGACCGGTGCCGCCCTCCCGTGCATCCCAGCGCCACCGTGAGATAGCTTTTGCCTTCTCGAATGTAGTGCGGGATCAGATACGTCAGCAGGCTTTCGATGCGCCGCAGGAATTCTCCCGTCTGCGGAAAGGAGCGAATATAGCGTGCCACTCTGGGATCCTTGCCGCTGAACGGGCGCAATTTGGGGATGAAATGCGGGTTGGGCAAAAAGCGCACATCGAACACCAGGTCCGCGTCAGCCGGAATGCCGTAGCGGAACCCGAAACTCACGACGGACACCAGCAGAGGCCGCCGCCCTGGATTCTGGAAGCGATCGATGATGAACTGGCGCAGTTCGTGCACCGTGAACTTCGTCGTGTCGATCACCACGTCCGAGAGCCGCCGGATCGGCGCCATTCGCCGGCGCTCGGCGCGAACTCCTTCGATTACCGAATGATCCTGCCCCATCGGATGGGGACGTCGCGTTTCGCTGAATCGGCGCAATAGCGCTTCATCGCTCGCTTCCACGAAAACGAGCGTGACGTTGTGCAGGCTGCGAAGCTTCCGGTAAATCCGCGGCAGGTTCTCAATTTCCGCGCCTTCGCGCGCATCCACCAGTAGCGCCGCGCGATCCACTTCCCCGCCGCCTTCTTCGTAAAGTTCGGTAAAAGTTGGAATCAGCGCTACGGGAAGATTGTCGACGCAGTAAAACCCAAGATCCTCGAAGGTATTGAGGATGGAACCCTTGCCTGATCCCGACAGGCCCGTGAGGATAACGAGCTGCCGAGCGTTGCGCTTCTTCTCGGTACGCTTCACGGTTGCGAACGGCTAGGCTTTCACCCGGCGGCGGTGCGTGCTCGGGATGCGCATGTCCTCGCGATACTTCGCGATGGTTCGGCGCGTAACTTGAATGCCCTCGTCGCTCAGTTTCTTGGTGATCTGTTCGTCGGTGAGAGGGCGGGCGGCGTCTTCCTCATCGATCATCTGCTTGACGCGGCGCTTCAGCGCCAACAGCGACATTTCGCTGCCTTGCGGACCGTTTACGGATTCCGAAAAGAAGCTTCGCAATTCCAGCACGCCCTGCGGCGTGTGCACGTATTTATTCGCCACTGCGCGGCTCACGGTCGAAGGATGCACGCCGACTTCCTCCGCCACTTCCTTGATCATCATTGGCCGCAGGCTATCCGGACCGTAGTCGAGGTAATCGGCCTGCCGGCGCAGGATCGACTGGCAAACGCGCAAAATCGTGTGCTTGCGCTGTTCGATATTCTTCATCAATTGCAGCGCGGCGGTGAAGCGTTCCTTCACGTAATTGCGAACGTCGCGGTCGGCCGCATCGCGCGCCAGCAGCCGGCGATACGTGGGATTCAGGCGAAGCTGCGGCACGTCATCATCGTTCATGAAGACCTGCCATTCGCCGTCCACTTTGCGGAATTGCACGTCCGGTTCGACGAGCCGGGGCTCGGTCTTGTTGTAGCGCAGGCCGGGCTTGGGATCGAGGCGCTTGATCACGTCCACAGCGCGCTTCACCAGCTCGATGGGACGGTTCAACTCGCGTGCCACTTCCTTCAGCTGATTGTTTTGCAGTAGCTTCAGATGTCCGGTAATGATCTGCTGCGCCAGAGTGTTCTGCGGGTCCAGCACTTTGATCTGCATCAGCAGGCATTCCTGCAGATCCCGGGCGCCCACGCCGGGCGGATCGAATTCCTGCACCATGGCCAGCGCTTCTTCCACATCTTCCATCAAGTAGTTATGGGATTGTGCGATTTCCTCGAGCGTGGCCGTCAGGTAGCCGTTTTCGTCGAGATTGCCGACGATTTCGTCGGCGATTTCGCGAACGGTTTCCGTGCAGATGCTCACGCTCAGCTGCCATTCCAGGTGATCGGCCAGGCTTGAAACCGAGGAGAGGAATTTTTCGAAGGAGGGCTTTTCGATCTCTTCATGCTCGCTGCTAGCGACACGTTCCGCGCCCGTATCAAGGTATTGCGTGAAAAATGATCCAAAATCGAATTCGTCGAAGGGATTCGAGGCGGGCTCGTCTGGAACTTTTTCCGTCTCTTTTTTAAGAAAGGCCTCGTCGGTGTAATTCTCGGCGGTTGTCGTCTCTTCGGAGAGCTCCTCGAGCACCGGATTGGCCATGATCTCCTGATTGATCATCTCGCGCAGCTCGAGGTGATTGAGCGCCAGCACGCTCACCATCTGGACGAGCCCCGGCGTCAGAATCTGCTTCTGAGCCACCCGGAGATGCAATTTTGGCGCGAGATAATTCATATCAGTTCAGCCGGAACTTCTCTCCCAGATAGATGCGGCGAACGTCGGCATCCTCGGAAAGCGTCGAAGGCGTGCCGGCAGCCAGAATCTTGCCTCCGTTAATGATGTACGCTCGATTCGTCACCGCCAGGGTGTCCCGCACGTTGTGATCCGTGATCAGGACGCCGATCCCCGCGCCACTCAAGTCCGCGATGATCTTCTGAATGTCCACCACCGTAAGCGGATCGATTCCCGCAAATGGTTCATCCAGGAGCACAAATGAAGGCGACAGCACCATGGACCTCGCTATCTCGAGCCGGCGACGTTCGCCGCCCGAAAGCATGTATGCATGGCTGTAACGCACTCCTTCCAGTCCCATTTGCGCTAAAAGCTCCTCAATTCGGTCGCGTCGCTGTTCGGGCGTAAGCGGAAGCGTCTCCAGAACAGCCAGCAAGTTCTCCTCGACCGTCAGCTTCCGAAATACCGAAGGTTCCTGTGGCAGGTAGCTGATGCCGCTGCGGGCCCGGAGATACATGGGGAGGTCGGTGATGTCCTCGGCGTCCAACAGCACCCGCCCGTAATCCGGACGAGCAAGGCCGACCAGGATGTAAAAAGTCGTGGTCTTTCCGGCGCCGTTCGGCCCGAGCAGCCCAACCACTTCGCCCTGCTGAATCTCCAGGTTTACGTCGTCGACGACTTTCCGTCTTCGATACGACTTCCTAAGATCGACGGCCCGGAGTTTCAACATGCCGGTTCATTTCTCAACCTTGTGCTTACTGAGTGTGCGCGAACCTTCCTGCGAATCAATCAAAATCGTATCACTCGCAACATAGAACGTCAACGAACCGCCGGTAGCCGAGTTGCTGGAACCGTCAGTAACCGTTGGACTGCCGCCGGAAAGCACGAACTTGCCGTCAGACGCCGTGTATTCGGCCTGTTGCGCCACCCCACGGCGCAGTCCCTGCTCCACAACCACGTCGCCGCGCGCGATCACCCGGCCTAATTGCCGCCCGCTGCCAAAATCTGTCACACCAGAACGCTGCCCCCGTCTCGCGTCCTTCAAATTAACGGGCTCCGGCGCTGCTTGCACGGCGGATCCCGGGCCAAGATAGACGTCGAGCGTTCGCGAACGCAGCGTGCCTTGATCTGAGCTTGCAACCACGCCACCCTGCAGATGCGCCCTGCCCTGACCGCCGAAGTATGTCAGCAGTGGAGCGCGGATCTTCCAAAGAGTTGGCCCGGACGCCTTTACCGCTTTTTGCCCTGGCGTCGCGAAATTCGGAATGGATGGCCCCGCGCTTTGTGGGAAAACGGCCACCACGTTTCCGCTCGCCTGCATCTTCTTCCCGTCCTGCCACAGGTCGATCCGGTCCGCTTGCAAGACGGATTCGCCCTGCCAGAGCCGCACGTGGCCTGCGTAAGTAACGTGGCCCGACTTGGCCGACCCGGTGAGCGAATCCGCCGAAATGTGTGCCGCTCCGGCTCCCAGGCTTACCGCATCCTGCGCTCCGCTCGGCACATAGGTCGATACAACTTCGCCCGTTGCATCCAGCGCGCCCGACTTCTGATTGAACGCCATCTGTCTCGCCGACGTTCGGCTCGCGCCATCCATCACCATCGGCGAACCTTCCAGGTTGATCGCCTCCGTGGCACGATCGATTCGCGCGCTGCGCGCCGTGGCCTTCCGGTCACCCTCCCGCATGTGCACTCCGCCGCTTTCCTCCACGGTTTCCCAATCGCCGCTCGCGTCGAGCGTCGCGGCCAGCTCGGCAGAGGAGATCGTTTGCGCCGCGCTCCCCGCAACCACTCTCCTGATCGTGACCCCGGAATGGCCGAATAACTTTTCGATTCTTCCGTTTGTGCCCGTCTGCGCAACAAACGTTTTCGCGCTGACGGTAGTGGTCTCGCCGCCTTTCGTCAGCTCAATCTTCGCTGGCGCCAGCGTTTCGGCGCTCTCGACGCGCTCCTGCCCAATCTGGCTCGGTGCCCCTTTAATCTCCTTCGTCCGTCCCTTGGAGTCCGGAGCCGAAAACGCAACGCGCAGCGCCTCGGTCCTCAGCGTGTACAATTTGCCGCTTTGTTGCGACTCCGCGGTAACTCCACCAGTCGCCGTCATGTCCTGCACCAAATTGCGCCCCGGAACCATCGCGAACTCCACATGCTCGGCCGCAAAATGGCCGCCGCCTGCCTTGGTCTGGCGGGCGGCGCGAACGTTCCCATCCGCCGTCACGCGCTCGATCCATCCCGCCGGATTCAGCTGTCCCTGGAATTGCGAAGCCGAAATCGCAATGATACTGCCGTTCTCAATGGCGTGAATCTGCGGATTGCCCTCGACGACTACCTGTTTTGCTCGATTTGCTGCGTCGAACTGAATGGAAATCTTCTGTGCTGAAAGTGAGCGGGCGCCCTGCTGCACGCTCACCGGCCCGTTCAGCACCGCAGTCCGGTCGTTGCGGTGAATTTCCAGGCTGCTTCCGGTCGCCGTCACTGGCAGGCCGCCGGTCTTGTCCGAAGCCGCGAGCTGAAACCGAATCGCGCGCTCCAGACGTATCGTCGCGCTGTGCGTGTTGTAATCCACTCCCATGCCGCTGCCGCTGCCGCCCGGAAACGTGAACTCCACGGGTGCGGCTGTGGACGCGTCCCCAGTGTCCCGATTGAAACTCAAATCGCTGGTCACCAAATGGAGTGACGGCGAGTCCGACGGATTGGCTGATGGGCCGCCGCGCTGCTCGCCGATCCGATCGGGCGACGAGTTTGCGTCCCCGATATCAATCTGCACGGCGCCCTGGCAGCGCGCTCCGCCGCTTTGCTGATCGAAACTGCATTCGCGCGTGTGAATGTTATCGTTCTGCCTTCCGTCTCGCCCGTAAAGGGTGATCCAGACGTTTTCGAGCAGCGCGCGGTCGTGGTCCTTATATTGGGTCGCTTCGGAGGCCCGCAAGATGAAAAGCGTCCGGCCTTGGTCCACCGATTTGTAGGTGAACTGCGCGGATCGCCGCTCCACGCTGGCCGGGACGGCGGCCGGCATTTCCCGCCGCGCCTTGGCCCGCTGCACCGCGCGATACACGTACACACAGGCCACCACCAGGACAATCAGTCCGGCAGCCATGGCCGACCAGCGCGCATAGCGCGCTGCCTCGCGATTGCGCAAAGTCCGCGCCCCCTTTTTTGTTAGAAGCCGAGTATAGGGAACTGGTTTGCGCGCCACAACTGCGGCGGGGGTTAGGCTACAGAGCGGGGAAAAGTGATACACCCTGGGTTGGCGTCGAAAGGTCTGTCTAATCCTTGATCGCGTTCACCAAGGCTTCAGGATTGCGCTGAAAGCTGCCCCCAATTCCGATCCGTTCTCAAGTTACAATTGCCCTATTCGGTGGACTATGGTTAAGGCTTCAAATTTGCCGCCTCTCGATCTCGGCGAGGCTTTCGTCCATGTCGTCAACGAGCATCGATGGCTTAGTGCCAGCGCGTGCTCCTGGAAATTAATCGGACCGAAGGCGGCGCGAACGCCTCTAAAGATCAAAGCGCACGAATTGGTGCCGAACATCGACGTTATGGCGCTTGACTCCGTATTGTTGCACGCCCGAGCGTTGATCGATTTCTACACGAATATCGGCAGGTCATGCGACGTCTTGCTCAAGAACTTCGGCCTTACTATCGATACACCTATCGTGAGCGCGTTGTCGAATTTCAAGCGACCTATCGAGGTTCACGCACTGCATATTACAAATTGGCGGGATATTTCATATCGGATCGCGTATTCATCGGATATGAGCACGCTCCGCCCCGATTGGAATAAAGAAACCTCCAAATTAGTAACGACTCTCTATAAAGCTTTGAGGTTCGTTTCCAACCAGGGTGGTGATTGGAGAATCCCATTCAGAGAACTATACAAAGCGTCCCGGGCTCGATACAGCGACAAATCATTCGTGTGGCCGAAACATCTCGGTGAGAAAGCAGACATATTTCACTACCTTGACGGTCTCAATCTCTAAATTCTGCGCAGTTTTTATGACCTGCCCCGAAATTCAGTCCAGTCACAACTTAGCTTCTCCCGTATAAGAGCGCGAGAGGAGAAGCGTCATGAAAGGAAGCCGTTTTAATGAAGAGCAGATCGTAGGGGTGTTGAAGGAGGTCGAGACCGGAGTTTTCTGTTAGCCATAGGTTACTCCGCGTAAGGTCCCCCAGTTTGGAGGGTGAGGTAGAACAAAGTTAACGTCCCTGTCCGGCAAAAAGATGCCTCACTCACGGCGATGAAAGGTGGAGGAGAAAAGCGTTCCGGGCAACTTGTCGCCAGACTGGAACTTTCGCCGAAGCAACCGGGCGGAATAACAAGACCGCACAGCGTGTGCCCGGAGTCTGACGGCCACCAATGGGTTTTTTCCTTCATGTTCGTGTTTGCTCCTCTACCAGAGAAACTTCCCACACCGTCAGCGTAGAGCAGTCAGAAATTTTTATGCAAACCAAGATCCAAGATTTTTTGGGTCAGCGGAACTTACAGCTCACATTGACTTGTTGACCGTGGCACCCGGCTCTAGCCTGTCTTTTTCACACTTCCTTCAGCAACGAAGGGGAGTCACCTCTCCTTTTCCGAAACAATGTCATAACCGGGTTGCAGGCAAGTGGCGCATTGGGGCTTATCCGGCTTGAAGCCCAACGACGTGCTGCTGACACTGGCGACATAATCCTCGCCCGCTTCGGGGACTATGCAAGGGAGCATAGTCATAGGCTGTCCGTTGAGTTTTGTGGGAACAGACCACGAAGCGGATGTGCATTCCGCTGTGATTTCGGCGTGACCGCCATGAACATGACCCTTGACGGTCCAAGTCTCCATCGGATTGCCGTCCGCACCGGGGGCGACCGGGCGGCTGGAGATTTCGGAGACGTGAAAGACCGAATCCCAAGCTGCCCCAGTGGATGCTGCCATCAGCAAGACAGCCAAGACCGCAGTCAGCCTTTTCATCGCTCTCCAAGATATCTTATCTTTAAGATACCTCCAAATGCGGCACGGCTGACCTCGTGTATACTCGTGGCTCAGCCGGAGGTGGGGTTAAGATGTTCACGTACAAATTTGTGGGGCTGGACAAGCTGGATGCGGAAACCCCGTACTACTACGGGAGCTTGCCAGCGAAGCCCGAACTCGGCCACATACTCGCGTTCCATGAGTCCGGCAATCACTACGCCGTCGTTGGAATCAACGGCGAAGGATTGGTTGGCAACGGCCCCGCCAATCAAAAAGAACTGGCTTCGCCGACATTGCCGGGCGCAAATCCGTGCCCACGCTTTTGCTTCAGAAGCTCCAGAAAAAGATCAAATTCCAAGGCAGGTCTTTTGAGGCTGACGAAGTGAAACAAATGAGTCGGACGAATCGGAAAACCCGTCTGTCCTATAAGTCCTGAATCCGGCATCCATATGAATGTCTGCCCCGGCAGTAACAAGCCGATTGGAAAAGTGCCCTTAGCGTCTTTGCCGCACGAAATGCCGTGTCACGTATGCGGTCAGGTCGTTCGACTCATCAAGCCCTCGCCTGAGCAAGAACGCAAGGGACTGCAAGCAAGGCACGCCCTGCATTCTCTAGATGACGAAACGCAATCTTCGAGAGGCTAACTAAAATGGCACATGAAGAACGACGGCGAGTCGAGCATAGCTGCATCGCCGGAAGTCAGTTTGCTTATTACTGCGACGATTGCTCTCTTTACCTTCGCGGTTGGGACAACAAAAATTATGTGGCAAGTGCCAACGGATGGACGTGGGAACTGCTACGCAACGAAGAAGAAATCGACTCTGCGGGAAACAAATTTGTCCGGCACTACGGCGGAACGGAAGAAGCCGCCCTTCGGGACGGTCTCAAACGATTTGATGAGGAACCTTGCGTCCGCCCCAACTGAGAAGCTCGGAAAAACATGGCGGCTCCCGATTTTGACGATTAAGTTCGTAGCCAGACGCTCTATCCAGCTGAGCTACGTCGTTTCCGCTCTGCGAAAGCTAAAGCTGATTTGATTGCGTTCGATGCGTGTCCGTTGCCTTTGCGCCCGCAATCGGTGAACGCAGATCAGCTATTCGATTCGCTGCATGGAACGATGCCTTGGCCGGCCGCAGCCACGTTGTCCCGCGTCGTGTTCTTCACAAGGTACATGGCCTCATCCGCCAGGTGCAGCAGCTCGGCCTTCGTGCGCGAGTCCGATGGATACGACGCCACTCCAACGCTCGCTGTCAGCCGTGCGTTCACCGCGGGGTCTTTGAGCCAAATGGTTTCGCCGATCAGATCGTGCAGGCGGCGAGCCACGGCCAGCGCATTCTCCTTGGAAGTTTGCGGCAGCAGCACCACAAATTCATCGCCGCCATAACGGAATGCCAGGTCGATCAGCCGGCAATGCTCCTTGATCGCCGTCCCGATCTCGCTCAGCAGTTTCGATCCCATCAAGTGTCCGTGGGTATCGTTGACGTTCTTGAAATGATCCAGATCGATGAAAATAAGCGAAAATTCGAACGCGTAGCGGTGCGACCTGTAGATTTCCGTGTCGAGCATGAAATTCAGGTGCCGCGCGTTGTAGAGGCTGGTGCAATCGTCGGTGATCGTCAATTCGTGGATGCGCTGGACGTGCCGCGCGTTCTCGATGGCAATCGCCGCGTAGTCCGCCAGTGCTTCCAGCAGCGCCAAATCCCGCTGGCTGAAACCTTCCGGCCCAATGCAATTGATCAGCTCGATCACGCCCAGGCATTGATCGCGAAACCGCACCGGTACGGCCACAATCGAATTCGTGGCCAAATGCGTGCGTTCGTCGACCTTGCCGAAAAACCGCGAATCCTTGCTGGTGTCCGGTACCACCACGACTTCGCCTGATTGCGCCACCCAGCCCGCCAGACCTTGGCCCAGCTTGATGCGAACGTCCTTCAGCGCTTCCGCGCCCTGTCCCGTGGCAATCTGAAAATAGAGTTCCTGTTTGTCCGCATCCATCAACAGCAGCGACCACGTGTCCGGCTGAAGCACCTCGTTGATCTTCTCCATGATGGTGCGCAGCACCTGGTCCAACTGGAGGGACGACGTCAGCGCTTTCCCAAGCTCGTGGAAGACGGTGACTTCGCTCTTTTCGGGAATTTCGACGGCCACTGGAGTATGCCGGCGCCGATCCACTCCCGGAAACGCCTTAAGGTCCGTGGACCGGCGTGCTGGCTCCGCGGGCGTAGCCTGTTTCGCGTCTTGGGATTCGGAGGGCAACCTCTGAATTATAGTGAACCATTTTCCTACTGCAATGCCGTTTCCTCTGCTATTGCCGAAAGTCCAATCCCCCTGCCGTCCAGCGACTTTCGCGTCGCCTTCGTGTAGCATTGACACTCCTCGCCCTCGCGCCTATATTTTTTCTGGTCCCTGACGGATGTCTTCAACAGCCTTCGGCGAACATCTCAAGCGCGAACGGGAGATGCGCGGTGTCTCCCTGGAGGAGATTGCCGCCGCCACGCGCATCAACACGCGCTTCCTGGAAGCCATCGAAAACGAACGATGGGACCTGCTTCCCGGCGGTGTGTTCAATCGCGGCTTTATCCGCTCGATTGCCCGCTACCTCGGCATGGATGAGGACACTCTCGTAGCCGAATACGACCTCGGCGCTCAAAGTAACGGGCACGGCAATGCACATTCGACGGCTTCGATTACCGCCCAGTCAATGGGGCGCGACTGGCGACCCGCCGCCGTTGCCATTGCCATCCTCATTCTGTTGATCGGGACCGGTATCTTCGCCTACGTTCACTACGGAAAGAGAATTTCCGGCGGTATTCACCAGGGCGCCGCGGCGATTGCCTCCCAAGTCCACCGGTTTCAAGGTACGGGACACGGCTCGTCCCATCCTGCCGATTCGCATGCAAATTCCGCGTCCGTTTACTCAAACTCTGCAACAGCGTCCGCCCCGCTGACGCTGCAGCTCGAAGCCGGCAAGCCCGCCAACGTGAAAGTTGTCGCGGACGGCAGCGTCGTTTTTCAAGGTCCCGTTAAGGTGAACGACGTAAAGAAGTTTCAGGCGCACAACGAATTCCAAGTCACCTCCAGCGAGTCCAGCGCTCTGCTGCTCGAACTCGACGGCCAGACCGTGCCTCCAATCGGCACTCCCGGCCAGCCTGGATCGGTTACACTCACCCGCAGCGATTTGACACCTTCTTCGGGAGATTCTCATTAGCGACGATCTCCGCTCCCAGATTTGCTCCGGCCATGCCCGCCAGGAGCAGAAGCTGGCGATCTGCGCCGGCAGCGTCCCGCTCGCGCCAGACGCGCGCATCGAGATGCTCGCGGTGCTGGCGTTCGATTCCGATCCCAATATCGCTGAACGCGCCCAGGGCGTGCTACTCACGCAATCGATCCAGAATTTCCTTACGGCTCTGGCCCAGCCGACAGTCGATCCGCATCTCAGCGCCTATTGCTCCGATAATCTCGCCGATAAGCCCGGTCTTGCCGACGCCCTTGCCAAGAATCCGGCATGTCCCACCGCGGACGTCACGCGCGTCGCGCCGTTTCTCACTACCGCCGGTATCCAGGCCCTTCTCGATAATCTCGATCGTTTCATCAGCGACCCACAACTGGTCATCGCCGTGAACAAATCCGCCGCGCCCACCGCCGAGCAGCGCGATCTGCTCAACGAAATGCAAAAGGGCGCGATGTCCATGAACGAAATCGAGGAAGCCGCTGCGGAAATCGAGCCGGACAAGGAAAAACGCGAAACGATCCAGCAGAAATTGGCGCACATGAACGTCGTCCAGCGCCTCACGCTCGCGCTCAAGGGCGGACGCTCCGAGCGCATGTTTCTGATTCGCGATCCCAATAAGCTGGTGCAGCGCTGCGTATTGCAGTCGCCGCGCCTTTCAGAGACGGAAGTGGAAAGTTTTGCTGGGATGAGCAGCCTTCCCGGCGAAACGCTACGCGCCATCTCCCTGACGCGCTCGTTCATGAAGAGCTATTCGGTGGTGCGCCACTTGGTGAATAATCCTAAGACGCCTCTCGACGTCTCACTGCATCTTTTCCCGCGCCTCACCTCCACAGATCTCGCCAAGCTCTGCGCCAATAAAAACGTACCGGAGACGCTGCGCTCCTCCGCGGTCAAGCTGCACCGCAAACGCAAGATGGGCGGCTCCGGCAGCTGATCATACTTCGCCGATCGACCTCGAATCGAACGCCCGCGGCAGCAATTCGCCTGCGCTCATCCGCTCCGAATTTCCCGCCAGATCGGCCAGGATCACTGGCACGTCGCCGCAGAACTCCCAAATGATCTGTCGGCACGCCCCGCATGGCGGCGTCAGAGTCTCCGCGTCCGTCACCACCGCGATGGCATCGAATCCGCGCTCGCCTTCCGACACCGCTTTGAAAATCGCCACTCGCTCGGCGCAGCACGTTAGCCCGTAACTCGCGTTCTCCACGTTGCAGCCTCCGTAAATCCGGCCCGATTTTGCGCGCAGTGCCGCGCCCACTCGAAAATTGGAATAGGGAGCGTGTGCGTTTTCTCGCGCCTGCCGCGCCGCCGCAATCAGCGTCTCGTATTCCTTCATCGCGCACCTCCGTCGCTCGTCGCGCGCTCATCTTCTGCCACGATCTCCAGGATCACCGCCCTAAGCAATGCCCCCAATTCATCCTGCACGCGCTGCCCCGCCACTAGCACCTCCGCGTGATCGAGCGCCTTTCCGCCCAGCCCTGCCGCCACGTTCGTCACGCACGAAATCCCCAGCACGTTCATTCCCGCGTGCCGCGCCGCGATCGTCTCCGCCACCGTGGACATTCCCACCAAATCCGCGCCAATCGCTTTCAAGTAGCGTACCTCTGCCGGCGTTTCGTAGCTCGGCCCCGCCAGCGCCGCATAGACGCCTTCGCGCAATTCGATTCCCAGCTTGCGCGCTTCCTCCGTGGCGATTGCGCGATACTTCTCGCCGTACGCATAAGTCATGTCCGGAAACCGCGGGCCCCAATTCTCGTCATTGGCGCCCGCCAGCGGGTTCACGCCCTGCAAATTGATGTGGTCGCGGATCAACATCAGCGCGCCCGGCCGCATGCCCTCGCCGATCCCGCCTGCGGCATTCGTCAGAATCACAGAACCAACTCCCATCCGCCGCAGCACCCGCATCGGGAACGCCACCTCGCGCGCGCTATAGCCTTCATACAAATGCGCGCGCCCCTGCATTACGGCCAGCGGCACCCCGCCCAATTTTCCGGCGCCTAGCGCGCCGATTACCAGATTTCCGGCGTGTCCGATCGCCGTAACGCGCGGAAAGCCGGGAATTTCCTCATACGCAATTTTCGTCGCGCCCGCTAGCCGGTCCGCAAACGAGCCCAATCCCGAACCCAGTACCACGGCGATCTTAGGCCGCAGTTTCGTCTTTGATAGCACGATCTTTGCCGCCCGTCCCGCCGCCGCATAATCCGAACCTCGCACCACCTCGCGCTGCTTGCCGCCGCTCATCGACTCATCTCCACTTTGGCCGCCGCCGTGTCCGACGCATCCCCGCGCGCCGCGCCGATCACCTTCCGCACCAGCGGTACGCGCGCCGGCGGCTCCGGTCCAATTTCAAAGCAGCCTCGCAGCAATTCCATCGCTTCCGCATGACGCGCTTCGCGATTGGAATGCGCCGTGCAAAGCTCCTCGCCCGCGTTCACCGCGTCTCCAACTTTTTTCGACAGCACGATTCCCGCCGCCGGATCGATCTCATCCTCTTTCTTCTCGCGCCCGCCGCCCAGCATCATGCTCGCCATTCCGATCTGCTCGCAGCGAATGCGCGTCACGAATCCGTTCCGCTCCGCGCTCACGATCTCCTGCCGCTTCGCGCGCGGCAACCGCTCAGGTTCATCGACGATTCTTACATCTCCGCCTTGCAGCCGGATCATCTCCCGGAATTTTTCGCACGCTGCGCCGCTGTCAATCGTTTCCGCCGCAAGCCTTCGGCCCTTGTCCGCCGTGTTCGCACGCCCGCCAAGCACAAACATCCACGTCGCCAGCTCCACCGACAACTCACGCACATCCTCCGGCCCCCGCCCGTGTAGCACCTCGACGCATTCCCCCACTTCCAGCGCGTTGCCGATCGCACGCCCGAGCGGCTGTTCCGTATCCGTAAGCAGCGCGACAACTTTCTTGCCCATCCGCTCGCCGGTGGCCACCATCAGTTCCGCTAAATATTCCGCATCCTCCTGCCGCTTCATGAACGCGCCATCGCCCGTCTTCACGTCCAGCACCAGCGCGTCGATTCCCTCCGCCAGTTTTTTCGACATGATCGACGCGCAAATCAGGTACGGGCTTTCCACCGTCGCGGTCACGTCCCGCAGCGCGTACAGCCGCTTATCGGCCGGAGCGATTTCTGGCGTCGCTCCAATAATCGCGCACCCGCACGCTTCGATCACCTTGCGAAATTCCCCAAGCGATAAATTCACATCGAAACCAGGAATGGATTCGAGTTTGTCGAGCGTCCCGCCCGTGTGTCCCAGCCCGCGTCCGGAAATCATCGGTACGCGCAATCCGCCCGCGGCCGCCACCGGCGCCACAATCAGCGAAGTTTTGTCGCCCACCCCGCCCGTCGAGTGCTTGTCCACAATCGCGCCCGGCATCGACTCCCCAAGTGAGGCCGCCAAAGTCGAAAGATCGAGCGCTTCGCCCGAATGCAGCATCGCTTCTGTCAGCGCCGCCAGCTCCGCTCCAGACATTCCGCGCAACACCACCGCCATTAGCCACGCTGCAAGTTGGTAATCCGGGATCGTCTCTCGGCTCGCGCCTTCCACAAGGAATTCGATCTGCTCGCGAGTGAGCTCCAGCCCGTCGCGTTTCTTGCGAATGATGTCTACGGCTCTCATGGTCCGATTTTGCCGACGAGAATAGCAGGCCTTCGCCTCCCGCGGCCATGTTTGCGCCCGTACCTCCTTGCGCGCCACTGCGCGCGAATACGAAGTCGTCTCTAGCTCGCGCACGGGCCGAACACGGAGAATCGTAAGCGTCGGCTGCGAGCCGTGGAGTGCGGCGGCTTGCCGCCGCTGTTCACCGGAATTGTCGCCAAGGGCTGTCGCAGTGACATTTCACAGCGCCCTGCCCAGAGAGAGGCCGAAGGAATTTCGCCCCATACTTTCGCGAGGAGCCAGCTCGAAGTTCTCGAAGTTGAGGAGCTCGACTTTTAGTCGAGCCACAAATCCGTGCGCGGTTCGCACCCCGGCTTGCTAGGACGCAAGTTCATCCCCGCCAAGTATTGGTTTTTTCTCGCAGCGCTCCACCTGGCGCATCCGCAAACGTAGTTGACACTGCCCAGCCCGCCTTGTCAGACTGACCTGTTCATATTTCGCCGCGATTTAGCCTTGTGGAGTGCGGCGGCTTGCCGCCGCTGTTCTGTATACCGGGAAGCCGGGTGATTCGCCTTCATTAAGCAATTGTGGAAAATTTAAGAAGCATCGACTAAAAGGGGAAACGAACATGGCTACTGAAACGGCTGCCGCACCCATCGGCGTTACCGACGCGGCCTGGCAAGCAATCGAAGGCGGATACGACCTGCAAGTCCACGTGGCGCCAGACGTGATCGCGCGCCGCATCGACGATCTCGATCTCGCCAAAGAATTTCTCGCCCACAAATTGAAGGGCTTCGTCCTGAAGTCGCACTACGCGCCCACCTACGAGCGCGCCAAGGTCGTCACCAAAGCGGTGCCTGGAATCAAAGCAATGGGTGCCATTACGCTGAACCACAGCGTCGGCGGACTCAATCCCGTCGCGCTCGAAATCGCCGGCCGCTCCGGAAACAAAATCGTCTGGATGCCCACCGTCGATGCCGCCAACGAAACCGCTGGCCGCTCCGACGGTCCCACGGACAAGCTGCCCTTCTGGGCCAAAATTCAGCGCGAACTTTCCGCCACCGGAATCGCGCCGCCGCCGCTTTCCGTCCTCGGTCCCGACGGCAAAGTCACCGCCGCCGCGCGCGGCTGCCTGGAGCTGATCGGCAAGCACGACATGATTTTGGCCACCGGCCATCTCTCGAAAAAGGAAATCCGCGAATTGGTAAAAACCGCCAAGGAAATGGGACTCAAGCGCGTCGTCGTCACCCACGCCGAATTTCCGTCGCAAAACATGACGCCGGACGAGCAGCTCGAAGTCGCCAACATGGGCGCCATGATCGAACACTGCTTCACTACCATGTATACCAACAAAGCGCCGTGGGATACCTACTTCGCCGCGGTTCGCAAAGTCGGTCCCGAGCGCATCTTCCTCTCCACCGACCTCGGCCAAACCATCAATCCGCCCATCGCCGATGGCTTCGCCATGTTCGCGCAGAAAATGCTCGACGCCGGATTCAAGCCCGCCGACGTCCGCCGCATGGCCGTCACCAACCCCACGGAAATCATTTCGTAGCCAACATCAGAGCGCGCCGGGCGCAGGACCGCCGTATCGCATGTATCGCGGTTCGCCCGGCGCGAACTGAGCCGCTTCTCACCACAGACTGATCCCGTCTGACGATTTACCTGCGACGAGACCAACACGAATCTGCTTGGCATCTATATGACCCGCGAGGCCGTAGCATGGACCCATTTCTAGACGAAACACGGCTTCGCCGTCGTCTCGTTTCATTTTCGTTATCCCCAAGCTGCTGATGACGTTTTGGCAGCTGAAATCCCATAGCTCTAAATCCGGTATGTCGCTCAACATAAATTCGACGGTCGCTGGCTTGTCCGGGGCGTAAGGATATACGCGTAAGGCTGATTCGCCCACGCGAGACAGCATCAGACCGATGATTTCAGCATCATGAAAATCCGGCCACTCTCCAAACCACTCGATTACCTTATCTGAGCCGGGGAGCTGCGGACCTTCATCAGAGTTCGCCATGCCGCGAATCATGCAAAATCGAGCCGCTGCTGTCCAGTCAAACACATCACCATGCGGAGTGCCTCCAATGATTTCTTCACGCGGCCTCCCCCCGCGCCTGTCATTCCGAGGACGAGCAGCGTGATTTCCGCGCCCACGTACCTCGGTTCGCGCGGAAATTGCGCGAAGTGGCGAGGACGAGGAATCTCGGTGCCGCGAAGCGGCGAACACCTCGGTGCGCGTGTCAGTCTGCGCCCCGCGTTCTCTTGACGCCCACACACCGAAGTGGAATCATTCCGCCATACACGAGAGGAGCGCGCAAATGGCTACGCAACTGGCGGCGGACTACGCGGAACTTGGTCTCTTCATCGGCGGCGAATGGGTCGCGGCCGGTGACCGCAAAACTTCTCCGGTAATCAATCCAGCCACGGAAGAAGCCATCGGACGCGTCCCGCACGCCACGACCGCCGATCTGGACCGCGCGCTGCAAGCGGCCCAAAAGGGTTTCGAGACGTGGCGCGACGTCTTCCCCGACCAACGCGGCAAAGTCCTGAAAAAAGCCGCCGAACTGCTCCGCTCGCGCGCGGAGGAAACCGCCCGAATCGCCACCACCGAATCCGGCAAGCGCATTGCCGAGACGCGCATCGAAGTCCAAATGTCCGCCAACATTTTCGAGTGGTACGCGGAAGAGGGACGCCGCGCTTACGGACGCGTCCTGCCGCAGCGCGCCCCCGGCACTCGCCTAGCCATCATTAAAGAACCAGTCGGACCCGTCGCCGCGTTCGCGCCGTGGAATTTCCCGCTTGGCAATCCCGCGCGAAAAATCGGCGCTGCTCTGGGCGCGGGCTGCTCGGTCATCTTGAAGCCCGCCGAAGAAACTCCGGCTTCGGCGCTCGCCGTGGCGCGTTGCCTGATGGAAGCGGGCCTGCCCGAAAATGTTCTGTCGATCGTCTTCGGCGTGCCCGCGGAAATTTCCACTCATCTGCTGGCCTCGTCCATCATTCGTAAAATTTCCTTCACCGGCTCGATTCCCGTGGGCAAGCATTTGATGAAGCTCGCCGCGGAAGGCATGAAGCGCACCACCATGGAGCTGGGCGGCCACGCGCCGGTGATTGTCTTCGATGATGTGGATGTGGACCAGGTGCTCGATGCGTGCGTGGCGGCGAAATATCGCAACGCCGGACAAGTCTGCGTTTCACCCACGCGCTTCTACGCGCACGAAAAAATCTACAATCGCTTCGTCGAAGGTTTTGCCGCCCGCGCCAAAGCCGTAGTTGTGGGCGATGGACTCGACGACAAGACGCAGATGGGCCCGCTCATCCACGCGCGGCGGCTCGTCGCCATCGAAGGCTTTCTTGCCGACGCGAAGCAGCATGGCGCGAAAGTCCAGGCCGGCGGAGCGCGTCTCCACAGCCCAGGATATTTCTACGCGCCCACGGTGCTCTCGGACGTTCCCAATTCCGCGCGCATCATGAACGAAGAGCCGTTCGGCCCCATCGCCGTGCTCAATTCCTTCTCCGATTTTGACGCCGTGATCCGCGAAGCCAATCGCCTGCCCTACGGCCTCGCCGCTTTCGCATTCACGGGCTCCGCGCATCGCGCCAAGCTACTCGGCGAAAAACTGGAAGCCGGGATGGTCGGCGTCAATACCTTCGCCATCTCCGTGCCGGAATCGCCTTTCGGCGGCGTGAAGGAAAGTGGTCACGGCTCCGAGGAAGGCATCGAGGGCCTGGAAGCCTGCCTCGTAACCAAATTCATCAGCGAAGCCTGATCGCTTGGTTTAGATTTGTGGTTTGAATTTGAGCTTAAGTTGTGGTTCGAATTGCAGGATGCGCGGGGCAGCGCTCAGCGCAGTCGCCTTGACGGATCTGCCTTATATGCAGCATTCGCATTCAAAACCGGATGGGAAGTCGTCAGAGTATTCGACGGGGCGACAGCTCCGCGTTTCGGGGGTGTCGTACGCACCCAAAAATGAACAAGGCGTTGTACTCCTTTTTGGGCGGCTCGCTACCAAGCTGGGGTTCTGCGTTGAGCATGTGCAGGTACACTGTCCAGACTGCATAGCACGGCGAAAAGGTAAGCTTTATAGAATCGAATTTGAGTATTACGCGAGCCACTTTGAGATGCACAGACACTGCCCCGACAACGTCGATATCATCGTGTGTTGGGAGAACGATTGGGAATCTCGCGGCAAGGAATTTCGGCATTTGGAGATTCTCGACCTGAAGAGCTACTGCGGGGTTGAACCTCGTGTGTTTTCAGCCGGCTGCGCAGATGCACAACATGGCAGGTACCTCGGGCATAGACGAACCCAGTGGAATGTGCCGATGGCCGCGCAGGTTGGGGATTTGGTTTTGATCTACCGCTCCTACGGCGAGTCTCATGCAATTCATGAGGCATGGGAAGTGGTCGGACCGTTTCGTTATTACGAAAAGAGGAACAAAAAGGGGTACTGGCCTGGTCATCAGCCGTATATGAAATGCGTTACCAGATTCAAAAATCCTATTACCTTCGAAGGACTGAAGCGAGATCGTAAGACACGTGAGCTGCGTATCGTCCGAGCAAAGTTTCGAAACGCCCGCGAAATATCAGACGATTGGCCCCAGTTGTACGCCAAGATCATCGAGCTGAATCCAAAGTCAAAAAAGCCGCTCCAGAAATACTGCCCCGACTGAAGTTATCGCCTGTGCAACGCGAATCCGAAGTAAGTGAGACGCGCGCGAAAGCGCGCCACCTTTCGCGCTGAATCACCCGCGCGAAGTTTTCGCGTTCACGCGCCTCGCATCCCAATAAGCCTCCGCTTAATCGCAGAATCGAGGACCGCAACCGCCGTCGCACTCCGCGTCCCCGCGCGAACTCGTTGACGCGCCGTGCGCCAAAGTGATACGACCTAACTAGCGAAGACGCTCTGCGGGAGCGGCATCGCGAGACCATTACGCGAAGGGCGGGCACCGTGGATAGCGAAGCGCGGATCAACGAACTAGAGAAAAAGGTCGCGGAACTATCGAATCACATCGGCATTCTGGAGGACGCGCACGCAATTCGCCGCCTGCAGCACGCCTACGGCTACTACATCGACAAATGCCTCTACGACGAAACCGTCGACCTCTTCGCAGAAAATGGCGAAGTGCGTTTCATGGGCGGAATCTTTCGCGGCAAAGCGGGCGTGCGCCGCCTCTATATCGAACGATTCTGCAAGAATTTCACCGACGGAAAGAACGGCCCGGTCTTCGGCTTTCTTCTAGACCACCCGCAGATGCAGGACATCATCGACGTGGCGCCCGATCGCAAAACCGCGAAGGCGCGCTTCCGCTGCAACATGCAGGCCGGCCTGCACGAAAGCGCCGTGGGCCGCACACGCCAGTGGTGGGAAGGCGGCCTCTACGAAAATTCCTACGTGTGCGAGGACGGTGTCTGGAAAATTCAAATCCTGAATTATCGTCCCGTATGGCATGCCGACTACGAAACCGGCTGGGCGCACACGCGGTCGCAATACGTGGCATTTTTCTCCACAACGTACCCGGCCGACCCAGTCGGTCCGGACGAGCTGGAAGATCCGAAGCCGGTTCTCTGGCCCGATACGGATGTTCTGCCGTTCCACTATCCGCATCCAGTCACGGGCCGCTGTTTCAAGTAGAATTGTAGTTAGCGTGATCCGCGCAGCGCGGTATCATCAGCAAAATCGCGAGAGGTGAGCAAGCATGACCACTAAGTTCCCCGAAGGTTTCGATTACGCAGGTTTCAACGCGCCGATGCGCGTCGAATGCGACATTTACGATCTGGTTGTCGAAGGCAATCTGCCGAAGGAAATCAGCGGCTCGTGGTTCCGCACCATTCCCGATCCGCAATATCCGCCGCGGCTTGGCCGCGATACCTACCTCAGCGGCGACGGCATGATCAGCTCGTTCAAGTTCGAGGACGGCCACGTCGATTTCCGCATGCGCTACATCATGACCGACCGCCTGAAAGCCGATCGCAAAGCGCGTCGCGGCCTTTTCGGCCTGTACCGCAATCCCTACACCGACGATCCTCTCGCGAAAGGGGTGAGCCGCTGCGTCAGCAACACCACGCCGATTTTCCACGGCGGCCGGCTCCTCGCGCTCAAGGAAGACGGCTGGGCCATGGAGCTTCATCCCGAAACGCTTGAAACCATCGGCGCCTACAACTACGGTGGAAAACTCAGAAGCCAGACCATGACCGCGCACACCCGCCTCGACGAAGACTCGGGCGATCTCTACTTTTTCGGCTACGAAGCCAGCGGCCTGGCCACGCGCGACGTCTCCTACTGCGTTGCCGATAAAGAAGGTCAGCTCGTGAAGGAAGAATGGTTCCAGGTGCCGTACGTTTCGCTGATGCACGATTTCGCGGTCACCAAGGAGCACGCCATTTTCCCGGTGTTCCCCACCACCTGCGACCTCGACCGCCTCAAAGCCGGCGGCGCGCATTGGGCCTGCGATCCGAAAGAGGAAACGCACATCGGCATCATGCCGCGCGATGGCAGCGTGAAGGACATGCATTGGTTCCGCTATCCCTCCTGCTCTGCCTTTCATTTCATGAACGCCTACACGGAAGGGAAATTCGTGCACCTCGATTTCGGCATCAGCAAATACGCGCCCTTCCCGTTCATGCTGGAAACGAATCACATCCATCCGACCGCGGAGGACGTGCGCTGGGGCCGCGTCGTCCGCTGGTCATTCGACATGTCCAAGCCCGGCGAAAAATTCGAGGAATACAACCTCGCGCCCGCCGGCGATTTCCCGCGCATCGCCAACAAAGTTCACATGAACGACTACTCCATCGGTTATTACGAGCGCTTCGATCCCGAGGCTGGCGCGCCCCAGATGGTTGGGCCTGTCGGCATTGGATTCAATACGCTCAGCCGCCTGGAAGTGAAAAGCGGCAAGCTGAAATCGTGGCACTCCAACCGTCCCGTGACGGTTCAGGAAGAGGTCCACATTCCGTCGCGCGTGCCGGGCCACGAAGGCTATCTCGCCCTGGTCGCCGACCTGCACGATACGCAGCTTTCCGATCTGCTGGTCTTCGAAGCCGAGCACGTCGAAAAAGGCCCGATCGCCACCGCGCATCTCCCGCTGCGGCTGCGCAATCAGGTGCACGGCAACTGGGTTACGGCGGAAGAGCTCGATTACACGCCATCGCCTCGCGAGCATGTCGAAACTGCTCGCAGGTAAAGTCGCCATCGTCACCGGCGCGGGCAGCGGTTTCGGGAAAACCATCGCCATGCGTTTCGCCGAAGAAGGCGCCGCCGTCGCCGTCACTTCGCGCACGCACTCTCAGCTCGACGAAACCGTCGCGCAGATCGCATCGCGCGGCGGTAGGGCCATGGCAATCGCCGGTAACGCCACCAATCGCGCCGACGTCTCCCGCGTGGTTGACGAAACGCAGCGCCACTTCGGTCCTGTCTCGATCCTCGTCAGCAACGCCGGATTGCCCGGCCCGTTCGGCCCCATCGGCGCGGTCGATCCCGACGAGTGGTGGGCGGCGCAGGCCGTCCATTTGCGCGCGCCGTTTCTTTACATCAGCGCCGTGCTACCGGGGATGAAAGAGCGCCGCGAAGGCTGCATCATGACGATCTGCTCGCCGCGCGGAAAAATGTCCACGCCGAATCTTTCCGCTTATTGCCTGGGCAAAACTTCGCAGATGCGGCTGATGCAGTTCCTGGCCGCCGAAACGAAGGATTGCGGCATCACCGCCGTGGCCGTCGATCCCGGCAGCGCCATCACGCAAATGGCCGAGCACACCATCAATTCGCCCGACGCGCAGCGCTGGATGCCGGAAATGGTCGCGAATCTGCGCAAAATGATCGCGATGCCCGGCTCGGACGTGATGCTCGAAAAATGCGCCCAGCGCTGCGTGGAAATCGCCGCGGGCGAGCATCCCGAATGGAATGGTATGTATATCGGCCGCAACGAAACCGCCGACGAATGGCGATGATGCGAGCCATACGTGCCGCGCTGAAGCGCGGCGCTACATAAAAGCTAGGTCGTGTAGCGCCGGCCTTCAGGCCGGCACAGCATTCAGCATCGACAGTTGAGGGCAACGATCGAATCGCACCGGAGGGGGTGGAACACACATGCCGACACGAGCGAGGAAAATCCAATTGAAAGCGCGCGCCCGCAAATCTCGCGGCAGTAGCAGCAAGAGCGTCATGCGGAAGCTCGACATTTTCACGCACATCTGGCCGAAAGCGTTTCACGAAAAGCTGCTGCGAACCGCCGGTCAGATGAAAGACATGCACCGCCGCAGCGAAGCCGTCCCGATGATGACCAACCTCGACATTCGCTTCCGAGTGATGGACAAATTTCCGGGCTACCAGCAAATCCTTTCGCTCGCTTCCCCGCCGCCGGACGCCGTCGGCGCGCCCGCAGACTGGCGCGAACTCGCGCGCCTGGGCAGCGACGGCATGGCCGAGCTGTGCCAAAAATATCCGGAACGCTTTCCGAGCTTCATCGCCTCCGTGCCCATGCGCGATCCCGAAGGCGCCGTTGCCGAAGCGCGCCGGGCGATTCGTCAATTGGGCGCGTGCGGCATTCAGATTCCCGCCAACGTCTCCGGCAAATCGCTGGACGCGCCGGAATTCCGCCCCGTATTTCAGGAGATGGAAAAGCTCGGCAAGCCCATCTGGATTCATCCCTCGCGCACCGCGAATATTCCGGATTTCTCCACCGAGCAGAAATCGCTCTACGAAATTTGGTGGACTTTCGGCTGGCCCTACGAATCGAGCGCCGCGCAGGCGCGCATCGTGTTCTCCAAAATGCTCGACGAGATGCCCGGACTGAAATTCATCATTCACCACGCCGGCGGCATGGTTCCCTTCTTCGAAGGACGCGTCGGCGCCGGCTGGAGCCAGCTCGGCAAGCGCACCTCGGACACCGACTACTCCGGGCTGCTGAAGGAGCTGAAGCTGCCGCATCTGCAATATTTCAAGAAGTTTTTCTACGCCGATACCGCTACGTTCGGCTCGAAGGCCGCGCTCGAATGCGCCATCAGCTTCTACGGCGTCGGCCACGTGCTGTTCTCTTCGGACGCGCCCTTCGATCCCGAAGGCGGCCCCATGTACATCCGCGAAACCATTCGCGCCATCGACGCCCTCGATCTCTCCCGCGCCGATCGCGAAGCCATCTACTTCAAAAACGCCTGCAAGCTGCTCGGGATCAAGTAGCAAGCACGCACGGTACCTGTCCCGCAGCAGGCTCAAGGTCGCCGCTACAACATCCGATCGAGATGTTGTAAAGTATGGAACGAGAACTCCGCGTAATTTAAACGGAAGTGAGCGAGCGTGCTCGCGCCTGGGTGGCCCCAGTTAGCGCGCTAACGTCACCTCCTGAAAGACCTAACACCAAAAGGCTTAGATGACGGCCAATCCCTTCAATCCGGCTGAGGTCGAGGCAGCCCTCGGCGGGCGGTACACCCTCGGCCCAGAACTCCGGACCGGAGGACAAGGCGCTGTTTATCGGGCCGCACGGACCAGAGATGAGGCCGGGAAAACCTGCAAAGACGACATAGCACTGAAGTTGCACCTCGACCCGAGACAGGACGAACGAGTAGAGCGAGAAATTAGAGCCGCGAAGAACATACGGCACCCGGCGCTTGCCGATCTCCTAGAGGATGGCGTGATCACAATCCTCGGAAGCGACGTGCGATACATCGCTTGGCGCTTCATCGAGGGCGAGCCCCTCGATATGACAATCGGGAAAGGCCCATTATCCGAGCGCGAGACCTTGCAGACAGCGCACGACGTCACAACGGCAGTCGACGTTCTCTGGTCCCACCGAATCGTGCACCGCGACATCGCACCCAAAAACATCATGCTGGCGTCAGATGGGCATGCAGTGCTCATAGATCTTGGCGGAGCACGCCATCTGGGCAACTCGACAATCACGGCGCCGGGGACCACGTTCGGAACCATCGGATACCTATCCCCCGAGCAGTGCCGCGGCGAGCACGCCCTGACGAGCGCGTCGGATGTATTTGCCCTAGGCGTCGTTATGCTCGAATGCCTCTTAGGGCACCACCCTACTAACGGAGATCAGTACAGACTCTTGGCTTCCCACGTTCCGGTTGCCGCCCTCATCCCAAACGTATGTCAAGAGAGTCGAGAAATTATCGAATCGATGCTGCAGCAGCGCGCGGCTTTTCGCCCGCGCATCGAGGAGCTTAGCGCCAAACTTAAAGTGCTTCTGAATGCGAGGTAACTTGTATCTCTTCAACGCTCGTTTCAAATTCAAAATTTCACCCACCACGACACCAATACCCGGATCGATTGTAGCGGCGTCCGCCATATCGGCCGTGGACATCAACAGAAGAAAGTTTGGCAGCCATCCTCACCTAGAATCACGATCCCTTGACCCACAACTTTACATGGCGAGTATTGATCCGGCGCTTGACTCCGACACCGTGGCCAAGCTTGGCGCTTATCATTGGTTCCACGGCGCCGGGGTGCCGAAGTACGAGTCCGGGATTCATGGGAACCGCACAAAATGGAAAAAACAGTACAAGCCGACGCTGGTCTCGATGTGGACTCGACAGGTGCCAACCCACATTGCGGACATACGAAAAGCCGCACGTGCAGCAGTGGAGTTTCAGCTAAACACCGGGTGGCAAGACGTCATTCTCGCCGCACCGCTCACGACTATGGACGACCAAACACTGGAACCCGAAACGCGCTGGATCGACGCGGGCCTACAAGCCTGCAAGGAGTTCGCCGTGACAAAGCCGGTGCTCGCTACAATCGCATTGTCAGAGGCGGTCCTGCATGTGCCACCCCTGAGGAATCCCCTCGTACATTCCTTCTCAAACATCGTTGCGACGCGCAACGAACTTTCCGGCGCCTACATCGTCGTCGAACAGTCCGACCCGGAGAATTACTTCTGGAATCAGAAGGACCCACTCGCTTCTCTCCTAACTATCATCGATGACCTTCACAGAGGCGCAAAAAAGCGAGCTATCGTGAACTACGTTGGAACTTTCGGCCTAGTAGCCGAATCGGCAGGCGCTGAAGCATGGGCGAGCGGCTACTACCTAACACAGCGGCGTTTCAGCCTCAGGGCAAAGACGGGCAGGGCTCATCCCCGCTACCACAGCCTTGCGCTCGCAGGGGATATCGGTCTCAAAAACGACCTTGCAGCGATACATCGCTCGGGGCTAGCCGACAAGCTCATGACCCCCACAATCGCAGACGACGGTCTCCGGAAAGCGTTGAAACAAGGCAAAACACCAGATGACGTTCCGGAATGGCGGTACGCTCAAAGCAACTGCGCAGCCGCCCAGCAGCATTACCTCGAACTCGTCTCCGACTACGGGGAGAAGGTTACAACGATGCCAAAGAAACGGCAGCGAGACTGGATCACGCAATGGCTCGAAACCGCCGTCAATCTTGCCGAAACCGTCAACAGAAAAGGGCTTGCCAGCCAATCGACAGATACGCAGCACCAGAAAGTTTGGCGAGACGTCTTTGACGGCTGGCGCAATTACGCCAAACAGTAGGGCCCAGAGGTAAGTTTCGTTAGCGCGAACAATCGATCAACAGAGGGCGCTGGCATCACACGGCAGGCAGGAACCTCGCGAAGAAAACCCGAATCGCAGTGCAAAATCAGGCCGACGCCGCTTGAAACAAACGCGTCCCTCGCAGAATCACTGATGCGAACCTGGGCACCGTCCATCACCACATGCACCTCATCGGCAAAGCTGCGATACGCAATGGCCTGATCTAAAGCCTCCCGCCATCTCTTCAGCTTCATCTCGATCGCAATCAGGCGAGCCGCGCCCAAAACGTCGAACTGCGGCCGCAGGAACAATTCTCCAGAGTCGCGCTTGACAACGGCGCCAACTTGCTCCAACCGCGTTACCGCCGACGATGCCGTGCATTTATTCAAGAAAAGGCTCTCGCAAAGCTGAGCCTCGCTTGCTGCGAATTTCCTTTCCGCCAGCCAAGCCAACACGTGTCGCGAAACGGAATTAAGCCCGCGCCATTTCGGCATCTCCCCGGACCAGATGCCAAACAACATATCGGGTATAACCGAACCGATTGTCGGCTCCCTAAGAAGTCGCGCGCGTTCGCCGGAGTTCAGATCGAAGCAATCCCGAATATGGTCTATGAGCGGCTCTGCCATGTCGCATTCGAAACGAAAACCGCACGTGTGAGAAGCCATCGCCGAAATAATATAACCGCGCATCGAAGAATTGCAACGCAGGGAACTTTTGCGTCCCCTCAAAAGCAACGCCTTCAATGCCAAACAAGCGGAGGCACAATTCGCCGCCGCCGTCCAAGTGACTGCGCTTAACAAGACCTGTACTTTATCCTGTACTTCCGACCAGTAGAAACCTCTACCCCCAATTTGCTACCGTCGATCTGTGATGTTACGCGCGGACGAAAATGCGGTCGACAACCCGACGGCTCCCAGCCGAAGGAACAATTCCGTCTCCCCGCGTCGCCGTTTCTTTGCCTCCCCGATTCCGCGCTTCCCCGCTCCGCAACCTGTGCCCGTTTCACCCGGAACAGGCAATCGAGTCAAAGCACACGTAAGTCATAGAAAACACACGACCGCGACCCTCCTGACCCGGAACGTCCCGGTGCATGGTTCTGCTCGCATTTCGTCCTTCATCCGCCCGAACTCTGCGCATGCTTCCGCCCTGAATTTCGCGCGCAGGGGCGGAACAGTCACTCGACCTGAAACACACGTAAGTGGTAGAAAGCAAACGCCGACGTACGCGCAGGGGCGGAACGTCCCGTCACATCCATATTTTCAAGTCGTACTCGTCCGCATCGCGTGGGCGAGCCACCGCGCCGCACGTACTTTTTCGAACACGCCGAGGCAACTGTGCCACGCGAAGACCGCGCCAAGCGCGCGCGATGCGGTAAAATACGGGCACGATGGCGGAGCGATTTTACCGGGCGACGATGAGGATTGGGGACACCACTCTCTTCGGTCGGCTCGTGTTCGGATTTTTGGTGCTGTGCGCCATTGGGGTGGGGGCGGCGGCCGGGCTTCTGTTTGTGTATTCGAGCGACCTGCCGGAAATTCACGCGCTGGAAAACTACCGCCCCATCACGGAGACGCAGCTTTTCTCCGACAACGGGCAATTGATCGGCACGTTCTCCCTGCAGCGCCGCATCCTGGTGACCTACGAGCAGATTCCCGCGATCCTGCGCGAAGCGATCATCAGCACCGAAGACCAGCATTTCGAGCAGCACTGGGGCGTGGATTTTCCGCGCGTGCTGGAATCGGCGTGGACGGACATGCTGGCGCGGCGCCCGGTGGAAGGCGCGTCCACGCTGACGATGCAGCTGGCCGGCGGGCTTTTCCTGAATCGCGCGGACCGCAGCATGCGCCGCAAGCTGCAGGAAACCATCCTCGCCCTGGAAATCGAGCGCCACTACACCAAGGCGCAGATCTTCACCATGTATTGCAACCAGATTTACCTGGGCGCGGGAAATTACGGGTTCGAGGCTGCGTCCGAATTTTATTTCGGCAAGCATTTGAACCAGATCGACCTGCCGGAAGCGGCGATGCTGGCGGCCATCATTCGCGGTCCCTACTATTCGCCGGTGCTTCATCCGCAGCGCGCGCTGGCGCGGCGCAATCTGGTGCTCTACCTGATGTACCGAGACCGCAGAATCACGCGCGCGCAGGAAGAAGCCGACCAAAAGCTGCCGCTGGGGCTGCACATCGAGCCGCAACGCGACAATCTGGCGCCGTATTACATCGAGGACATTCGCGAGTACCTGGAGCACACCTATGGGACGGCGGCGGTCCACGAGGAGGGGCTGCGCGTCTACACCACGCTGAATGTGAAGATGCAGAAGGCCGCCGACGAAGCGCTACGCGACGGGCTGCACGAGTACGACCGGCGTCGTGGCTGGCGCGGCAATCTGCCCAATATTCTGCGCGATCATCTGGGCACGCTGGCGAAATATCGCAGCACCGATTGGGACGGGTCGATCGACGCGGGCGAATACGTCACCGGGCTGGTAACGAAGGTGAAGCCTTCGTACGCGGAGATCAAAATCGGGCGCTACCGCGCCAAGCTGACCCCGGCGGACATGGCATGGACCGGCTTCAAATCGCCGTCGGATATTTTGAAGGTGGGCGATCTGGTGAACGTCCACATCAATGCGACCAGCGGAGATGCGGCGGACGTGCAGCTCGAACAGATTCCCGCGGCGCAAGCGGCGCTAATCGCCATCGACAATTCGACCGGCGAGATCAAGGCGATGGTCGGCGGGTACAGCTTCGCGCTTTCGAAATTCAACCGCGCCACGCAAGCCATGCGGCAGACGGGCAGCTCGTTCAAGGTGTACGTCTATAGCGAGGCGCTGCTGCAGGGCGCCACGCCGTTCGATACCGTGCTGGATGAGCCGGTGACGTATCGCGTGGGCAACACCGATTATTCGCCGCACAATTACGACGACAAATTCGAGGGGCGCATCACGCTGCGGCGCGCGCTGGCCGATTCGCGCAACGTGCCGGCGGTGCGTCTGCTGAATCACGTGGGCATCCAAAATGTGATCGCGCTGGCGCGCAAGTTCGGGATTGTGAGCCCGCTGCCGCCGTATCTCCCTCTGGCGTTGGGCGCGGCCGATCTGACGCTGATCGAGCACGCGTCGGCGTTCACCGTGTTTCCGGACGACGGCATTCACATCGAGCCGTACGACATTCGGCGCGTCAGCACCTACGACGGCTCGCTGCTGGAGGAGCACCGCCCGGCGGTGACGGACGTGATTCCGACGTCCGTGGCGCGCACCATGGTGGCGATGCTTGAGGACGTGGTGAATTTCGGGACCGGCGTGCGCGCCAAGGCGCTGGGCCGGCCGTCGGCGGGGAAAACCGGCACCACCAATAATTTCACCGACGCGTGGTACATCGGATTCACACCGCGGCTCACCTGCGGTGTTTGGGTGGGCAACGATAATCCGGCGATCTCGCTGGGCGACAAGGAAACCGGCGCGCGCGCGGCGCTGCCGATTTGGCTGGAGTTCATGGAGAAGGCTCTGAAGGGCAAGTCGGTGGAGCAGTTCCCCAACGTGGTGCCGCTCGAACAGCAAGCGCCGGAGCACGCCGTGGAAGTGGACACGCTCGACGAAGCGCCGCCGGCCGACGCCGCCGAGCAGGGATTCACGCCGGTGAGCGAGCCGCAGCCTGCGGCTCCCGCGCCTGGGCAGAAACATCCTCCGGCGCAGCCGCTGCCGAAAGCGAAAGTTCCTCCTGCGCCGGCACCGGCCCTGCCCGCGTCGGCGACGGCGCACTAAATCGCTGCTACAAATTGCGCGCGCGAAATGGGTCCCAGCCGGCGGGCCGAAGCGGGCGCGAGTGGCCTTCCTGATTGACAAGCAAAACCTTTCGTTCCCGCGTAATTTCGCCGATGGCGGCGAGCCGTGAAAACCCCGGCGCGCCGCTCAGGCGAGAGACGTTGCGGCGCGGCACCGTGAACAGCAACTCGTAATCTTCGCCGCCCTGCAGCGCCATTTGCAGAGCATTCCCGCTCGCTTGTGTGAGGCGGCGCGCGATGCGCTCGGGAATTTGCACGCACGGAACGCGCTGCGAATCGATCGTCGCGCCAACGCCGCTCGCTTTGCACAGGCGCGCCAGGTCGGTCGAGAGGCCATCGGAGATGTCCATCATCGCCGAGGCAATTCGATTCCTGGCGAGCCACGCGCCCAATTCCACGCGAATCTCGGGATAAAGATGCAGCTGCAGGAGCGCGCTCGACGCGTTGCAGCCGCGCTTCGCGCTAGCAATGCCGCGGCGCAGAAGTTCCAGGCCGAGATGGGCGCGACCTAGGCGCCCGCTGACATAGATCGAATCGCCGGGACGCGCGCCGAAACGTGTGACCGCGCGCCCGCGCGCTATTTCGCCGAGGACGGCGATGCTGATGAAGATTTGCGGCGTGCGGGTGGTATCGCCGCCGATCAAGCGCACGTCAAGAGCGCGCGCGGCGCGCCGCATGCCAGCGAGAAACCGATCGAGCCATCTGCCCGTGCAATCTTGGGGCACCGCGAGCGTCAGCAGAAATGTTCGAGGCGTGCCGCCCATGGCGGCAACGTCGCTCGCAGCGCGCGCGAGCGACTTGTAGCCAACCGAGTCCGCAGGGTGCAGGTCGCGCAGGAAGTGGACGCCTTCGATGAAGGCGTCGCAAGTCACAATCCAATCGAGCTTGCCCCCAGGAGAGAGAATGGCGGCATCGTCGCCGATCCCCAGCGATGCCAGATTGCGCGGATCGCCGGCGGCAGTTCGCTTGCCGGTGATGGCGGGCAAGGATTTGGAGATGCGATCGATCAGTTGATCTTCCGAGTCCATACCTGTCCTTCAGTACAGTTGTCGGCTGGTCCCAAATTAGGCTAGAGTTCTATGTGGGCCTGCTCGTGTGGATTATAGGTTCCCGCGCACGCGGAAGCGAGCGGAGGGAGTAGCGATCGGCGCGGCAGATAGCAGTTGACGCCCTAGCGGACGGCCACTAGAATGCCCGAGTTTCGAACCAAAGCTCGCGGTTCAGACTCTAGGTTTCAGTTCCATGGTAGCAGTCGCGGTGAGGCGCATTTTAGGGCGAGCGCCCTCATCCCAGCCGTTGTACGCATCACTCGGTCGAGAACTCAAAGATGAAGGGAAAATCGTACACGTTTTTTATTGCGTCGAGCGCCTCCGGCGACATGAGACGTGTGCGCGTGCCCGTGTATTTCCTTCAGCTGCTTGTGCTGCTTGCGGTTGTGGGGGGCGTGACGATCGTGGCGGGCATGGGATCGTATTCGCGGATGTTGTGGAAAGCGGCGAAGTACAATTCGCTGCGGCACGAACAGGAAGATTTGAAGCAGCAGTATGCGACGCTGCAAACGCAGGTGAAAGACACCACCAAGCGGCTCGATTCGTTGCAGTCGCTGGCCAGCGAAGTGGCCATGACGTACGGCATCACGCGTTTTCATGCGACGCCCTTTAACCTGAACAGCGATCAGCCCGAGCCGGACGCCGATTTTCAGGAATCCGTGGACGCCTTCAGCTACCTGGAAAAGAACGCGACGGCCGTGGCGATGACGAACGGCGGCGCGCGCATGCTGCCCGCATCGCAACTGAGCGCACTGGGCGTCGTGCCGACGCTGTGGCCCGTGGTAGGACGCATCACTGCATATTTCGGCGAGCGGATGGACCCGTTCAGCGGCGAAGGAGCGTTCCATCCGGGATTGGATATTGCGTCGCACTACGGCGATCCGGTCCGCGCGACGGCCGATGGAATCGTAACCAAAGCGGGCCTCGATGGCGGCTACGGACGGCTGGTCGTGATCGACCACGGGTTTGGCGTCACCACATGGTATGGGCATCTTTCCGGATTCAACGTTCAGCCCGGCATGCGTGTGAAGGCCGGCGACGTGATCGGCTATGAAGGCGACAGCGGGCGTTCCACGGGCCCGCACCTGCACTACGAGATCCGCATTTACAACACACCCGTAAATCCTTGGCCGTACCTGCGGCGCATCCGCCCGACGGAAACATCCAACGGCGATTGATCGCCGCGCGCTCGCAGCTCGCCGTCGCGTCTTCACCCGGCAAAAACCTTGCGCGCCACGGTATCGAAGTGCCATCCAGGCCGGGCAACTCATTCAAATTTGATGAATTTATCTGGCGGCCGGGGCGGGCTCAGGAGTTTGCGTGGGAGGAGACACGCGTTGTTTGCGGAGCCAGAAGGCGCCAGTGGTGACGATCAGCGCCGGCAGCAGGAACCGCACGCCGTCGCGCAGAAGCGCGGTGGGTCCGGCTTGTTCGGGAGGGCCGACGCCGCAGCCGCAATCGATCTTCAGCCCGCGCCGGTACGCCGAGTAAATCGCGATCATGAAACCAACAAACGCCAGGCACGCCACGAGCGACGAGTAGCGCCGCCAGATCCCGCTGATCAGCCAGAGGCCGAGACAAAGCTCCACAAAAGGCAGGGTGTGCGCGACGAGGTTTGCGCCGCTGGATGAAAGCAGGTGGTAGGATTCCACCTGCATTGCGAAGAGGGCGATGGACGTCTTCATCGACGCCCAGCTCCACGGGAATCCTGCGATCGGTTTGAGCTTGCCGTAAGCGGCGGCTAGAAAGATCGATCCAAGGACAATGCCGCCGGTGATTAGGAGCACACGCACCAGCGACCGGCGCTGCGCCCGATTCCGCGCGCAGCAGACGGCAATCGCGTCGCCGATAACGAAAACAACACCCCACTCCGCGAGCCAATTCAGAAATATGCCGAGCGCGTCCATGTAGGATTGACGCGCCTACTGGCTGAGCAGCGAATCGAAAAATTGCTTCAGGATGGGCCAGGAAACCGCGCCATTTGCAGCGGGCAGACGGTGGCCCTTGTAAACGATGACGTACGTGGGCGTGGCCTGCACGGGGATCTCTTCGCCCAAGGCGCGATCGGCGTTGATGGCGGAGTCCAGGGGGCAGGTTCCCGGGGCATCAGTGAAAGAGCAGCCCTTCATCAGCCTTTCGACGCGCCGAAATTCGGATGCTGGCATTGCCGCCGATACATACTTTGCGATGTCGCCATCCGCAGCCCAGGAATCCTGATTGTCGTACAGAGCCGCTTCCACATTGGCGAACTCTCCTATGCGCGCGGCGGCATAGACCCAGCGGGCGGCCTCGTAGCCGTATTTGTGCTGCGGCAGAGGGAAATTGTGGTGGACGAGGTAGACCTTACCGGAGGCGACGTAGTCGTTGATCATGGGGCGCAACGTGTTTTCATAGAGCGCGCGGCAAGAGGGGCATTGGTAATCGGTGAAGACGACCATGGTAATCGGGGCGCTGCTGGAGCCGTAGGTCTCGAGGGCCTGACCCGTAGGAATGAGCGCACTCACTCGAGCTGCGGCGACGCGGGGCGCAGCCTGAAGCGTCGCGCCCAGGACAACGATCGAGAGCACGGCGAGGGCGGCCGCCGACTTCCAGATCCACGCCGGCCAATGGCCGCGAATTCCCTGCTGCGAATTATCTCGATGTTGCAATGGCGCCTCCCTCGAACGCTACTGACCGCGCACCGGCAAACGTGGATTCTAACGCGAAATGCCCAGCCGTGCTTTGAGATGTTGGATCGTCAACCACGAAACAGGCAACGCCGCCCTTCATATTAGGATGCGTCGAATAACGCACGGGTTCGCCACCAATGCGGCGCATTTGACGCGCCACGCTTACCAATCCACGAGGTCGCGCGTTGCCGCTAAATGAGCAAACCGATCGCTGACGTATCCGCTCGAACCGAGGCACCAACCACGGTGCATGCTCAAGAGCGTGGCGAAACGAACGTCGATGCCTTAATCCATGCCGATCGCAGCCGCGTGCTCCCTTCACAAAGCTGTCGAGATGTAGGAGCGCGCGCCTCCCCGAACGGTGACACTGCCGGGCGGCGGCATGCGGAACTCTAATCCGCTGCCGCAGCCACGCAGTCCCTTCATTATGGGTGGCCGGGTGGCGGAACGCCTTCTAATCCGGGTCGTTATCTCCTGGAAGAAACAATGTTATTTGCCCTCGCAAGTAGCTGAAAAATGGCAACATACTGCTAATATCAAACAACTTGACAATAAGACACTCAAGTCGTAACATCTGTTGGTACGCGGCGGAAGCAATCTGGCGCGGGACCAGTAACAGCTTAGTTTAGGAGCGGATTCCATGAGCAAGATTATTGGCATTGACCTGGGAACGACCAACTCCGTGGTGGCCGTTATGCAGGGTGGCGAACCGGTCGTCATCCCGAACCAGGAAGGCGCACGGACCACCCCCTCGGTGGTGGGCATCACGAAGGCCGGAGAGCGTCTGGTTGGCCAGGTGGCCAAGCGGCAAGCAATCACCAACCCTGAAAACACAGTTTATTCCATCAAGAGATTCATGGGACGACGCTACGACGAAGTGCAGGATGAACTCAAGCGCATCCCCTACAAAATGGTAAAGGGGCCGCACGACGATGCGCGCGTAGAAATCGCGGGCAAGACGTATAGCCCTCCCGAAATTTCGGCCATGATCCTTCAAAAACTGAAGTCCGCCGCCGAAGATTTCCTCGGCGAAAAAGTGACGAAAGCGGTCATCACCGTGCCGGCATATTTTAACGACAGCCAGCGGCAAGCCACTAAGCAGGCGGGCGAGATTGCAGGGCTGGAGGTGCTGCGCATCATCAACGAGCCGACGGCGGCGGCGCTGGCGTATGGGCTGGACAAGAAGAAGGAAGAGACGATCGCGGTCTACGACCTGGGCGGCGGGACGTTTGATATTTCCATCCTCGAGGTGGGCGAAGGCGTGGTGGAAGTGAAGTCCACGAACGGGGACACGCACCTCGGCGGAGACGACATCGACCAGCGAATCGTCGATTGGATGGTGGCGGAATTCAAGAAAGAACAAGGCATCGATCTGGGCAAGGACAAGATGGCCATTCAGCGGCTCAAAGAAGCCGCCGAGAAGGCCAAGATCGAGCTATCGCAGCTGATGGAGACGGAGATCAATCTGCCATTCGTCACCGCGAACGAATCCGGGCCGAAGCACTTGCAGCAGAAGTTGACGCGATCGAAGCTCGAGCAGCTAATGGAAGATTTGCTGCAACGGACGGTCGAACCGGTAAAGCGGGCGCTGAGCGATGCGCAATTGACCGCGGACAAGATAGACGAAATCGTCCTGGTCGGCGGATCGACGCGCATCCCGCGCGTGGTCGATATCGTGAAAAACCTCTTCAACGGGAAAGAGCCCCACAAGGGCGTCAACCCGGATGAAGTGGTGGCGGTGGGCGCAGCCATTCAAGGCGGCGTGCTGGGCGGTGAGGTGAAGGACATTCTGCTGCTGGACGTGACGCCGCTCTCGCTGGGCGTCGAGACGCTCGGCGGCGTAACAACGGTCCTGATCCCGCGCAATACGACCATTCCGACGCGCAAATCGGAAACGTTCTCGACGGCGTCGGACAATCAGACGTCGGTGGAAATTCACGTGCTGCAGGGTGAACGGCCTGTGGCCAGCGGCAACCGCTCGCTTGGGAAGTTTCACTTAATGGGGATACCACCCGCGCCGCGTGGATTGCCGCAGGTGGAGGTGACGTTCGATATCGACGCTAACGGCATCTTGAACGTCTCGGCGAAGGACAAAGCGACAAATAAGGAGCAGAAGATCACCATCACCGCGTCCACCGGCTTGAGCAAGGACGAAGCGGAGCGGATGCGCAAGGAAGCCGAGTCGCACTCCGACGAGGACAAAGCGCGGCTTTCGGAAGTTGAATCGCGCAACAAACTCGACAATTTGGTGTACCAGGGCGAGAAGCTGATCAAGGAGAACCGCGAGAAGCTGCCCGAGGCCGAAGTGAAGGCCTGCGAGGAAGCTCTGGAGGAAGCGCGTCGAGCACTCTCCGAAGGCGGACTCGAGAAGCTGAATTCCGCCGCGGACAGTCTTACGAAGGCTCTGCACCAACTGGGCGAGTCGCTCTATAAGGCGCAGGCTGCGGCGGGGGGCGCGGGCGGACCGGGCGGTCCTGGTGGGCCGAGCGGCGAGGGCGGCGCGAGCACGCCCGGCGAGAATGCTCCTCCGCACGGACAAGGCGATGTGGTGGACGCTGAGTTCGTGGACGTGGACGAAAGCAAGAAGCCGAATTAAGTCGTTGGTGCGCACGGGGAGGGCGAACCGCTCCGTGCGCACACGCTGGGGGACCTGGATTCCGGCCATTCCGCAGGTTCGGCGTGCGTAAAGAGATTATTTCAAGCCTATGGCAACCGCGACCAAAACCGATTACTACGAACTGCTCGGAGTACCGCGGAAAGCATCCGCGAAAGACATCCGGGCCGCGTACCGCAAACTCGCGCGCAAATACCACCCGGATTTGAATCCTGGCGATAAGTCCGCGGAAGAAAAATTCAAGCAGATTCAGGAAGCGTACGAAGTTCTCTCCGACACGAAGAAGCGGCAGATGTACGACCAGTTCGGATTTAACACGCCGGGTCCGGGAGGAGCTCCACCTCCAGGAGCTGGTTACGGAGGCGCTTCGCCGCAAGACGTCCACTTCGACTTCAGCGGATTTGATTTCGGAGGAGGCGCGGCCGGCGGCACGAGTTTCCGCGATCTCTTCAGCCAATTTTTCCGCGGAGCCAGCGCGGCGCAGGCACGGCCGGAACACGAGCCAGGCGACGACCTGGAATATGGGATCGATATCAGCTTTGCGGAAGCGATGCGCGGAACGGTGAAGAAACTGAGCTTCACTCGGCTGGATACCTGCCAAGTGTGCCACGGGACCGGTGCGGCGACGGGCGATGCGAAAACCTGCCCAACGTGCGGCGGTTCGGGACAAGTGACGCAGGTTAGCGGCAAGATGCGTTTCCAGGTGACGTGCTCGCGGTGCGGCGGCAGTGGAAAGCTGCACAGCGTCTGCCGCAATTGCGGCGGCGAAGGGCGCGTGGCCCGCATGGACACTCTGGATGTGCGCATTCCGCCCGGCGCGCAGAGCGGCTCGCGTGTGCGCGTGGCTGGACGCGGGAATGCCGGCATGCACGGCGGGCCTCCGGGCGATTTGTACATCATCACCAACGTGCAGCCGCATCCGTTCTTCGAGCGGCGCGGCGACGATTTGTACACGACCATCCCCATCACGGTGACGGAAGCATCGCTCGGCGCGAAGGTGGAGGTGCCTACCATCGACGGGCGTGCGCAGGTGCGCATTCCGCCCGGTACGAACAGCGGAAAGCGCCTGCGATTGCGCGAGAAGGGCGCGCCTTCCGCGCGACACGCCGGCAAGCGCGGCGACCAAATCATCGAAGTGCAAGTGGTGGTCCCCAAGCCGGAGGACGAGCGCGTGCGCAATCTGCTGCGCGAGCTGGGCAAAGTGGACCAAGAAGACCCGCGCAAGGAAATTTTCACGCGCGCGGCTGTCTAAATTTTCAACGAATAGAAGGAGGCGCACATGGCGGCACGGCAAAGAAGAAAGGCGAAAGCCGGCTACATGATCAGCGCCGTGGCCGAACTCTACAAGATTCACCCGCAGACGCTGCGGCTATACGAACGTGTGGGGCTGCTTACGCCGTCGCGCTCCGAAGGTAACACGCGGCTCTACATCGACTCTGATCTGGAACGCCTGGAAGTGATCCTCAACCTGACGCGCGAGTTGGGCGTGAACTTGGCGGGGATCGAAATCATTTTGAACATGCGCGACAAAATGGCGGACATGCAGGAGCAGATGGAGGAATTTATCAAATTCGTCCGCAGCGAAGTGGCGAAGAACTTCGCGAATGCGAACGAGAGTCGGGTGCGCAACGCCATCGTCCGCGCGGCCCCACGCCATGCGGTCCGGGTGGAGAAGTAACGATGCGGCTGGCATCGTCCTGCCGGATCGCGGAAGGCGGCAAGATCCGCTCGCTTCTTCTGGCTGCGATCAGGAGAGCCCGGGTACGGCCGCTCGTCTCGAATTTCCGCGCCGCGCGCTAAATTCCACAACACGCAATAATTTGCACAGGCGCATCTGCTTGCGCGCGTCCGGGTCTGCGCATATTCTTGTGGCATGGCGCAAGCGGATTGTCCCACCTGCCATGGCAGCGGCTGGAAAGTCGTGGAGCGGAATACGAATGGCGCGCAAGCGCTCTCCGCGGATAAACCTGGTGCATCTTCCTCCGGCGAGCCGAAGCTGGTATGGGCCGTGCCATGTGATTGCACTTCGGGCGACCGCACCGACCGCGCATTGGCCAAGGCGCGCGTCCCGGAACGCTACCGCCATTGCGATTTCGACAATTTCGAGTCCGACAACGAGATCGAGAGAGCTCCGCGCGAGCAGCAGGCGTCCTGGAATCGTAGCCTTTCGCAGGCCAAGCTGATCGTGCAGCGCTTTGCCGCTGAATTTCCCGTCGGCGGCGAGCATGGGCTGCTGCTGATGGGGCCGTGTGGCGTGGGCAAGACGCACTTGGCCGTGGCGGCGCTGAAGGACATCGCGCGGCGCGGCCACAGCGGGCTTTTTTACGATTACCGCGAGTTGCTGAAGCAGATTCAAGACAGCTACAACTCCGAAAGCCAGTCCACCGAAATGGGCGTGCTGGAGCCGGTGCTGAAAGCCGAGATTCTGGTGCTCGACGACCTGGGATCGAGCAAGCCTTCGCTATGGGCGCTCGAAACCGTCGGCCATATTTTGAATACGCGCTACAACGACAAGCGCGTCACCGTGCTGACCACCAATTTTCTCGATGCGGATGCGGCATCAGCGGCGCCAGCGCCGCGAATTGCGGGCATGCGCGCACCGATGATCGACGATTCGCTTACGGAACGCGTGGGCCAGCGGATTCGTTCGCGACTCTACGAGATGTGCCGAACGGTGGGAATCAGCGCGCCAGATTACCGCAAGGAAATCCGCAACATCAGCCGCCGCGCGTAACTAGCGACTGCCATCGTCTGCGAAAGAACATGATATTCGTTTTGATTCGGCGATACGCGTACCCACGCGTGATTTGCTTCCCTGGCGTTCCCAGTGTAAACTTCTCGTAGAGTTCTCCGACCGTCGCAGCCTAATAGGAGAGACATCCCAGGGCGCGGCGGCGACGCTCCGCAAGCAATTGGAGCTGAGGGTTCGGGTGGAAACGCCCGTTCCTCCCGTTTGGAAAGGGGAATAAACAGCCGGCGCGATGCTCGCGCTGGGTGCGCGCCCAATTCCAAATTCGGAGTTGGGCTTTTTTATTGCTGGAAAGCGAATATCGCGATGCCACTGGAAGATAAATTCGGACGGCAGATCACCGACCTGCGCGTCTCCGTCACCGACCGCTGCAATTTCCGCTGCGTCTATTGCCGCTCGGCCAATCCCGAGAACCACATGCTCTCGGGCGAACTGCTCACGTGGGACGAGCACGAGCGGCTCGTTCGGATTCTGGTGGCGATGGGAATTCGCAAAGTCCGAGTGACGGGCGGCGAGCCGCTGGCGCGCGAAGGAGTGGAAGATTTCATTGCGCGGTTGAAGGCTCTGGGCGTGCAGGATTTGTCCATGACCACGAACGCCCATTTGCTGGCGGATCGCTGCGACCGGCTGGTGGCTGCGGGCATGGACCGCATCAACATCAGCCTGGATTCGCTGGACCGGGCGAAATTCGAGCGCATTACGCGCACCAAATCGTTCGACAAAGTCATGGCCGGAATCGATGCCGCACAGGCGTCGCGGCTGCGCCCGGTGAAAGTGAACGCGGTGCTGGTTCGCGGGGTGAACGACGACGAAGTGGAAGCGTTTGCCGGTTTCGCGCGCGAGCGAGGCGTCATCATGCGCTTCATCGAATTCATGCCGCTCGATGCCGACCGCGCCTGGACGCGCGACATGGTGGTCACTGGCGCGGAGGTGCACCGGCGTATTTCGGCGCTATGGCCGCTGGTGCCCGTGGTTCACGAGCGCAGCGAAACCGCGCGCAAGTACCGTTTCGCGGATGCCCCCGGCGAGATCGGACTGATTTCGCCAGTTTCGCAGCCGTTTTGCGGATTCTGCTCGCGCATCCGGATGACCGCGGATGGTAAACTCCGCACCTGTCTATTCAGCAAGGACGACCACGACCTAAAGTTCCTGCTGCGTGGCGGCGCAACGGATCGCGAAATCGGCGATGAAATCATCGCCATCGTGGCGCAAAAAGAAAAGGGCCATCGCATCAACGAGCCGGGATTCGTGCCGCCCTCGCGGACTATGGTGTCCATCGGCGGTTGAAGCGCGATGGCGACGCGCCCGATCTAACACTGGAGAGGGGTTATGGCAGACGAAGAGCCGAAGTTTTTCTCTCTCACGGAGGCCGAAAACCTTCGCACCCAGATCGAGCCCCTGCTGATTGAAGCCATCGAAGCGCGCCGCAAGATCGAGGACGTGGATGAGAAATTGGACGAGCTCTCCGAGCGCATTCAGCGCTCCGGCGGGCTGCTGGCGCCTTACGAGCACGCGTCCAAATGGCGCCGGGAGCACAATCATTTCGCAAGCGCGATTCGCTCGGCGGTTGAACGCATCCACGCGACCGGGTGCGTGGTGAAAGATATCGAGGTGGGCTTGCTGGATTTTCCGTCGCGCATCGATGGCCAAGAAGTGTTTCTCTGCTGGCGGCTTGGCGAGGATCGCATCCGCTTTTATCACTCGATGGACGAGGGATTTGCCGGCCGCAAGCCGATCGATCCACGCGACGCCGGCTACCAAAACCCTGTCCAATAGCGCACGGGCGGTATGGCCGCGGGGGGCCGGCGCGCGATTCGCTCGCAAGATATCGCGCCGAGAGGGCGAGCCTTCTTTGCGCCGATGAACCTGTTTTCGGCGCGCCGCATCGATTAGACTAAGAAGGCATTCATGGCATCCTCCCCGATTTCCGCCCGCGAGACAGCCCTACAGGCAGGGGAAACCGCGCCCGATTTCGAGCTACCCGATTCCTCGGCCACTCCGCAGAAACTCACCGATCTGTGCGCTTCCAATCCGCTGGTGCTGGTTTTCTATCGCGGGCACTGGTGACCTTTCTGCCTCCGCCAGTTGGCGGACTATCGCAATCACAGTGCGGACATTCGGGCAACGGGCGCGAAGCTGGCGGCCATCTCCGTCGATAGTCCCGAGAAATCGCAGACCGTGCGCGAAGAACTGCACCTGACGTTCCCGATCTTGTGCGATACGCAGCGGCAGGTGGTGCGCGAGTGGGGCATCTACAATGCTCGTGAAAAGGGAGGCATCGCCAAGCCCTCGGTGTTCGTCATCGATCCAGGCCGCGTGGTGCGCTACGTCTCGATCGATGAAGTGTCTTCGCGCGTTCCCGCCTCAGATATCGTTCGCTTGCTTGCTGCGCGCAACGAAGTCGCGCGGCCGCGCCGGCAGAAGCTGATACCCGGACCGGGCTCGTGGGCGCGCGCGGTGCGCAATTCGATGCGCCATGGCGTTCGCGAGCCGGAATCCGGCTCGAAATAGCCCGCAAACATTCCGTCACAACATGGTTGACATCCCTGCTTAAGGACATAGTATCCCGGGGGAAGGTGAACCATGCTGCACGTCTGCGAAGTGCTTCAGCAAAATTCGTGGATCATCGCCATGAATAGCTCGGAGGTCATTTCGTCGTTCTTCGAAATATGCCATTATGGCGGATTTTTCCTGGTGATCGGTTCGATCGCGCTGGTCGATCTGCGCGTGCTGGGGATCGCGGGGCGCCGCCAGACGGCCACGGCCATGGCCGAAGAGCTTTTTCCATGGATGTGGACAGGCCTGGTCTTCGTCTTCGTCTCTGGTTTTTTTCTGTTCGCCGGCGATGCAACCGACTTCTACGGAGCTTCGGTGTTTCGCCTCAAAATGCTGGTGCTGCTCGTCGCGATCGTGGTGGGCATCATCGTTCAGTGGCAAGTGCCGCGATGGGACCGGCGGCCGTCGATATCGCTGGGCGCGAAATCAATCGCGCTTGTTTCACTGCTGCTATGGATCGCGACGATCCTTACGGCGGTGGAAGTGTCGGCGATCAACGGAGTGGGATAATCTTGATTCGGTTCCAAGTGATTGTACGGAAACGAAAGGGTTGCGCTGATGAGTGCTAGCTTGATGGCCTTTGCGAAGTGGCTGCAGGATACACACTGGGCTCAGTGGATCAGCGGCTCCAATTGGGCGTATCCCTTCGTGCAGCTCACGCATTTTTCGGGACTTTCGCTGTGGATCGGCACGTGTCTGGCGCTGGATTTCCGGCTGCTCGGCCTCGGCAAAAAACGCCAGACTGCGGCCGATCTTTCCCGATCGCTGTTCGCCTGGAACTGGACCGGCTTCATCATCGCGATTTGCGGCGGGTTCATGCTGTTTTCCGCGTCGGCCACCAAGTACGTGGTGAATCCGGCGTTTTTGATCAAGCTGGGGATTCTGATTCCTTGCGCGTTGATCGTGCACGTCATCAATCAACAAAAATCGCGCGTCTGGGGCGCGACAGCGGACACTCTGCGCATCGGGAAGTATATAGGACTGCTAGAATTGATTCTGTGGCTCTGCGTAATAACCGCGGCGGTTTCGATTCCGACTTTCGAAGTGCTGGGGCCTTAGCAGCAATGAAGGCCGGCATTTCTTACGTTGTTTTGGTAGGCGCGTTCGCGCTGATCTTCGCAACCGCAGGGTGCGGTAACGGCGCCAGCAACGAACCGCTTGCACCTCCCGTCGATCCGGCCACCGCCGCGTCGATTACCGGCACGGTCACGTTTGTTGGAACTCCTCCCGTGTTGCACCCGATCGACATGAGCGCCGCTCCTGCTTGCGTGAAGGCGAATCCCACTCCCGTGATACCGCCCGAGGTTGTGACCGGCGCAGATGGCGATCTCGCCAACGTCGTCGTTTACGTGAAGTCCGGGCTCGGTCATTACCGCTATCCCGTGCCGCAAACTCCCGTGGTGCTCGACCAGAAAAACTGCATGTACGCGCCGCACGTGCTGGCGCTGATGGTCGGTCAGCCGTTCTCGGTGGCCAATAGCGATCCCACCATGCACAACGTCCACGTGATGTCCCGCCACAACCGGCAATGGAGCTCTTCGCAACCGGTAGGTTCAGCTCCCCTCAAGTCCACGTTCGAGCGGCCGGAATTTGCGATTCCGGTGCTCTGCAACATTCATCCGTGGATGCGCGCGTACGTCTTCGCCTTCGATCAGCCGTACTTTGCGGTCACGTCAACGGACGGGACGTTCGCGATCAAGAATCTTCCAGCAGGCACGTACACGATCGAGGCTTGGCACGAGCAACACCAGACGCTCGACCAGACCGTCACGCTCGCGCCGAAAGAATCGAAGAAGATCTCGTTCACATTTCATTCCTGATTTTGTGGCTGCCTGGTTTCTTACCGCTCGCGCGTTCCAGATCTCGACACCCGCGCTTCGTAGCGACGAAATGGTGTGAAGCGGAAAACGATAAATCGCGCTGTTCCTGGCCATCGAAGACGCAATCTGCTAAGGTCTTCCATCGCGTTTCCGCGGGCCTATTCGTTCCGCGAAGCTGCTTGCGCTGCGCGCAGCCGTAAAGAAAAATGGCATCGCCATCACCCATACTCTCAGTTGCAAAACTTCGGGTCGCCTTCGGCCGCCAAACGGTGATCGATGATCTGAGTTTTGAAGTGCGCGCGGGCGAGTGCCTGGCGGTCATCGGCCCGAACGGCGCGGGGAAAACCTTGCTGCTGAAGGCGCTGCTGGATCTGGCGCCGCATCAAGGCGTAATTCGCTGGAGCCCGGACGCCCGGCTTGGCTACGTGCCGCAGAAAGTGGCCGCCGACCGTCAGCTTCCGCTGCGGCTCGGCGATTTGCTGGCGTCCAAGGCGGCGGTGCAGAAATTGCCGGAGACCGATATCGCATCGGTGACGGCCGAAGTGGGCCTTTCCCCGCAAATTTTCAATACGAGCGTCGGACATTTATCCGGCGGACAATTTCAGAAGGCGCTGATCGCATTCGCGCTGCTGGGGCGGCCCAACGTGTTACTTTTCGACGAGCCCACAGCGAGCCTGGACGAACTAGCCGAGGAGCACACCTACGACTTGTTGCACAACTTGCAGCAGAACAAGGGCATGACCGTCATTTTCGTATCGCACGATCTGAGCGTCGTCTACCGCTACGCGACGATGGTTCTGTGCCTGAGCAGGGGCAAGCGCTGCATGGGACCGCCGAAGGAACTGCTGACGCCGGCGATGCTGGAAGATCTGTATGGCGGGCCGTCAAAATTTTACCGTCACATCGATCACGAATAAATTCATCGAAAGGATTCCGCGAAGCTCGCGCCAGTCACACGCATGCACGAAGGCCACATTCTGCTGCTTTTTCTGGCACTCTGTTTCGCGGTGGCCGCCGGCCTGATCGGCTGCTTCGCGCTGATGAAGCGCATGCTGCTGGCGAGCGACGTGATCTCGCACCTGGCGCTGCCCGGGCTGGGCATCGCGTACCTTTTCAAGGCCAATCCACTTTATGGCGGCGCGGCAACGCTATTTCTGGGAACGCTGCTGGTGTGGCAGTTGCAGAAAAAAACCGGCCTCGCCACGGACGCTTCGATCGGAGTGGTGTTTGCCGCGTCGCTGGCGATCGGTGCGGCGGTGACTCCGCGCGGCGACCTGATCGACGCTCTTTTCGGCGGACTCGCAAGCGTCAGCGCGCTCGGTTTCGCCTTGGGAGTGGCTGCGTCCGCGGCGGTCATCGTCGCGGTATTCTTGATGAAAGACCGGTTGACGCTTTCCACCTTCTCGCCCGAACTGGCAGCCTCCACGGGCATCCGCGTGGATCGTCTCGACTTGCTTTACCTGCTGGTGTTCAGTTTGACGGTGCTGATCGGACTTCGCTTCATGGGCGCGTTGCTGGCCAGCGCACTGATCATTTTGCCCGCCGCGGCAGCGCGCCAGTTCGCGGACCGGCTCTCGCTATTTTTCGCCACTTCTGCCGCGATCAGCATCGTTTCAATCCTCGCCGGCTTTTTCTTCAATGCCTATCTTTTCCACCTCTCGACGATTGCACCAGCCACCGTGATGTTCGCGGCGCTGATCTTTGCGGTGAGCCTGCTCGCGCGCCGCGCCTGATTTCGGCGCTCCGCACAACCACCGCTTACTTCTGCTAAGTTGACGCCTTCTTCGCGGCGCCTTGCCCCAGGAAATTAATTAGTTCGGCGTTCACTTCCTCGGCGTGAGTCGACACTACGGCGTGCGGTCCATCCTTCACTTCGTGAAGACGAGCGCCAGGAATCATTTCCGCCGTTCGCCGCCCGGCGGCATCAATCGGAACGATGCGGTCCGCCACGCCGTGAATCACCAGAGTGGGCACGTCGATCTTAGCCACGTCCGCGCGGAAATCTTCATGCCAGGTCGGCACGCAAGCCACGCTAGCCGTCGCCGAGGCGCTTGCCGCCAAATTCCAACTCGCCTGCAACGCCTGCTCGCTAATGCGTTTGCCGAGCAGTAGGTCCGTGTTGTAGAAATTTTTAAAGAATTCGGTAAAGAACGCATAGCGATCCGCCGCCACGGCTTTGGCGATCCCCTCGAACACGCTTGCTTCCACGCCTTCTGGATTGTCCGCCGTCTTTAGTAGGTAGGGAGGCACTCCTCCGATAATCACCGCCTTGCTGACGCCCTTCGTCCCATATTTCCCCGCGTAGCGCGCCACTTCTCCGCCGCCCATCGAAAATCCTACCAGCGCGAAATCGCGCAGGCCGAGATGCTTGATGAGCTTCTGCAGATCCTCCGCAAAGGTGTCATAGTTGTACCCGCTGGTTGGCTGGCTCGACTTGCCGAACCCGCGGCGGTCGTAGGCGATCACACGAAAGCCCGCGTTCAGCAGCGCTGGGACCTGCTTTTCCCACGACGCGGCGCTGAGTGGATAGCCGTGAATCAGCACCACCGGCGCTCCCGAGCCATGGTCCTCGTAGTAGAGCTGGATGTCTCCTGAGTTTTCCTTGCCCACCGTCACATATGGCATCGCCGTTCTCCTTGCCTAGAATCTCGCGCTTGCGCGTAACCCCTCCGACGCCGGTCCGCGAATCCGCGTGTGGGCGTCTGAAAGGATTCTCGATCAGATGCCGCGCGCTCGACGGCGATTCAATCGATACTGCTTTTTACCAGATGTGGAACACTGCTTCTGTCGCCGTTGACCTCAGAGTCGCCCCATCATAGACTTCCGCCGAGATCTCTTTTCCATGAACACCAAAGAAGCCAAGGACTTCCTTGTGCAAGAGGTCGCTCAGCAAGCAAGCCTGGATCATGTGCCGCTTTCTAATCTTGAGAAGCAAATGCTCTATTTCGTTGAGAATGATCCCACGTCGTGCGAAAACCCGATCGAATTGAATGATGAATTCGAAGCACAGTATGACACGCCGGAATACGAAGCCAAGATAGCTCGCCTTCTGAGCCGCGCGTACAAGCGCTTAAAAGCGGATGAGCCTCAAAAAGTGAGCTACTGGGACGACGCTATGCTCATCATTTCGCGCGGCGAACATTACCTTCCCGTGATGTGGCATGCCCAAACCGCAACTATAAATCGCAAATTTGATTCAGGCAGCAAAGTAGTCGTTTGCGGCGGTGTCGCCATTTTCGTCTTGTCGCTAATTATTTCCTTGTTTAAGGTTCCTAGCCTCCCGTCGTGGATCGTGCCAACGTTAGGCGCGCTGCTGCTGTTGCTCTGCCTGCTCACGATGTTCTTTCTGGTGCAGCAGGGATACCGCGCACTGCGACAGAAATTTGGCAAGCAACCAAACTGATTCGGAACACCTGTTAGACGCGATACCGGAAACCTAAGGCCGCCGCTCCATCGAGGATTGACACTCCGCAGCGGCGTCCCGCATCATAAATCCTTGATCCCACGGGGGGCATCTCACCGCCCGGAAAGGCCGCGCCGTGCCAGATATCCCAAAAGTTGTGGTATTCGTCGGAAGCCTGCGCAAACAGTCGTTTAATCGCAAAACCACCAACGTACGCCCCCACTTCGCAGCCGGAAGCGGCATCCATCCAGCGCCAGCAACGCCAGCGCAGAAGCTGTCGTGAGGGTCAGCGTAGCCTTGGCCCGTGGCCAGTTCCAAGCGCGCACCTCCATCGTTCGGCGAGCGCACCTGTGAAATGACTCCCGGATGCCTGTAGGGCCTCACATCCCGTGTAAATCGGGTGAATACCCAATGCCGCGTGGGAATAATTCCGGCGATCATGTACGGGTGTTTTCTGTTTTCGGTTCTACCGGCCCCAATTGTTTCCGCCGATCGCGACATCATGAGTCCAAAAGCAGCTTCCGTTTTGCAGCCGGGCGAGCGCACCTGCTCCGCCGGAAAGGCTATTGCGAACCGCATTCTTCTAGCGGTTCCGGACGAAGAATTCGCGACGCTGCGCCCTTACCTTAAGTGGATGGACCTGCAGCAGCACTTCGTGGTGCATCAGCCCGGGCGACCGCTCGACTACGCGTGCTTTCCGAACCGGGGACTGATTTCCACGGTGGTTTCGATGAAAGAGGGCGGAGCGGTGGAGGCGGGACTGCTCGGCAACGAAGGCTGCACCGGCACTCCTCTGGCCGTGAACCTACGGACCACTCCGCTGCAGCAGGTCGTTCAGATCGAAGGCGACGGCTATCGCTTGGACCGCGCCACTTTGGACGTGCTGTTGCCGCAAGCGCCCCAGTTCCGAATCGCGTTGGCGCGATACGCGGTGATCCAAGGGCTGCAAACCGCCCAAACGGCTGCTTGCAACCGTCTGCATGGCATCGAACAGCGTCTCGCACGATGGCTGCTCATGGCGCAGGACCGAGTGGATAGCGGCTGGTTGGGCCTCACGCACGATTTTCTGGCCCTCATGCTTGGAACGGACCGTCCGACCGTGACGGTCGCGGCCAGGCGACTCCAGGATCGGAAAGCGATCGAGTACGTGCCGGGCGCGGTGCGGGTGGTGAATCATCAGATACTGCAAGAATCTGCCTGCGAGTGCTACGGAGTTATTCAACAGTATAACGGCGAATTGGGATTGCGGTAGCCGTACCTCGTTCGATAATCTTGCCTTAAGTGTTTGGCGGCCTACAGACAGATTACCCAGGACTCGCTAGAGTCCCACGTCTTTTGTTCTTCTTCTCACAACATTTCAAGCGGAGCGGCGGAGAGCGTGATAGGGGGCAAACCGGGTCGACCCGGCGAACTGAGGCGAGTCGGCGGAAAACCCGCTGCAAATAAAATCCTGCTATCGCTGCCGAAGCCTGAATTCCTCTCCATTTGCAACTCCTTGGAGTATGTCGACCTGCCGCGACATGCGATTCTGCACGAGCCCAGCAAGGAACTCGACTTTGTATACTTTTCCAACGGCGGTCTGATCTCCCTGGTTGTAGCGATGGAGGATGGAAAGACGGTGGAGGCTGGAGTGGTCGGTAAGGAAGGAGTTGTAGGCACTCCGCTGGCGGTCGGCTTGCACAGGACGCCTTTGCGCGCCATCGTTCAGATCCCATCGAGCGGGTTTAGAATCAGGGCCGCTGCGCTGCAAGCCGCGTTGCCGAACGCCGCTGAGTTTCAAATGACTTTGTCCCGCTACGCGGTGATTCAGGGACTGCAGGTATCGCAGACGGCGGCGTGCAATCGCTTACACGACGTCGAACAACGGCTCTCGCGATGGCTGCTCATGGCCGTCGATCGCGTCTATGCGGATTTGCTTCCAGTCACGCACGATTTCCTGGCCACGCTGCTCGGCACGGATCGTCCGAGCGTCACCTTAGCCGCCGGCGTGTTGCAGAAGAAAAGAGCGATCGAGTACACGCGCGGGACGGTGAAGGTACTGAATCGCGCCACCCTTCAGGACTCGGCCTGCGAGTGCTATCGCGTCATCCAAAATCTCGACGGTGAACTCGGCTTACCTTAATCGCCGCCGGGTGGCTTTTTGCGTATCGGGAACTCTCCTTCGGAATGCGGGGTAGGGTAGGGCGCGAGCCGCTAGCCCGGGAACAAGCCTCAACGGGTCCAGTCAGAGGATAGGACTCCTACGTTGAAAAGACGGATGTCCCGATTAGTTAGAAGGCGGAATTTCGTTCTTGAACGAATCGGCGGTGGCGCGAATTGCATCCGCATATGGCGTACCTTGGAACCCGAATGCTTTCGCGTACTTTGACGAGTCGAAAATGTAAGGCGAATCATATTGATACATCATTTCCCACATTTCGCGCACGACGGAATTAATCAGCCCTACCAGCCGCACCGTGAGTTTCCCTACCACGCGGCACTTCGGAGCAACGCCAAATTCCTTCGCTGCAAGGGAGATGAACCCTTTTCCGGTCGGCGGATTGGGAGCGGTGGGAACGTGCCAGGTTTGATTCCATGCCGACGTGGTTTCCGTGAGCTTCAACAGGCTTTCCGCGGCATCCGGAGTATAGGTATAGGAATGCGGCACGCTGCAGTTCGCGAACCAGATCGGCTTCCGGTTGCGGGCCATTAGATCAAAGACAAGACGGTTCGGTATCCCGTTGCGCGTGTTAGGTCCATAGAAATCAGCCGATCGCGCGATCATCGCGGTAATCGCGCCGCGCTTCCATTCGTCGATGAGCATCGAGGCGATTTTCGCGCGCACTTCGCCTTTTTTAGTGCATGGATTGAACGGCGTCTCCTCGGTCATCGGCCCTTCCACCCGCCCGTACACGTAAACATTGTCGAAAAAAATCAGCTTGGCTCCGGCGCGCTTGCATGCCTCGATCGTGTTGGCCATGATCCGCGGCCACACTTCCGCCCAGAGCTTGTGATCGTACTTCACGCCGACCACCAAGTGCACCACGCTCGATCCCGCCACGGCACGGACGGCCTGCTCCCGGTCGGTCACGTCCGCGGCCATCACCTCCGTGGCGCCGGAAATTTGCAGCGGCCTTCGGCTGACGAGTCGGAAGACCTGTTTTCGTGCGGCGAGCTGGTTCACAAGCTTGTTGGAAATGGCGCCGCCGGCCCCCAGGATCGTGATCATCAGCGAACTCCCCTTGTGTGAATGTGTGCGGCCGTTCCCCGAGTACCCAAGTATAGGGTCTCGCCCTCGCGTACAAGAAACGCTTTTGGGGGATGTACGGGCGAGGCGGAAGCCGGATCAAAACGCCTGCCAGAGAGGATCCCGAACGTACAATGGATCATTTCGATTTTCAGCGTTGCACGCGCCGGAAGTTCCCCCGTCTCAATGGATAAACTTGTGCGCAAATCCGCAGCGACTTGCGTCCTATGGTAGGGTGGAAGTAAGGCTGAGGTTTGCCTACATGACCCAAATTCACGAAAATCGCCTAAAAAATTCCGCCAGCTCATACTTGCGGTCCGCGGCTCATCAGCCCATCGACTGGAACGAATGGGGCGAGGAGGCGTTTGCCAAAGCACGGACGGATGAAAAGCCGATCCTCCTCGATATCGGCGCGGTCTGGTGCCACTGGTGTCATGTAATCGACCGCGAAAGCTACGAAAATTCCGAAATCGCCGAAATCATAAACCGGCTTTTTGTGCCGGTGAAAGTGGATCGCGATGAACGCCCTGACGTCGATGCTCGATACCAATCCGCGATCAGCGCCATTTCCGGGCAAGGCGGCTGGCCGTTGACGGCCTTTCTGACGTCCGATGGCAAGCCGTTCTTTGGCGGAACGTACTTCCCGCCCGACGATCGGATGGGGAGGCCCGGATTTAAGCGCATCCTGCTGTCAATTTCCGATGCCTACAAGAACCGCCGCGCGGAAGTGGATCAATCGTCGCGCGCTCTGGAAGAAGCCGTGGCCAAGGCCGAGATTTTCCAAGACTCGCGCGGCCACTTCGATGCCGGAATCTTTCAAGTCGTCGCCGAATCCGCCATCTCGCAATTCGACGAGAATCACGGCGGCTTCGGTCAGGCGCCAAAATTTCCACACTCTGGCGCGATCGATTTTCTAATGGAGCGCTATCAAGCCACGCGCGATGAGCGACTTCTCCACATCGCCGAGCGCACGCTCGAGGGAATGGCGGAGGGCGGCGTTTACGACCATCTCGGCGGCGGTTTCCATCGCTACTCCGTGGACGAGCGCTGGTGTGTGCCGCATTTCGAGAAGATGAGTTACGACAACTCGGAACTGCTGAAAAATTACCTACACGCGTATCAGCTCACGTCCAAGCCGCTCTATCGCGACGTGGCCGAAGGGATCATCGCTTGGGTCACTGAAGTGCTTTCCGACCAGGAGCACGGAGGATTTTACGCCAGCCAGGACGCCGACCAGACGCTCGACGACGACGGCAACTACTTCACGTGGACGCTGGCTGAAGTGCGCGAAGTTCTCTCGCCCGAGGAATCTCGCGCCGTCGAGATTTATTACGACGTGGCCGAGCAAGGCGATATGCATCACGATCCATCGCGCAACGTGCTCTGGGTCGCAACGCATATCGAGGCGCTGGCGCTTAAGCTCGGAATGGACCAGGAAAGCGCGCGCGTGCTGCTCGGTCGCGCCAAGGGAAAATTGCTGGCTGCGCGGCAGGCTCGCCGTCCCGTGCCCATGGTCGATCGCACTCATTATGTCGGCTGGAACGCGATGTTTGTCTCGGCCTATCTAGAAGCCGCTCGCGTCCTGAACCGGTTCGACTGCCGCGAGTTCGCGCTCAAGACGCTGGACCGCATCGTCGACCAAGCGTGGGATCAATCGAAGGGTTTTCTGCATCGCATTGGTGGGCCGCAGCTCGAGGGTGTCCTTGACGACCAGGTTTTCGCCGTCGCCGCGCTTCTGGATGCCTGGGAAACCACGCTCGATCAGCGCTATTTCGACATAGCCGAACGAGCGCTGCGGCTTTGCGTTGAGCGTTTCGCCGATCCTGATGCAGGCGGCTTTTTCGATCGCGCGAAAGACGCCGCGCCGCTGGGCGGATTGGATGTCCGCCGCAAGCCGCTGCAGGATTCACCCACGCCTGGCGCGAATTCCGTGGCCGCGATGGTGCTCGACCGCATGGCAACGCTTACCGGCGAGAAGCGCTATAGTGAGTTTTCGGAGAAAACGCTGGAAGCATTCATTGGATCAATGCCGCAATATGGCCTCTACGCCGCGAATTACGCTCTGGCCGTGCTTCTGCATTCGCGCCACGCGTTGCAAGTGGTGATCACGGGAAACTCGCGCGATGATTTATCCGCCGACCTGGAGCAGGGCGCGCTCGCCACGTATCGCTTCGGCAAGATCGTCCTTCGCATCACCCCCGAGGGCCTCGCTGCGGCTTCTCTTCCTCCGGCGCTTCGGGAAACGCTGCCGCATCTGGACAACGCGGAGCCGCAAGCGATCCTTTGCGTCGGAAGCACGTGCCATCCGCCGATCAAGAGCCGTGCTCCGTTGGTTTCGCTGCTTTCAGGCAGGGCATCCGGCGCGGCCGCGACTTCATGATGGAGGACTGTATTCTCCTCGGCTACCAAACCGATTGACGCACGGACGGACTCAATGCGATAATTTCTCGCTTTGCCCGGCCCTTCGATGTGGGTGGGGCAAACCGGACGTCACGCCGGGAATCACCGAAGATAACCAGGAGCACGCTAGCAGCGCGTTCATTCGATGGCAACCCTCCACCAGCTCGCAATTTTGTTCTTTGATGCTGTGCCCACCATCATTGTTTTCCTTCTTTTCTACGCTTTTCTACGCTGGGCCTTCTTCAAACCACTGCAGAAAACGATGGCGGAGCGTGCCGCTCGGATCGAAGGAGCGCGTGCGGAAGCCGCTGCCGTGGAAGCGGAGGCAAGGCACGAATTGGCGGCTTATCACGAAGCTCTCCGGCGAGCCCGCGCCGAGATTTATTCGCGGCAGGAAGCCGCTCGCCAAGCAGCGCTGGACGGCCGCGCGAAGCTTTTGAAAGCGATGCATGCACGAGCCGAAGAAGAAGTTGCTGCGGCCAAAAAGCGCATCGCTGCGGATTTCGACGCCGCGCTGTCGCAAGTGGAAGCGGAAACTCCCGCACTGGCAAAGGAAATCGTTCACACCATTTTGAGGAGCCCATCTCCGACGCGCGTGGGTGTGGTGCAATGATTCGCAAGTCCAGGGCGAAGTCGCTGGTAGTGCCTACGTGCGCCGCCATCGGACTCGTGGCGATCACGTTGCTTTTAGCGGCGGGACCCGCCTTTGCGCAAGCCGGCAATACGGACACTACCAGCGGCTGGGCGTTCCGCTGGATCAACTTCGTCCTTCTCGTGGCATTGCTGGTATACGGGTTCTCCAAAGCGGCTCCCAAATTTCGCAAGAATGGCGATGAGATTTCGCGAAAGATTGCCGAAGGCGCACGCGCGCGCGAAGCGGCCGAGCAGCAGCGGCGCGAAGTCCGCACCAAGATTGCGGGCATCGAGTCTGAAGTAGCCACCATGCGCGAGGATGCCCAGCGCGGGGCGGAAACCGAAGCGGAGCGCATTCGCGCGCTGGCAAAGGCCGAAGCTGAAGCGATCGAGCGCGCCGCGCAAGCGGAAATCGCCGCGGCCGAGCGCGCGTCGCGCCTGGACCTGCGCGCCAATGCCGCGCGGCTGGCCGTGGAGCGAGCCGAAGCGATGCTGCGCGAACAACTCACAGCCAGCGATGAATCGGCACTCTTCCGCACTTTCGTGGCGGAGATGGAAAGGAGCCCGAATTGAGCGAGGCGGTTGCATCGCGCTACGCAGCGGCTCTTGCCGAAGCCGCTCTGGATGAGGGCAATGCCGATCGCGTGCGGCGCGATCTCGCCGCCTTCGTAGGCGCGTTTGAAGAATCGGCGGAATTGCGCAACGTGCTGGAAACGCCATCTGTGCCGGCGGAGCTGAAGCGGAAGATCGTGGACACGCTGGCAAAGCGCATGGAGCTGGCAACGGCGGTGCGAAATTTCTTGTTTCTGCTCGTCGATCATCGCCGCACGGAAATGCTTCGCGAGATGCAGCAGGCGTTCCACCAAGCGCTGAATTCGCGGCTTGGGATCGCCGATGCGGAAGTCACGTCGGCGCGGGAACTGAGCGCTGAGGAACGGCGGGAGTTAACCGCCGCGCTCGAGCGGCGCACCGGCAAGAAAATCGAGGCGCGTTTCCGCGAGGAAGCATCGCTCCTTGGTGGTGCCGTCGCGCGTGTAGGCTCGATCGTCTACGATGGCTCGGTGCGCGAGCAACTGACGCGGCTGCGCGAGCAGCTCGAAACGGAATAGGAGCGGGACTGGCCACTATCAAAGCGGACGAGATCACCAGCATTCTGCGCGAGCAGATTGAAAACTACCAGCAGACCGTGGCGGTGGACGAAGTTGGATCGGTGATTTCCGTGGGCGACGGCATCGCCCGCGTTCACGGCCTGGATCGCTGCATGGCCGGCGAAATGCTGGAATTCCCGCACGGAGTTTTCGGCATCGCGCTGAACTTGGAAGAAGATCAGGTCGGCACCGTGCTGCTTGGCGATTACACGGAAATTTGCGAGGGCGACACGGTGAAGCGGACCAAGAAAATCATGTCCGTGCCCGTGGGCGACGCGCTCATCGGGCGCATCATCAATCCGCTGGGCCAACCGATTGACGATAAAGGTCCCATCGCCACCGAGCAGCGCAATCCGCTGGAACGCATCGCCCCGGGCGTTGTGGACCGCCAGCCGGTGCGCGAGCCGGTTCAAACGGGCATCAAAGCCATCGACTCTATGATTCCCATCGGCCGCGGCCAGCGCGAGCTGATCATCGGCGACCGCCAGACCGGGAAAACCGCCATCATCATCGACACGATCCTAAATCAGCGCGGCGGCGACCTGATCTGCATCTACTGTGCCATCGGCCAGAAGCGTTCGACGGTGGCGCAAGTGGTGAAAACGCTGACCGATTACGGCGCAATGGACTACAGCATCGTTGTCTCGGCTTCCGCTTCCGAGCCGGCCACCATGCAATACATTGCGCCTTTCGCCGCCGCCGCCATCGGCGAATATTTTCGGGACACGAAGCGGCACGCCATCTGCTTCTACGACGATCTTTCGAAGCACGCGCAGTCGTATCGCGAAATTTCGCTCCTGCTGCGGCGTCCGCCCGGTCGCGAGGCGTTTCCGGGAGACGTTTTCTTCCTGCACTCGCGCCTTCTGGAGCGCGCAGCGAAATTGAACGATAAGCTGGGAGCTGGTTCTCTAACAGCGCTTCCAGTGATCGAAACGCAAGCTGGCGACGTTTCCGCGTACATTCCAACCAACGTGATTTCGATCACCGACGGCCAGATTTACCTGGAAGCCGACCTTTTCAATGCAGGCATTCGTCCGGCCATCAATGCGGGTATTTCCGTGAGCCGCGTCGGTGGCAACGCGCAGACCAAAGCAATGAAAAAGGTTTCCGGCACTCTGCGGCTGGACATGGCGCAATACCGCGATCTCGCATCTTTCGCGCAGTTCGGCTCCGAACAGCTCGACAAAGCCACTCAGGCGCAGCTCGCCCGCGGGCAGCGGCTAGTGGAAGTTTTGAAGCAGGATCAGTTTCAGCCTTTGCCGGTGGAAAAGCAGGTGTTGATTGTTTTTGCCGGCGGCAAAGGCTTTCTGGACGATCTGGAAGTTTCGGAAGTCCGCCGCTTCGAGCGCGACCTTTATCCTTTCGTGGAGACGAATTTTCCAAACGTCTTCAAGACCCTGCGGGAAAAGAAAGCCATCGATGATGCATTACAGGCGGAGATGATCGAGGCGCTCGGTGCGTTCAAAGAGCGCTTCAAGGCGGGCCTCGCCGCCGCGGCGGATTAATCCCGAGCGCCGATGCCCACCTTGCTTGATTATCGCCGCCGTATCCGCTCCGTGAAGAGCACGCAGCAGATTACCCGCGCGATGAAGTTCGTCGCCGCGGCCAAGCTGCGCCGCGCCCAAGAAGGAGTGTTCGCGGCGCGCCCCTACGCGCACGAAATCGTGCGCGTGCTGCGCTCGGCGGCCGCGCGCATGGAATTGACCGTCCATCCGCTGCTAGAGCGCCGTCCGGAAGAGCGAATCTTGATCGTGGTGCTGACGGGCGACCGCAGCCTTTGCGGCGCGTTCAACACGAACGTGCTGCGCCGGGCTACGTCTTTCGCACGCGAGAACGCGTCCAAGCAAATTGAAGGCATCGCCATCGGCAAGAAGGGGCGCGACAGCCTGCGAAAGCGTGGCTGGAAGCTGGCGGGCGAATATCTGGGCGTTTCGAGCAAAGTGGAATACTCGAAAGCCAAGGAAATCGCCGGAAAAATCGCGGACCTTTACGCGAACCGCGACATCGACGCCGTCTACGCCGTCTACAACGAATTCAAGAACGTTCTGGTGCAGCGGCTGCGCGTGGAAAAGCTGCTGCCCATCGATCCGGGAGTGTTGGGTTCGCAGGCGGAGGAAATCATCGAGGAATCCGCCGTCGCTCAGCGCGAATCGCTGTCGCAGGATCTAGCGCCATCGGGGCAGGGCCTGCTCGTCGACTACATCTATGAGGAGCCAGTGCACGAAATTTTCGGCCATCTGGTGCCGCGCTACTTGGAATCCGAAGTGTTCCGCATCCTGCTGGAATCGGCGGCGGCCGAGCACGCGGCGCGCATGACGGCCATGGATTCGGCCACGCGTAATGCGTCCGACCTGATCGACCGTCTGACGCTGGAGATGAACAAGATCCGCCAGGCCGCCATCACCAAGGAATTGATTGAGATCGTAAGCGGCGCCGCATCGGCGATGTCGTAGCTGCGTTCGTCCGTACGATTTGCGAATCGCGAATCACGAGTTTAGGGGGGCTTTAAAAATGGCAGCAGAAGGCACAAAGCGTGGGCACGTAATCGAGGTAATCGGCCCAGTGGTGGACGTGCAGTTCGAGGAACGCCACCTGCCGCTGATTCATAACGCGGTGCGCATCACCAGCGAAGGATACGACGTGCCGGAGCCGATCGACCTAGTCGCGGAAGTCGCGCATCATCTTGGCGAAGCGCGCGTCCGGTGCGTGGCCATGAAGCCGACCGAAGGAATGGTTCGTGGCATGAAGGCGGAAGATTTGGGCGGCCCGATCTCCGTGCCAGTGGGCCGCGGAACTTTGGGTCGTGTGATGAACGTGCTCGGCGAGCCAGTGGACAATCTCGGACCAATCCAAACCGACAAGCGGTATCCGATTCACCGGCCCGCGCCCTCTCTCGAGGATCAATCGACCACGCTCGAGATGTTTGAGACGGGCATCAAAGTCGTCGATCTGCTCGAGCCGTACCTCAAGGGTGGAAAAATCGGGCTCTTCGGTGGCGCGGGCGTGGGCAAGACCGTGCTGATTCAGGAGCTGATCAACAACGTGGCGATGAAGCACGGCGGCGTCTCGGTATTCGCCGGCGTGGGCGAGCGCACCCGCGAAGGCAACGACCTGTGGCTCGAATTTCAGGAATCCGGCGTCATTGAGCCCGGCAATTTCGAAAAGTCTCGCTGCGCACTGATTTACGGCCAGATGACCGAGCCGCCCGGCGCCCGTCTGCGCGTCGGACTGACTGGGCTTACGGTCGCCGAATACTTCCGCGACGAAGAGCACCTGGACGTGCTGCTCTTTATCGACAACATTTTCCGCTTCGTGCAGGCAGGCTCGGAAGTATCCGCCTTGCTCGGCCGCATGCCTTCGGCCGTGGGATACCAGCCGAACCTGAATACGGAGATCGGCGAACTGCAGGAGCGCATCACTTCCACGAAGCAGGGGTCGATCACATCCGTGCAGGCGATCTATGTGCCGGCCGACGACTACACCGATCCCGCGCCGGCGGCTACGTTCACGCACCTCGATGCCACCACGAACCTCAGCCGGCAAATCGCGGAACTAGGAATCTATCCCGCGGTCGATCCGCTAGCCAGCTACTCGCGCATCCTCGACGCGCGCATCCTGGGACAGGAGCACTACACCGTGGCTCGCGCGGTGAAATCGGTGCTGCAACGCTACAAGGAATTGCAGGACATCATCGCCATTCTCGGAATCGAAGAGCTTTCCGACGAAGACAAGCAGACCGTGGCGCGGGCGCGCCGGATTCAGAAGTTCCTTTCGCAGCCGTTCTTCGTGGCGGCGCAGTTTACGGGACTCGAAGGACGCTACGTCAAAATCGAGGACACCATTCGCGGCTTCAAGGAAATCGTCGAAGGCAAGCACGACGATCTGCCGGAGCAGGCGTTCTACATGGTGGGCACGATTGAGGAAGTGCGCGAGCGCGCCGAGAAAATGGCGGCGATAGCGTAGTCCGGCTCACGGGAATCGACGAATGGCGACTGACCCAATCGAACTTCAAATCGTGACTCCGGAGCGGCACGTGCTGCAGGAAACGGTGGAATCCGTGGAAGTGCCCGGCAAAGAGGGCTACATGGGGATTTTGCCGGGCCACGCGCCGCTAATTACGGAACTGGGGATCGGAGTCCTTTCGTATCGCAAGGGCTCGGTAACGCGGTTTCTCACAGTAATCAACGGCTATGCGGAAGCGCTGCCGCATCGGGTGATCGTGCTTGCAGACACTGCCGAGCGCGCCGAGGAAATCGATGTGGAGCGCACGCGGCGGGCGCGCGAACGCGCGCAATCGGAACTGGCGAAAGCCAGTGCCGGGGGCGAAGACTGGCAGCACGCCGAGCGCGCGTTGCAGCGGGCTTTGGTTCGTTTGCAGGCGGCATCCAAAGCGGGCGCGCCGGGCGCGGGCGAGGCGAGCCACGCGTAACCCGTTCGACACAAACGCCTTGCTTTCGAATCCCGGGGGGCTTTGCTTGCATCGAAAATAGTGGGTAGACCTAGTTGAAGGATCAGGAATGGTTCAGATCACGATTTATGGCACGCGCTGGTGCGCCGATTGTCGCCGCGCAAAAAGATTCCTTCAGGAACGCGGCGTTCGCTACGCCGAAGTGAATATCGACGAATTCCCCGAGGCCGAGGAAGTAGTTCTGCGCGCCAACAACGGACGCCGCAAAGTGCCCACCATTCTGGTGGACGGCCGCTATTTCTCTTGTAGCCCCTTCGATCCCCACCGGCTCGCCGAAGAGCTCAAAATCCCCATTAACGTTTGATCGCTGATTTTCTGCCACTCCAGAACTCCAAGTAAATCGCGGCGATCAGTTCGGTGACAGCGCCTATATCGACTTTTTCAGGAAGTGCCGATGTTTTCTGAGCCCCCTCTGCTTCCGCTTGTAGCTCCTTCCCCATCTGCTCGATTTCCATCAGCGTGTACTTCCCTTGCCGAATATCTACCAGCAAATCCACTCGCGGATTTGGCAGACTGATTTGACCGGCCTCCATGTATTCGCGCGCCTCCAAATAAAGCCGGATTATGTGCATGGCGTACTTAGTATCGTAGCCGTGCTGTTTTTCCAAAGCAGCCCGATGGATGTTTTTCTGCCCTTTTCTCCCGCATAGTCGCGCCATCTGATCATCCGCAAATTTGAGAAACGGCTTCAGGTGAACCTTCGATGCAAACACGGATCTTTGTTGAACCACTCGGTCCCAGGACGGGAGCGAAAACCGCGGCGTCGCGAAGACAAAATGCAGCGCGGAAGGATTCCCCTTGGCAGCCATCCCGGCCCATTTTCGCAGCGAGTATAAGCAGACATCGACGTCGTGCGGGCCGTTCCCGCCCGCTTGGCCGCCCGTAGTGAAGACAAAGAATTCGTCGCGATCTAGACCGATCATTTTCTGCGGAGGCTCGATGAATACTCCGTACCAGTCCGTATCGTCCGTGCCTTGCACTTTGGCACCGTGCAACTGTGATCCACCGATGAACGCCTGAATCAGGTTATCTTGGTAAGCGAAACCGTATTGGCTGAAGTCGGGTTTCATCCGAAATGGTCTCTACGAGAGGCCCGCGCCACGAGTCATCACTCCAGAAACGCGCAGATCGGGCGTCAACGCCACGAGGTCGGCGTCCGCGCCGATGGCGATGATTCCCTTTCTGCCCGCGATGCCCAGCCGCCGCGCCGGCAGAATCGTGGCCATGCGAACTGCGTCCTTCAGCGGCACGCCGACCGCTACTAGATTCCGCAGCGCGCGGTCGAGAGTGAGCGTGCTGCCCGCCAGCTTTCCCTCCGAATTCCGGCAGACGCCATTTTTCACCGTCACTTCGAAATTTCCCAGCCGGTAATTTCCATCGGGCATGTCCGTTGCGGCGATTCCATCGCTCACCAGCAGCACGGAATCGCAGCCTTTGCATCCGATCAGCACCTGAATGGCTGGACCGGCCACGTGCACGCCATCCGCGATGATTTCGGCGGTCATCTCGGGATCGGTCAAAATCGCGCCCATGATCCCAGGGTCGCGATGTTCGAAGGGCCGCATGGCGTTGTAGACGTGCACCGCGTGCCTCGCTCCCGCGCGAATGCCTGCGCGCGCCTGATCGAAATTGGCGTCCGTGTGGCCGAGCGCCGCCACGATTTTCGCCGCCACCACGGCCTCGATTAGTTCGATGGCGCCGGGAAGCTCCGGAGCGATGGTGACGATCTTCACCAGTCCATCCGCGGAGTGGAGCAGCTTCTTCAGTGTCTCCACGGATGGCTTGGCAATCGCTTCCACGGGATGCACGCCGCGTTTGGCTTTGCTGATGAACGGGCCTTCCAGATGAATACCCACAATCTCCGCAGCAGCCCCTCCGCTTTCTTCCAGCGCCTCATGCTTGCGGATATAACGGGCAATGCCTTCGAGGCTGTGGCAAGTGTCTTCGATGGGGGCTGACACGGTGGTGGCCACGATCGAGGTCGTACCGTGCCGCGCCACGGTCGAGGTGATCCGATCGAGCGCGTGGGCTGCGCCTTCCATCACGTCGTGGCCGCCGGCGCCGTGAATATGCACGTCGACGAAACCAGGCACGACCGTCATGCCGCTAGCCACGTAGTCCGCCGCGCCCGTGGGCAGGCGCACTTCGTCGCGATGCCCAAGGCCGGTAATACGGCCGTCCTCGACCACAATTACGCCGTCGCTCAGTTCTTCCTCAGGCGTAAGTATCCGGCTGGCATGAACCACGGTCGCGGACATGATTTCCTGATGCTACCCGAACTTCGCCAGAAAGCCACAGCGGAGCTTGCATCCGTTTTCGAGTCCGTTACAATCGAATCACGCACTTTTAGGGAGGAATTGGGAATGGCTAATGAAAAGCGGTATGTGGCTCAGAAGCGCCAGCGCCGCCGGCGCAAGACAGCCAAAGCAAAGATGAAGCTCTACGAGCAGGGGAAAATTCCCCACGACAAGCTGCCGGCGCTCGCCAAGAAATTCCTCAGCCGCAAAATGCGCGCCCTTAAGCGGGCGGAGTAGACAAAACAACGGGCGCCCGGTACCCGCCGAGCGCCCGTTTGTTGTGATTGACGCAAGCCCCGCCAGAGGCTGCGGCAACTCGCCTTTTAGTTCCCGGATACCTGCGCGCGCGTCGAGTAGCTCTTCGGCACGCTCAGATAGCCCGAGATTTTGTTCTTCCCCACCTGGTTCACCGTGAACTCCAGCGGCGCATGGCTATTATCGGCAAAGAAGTAGATCGGCTCGTCCACCGAGCGGTTCTTCTTGTCGAAGCGCTGATCGTTCACGTAGAGAGACACGGTATAGAGATTCTTCTTCGGGTTCACATTGCGGAGTTCGACCATAATCTCGCCCACCTTCTCGCGACGGCCTTTCCGGTTGATCGTGAACTCGTAGTAATCGCGCTCTCCCAGACGCCGGAGCTCTTCGATCTGACCGTGGTTCTTGGCGATCAGAGTGCCGAACTCTCCGCGCGTCATATTGAGACTGGTCTTCGTGGTTTCCAGATCCGTCTTGACGCCGGTCACGTCGGTGCCCAGCTTGCTGACGTCGTCCACGTTCGCCTTGGTGGCAAGCGCGCCGTTGACGTCGTTCTGGAGAGCAGCTAGTTGCTTGGCGTCGTCGTTGCGGATCTTTTTGGCCTGGTAACGGGCTCGTGTCAGTTCACCTTCGGTAAGCTTCATCTTGCCGGTCACGACGCTCAACTCCCCTTGGAGTTGCGCGTTCGTGTCTTCGGCTTTTGCCAGACGCTGGCTCAGCACGTCCTCATTCTGCTTTAGCTGCTGTGACTGTGCTGCCAACGACTGTCCGAGAGAACTTGATCGGTTCGCGGCGGTCCACCCAACGCCCAAGGCCACCAGCGAAACCACCGCCAGCACCACGACGGAAATGCCAATCCATCGCGGTGTGGAGCTATCGTGCGTAATCTCGTTTTTATCTTCTTCAAACATGCTCATCGCCTCCGTGGAAACCCCTTGCTGGATCGGATAAATGCACGCCCTGAGCCAAATCAGGCCAAGGCAGACTGCGCTGGTAATACGTTCGATATCAGGTGTTTATAGGGGGAGGCTGGCCGCGGTTGGCCCACGAGAAGGCAGTCTACGATGCAAATTTTACGCGCGGCTACTCCTTCTCTTCTTGGAGCGGTACTAGAACGTTAACGAATTGGCAACAACAAGTACCGCTAGAGGTGAATTCGCTTGGTTCTAGCGGGTGATGGTCATGCTGCGAAGCCGGGCGATGCGGTCGGAAAGCGGCGGATGGGTGCTGAACAATTTCGAAAGCATTTGGCCCCCGGCGAGCGGCTGCACGATGCAAAGTGAAGAAGTGGATGGAGAAATATTCATCGGAATGCGCTTATTGTAGGAACCTAGCTTTTCGAGCGCGCTGATCAATCCGTTAGGATGGCCGACCATCTTCGCTCCCGAAGCGTCCGCCTGATACTCGCGCTGGCGTGAAATGCCCAGCTGCAACAGCATCGCCGCGAAGGGCGCCAGGATCAACATCAGAATCGCCGCCCAGCCGCCCTCGCTGTCGCCGTCTCCCCCGCCACCGAACCCTCCGAAGAGTGCCGCCCAGCGGCCCATGTAAGCAAGCCAAGTGACCGCTCCAGCCACCGTGGCAGCGATCGAGGATGTGAGAATGTCGTAATTGCGGACGTGCGAAAGTTCGTGAGCGATCACGCCCTCGAGTTCGTCGTCGTTCATCAGTTCCATCAGACCCTGCGTAACTGCCACCGATGCATGCCGAGGATTGCGGCCCGTTGCAAAAGCATTGGGCGCGGCCTGCGGAATCAGGTACAGCTTCGGCACCGGCAGGTTGGCCTTCGCGGCCAGCTGCTCCATTACTTTATATAGACGAGGCGACTGCTCGCGGCTGATCGGCACCGCGCCGCTCGATTTCAGCGCGATCTTGTCCGAGAAAAAATACGCGATGCCGTTCATCAGGATCGCGCCGCCGAGAGCAATCGTCAGTCCTGCGCGCCCTCCGAACGCATTGCCGATAAACAGCAGCAGCAGCGTCAGAGCCGTTAGCAAAAATGTAGTCTTCAGAGTTCTCATGTGCGAACTTCTCCACCGCCGCGCTTACGCGGCGCCCGCTTTCAGCGTCCGTCGGACGAATTTCATCTCGCCGGATTTCAGGTCGGCGTCCACCAGAACTTCATCTCCGGGCTTCACTTCGCCATCCAAAATCCGCATTGCCAGCGGGTCTTGAATCATCCGCTGGATGGCCCGCTTCATCGGGCGCGCCCCAAACGCGGGGTCGTAGCCTTCGCGGAAAAGCAACGACTTGGCCGCGGGCGTGAGCTGGAGCGTCACTTGCTTTTCGGCAACGCGCTTCATGAACGAGGCCATCTGCAAATCCACGATGCTCTCGATCTGCTCCTTACCCAATGGACTGAACGTTACGATATCATCAATACGGTTCAAAAATTCGGGCCGGAAGATTCCGCGCAGCGCTGCCATCGCTTCCTCGCGAGCCTTCTTCGGGTCCGTCGCTGCCAGTTCGAAGATCGCCGCCGATCCCACGTTGGACGTCATGATGATCACGGCGTTGCGAAAATCGACCGTGCGCCCCTTTCCATCCGTTAGACGGCCATCCTCAAGAATCTGAAGCAACACGTTGAACACATCCGGATGCGCTTTCTCGATTTCGTCGAGCAGCACCACGGAATATGGGCGGCGGCGCACTTGTTCCGTCAACTGCCCTCCCTCTTCGTAGCCCACGTATCCCGGAGGTGCGCCGATCATGCGAGCCACCGAATGCTTTTCCATGTACTCGGACATGTCCAGCCGGATGATGGAGTGCTCGTCGTCGAACAGAAATTCGGCCAGAGCGCGCGCCAACGCCGTCTTGCCCACACCGGTCGGGCCCATGAACAGAAACGAGCCGATCGGCCGGTGCGGATCGGCCAAGCCCGAGCGGCTGCGGCGAACGGCGTTCGCAACGGTCGCAAGCGCTACATCTTGCCCGACGACTCGCTGTCGAAGGCGCTCTTCCATATGCACCAACTTTTCGACTTCGCCTTCGAGCAATCGTCCCACCGGAATGCCAGTCCATTTGCTGACGATCTTCGCGATTTCCTCCTCGCCTACTTCTTCCTTGAGCATGGGGTGATCTTTTTGAAGTTCGGCGAGCTTGTCCTGAGCCTCTTTGAGCGCTTTTTCGGCCGCGGAAAGCTTGCCGTAGCGGATTTCCGCCACGCGCGAAAGATCGCCGGAGCGCTCGAAGCGCTGCTCTTCGGCCTTCAGCCGCTCGATTTCTTCCTTTTGCTTGCGGATGCGGCCAATGGCGTCTTTCTCCGTTTGCCAGTGCGCCTTCAGGCTGTTGGAGTGCTCCCGCAGCGTGCTTAGCTCTTTCTCTATTTGCGAGAGGCGCTCGCGCGAATGCGCGTCCGATTCCTTGCGCAGCGCCTGCCGTTCGATTTCGAGCTGCATCACGCGGCGCTCGATTTCATCGATTTCCGCCGGCAGCGAATCAATCTCCATGCGCAATCCGGCGGCGGCTTCGTCAACCAGGTCGATGGCCTTGTCGGGCAGAAAGCGGTCGGTGATGTAGCGCTGCGAAAGCATGGCGGCCGCGACGATTGCGGCGTCTTTGATGCGCACGCCATGGTGAACCTCGTATCGCTCTTTCAGGCCGCGCAGGATGGCAATGGTATCTTCCACGGAAGGTTCGCCGACCGTCACCGGCTGGAATCGACGCTCGAGCGCGGGATCTTTTTCGATGTATTTCCGGTATTCGTTGAGAGTGGTGGCGCCAATCGCGCGCAATTCACCGCGAGCTAGCGCGGGCTTGAGCATATTGGAGGCGTCCATCGAGCCTTCCGCCGCACCCGCGCCCACGAGCGTGTGCAGCTCGTCAATGAATAGAATGATTTGGCCCTCTGACTCGCTCACTTCTTTCAGCAGCGCCTTCAGGCGGTCCTCGAATTCGCCGCGATATTTGGCCCCGGCGACAAGCGCCGCCAGATCGAGCGCCACAATGCGCTTCGGCTTCAGCACTTCGGGAACGTCTCCCGAAATGATGCGTTGAGCGAGCCCCTCCACGATGGCCGTCTTGCCGACGCCTGGTTCGCCGATCAGCACCGGATTGTTCTTGGTGCGCCGAGCGAGAATCTGCATCACGCGGCGAATTTCTTCGTCGCGGCCGATCACTGGATCAAGTTTTCCACGGCGGGCGAGTTCTGTGAGGTCGCGCGCATATTGCTCGATCGCGCGATAGGTCGCTTCTGGATTTTGCGAAGTAACGCGATGACTGCCTCGCACGCTGGCCATCGCTTGCAAAATTGCGTCGTGGCTCGCGCCATGTCGCGCCAGAATCTGTCCTGCGGGACTCTTTTCCGCGGAGGCAATGCCCAGCAGGATGTGCTCGGTGGAAACGTATTCGTCCTTCAAGCGCTGCGCTTCGTCAAAGGCGCGCTCCAAAACTTCGTTCGCGGCGCCGCTGAGCGACTGCTCCGAAACGCCTGAAACCTTCGGAAGACGCTCGATCTGCTTTTCTATCTCGCCGCTCAATGCCGCAACCGGCGCCCCCAGCTTTTCAAGCAGCGGGCGGACCACCCCATCGCTCTGCGCCACCAGCGCGCCGAGCAAGTGCAAAGGCTCGATGAGCTGCTGGCCCGAGCGCCCTGCCAATTCCCGCGCGCTCTGGAGAGCTTCTTGCGCCTTTACCGTGAATTTATCGAATCGCAGCATAGCCAAATCTTCTCACTTTCAGCGCACCACAAAAAGCATTCGTGGAATCGGGGGCCAGACTGCTCTTCGGCCCCCGTCCTCGGGGCAACATCAATTGCCGTTCGCAGTCGTGATTTTCACCTGCTTCGGCTTGGATTCGGCCCTCTTTGGCATGGTCACCGTCAACACGCCGTTCTTATACTCAGCCTTGATGGCATCGGTGTCGACGGTGTCCGGAAAACTGAAGCTGCGGCTGAATTCGCCATAGGCACGCTCAACGCGCAGGTAGTTTTCCGGTTTCACCTTCTGTTCGAATTTGCGCTCGCCATGTACGGTGAGCATGTTGTTCTCGACGTGAATATCGATGTCCTTCTCGGCGACCTCCGGCAGATCGGCTTTCAGCACCAGCTCGTTCTCCGTCTCGTAGATGTCCACGGAGGGTGCCCAAGTGGTGAGCGCCGATTCGTCGGCATGGCCCCGGAAGCTGGACTCAAAAAGATGATTGACCTGCTCCTGCAGACCAGACAGGCTTCGGAACGGATCCCATCGAATTACTGAAGTTGCCATCGTAAATCTCCTCCTAAATGTCATTTTAAACGTAATTGCCATACATAAGCGCATATGAAGCATAAAATATGCGCCTATCTATGTCAAGTATTTTCGGAACACACCGGTGCGCATGGAACTAGTGGCAATACCCTATTCCAATACCTTTAGGATCATGCACTTAAGGTAGTGCGTCTCCGGCATCGTGAGGAGGATCGGATGGTCCTGCGCCTGGGTGCGTCTCTCGCAAACCATGACGCTTCGGCGCGCATCAATCGCGGCTTCGGCCAATATCTGTAGAAACAGCGGCTCAGTGATGTGGTAGGAGCAGGAGCAGGTGAGCAGAAAACCGCCGGGCTCCAGAAGCTTCATGGCCCGAAAGTTAATCTCTTTGTACCCCCGGTGCGCGGCCTCCGCGCTGTCGCGGTTCTTAGCGAAGGCCGGAGGATCGAGGATAACCATTTGAAAGCGGCGATCCACTTCGTAGTATTCCTTTAGCACGTCGAACGTATTGCCTTCGCGGACGGTCACATTTGCAACCGAGTTGAGATCTTGGTTGCGCCGTGCAATCTCGATCGCGGCGGCCGCCATTTCCACGGATTCCACGTGCTCGCACTTGTCCGCGATTGTGAGCGCGAATCCGCCGTGATAACTAAAACAATCGAGCACGTTGCCGGAGGCGTAGCGTCGCGCCGCCAAGTGATTTTCGCGCTGATCCAGGAAAGCGCCGGTCTTCTGCCCTTTGGCAAGGTCGCAGTGAAATGAGACGCCGTTCTCTTTCACCACGAGCTCTGGCGGCACTTCTCCATGCAACACACCGATCCGCTGATCGAGCCCTTCCAGCAGCCGCACGCGCGGGTCGTTGCGTTCCAAAATGCCCTTCGGCGCGAAGAGTTCAACGAGCAGCTCGACGAGCAGATGCTTGACGCGTTCGGCGCCCTGACTGAGGGTTTGCAGGACAAGATAGTCGCCGTACCGGTCGATAATGATCGACGGCAGCAGGTCCGCCTCGCTGTACACCAGCCGGTAAGCTTCCGAGTTTTCAACCACGCGCTTGCGGTATTCAGCAGCATGGCGAAGGCGCGCGACGAAAAACTCGCGTCCAATGGGCGTATCCTCGCGCGTCAGCAGCCGAATCGAGATTTGCGATTTGTCGCTATAGAAGGCCCGGCCGTGAAAGCGTGCGCGCTCGTCGGTCACCCGGACGATGGCGCCAGGCTCCGCCTTTGCCTCGCGGACGTCGCTGCGATAAATCCACAGGTGACCTGCGCGAATGCGTTCCACGCCACGCGAGCTGATCACAACCGATCCCTCGGCTAGCGGTGCCGTAGCTGCCATCATTCCTGCCTTACGCTTTCCGGATGATAAGTCCATAAATCAATTCGCGCGGAGAGTGGCCCCGCCGGGCGCCGCACGATTTCAGGAAAGAAAAGAGCGTAACCTCAAGCCAAGCGGCAGAATTGTTCTTAGCATAATTCCCAGGCTTGTGCCATTCCTCGCGATTTGGCCGGCACGAGCGCCCAAACGGCTCATCTACGCCTTTAGAACGGTCGCAGGAGGCGGCGCCGAGGGCGGCTGAGGCGCATGCGGTTCCACACCGCGCCATCCCACCGGTCGTCCCCGAACAGCTTCCTTTACCGCGCGGAACAGCACCACGTACATCATCTGCCGGTAGTAAAAGCGCTGGATGAGCAACGGGGCGAGCAGCGTCCAATCTTCGTGCCGCTCAAGCGCGAAGGCGACCACGCACGTGAAAAGGTCGATCAACATGAAGAGAGCGAAGAAGATCAGCGACCGCTCCACATCCGCGGAAGTCCAAAGCTGCGGCAATTGGGTGATGCGAAGTTGCGCCAGTCCCCACAGTGCAATGGAAAGTACGAACAGCAGGTCGATCACGGGAGAGACCAACGGCAGCAAAATCTGGAATAGTACGATATTGGGAATGGCGACCCAGCCTAGAGTGCCGTATCGCGGATTACCAGCCGTGTCGCGGTGCTTCCAGACTGCTTGCAGAATCCCAAATGTCCACCGGAACCGCTGCCGGATCAGGGTGTCGATCGTTTCCGGGACTTCCGTGTGGCCGATGGCTTCCTCGTCGTAGAGGATTTTCCAGCCCTCGCGGCGGATGGTCAGCGTCAGGTCCGTATCTTCCGCAACCGTCTCGCCGGAAAACCCTCCGTGGTTTCGCAGCACCTCCGTACGCCAGGCGCCCACGGCTCCCGGCACCACCGGAATGCAATTCAACAGATCGAAGGCGCGCTTTTCCAGATTCTGGCTGGTGATGTATTCGAGCGCCTGCCACCGCGTGATCCACCGATTGCGATTCATCACCTTCACATTGCCGGCTACGGCTCCAATGCTCGGATTGGCGAAATGGCGAACTAGCCGCGGAATGGCCTGCGGGTCGACGATGGTGTCCGCATCGATTGATACGATGATCTCACCGCTCGCTTCCGAGAGCCCGCGATTGAGCGCGGTTGCCTTGCCGTGATTCGACTGTTCTAGCAGGCGCACGCGCCGGTCGCGGCGGAATTCGTTCCGTACCAACTCCGCTGTGCGATCCTTCGAGCCATCGTCAACCACCAGAATTTCCAGCCTGGGATAGCCTGATGCCAGCGCCGCCGAGACCGTATCGATGATCGCCGCCTCTTCGTTGTACGCGGGAATCAGGACGGTCACTGGCGGCTTGTATTCCGGATGGTCTTCCGGCAGGGGGCGGAACTTTTCGATCAATGCAAGCAAACCGATGATCAGCGCCCGGCCACTGGCCAGGATGATACCTGCGATGAAAATGAACGCAATGCTGCGGCGCAGCCAGCGGAAGACGCCAAAAATCGCGGCGTCCAGTCGCATCATGAACCACTCTTTATGCGTCAACGGCGGCATCACCTGCGCGCGCGATTCACCCAAAAGCTGCGAGACGGACACGAACTGATAGCCCTTTCCGCGAAGCTGATCGATGATTTGCGGCAATGCGGCCACGGTGTGGCTGCGGTTTCCGCCGCCGTCGTGCAGCAAAATGATATTGCCGTCGTGCGCTTCTACTTGGTCTACCACGCGCTTCACGATTGCGTCCGTGGAGGGCGGAGGCCCTCCATTCAATTCTCCCCAGTCATGCGGATCCACTCGTCCGCCGATGATTAAATAGCCCATGTTCTGAGGAACCGGGAGCATATGAATTTCGCTGGCCGTTTCCGGCTCCACATCGACTCCGTAAGGCGGACGGAACAGCGTGGTTTTCACTCCCAGGCTGCTTTCAATCAGCATCTCGGTGAGGTTCAGCTGAATTTGCAAATCCGATTTCGTTATGGCTTCAAAATCAGGGTGGGTGAACGTGTGATTGCCGATTTCGTCTCCGAGCGCGTATTCGCGCTTCACGATGCTGTCGTACTGATTGGCCTCCTCGCCGATCACGAAGAAAGTCCCAACGATCCCTTTATCTTTCAATATGTCGAGTATTTTGGGCGTCCAAGTGGGATCAGGCCCATCATCGAAAGTCAGAGCAATCTTGCTCGGAGACCTGCCGCCAATCTGCTGGATTCGCCAGGACATCGGATAGCTCTGATAGCTCTCATCGTCAAATTCGTCCGAGTCTGCGTCATAATCCAGTGTGCGAGAGCCGCTTTGGGGCTTGCCGGTGATCCTCAAGATGTCGCCATTGCCTTCGAAGATCAAATCGTAGCCGGGAGGTACGGTTTCGAGCTTGTCGCGCGTCGCTTTGCCCGAGTGCATTGCGTCCCAGATCGTCCAAATCGACGGGTCTTCCATCCCAAGCCGCCACAGGGCCGTGCCGGCCACTCCCGCCCGCTCAGCTGCGCGTAGCTGGTTATAGGCCGTCACTCCATCAAGCATCCAAACCGTGTGGACGCGCCCCGCGCCATCTTCATAGGAGTAGTGCAAATTGAAAGAATCAGGGTCGTAGAGAGCGTCGGCTCCCGACTCCACCGCAGTGACCACTCCTTGCTGGAAGCTCAACGATGTGGCCACCGGATGTGGATCATCCTTCGTCGGCTCGGGCCAATCGTAGCCGTAGTTCGCGATGCCCATGATCAGCTTGTTGGGGGGCACGATCTTGACCATGTTGTTGATGTTGCGGACGAACCAGTCCTGCGGCGCGATGGGTCCAGGCGGCGAGGTCGGCCACCGAAAGTCGTAGTTCATCAGGATGATCGCGTCCACCTGCGAAGCGAAATACTTGTAATCGTAGGTCCAGTCCGCCGCTGGCAGCGCGACCATCAACTTCATGCTCTTGGCGTGCACCGAAACGCTCAGGTCGTGAACGAACGACTCGAATTGCTTTTGACTCGATTGCGGCAACGATTCAAAATCGACCACGATGCCGGGTTCGTGCCGTTCTCCCGCATACGCTTCGAGTTGCTCCGCCAGGTTTTTCCGGGCTGCGGGATTTGCGAGCATTTGCAGGAAAGCCGGCGGGCACCAGCCATTTTTGTCGTCGTAATTATTCACCATCGGCATCACGGGAAGATCGATGCCCCGTGTTTTTAGCGAATGCACGAAGCCGGTCAGCTTCGGGTCGGGATCCGATTGCACGTTCCCGTTGGCGTAGACGGCGTGCAGCGCGTCCGGGACCACCACATCCAGCTGGTGGAAATGCTGCTGCAATGAAACAAAACTCATGTAATCGTCGCTGACGTAAAACGCCATGCGCAGCGGCTCGTAATTCAGCGGGATCTTCCCGAGCGCCGCGACCCTGCGCTTGCGCCTCCGGATTGGCTTCGATTTCAACTTGCGCCTGAGGGGAATCGCTCGCAAGCTCCCGTGAACGTCCGGCCGCATCAGTTCCGGCAGTTCCGGATTGCGAACCACGTTCAGCAGGAATACGATCAGCGCCACCGTGAAGATTCCGCCCGCGATTTCCATCGCGAGCCGCGTCCGCCGCCAGCGCCGGCGTTCCTGGTCGAAGAAAATGGGCTTGCGTTCAGGCATAACTCGATTCCAAGCTAATCGTTCGTCGGATTGGGGTCAATGACGCCAGCGTCTAAGATGCGTCTGAACGTATTCTCAGCTGTACTCGCCGGATTCGGCCTGCGCATCTTCTTCGTGTTTAGGTTTCCGGTAAGCGACGCGGGCGATTCGCCATTTTACATCGAGCTGGCCTGGAACTGGCTGAAGCGCCACGTCTATGGCCTTGTAGTTAACGGCCATCTTGTCCCAGTGGACATGCGCGTCCCCGGCTATCCGGCGTTTCTCGCGGGCATTTTCGCCGTCGCAGGCCGGTCCGAACGCGCCGTCATGATCGCGCAGTCTGTGCTGGACATGCTCGCCTGCTTGGCCATCGCGCTAATTGCCTCGCGCCTTGCCCCGCCCGCCGCGCGAAGACGCGTGGCGATTGCCGCGCTCTGGCTCGCCGCACTGTGTCCCTTCACGGCCAACTATACAGCCGCCGTTCTCGCCGAAACGTTGGCGACCTTCTTGACCGCAATCGCGATTCTGGTTCTTCTTGGCACGGAACTGGGTGCCGGCGGAAATTCCAGAAACTCCGTGCGACAAACTTCGTCGTTCAGTCCCTGGTTCCTCGCCGGCATTATCGTCGGTCTTGCAACTCTCGTTCGCCCCGAAACGCCCCTGCTTCTATTCGCGGCAGGGCTCGTCCTCGTATGGCAATGGCGGCGGGCCGTCCATTGGACTCAGCTCATTCGCGCGGCGGCGTTGATGGCGCTTGGCCTGCTTTTGCCTCTCGCGCCGTGGGCGGCGCGCAACCTTAGCACGCTGCACAAAGTACAATTCCTGGCCCCTCGCTATGGCGAACTTCCCGGCGAACTCGCGCCGCGCGGCTTCGATGCCTGGGAGCACACCTGGCTCTGGCGATTCCGCGATGTATTCCTCGTCGATTGGAAGCTCGACTCCGAAAAAATCCAGCTTGCCGATATTCCTCGCTCGGCATTCGATTCGCGGCAGCAGCGCGCGCAAGTGGCGGAGTTGCTGGCCGCCTATAACAAAAATCTCACGCTCACGCCCGCTGAAGACCGTGCCTTCGGCGAAATCGCCCGCCAACGCACCGCGCGGCATCCGCTGCGGACCTGGATCAAGGTTCCGTTGCTGCGCTCGTTGGCGCTATGGTTCGCGCCGCGAGTCGAGCTGCTTCCCTACACCGGGCAGCTTTTCCCAATCTCCAGCGAATGGGAAAATGACCGCGAAGACTTCTGCGTCACGCTGGCGCTCGTGCTCATTAACGTGATCTATCTCGCTTTGGCGGCCATGGGCGCCTTGTTTGCGTGGCGCGTTTCGCCGTTCCGCCCGGCAGTTGCATTTCTGCTCGCGTTTATCGTCGTGCGCACGGCTTTTTTCGCTTGGTTCGTTCAAACGCCGGAGCCGCGCTACGTGCTCGAATGTTTTCCCGCCGTGATCGCGCTCGCCGCGCTCGCGTTTTCGTGCGGTCTCAGCTCTCGTCAACCGGTTCGGGATGAATCGTCAGCCGGTAAATTTGCGGAAAGTGTTCCTTCACCCGGACTTCCAGCGCGGCCGTAAGGTCGTGCACCACGGTAATCGGCAAATTTCCAGGCATCGCGCAGTGGCAGGAGACCAAAATGCGGTGCTCCACGCTGCGCACGTGCACGTCGTGGCAATCGGCCAACTCCGAAAATTCCGACGGCAAAGAATTTAGAAAGTCTTGCACCGCGCGCGAAAGGTCCTTCATTTCCTCCGCGCCTGCGATCTGTTTTCCCAGCGGCTCGATGTGGATATTCACCAGCGTTCCCGGCTGCGTGGCGCGCTGAATTTCCTCTTCCAGCTCCGTCGCGCGACGATGCGCTTCGCGCAGGCTGGCGCTTTCGTCCACTTCCAAATGCAGCTCCACGAATAGCCGCCCTTCGTATTGATACGCCGAAAGCTCGTGAACGGGCATGCCATGCCGCTGCGCGATGGCGCGGATCGTGTCGAATAGATGTTCACCCCTTCGCGCGCGTGGTTCCGCGTGCACCACCACGTCCGCGGGAATGATCCGCTCGATATTGCGTTCCACGGCGTCGCTAGCCGCATGCGCCTCTTCCAGGCTGGCCGTGCGCGGCACGCTGATGGTCACATCCACGAAATAGCGCTGCCCCGCGCGACGCACGCGCACGCGCTCCGTCTGCAGCACCCCTTCCGTCTCGTCCACTGCGTTCACGATGCGCTCTCGCAGCCCGATCGGCGCTCTATCTAGCAGCGCGTCAATCGTGCGCTTCCCCAGCCGCGAGCCAACCCAAATGATCACACCCGCCACTCCCAGCGCCGCGATCGGATCGAGCCTCCTCATCCACGGCAGCCCCAGCTTCATTCCCAGCCACGCGCCGGTGATTCCCAAAATCACCACGAACGTGCTCCACACGTCCGTTGAAAAATGCAGCGCGTCCGCCTCCAACGCCTCGCTCGGATGCCTTTTCGACACTCGTCCCAGCGCCCGCGAGCGCACCAGGTCGATGCACATCGCCAGCACCAGAATCGCAATCGCTAAAATGCTGGGATGAATTTGCGGCGAGCGAAACAGCAGCCGCTGAAACGCTTCCCAAACGATGTAGACGGCCGTCAGCAGCAGCAGCCCCGTCTCCACGAACGCCGAAAAGCTCTCTACTTTTCCGTGACCATAAAGATGGTCCGCGTCCGCCGGCTTGTCCGCCACGCGCACCGATAGATACGTAATCACCGCGGCGATCAAATCCAGCATCGAGTGGAGCGCTTCGGAGAGAATGCCCAGGCTGCCGGTCATCCACGCCAGAAACGCCTTCAGAAACACCAGGACGAGCGCAGCGGCCACCGATCCAAGCGCGGCCATGCGCTTTTCATGTGTCGCCTGAGATGAAGGTTCCGCGGCGCTAGTGACCATTCGCGCGATTATACCCTTGCCTCCGTCGCCCCCGCGCGCGCCGCCGACATCATGTTTCGCACCCGCCGAGCAGTGCAGTCGAGGGTCTAAAGCGTGCGCCGGGACGTTCCGGGTAGACGCGTACGCCGTCGTTTGTTTTCTATAACTTACATGTGTTTCTACTCGATTGACTGTTCCGGGTAGAAACGCGGGATTGGGGGTTAGTGAGTCGGCCCTGGTGGGGAGCTTGCTTCTGCCGAGTTTTTCGTCCACGCACATGACCACAGATCGACTGTAACAATCTAACGGTACAGTTTTCTACTGGTCGAAGGTACAGTTGCAGGACAGGCCCCCTAGGACCTCGCAAGGGCGGCCGACGAGCGCGCGCAAGAACGAGAAATGGCAGAGTGAGGCGGCGACCATTCAGCGGGTGAGGTTCATAGCTTCAACGACGGGCGCTGCTCTTTCCTCGAAGATGAGCCGGCGATCACTTTCGATCAGGCTTTCCCGTTGACGGAAGATTGCGAGCGATATCCCCAATGCCACCGGAACGAAGACCAAGAAGAGAATGGGATCTCCCAGCGCCCAGTGCTCGACACTTGCCGTGGCGGAGGTGAAAACGAAAAATCCCAGAACGAACAGGAGGGCCCTGACAATAGCGTGATCCTCAAACGCGGGAAGCGAGCAGGTAAACGGAATTTTGCGAAAGCGGACCAGCAATCCTTCCAACAACAGCACGCACCAGACGACTACCACTGCCGCGTGAAGCAGGCCCACCTGCCAGCCCCAAAAAGACCAATAAAGTAGCAGGCAAGGCAGGAAGAGAGCCAGACCCAGAAAGGTCAAAACAATCTTTCGAGCCAAGGAGCGGCAATTGCGCGTCGCAGGATCTACGTGGAATCGGAACACCCAATTGCTGCGCAGGGACGCGGGCATGGCAAAGGCAGTGCAGAAACCGAGAATCATGAAAAAACCCAAGATCAACGGAACTTGCAGCAGAGCCGCTGAAGGAATCGCGGCGGTTGGGGCGCTGGGGGCGAGCACCGGAAGAATCGCCTGCGAGGCCCAAATAATTGCCACCGTGCCGAACGCGCCGAGCACAAACGCGTGTTCCTGGCTGCGAGCGATGGTCTTCAGCGCGAAGCGGTAACCGGCGCGCTCGACGGGGTGAATGAGGAAAAGACGGTCGAGCCATCGGAAGAACTTTGGTGGGCCGCCCGATGGCCGAGCGCCAGCCGATTCCGCGTTGCGGAGATAGCAGCGGCGGAAACTCAAGGAAAACGCCACGAGCGAGAGAACGGCGGCGACGCCAAGAGCCGCGAGTGCCACGCCGCCAAGAGAGATCAGAGCAGGTTCCCCATGCCCGCGCATCGACTGACACAGTCCGAGAAACCACGCGGGCGGCGGAACGCGCGCCCAAGCATGCGAGGCATCCGCAAGGCGGGGAAATTTGAGCGGCACGGACTCGCTGGTGCTGAGGATCGCCGCCCAGAACAGGATAAAAGCGCACCGCACGTAGAAAGACAGTCTTTGAAAAGCGCGGAACGGCAGCGTAGCCATCATCGAACCCAGCACGGCGAAGACAAAAAGGAATCCAAAAGCACTGGCGAGCAGAACGGTGAGTGCGTGGGTATAGAAGAAATTCAAAAATACACCGAAGGAGTCCACCGCGGTGACCAGAACGGGGAAAAGCACGCAAGAGGCTGCGTTCACGTCGATGGAAATGATGAGGGCGAGCAATGCAATTGCGGATAGATTCGCGGCAAAAACACGACGATTGGCGATCGGAAGTGGCGCGAGGTTGACGAAGTCCCGACGATCCGGCAGCAAGCGGTCCCATTTCCACACGGCTACCAAGCCGGCGATGGCCATCGCAAGCGCGATGAAGAAGTATTCGTCCGACGCGGACGCCGTGTAGGGATCGAGCGGGACCATTTGGCCGCGGATAAATCGAAGGAGCGAGCTGTAATGAGCAGAGACGAGCAGCGCGATGACCGCGCCAGGCGCGGCTAGCAGTGCCAGGATCGACCCGATGCCGAGATCGAGTTCGCCGGGTTCCGCGCTTTCGCTGCCGGAGAACATTCGATCGATCGAATGGCGAACGAGTCGCGGGAACGGCGCTTCGAGCCGGCTGGCCAACTCTTTTGTCCAGCGCGCTGCCGACGGCACCTTCATGGCGCGCTCATCACTTCAACGATGTCATGCGCCGTTGCGTCCGCGTCGCGATCCGCTACCAGATGAACGAAGGCCTGTTCAAGAGACGAGTCACCGAGCTCGCGGTGAAGGTCCGCAGTGAGAATATAGGCGATAACCCTCCCGCCCTTCAAAATCATCACGTGCGAGCAGATCTTTTCCACGATTTCCAGCACATGCGAGCAATAAAAGACGGCCTTGCCGCGCTCGCCGAGTTCCTTGATCAGGCTTTTGACGATCAATGCGGATATCGCGTCGAGGCCAGAAAGCGGCTCGTCTAGAATCAGGATTTCGGGATCGTGGAGCAGCGCGGAAATCAGAAGAATCCGCTGCCGCATTCCCTTCGAATACGAGCCGATGGAGGCGTGCCGGTGAGAATGAAGCGAGAGCAGCGCCAACATATCCTCGGCCCTTCGCTCAAATTTGCGGCGATCCATACCGCGCAGCGTGGCCACAAGTTCTAGATACTCCCACCCCGAAAGGTACGGATACAAATCCGCCTCTTCAGGAACGTAGCCTAATCGTCGACGGTACCCGACCAAATCGCGACGAATATCTTCACCGGACGACATCACGCGGCCTCGGGTCGGCTCCAGAAGCCCGGTGAGCATCTTTACAGTGGTGCTTTTTCCGGCTCCGTTCGCGCCCAAGCAGCCAAGCACTTCTCCACCAAGCAGCGAGAACGTCACGTCGCTGACGGCCGGCACGGCGGTGTAACACTTCCGAAGCTCTTTCGCTTCCAGCGCGATCATGTTCAATTATCCGCGGGAGAAATTTCAGTCGAATCGCGCCCGGTTGCTTGCCGGTCGGCCTGATTGGACTTGCGGCTGCACTGCTTCTCCATTTGCCGGAAACGGGCAAGCATAGCGACTGCGGCGGCTGTCTCCCGCGCGAACTCTTGCCGATCGAGAGGACTACTCCGCCTCGCCCCATACATCGCCTCGATCCGTGCGTTCCTTTCAGCGGCCCAGCGCATCGACGAGTCGAAGTCGCGAGGAATGGAATAGCCCCACAAGAGGAGAAATGAGCCACTGATTATGGTTCCGACTGCCAGTTTCCACGCACTGGAATGGAACAACCATTGCCGAACGAGCGAAAGCACGCCGTCCGCGAGGAGCGGTCTGATCTCGCCGGGCGGAGATTCATCGAAGATGCACAAGATCTCATCGCCGTTCGGCTCGCGAAATTCGCGCGGATGCAGTGCAATTAAAAGGCGATAGAACAGCCGGCACATCAGGAGTTGCTCGTTTCCGCCGCAGGCAGATGCAGCTTCGCTTCCTTGAGAACCGCTTTCAGCCGGGCGAGGTCCGCCGAAAGGACATACCGTCCGAGATCGGTCAACCGGTAGTAGCGGCGCCGCGGATCCTCGCCGCTTGCGCGGGGGAGAAGCTTTTTTACCAAGTCTTTGGCGACGAGTTTATCGAGATTTTCGTACAGCGTGCCGGGGCCGATCTTGTATTGCCCGCCGGATTGCCGCGCAACCGCTTGCATGATGGCGTAGCCGTGTCGGTCGTCGCCTGCCAGGGCCAGCAGGATGTGCAAGGTCGCCGGCGACAGAGGCAGAAAATCATGAAGATCGTCTTTCATACGGAGGTCGATATATCGGAGTCCGAGTTATATGTCAAGTAATTCTTGGGCCGCGACGAATGCGCTATGAACGCAGGCCATTAGACGGACGCACGCCGCTTCAGGCGTGTATCATCGCCCAGAGCACATCGGGCAGCGAAAGATGAGGAGGCGGGGATGCGGCTGAAAGATAAAGTAGCGATCATCACCGGCGCGGGCACGGGAATCGGCGAGGCAATCGCCCACAAGTTTTCGCGCGAAGGAGCGCGCGTGCTAGTCGCAGGCTTACCAAGCGATCCGGTGCAGGACGTCGCCGCGGCGATCTCCACCCAAGGCGGCGAAGCCGAAGCTTTTCTCGGCAACCTATCGGAAGAGGGCGAAGCGCGCAAATGCGTCGATGCCGCTGTGGGCAGGTTCGGGCGCATCGACGTGCTCGTCAACAACGCCGGAATCTTTATCGCCAATGCGGAAACCGATGCCTACCGCATCGAGGATTTCGATCGCACCATTCGCGCCAATCTGCGAACGGCGTTTCTGATGACTAAATTCGCGCTGCCGCACCTGCACAAAACACGCGGGAATATCCTGTTCACCGGCTCGGAGGCGGGTTTCAACGGCTCCGCCAGCATGACTCCGTACGGCGCCAGCAAAGCTTTTCTGCACGCGTTCGCCAAGGGAGTGGCGCTGGAACAGGCGAAATACGGCGTGCGCGCCAATTGCGTCTGCCCCGGCGCAATCGACACGGCGTGGACGCGCGGTCCCGGCGGCCCGCTCGGCCCCGAAATTCAAAACACGATTGACGCCACGGTCCCGATGGGCCGCCGCGGCACGCCGGAAGAAATGGCCAATGTCTTTGCTTTTCTCGCCTCGGACGAAGCGAGTTACATCACCGGCGCGCTGCTGCTGGCCGATGGCGGCGTCACGCCTGCAAAAGGGCCGATGGGCGAATTCGTCCCCGACGAAATACGGCGCCCTCCCACGAGCACCCTGCCGCTGCGCCATTCGCACGACGGCCTGCGCGGCAAGGAGGTCTTTCACGCGAAACAATCATGAGTCGCGCTCATGCCACCAGGATCAGGTCGATTTCCACGCGAACGTCGCGCGGCAGCCGCGCCGCTTCCACCGTCGATCGCGCCGGAGGATTCGCGGAAAAATATTTCCCATACACTTCGTTCATGGCCGCGAAATCGTTCATGTCTTTCAGGTACACGGTGGCCTTCACCGCGCGGTCGAGCGACGATCCCGCTGCCTCAACAATCGCCTTCAAATTTTCCAACACGCGCGCGGTCTGCTGCGCCACACCGCCTTCCACCAGTTGATTCGTCGCTGGATCGAACGCCACCTGCCCGGCCGTGAAGATAAATCCTCCGGCCTTCACCGCCTGCGAATACGGGCCGATCGCTTTCGGCCCCTTTTCCGTTGCAATAATTTCCTTCATGCCGCCTCCCATCAATTTTCAGCGCGCCCTCTCAAAAATCGAACGAAAGATTCGTCGCGGCAGTTGGCTTGTCGCGGAATCAATCTCCCGTTTCCTCGGAACCTTCGCCGTACGGATAGCGAGCGCGAAAGTTTTTCGGGATGCCTTTCTGGTGCAGCCATTGGCGGAAGATTTTGGCGAGATCGCGGCCTGTGGATTCCTCAAGGACGGACCGCAGCACGTTGTAATCCACTTCCTGTCCGCGCATGCTCGACACGAGATGCGCCAACCCCGCTCGCACCGGCGCTTCGCCGCACGCATCTTCCAACTCGATATAAAAAAGCGGCGCCTTGGCCAGCGCGATTCTCCGCTGCGCCAATGGGCTTGCGAACGTCGTCGCGGCGATCGGCGTCTCTTCGGAATGTTTCGTCAAGCTGTCGTACCGGCTAAGGTATTCGTAGATGCGCTGCCGCCGCGCCAGCGGGCCTTTGCGTGCTTCTTCCGTCACAATCGACGCGTACTCCGGCAGTCCCTCGCCCATGCCGATCTTGGCCCCGGCGCTCGGCAGCACTGCGCCGTCGAACCAGCCGCGCGCCAGCGCCTCACTCACGATTGCCAGAAACCGGTCATTATCGATCCCAAGCGCGAGCGCAGGCGGGTTCACCAGAGCGCCGCCCGGAAAGCCCACTGCCGCCGGGCCCCGCTTGCGCTCCGCATTCGACTGCACCTCCGACGATTCCGCCACATCCGGTCTCCGTATGTGTTTGTCCAACACGCCGAAATCAACATTCAGCGTCTTCCACGCGTCCGCGATCTGCTGCGCGGACTGTGTGGGATTTCCGCTGAGCGCCTGCATGGTTAGGAATTGCGCCGGCGCACGCGTTCCCTTGGCAGGCCATTTCACGTAACGGCCCGCCACCACGTAGGGCCCCAAATCCTCCGCCCGCAACTCGTAGCGGTATTCAGTTTCGTCGCCGAACCTCTTGTTCTTTTTCCTCGCACCGCCAGCCAGGATCGCGAATTTGTCGGGCACTTGAACGGTGTAGTCCACACGACTCGGCCGCGACGGATACGTGGACAGCAGGTACGTAGGCGGCTGAAGCGCCGGCGCCCATCCGCGTAATCCAAGATAAAAGCTGCTTGGCCCGATGGTGACGCTGCCGTCTGAATTGGCGGGCGAGCGCAGCGTGTAATCGAAGTCGAGTTCGCGCTTCTGTTTCCGCATCCACGGTTTCTCCAGCGTGATCCGTACGACGTTGGACCCGGCCCGCTGCGCCGGGGGCGGAAGCTGCGCCGGAACCACGGCGCGTCCATCTACTCGCACGCGCAAATCGATCCTCCCGAAACCGTTCACCGATGGCAGACGGACATCCACAAAGTGCAACTCGCCGTTGCCCGCGTTCACCAGCAAGTACTCCGTTCGAATCGCAACCCTCGGTGGGTTTCCGGGAACGAAGCGAATGTGACGCGTCTCCCTGGCAATATGATATCCGGGCGCAAAAGGAACGGAGCACGCGGCCATGCACAACCAGACGGCTGCGGCAGCGAGGAAAGCGAGCGAGCGCGAAACGCTTCTCTTCAAGGTGCCAAGATTTTACCGGGCTCGCGCGATGCGGGAAAAGCTCAAAATCCGGATTGGAGCGATTCGCCGCCTCCGCTCCGCGACCACGGAAGGATCGGCTGGCGTGATTGGCGGGGAAAGAACGTCGCGGGCTTCAGGAACCCGCGAAATGCCGGAGGATTTCCCGCTCGCTGGCGCCGCGTCGGCGGTAGGCCAAAATCGCGCTCGCTTCCGAGTCCGGCACTCCTCGCTCGACGAGTTTCAGGAGCGTCGTCTCGCGCACGCCTGCGTTTTTAAGCCGAGCCAAGGATGCGCCGGATAGCGCAGGCTTCCCGATGGCGCGCTTCCGTGCCACTTGAATCACAATCGCGTCGGACATCCCCGCAAGCTTCATCGCTTGCAGTTCTCCCCAGCCGAGGCCTAGCTCTTTGATTTTGGCGAGATCGAGGATCGAGGCGTCCGCCATTCCCACTTGTACCAGGCCGCCAACCGCATCGCCGGCATCGAAAGGTTGGTTCTCGCCCCGATAGATTTTCAGGATGGCCACGCAATCGTCATCCGAAAAGCCACCTTCACGAGCCTTCGCGATTTCAGAAACTTCGGCTGCGGTGATTTTCAGGGCCGTGAGCTTTTGAACGGCGTTATAACCCATGCCGCTCGAAATGAGCGCCGTGGTATCGACAGGTTTGAAGCGACTGCATCCCGCGCAAGCAAAGCCCAATGCAGCCAAAATAGTAAGTACGCAGACGCGAGAGCCGAGTCGCGCTAGATTGCGCGCGCTGCGAGTGGAATCCCGCGCCACAGTACTTTGCATGAATGGATTTTACGCCGTGCGATTCGTTAGAAATGGCGGTGAAACGGACCGAAGTGGCGAAATTGGCAACGGGGGGCAACGAAACCAGAAGACATCTCATAAATAGACGCGTGAAAATGGAGTCCCTCAGGGGAGCTAAAGCCAAATATTTTGGCTTTTATTTGTCGGAGCTGAAGCTCCGACCCCCTAAAAAGCCATTTCTGAGACAAGTCCTAGATGTTGTACACGCGCTCGATATCGAATACTCCGGCAATGCGCTTGATCCCCGCAAGAATGTGTTCGAGCTGTTTGCGGTCGCGAACGTCCAGTCCTACGTCGATCCGTGCACGAATGTCCACTCCGCCACTCTCAAACGTTCGGATGTTCGCTCCCGAATCACTGATCACGCTGGTGATGGCCGCCAACATTCCCGGGCGATCCTCGGTGAAAATCCGCAGGCGCACCGGGAACGTGGAGTGCGTGCTGCCCGCCCACTCCACGGGAATGCGCCGCTCCGGTTCGTAAAGCAGATTCTGCACGTTCGGGCAATTCTTGCTATGCACCGCGATGCCTCGGCCGCGCGTCACGTATCCGATGATGTCGTCACCGGGAATCGGATTGCAGCACTTCGAACGGTAGACCATCAGATCGTCGTGCCCGCGAACAACGATGGTAGCCTCGTCCATGCCGAGCATGTGCTTGACCGTGGACGAAAGCTTTGCCGGCTTTTCTTCAGCGGTTTCGCCAATCGGCTCTCCGGTGGCCTTCGCCAACACCTGCCGGGCGGACCATTTCCCGTAGCCTAACTCGGCATACAGATCCTCGACGCGCGAGCAGCCATACTCCGAGGCCACGCGGTGCCAATCTTCATTTGAGATTCGCTTCAAATTCACGCCGGAATGCCGCGCTTCCTTCTCCAGCAGGCGGCGGCCGACATCGGTGGCCTCGTCGCGCTCGTGCAGATGAATCCACTGGCGGATTTTCGTCCGCGCCCGCGACGTGTGCACCAGCGACAGCCAATCGCGCGAAGGCGTGTGGCCCTTTTGCGTAACCACCTCCACCACATCGCCGTTGGCAAGCACGTGGCGCAGCGGCACCATTTCGCCATTCACTTTTGAACCCGCGCACTGATGTCCTACCTCGGTGTGGACGGCGTACGCGAAATCAATCGGCGTGGAGCCGCGCGGCAGCACCACCACGCGCCCTTTCGGCGTGAACGTGTACACCTCTTCGGGATACAGATCGACGCGAAGCGTGGAAAGAAACTCGCTTGGTTCCTGCATCTCCTGCACCCACTCGATCAGTTGCCGCATCCAGACGATCCGCTGGTCATCGGCCGTCGACGCTCCAAGCCCATCCTTGTATTTCCAGTGCGCCGCCACGCCTTGCTCGGCAATGCGATGCATCTCCTGCGTCCGAATCTGCACTTCAAACGGCTGCCCCGAATGAATCACCGTCGTGTGAAGCGACTGATACAAGTTTGGGCGCGGCATGGCGATGTAATCCTTGAACCGCCCCGGTACCGGCCGCCAGATCTGGTGAATCACACCCAGCGCCGCATAGCAATTCTTCACCGTATCGGTGACCACGCGCACCGCCAGCAAGTCGTAAACCTGGTCGAGCATGCGCTGTTGTTTCTGGATCTTCAGGTGCAGAGAGAAAAGGCGCTTCACGCGCCCTTGCACCTCAGCAGGTATTCCGCTTTCCACCATCTTCTCGCGGATGGTGTCCTGCACTTCCTCGAGAAACTTGTCGAAAACCTTCTGCTTGGAAGCGACTTTTTTCTGCAGCTCGAGAAATGCGTCCGATTCCAAATAACGAAACGACAGGTCTTCCAGTTCGCCGCGAATCAAGCCCATGCCCAGCCGGTTGGCCACGGGAGCGTAAATATCCAGCGTCTCGCGCGCGATGCGGTGCTGCTTCTCGCGGTCCAAATACTCGAGCGTGCGCATGTTGTGCAGACGGTCGGCCAGCTTGACCATCACCACGCGCACGTCGTTAACCATCGCCAGCAGCATCTTGCGGACGTTCTCGGCCTGGCGATCCTCCGGCGCGAGCAAATCAAGCCGGCTGATTTTCGTGACGCCCTCCACCAGCCGCGCGATATCCGGTCCAAATTGCTCCGAAATTTTCGCCAGAGGGATTTTCGTGTCTTCCACCACGTCGTGCAGTAGAGCGGCGCAAATCGAAGTCGCGTCCAGCTTCATGTCCGCCAGCAGGTGCGCTACTTCGACGGGATGCGACAGGTAGGGTTCTCCCGAAAGCCGCAGCTGCGCTTTATGCTGCTCGGCCGCGAAATCGTAGGCTCGGCGCAGCAGGTCCAGGTCGTCTCCCGGACGATTGCGGTGCACCTTGTCCATCAGCTCGACGAACCGCATATCCACGTTGCGGCGCGCCGCGACGCTGATGGCCGGATTGTTGATCGCGCTCATTCTAGTTAGGTCTGCTCCATTGTATGCCGGATCGGCGATGCGCGGACAAGCTCGCCGATGCCCAAAGGTGAAACCGGGGACCATCCCGGATTGTCGCGATTCGTGAACGGCGGCTTAATCACTGTGCCAGCAGGGTTTCAAAGGCTCGACTGTTGTACTGCCTAGATTTGAAGGGGTTCACCGGATAGAAGCTCTTCGTGGCTTTGGATACTCTTCGCTGGCCGGGATTACTCATCACCTTGGGTTCCACGGCCGACCAGGTGGGACCGGAAAGCCTGAACGGAACGATCCGAAACCAGCATGCCAGACAAAAACGAGATTCTGGACGTTCTGCTTGCAACCGTCGATGAGGCGAATAAAGAGCTGCCTCCCGAACAGCGCTTGACCAAGAGCAAAGACACGATACTATTCGGCCATTCGGGAAAATTGGATTCGCTGGGGCTAGTAAATTTTATCGTGTGCGCCGAGCAAAAGTTGCAGGACCGCTTTGGTGTGCCGATCAGCTTGGCTGATGAGCGGGCCATGTCCCAGGAAAGAAGCCCCTTTAGAACGATCGCGACCATGGCTGATTATGTTCAGACACTGCTTGATGAAAAAGGAGAAGTCCAATCTCCGACGGCCGGCGAATCCTCATCACAGGCGCACGCAAGGGAATCGGCAGGTATTTAGCAGGCTATTATTGCAAGAGCGGCTTTCAAGTGATTGGTTGCAGCCGTTCACCAAGCGACCTTGCGCACTGCCGGTATCACCACTTCGAGCTCGACATCTGCGACGAGGATTCGGTTAACCGGATGTTTTCGGAAATTCGAAAGTCATTCGGCGGTCTGGATGTATTGGTCAACAACGCCGGCATTGCGTCGATGAACCACGTGCTGGCCACTCCCCTAAAAACTGCATCGAGAATTCTAGAAACAAACGTCAGCGGAACGTTTCTGATGTGTCGGGAGGCGGCCAAGCTAATGATGTCCGCGAAAAATGGGAGAATTATAAATTTCGCCACCGTGGCCACACCTCTGCGGCTCGAGGGCGAGGCGATCTACGCCGCCTCCAAGTCCGCCGTGATTACGCTGACGCAAATCCTGGCGCGAGAACTCGGGTCCTTGGGCATCACGGTGAACGCCATCGGGCCAACACCCGTGCGTACAGATCTGATCGCAGGCGTTCCCGAGAGCAAACTGCAACAGCTTCTACACCGCCAGGCGCTCCCGCGGTTCGCCGAATTCCACGACATCTCGAACGTGATCGATTTCTTCATGCGGGAGGAAAGCGGATTCGTGACCGGCCAGACAATTTTTCTAGGCGGCGTGTCGTGAGTGCGGCTGGCTTTCTTCTGGAAGTGTTTCGCCAAAGAACCGCTGAACCAGCGATCATTTGGCGCCGCCAGTCGTACGACTTCAGCTGGCTTTCGGATCGATTTGAATATTGGCGCGGGGTTTTGACAAAAGAACAAATCCACGCCGGCCAGGTGGTGATCTTTGAGGCGGAGTTTTCGCCGAACTCAGTCGCGCTCCTATTGGCGTTGATTGACAGCGCGTGCATTGTGGTGCCGCTGACGAAATCGGTGCGCGAAAAGAAAGCGGAGTTCATCGAGATCGCCAAAGGACAAGCGATGCTCGCCATGGACGAACACGACCAAATCTCCATTGAACGATTGAGCGGAAGAGGAGACCACGAGGTTTACGATCGATTGCGCGAGACCGGCCATCCAGGGCTGGTGTTGTTTTCGTCGGGGTCCACGGGAAAGAGCAAAGCGGCGGTCCACGATTTCTCGGCGATCCTCGATAAATTCAAGGTGCCCCGCAAAGCGTATCGCACGATCGCGTTTCTGCTATTCGATCATATCGGCGGCGTCAACACGCTCTTTTATACGCTCTCGAACGGCGGAACCCTGATCGTCTGCGAAGAACGCAGCCCAGACGCGGTGCTCGCCACGATCGAAAATTGCCGGGCTGAATTACTGCCCACTTCGCCGACTTTCATCAATCTGATCCTGCTGAGCGAAGCGTACCGCAAACACGATGTGTCATCGCTGAAGCTGGTCACGTACGGCACGGAGGCGATGCCCGAAAACACCCTCAGGCGCTTTCATGCCCTATTTCCAAACATCCGGCTCGCGCAGACCTACGGTCTCTCCGAGGTGGGAATTTTGCGCGCGAAGTCCAAGAGCTCTGATTCGTTGTGGGTGAAGATCGGCGGCGAAGGCTTTGAAACGCGCATCGTCGATGGCGCGCTCCAGATCAAGGCCAAGTCCGCGATGCTCGGCTATCTGAATGCCCCTAGCCCCTTCACGGAAGATGGCTGGTTCATCACCGGCGACTCGGTCGAAGTGGATGGCGAGTACGTGAAGATCCTCGGCAGAAAATCGGAGTTGATAAACGTGGGTGGCGAGAAAGTGTATCCCTGCGAAGTGGAAAGCGTGATTCAGGAATTTGAAAACGTTGCCGAAGTTTCTGTTTACGGTGAAAAGAATCCACTGATCGGCAATATCGTCTGCGCACGCGTGCGGTTGAAACAGCAAGATTCCTCCGGCGACTTTGTAGGCAGGCTGAAATCGTTTTGCCGCAGCCGGATGCAATCGTACAAAGTACCTGTCAAGGTCCGGTTGACGACGCAATCGCAATATAGCGAGCGTTACAAGAAGATGAGACAGGCACAGTGAGCCGCCTTCGCATCGTGTTTGCTCCGCAAGTTCCGGCGCGAGTGAAATCGCGTATTTCGTATTCCTTCCGCGTTTTCTGCGCGGTCTACGGGCACTCTGTGAGCGATGTGGATTCGCCCGGCGTCGTTTCAGTCGTTTACGGATGTAGCGACGATGCGGAAACCATCCCGGGATGCATTCGCCTTCCGGCTAGGTACGTTGAACGGCCTCCCGAACGGCGCGCGCCTCGCCTTGAGGCGGCGTTCTTCGCCGGCGAGCAGTTCGATTTGTTTTACGGCCGGGATAGCCGCGGCCGCCCCGATTGGCTCGCTGAAATCTTTGAGTGGTTGTCGGCGGCCGACGAAATAAGCGTAGCAACTCGTGATTCCGCTGGGCGAATTCCTTTCGAAAACACGAGTTTCGCGCGCTGCCAATTACCTCCAGTTCGGCCTCGCGCGCTCATGGCGATGAGTTGGCTCGAAGGTTACTTGAGGCATGGAATCGAAAGGGAGGAGTTGGTCAAAGCTCCTTCGCCTGAGAAGGAAACCGACCATTGGGTAGTTATTTCGCACGACATCGATATCTATTGGGCGGAAAGTTGGCCCTGGAGCCGACGAATCATGCGGCAACTCAAAAATCTTGTGATTTCATACCTTGAATCGCGCCAAGGTTCCGTTTTATTTGCCGGCGCCGCTCGCGTGCTCAAAGCGCTGCTGGGAATGCGCGTGGACGATTTCATTCCTGCCATGTTGGAGGCAGAAAAGCGTCAGGAATTTCGTTCCACGCTGTTCGTGATCGCCAACTCGCCTCATCGCCGCGATGCAAATTATCAGCTTGCGGCGATCGCTCCGCGATTACGAGAGGCGGCCGCTCGAGGATTCGACATCGAGCTTCACGGCTCGTACACCAGCGTCGTGGAAAATCAGAATCTGCTTTCCGAAGCAAACGAGCTTTCCAGATTTTCAGCGCGGCCTCCAATAGCAAACCGCCAGCACTGGCTCCGCTTCGACAGCCACCAAAAGCTATTCAATACCATCGAGCAGGCCGGCATAAACTGCGATTCCACACTCGGCTTTTCGGATCGCGTCGGATTCCGAAACGGAGCCTCATTCGCGTTTCCACCTTACGATTTCGCGCGCGAAGAACCTTGCAATTTCCTCGAGATTCCGTTGGCGATTATGGACCGTGCGCTCGTTCACGAAGGGAGAAGTTCAGGCACGCCATACGCAGAAGTCGCAGAGGCCGTTTTTCGCGAAAGCAGGCGCTGGGGCTGGGGCGGGTTCGCGCTGCTGTGGCACAATCCGATGGAAGATGTCTATGTGCCCAGGGAAGTGAATCAGATTCTTTGGGATCAAGCCCGCAACAGAAAGGCTTCACGAGAAAAATGGGTGAGCGCCGCTGAATTTATGGCCGCGACCCTGGATAGATATCACGACGCCGGGTTGTTGAAGAATTTCGACCTCCATGCTGAGCCTGTCTATTCTTAGGGGCCCCCTCGACGAAAGTCTGAGCGTCGCAATCTTGCAGGGCTACACCGAACTGGCCGGCGCGACGGTCTCGTCCCACAATTTCCGCAGGTGGACGCAGCAAAGTCCGGCCGGGCCAGCGCTTCACGCGATTCTGAAAACCGACGACGGCCGATTGGCTGGACATTGTTGCCTCTTTCCTATTCCCATGGCGGTTGGGAGAACGCGATTCATCGTCGGCAAGGCGGAATACTTTTTCGTCCGGAGCGAGTTCAGGAAGCAGGCGGTGCACGGGCACGAAAAGAGCATGAAGCCGGCCGCCGTACTGCTTTTGGAATACCTGTATTCGAGCGGCAGTGAACTCGGGTGGGACTGGTATTTGGTTTCGGCGCCCCCGGACGTGGCTCCGATCCACAGGATGGCGGGATGCCGAAAAGTTGTAGTTTCGTTGACGGAGTGCCTGCTCACATTCCGTCCATGGATGGCAGCGGTGAATACTCCAAACATCGGCGCAAGCCAGCGCGCCGCGCTCGGGATGGCAGGCGCTCTGCAACGAATCGTTTGGGCGGTTCCTCGGAAATCGAATGGCGGCGTTCGCGAGATTGCGGTCGACGCTCCATCAGCTAACGGCGAAAGACCGCTGCGCATATCGCTGACTTCGGAAGCGGATTTTCTTTCTTGGAGATATGCAACGTCTGAATTCCGACGCTTGCAACCCGAAGATTCCAGAAAATTGGGGCTCATCGCCAAAAAGGGATCAAGCCGCGAATACCTTCGCGTTTGCCAATCGTCTCTTGATGCAGACAAGAAGAATACGAGGCTTCTTTTAAACACGCTCGTTGAAATTGCGCTGCGAGAGAAATCCCTTGGCGTCCGATGGGCTGTATACGACGACGGAATTTCGGAATATCAAGTGGTGCCCATGCTGCGCAAAATGAGGTTCTTGTGCATGAGAAGAGAGCGAACGATTTACGTTCGCGACGCTACTCCGTCAGAATCAGGGTCGGCCGCTTGGCAGCTAGAGGATTCTCTCTTTTGCTTCGATTCCTAACAGATAAATTAAGGCGGAAGCCACTCGCGCACCTACGATAGGAGCTGGTTTTCGCGCCGAACCTGCTCGGACTCCAGCACCACGGCGGCGGGTTTGACGGGCGACTCGCGGCTATTCCGGGCGAGAGCGGTATTTGAGATAGAACGCGGACAGCGCATTGACCGACACATAGGCAACGGAACATACGATATGAGGCGTCAATTTCGCCGACGTCTGCCTAATGTATAGGTGACAATACTGAAAACCACGGTCGTGCCCCACCTAACCTATACAGCTCGCCGCGTGGTCACTTGGCGGATTCGAGTTCGGCGATCAGGGCAGGGACAATTTCGAAGAGATCGCCGACGATTCCGTAATCGGCCACTTCGAATATTGGTGCGTTCTGATCCTTATTGATTGCGGCGACCGTGCGCGCCGCTTTCATTCCGACCACATGTTGAATTGCGCCGCTGATCCCGAGCGCCAGATACAGCTTTGGCGCGACGGTCTGTCCCGAACTGCCGATCTGCCGGTCCATCGGCAGCCAGCCTTCGTCGCAAATCGGGCGCGATGCGCAAATTTCCCCGCCCAGCAGCTTGGCCAGCTTTTCGGCCATGGGGATATTTTCGGGGGCTTTGATGCCACGGCCAACCGAAACGAGGATCGGCGCCTGCGTCAAATCGACGGCCTGCTTCGCCTCGCGGAAGCGTTCGAGCGGCTTGGTGCGAATCTGCTCCGCCTTTAGCTCGACACTGAGCGGCTTCACCGCTGCTTTGCCGCTCGCGTTTTTCGCCGCGAGATCGGCGCGAAATGCGCCGGCCTGGAATGTGGCGATCCACGGGGCATCGCCTGCGAACACCACGTCCGCGGCGGTGCGTCCCTGAAACATCTGCCGCACGAAAATCAGCTTGCCGCTTTGGTGCCGGTAGGCGATGCAATCTCCTATCATTCCTCGACCAGCCTGACCGGCTGGGCCCTGATGCAAGGACGCGGCCAGCTTCGGCGCAAAATCGCGTACCTGATACGTGTGGGGCAGCAACACCAGATCGGGCCTCGCGCTTTCGATTACCTGCCGCAGCGCGAGCGAAAATCCATCGGGCGTGTACTTTTCGAGAAGATCGTGCTCGACGAGCAGAACTTCGTCTAGACGGTAGCCGGCTAGCTCGTCCGCCAGTGCAGTCATGCCTTTGCCAATCACGACGCCAGAAATCGAGCCCTTGGTTTGCTCCGCGATCTGCTGCGCGGCCACAAGCGTTTCGAAGCTGACTCGATTCCATTGCGCGTCGTGCTGTTCGGTGATCAGCAAGATTTTCATGGGTCAGAGCACTCGCGCCTCGTGTCGCAATTTTTCCAGCAGCTTGGCGGCGGCCTCCTTTGGCGAGCCGGTGATGAACTCGGTCTTCTTCGTTTTCTGAGGGACGTAAATGCGCTCGATTTTCTCCGTGGGCGCATCGGGCACGCCCAGCGAAGCGCGCTCGACCGTTGCGATTTCTTTTTTCTTAGCCGCCATGATGCCCTTCAGCGTGGCGTAGCGCGGCTTATTGATACCCGATTGAATCGTCAGCACCGCTGGCAGCGGCACTTCCACCCATTCAAACCATCCGGCTTCCAGCTCGCGCTTAAGCTTCATTCGGCCGTCGAGAACTTCGATGGCCATGATGATTGTGGCATGCGGGCGGCCCAGCAATTCCGCCAACAGCACGCCGGTCTGGCCAAAGCCCTGATCATCGCTCTGCAAGCCGGTCAGCACCAAATCGAAATTCTCACTTTTTATCGCGGCGGCCAGCGAGCGCGCCGACGCCAGCGGATCGAGCTTGAAAAATTCCGCGTCGGCCACGTAGATGCCGCGATCCGCGCCTTTCGCCAGCGCCTCTTTGATCGTTTGCTTGGCGCGCTCGGGCCCCATCGAAATGGCCACCACTTCGCCGCCGTGCTTCTCCTTCAGACGCAATGCTTCTTCGAGCGCGTAGGCGTCCGGCTCGTTGGTTTCAAAGCTGATGTCCGATTCGCGGATCCAGGCGCCAGACTCGTCAATGGTGAGGGGCGCATCCTTGGCGGGAACTTGTTTGACGCAAACGCCGATTTTCAATTCGGCCTCCGAAAGCAGGCGATCAATTCTCGTCCCAGCGCTTGAAAATCAGCGACGCGTTGGTCCCGCCGAAGCCAAACGAATTCGAGAGCGCGTAGCGCACCTCGGATTTGCGCGCTGTATTCGGAATATAGTCAAGATCGCACGCAGGGTCGGGATTTTCCTGGTTGATCGTGGGTGGCAAAATCTGATCGCGCAACGCCAACACGCTGATGCCCGCTTCGAGCCCGCCCGCGCCTCCCAGCAAATGTCCAGTCATCGACTTCGTCGAGCTGATCGGCACGGTTTTCGCGCGCTCGCCAAACACTCTCTTGAGCGCCTCGGTCTCAATTGCGTCCCCAATCGGCGTGGACGTGCCGTGCGCATTCACGTACCCAATGTCTTCGGGTGCGATTTTCGCGTCCTTCAGCGCGGCCAGCGACACGCGGTACCCGCCGTCGCCGTGCTCGGCGGGCTGGGTGATGTGGTGCGCGTCGCCAGACATTCCGTAGCCGACGATCTCCGCGAGAATTTTCGCCCCGCGCCGCCGCGCTAAATCCAGAGACTCGAGAATCAGCACGCCCGAGCCTTCGCCGACGATGAAACCGTCGCGTTGCGCGTCGAATGGACGGCTCGCCCGCTCCGGCTCGTCATTCCGCGTGGAAAGCGCGCGCATCGCCGCAAACCCGCCGACGCCCATCGGCGTCACGGCGGCTTCCGATCCGCCAGCAATCATTACTTCCGCGTCGCAGCGCTGAATTATCTTGAACGCATCGCCGACCGCATGCGCCGATGCCGAACACGCCGTGGCCGTGGCTGAATTCGGTCCTTTTGCGCCGTAGCGAATGGAAACATTTCCGGAGGCAAGATTCACGATTGCTGCTGGAATGAAAAAGGGAGAAATCTTGCCGGGGCCGCCATGCAGGTACTTCGAATGCTCGCGTTCGATCACATCGAATCCGCCGATGCCCGACCCGATAAAAACTCCGGTCGCGCCGGCCACCTCGGGGCTCAACTCCAGCCCGGACATGCGCACCGCAAAATCCGTGGCCGCCAGCGCCAGCTGAATAAAGCGGCCCATTTTTTTCAGTTCTTTTTTTTCGATCCAGTTCAGCGGGTCGAAACCTTTCACTTCTCCGGCAATACGGCAATCGAATCCCGCGGGATCAAAATGCGTGATCGGGCTGATGCCGCTTTTGCCCGCCAGCAGACTGGCCCAAACTTCCTCGGTTCCGATGCCGCATCCGCAGACCAGTCCAACGCCCGTTACGACGACTCGGCGGCTCAAAGAATGCTTCTCCTGTTTTCGGGATGGACGACCCACCACGGCGGGCAGGCCCGCCTGCCGATCGGCAGGCGCAAGGAACTACTTGCTTGCCTTGGCGTGCTTATCGATGTACTCGATTGCGTCCTTCACCGTGGCAATCTTCTCGGCATCCTCGTCCGGAATCTCGATCCCGAACGCTTCCTCGAAGGCCATGACCAACTCGACCGTGTCGAGGGAGTCGGCGCCGAGGTCGTCCACGAACGAAGCGCTGGGAGTCACTTCGCCTGCATCCACACCGAGCTGCTCGACAATAATCTGCTTCACGCGTTCTTCGACGCTGGCCATGCTTGTTCTTCCTCCGATATTTCTGCCTGAGGCCCCTAGGCTAAACGGCGAGCGGGGACCGCGCCCTGTTTGACCCTGCCCATTCTATTCGCCGCATGCACTCGGGTCAACCTTTGCTGAATGCGGCAGAGCTTTTTGCGCCATTTTCTAGAGCCAGCAACGAACGACCCGAGCGCGTTCCGCAAACACGCGGGATTGTCCTCAAGGCTAGCCCATCCGCATCCCGCCGTTCACATCCAGCACGTGCCCGGTGATGTAGCCCGCTTCGTCACTCGCCAGGAAAACGATGGCGGCAGCGATTTCGCGGTCCGCGCCAAAGCGCCCCAGCGGAATCAGCGACTTCAACTTGTCTTTCAATTCCTGCGGCAATGGATCGGTCATCGGCGTTTCGATAAATCCGGGAGCAACAGCGTTTACCGTGATGCCGCGCGACGCCACTTCCACGGCAATCGCGCGCGTCAGCCCGATGAGGCCTGCTTTCGAGGCCACGTAATTCGCTTGGCCCGCGTTGCCGGTTTCCGCCACCACCGAAGCGATATTGATAATTCGTCCTGACCGCCGCCGGATCATTCCGATAAGCGCTTGTTGAATACACAGATGCGCGCCGGTCAAGTTAGTTTGGAGGACGGCTTCCCAATCTTCCAGCTTCATCCGCAACTCCAGCATGTCTCTCGCGATCGCCGCGTTGTTCACCAGAATGTCTATTCGTCCGGCATTTTCGATCACGTGCTGAAAGCCGTTCTTCACGCTGGCCGCGTCGGAAACGTCCATCGGGACAGCCAATGCCTGGCCGCCTGCTTCCTTTATTTCTGTGGCCAGCACGGCCAGCTTGTCCAGCGTGCGCGCCGTGACCGCCACCGTTGCGCCCGCCTCGGCAAGCGCCAGCGAAGTGGCCCGTCCTATCCCTTGAGACGCGCCGGTAACCAGAGCAACTTTATCTTTGAGCGAAAACATGGCAATCGAACCTATCGCAGGAGGTGGAGATGCGCAAGGTGGAATGCTGAGTAAAAGCGGCTGGGCGCCGCAAAGACATCATGCTTCCGATTTTTCTGCTCGCGCGGCGCCGATTTTGTCGAGCGTTGCTTGCAGGCTCGCCGAATCCTCTGCTTGGAAGCAGCGCACCGAGCGGTCGATCTGCCGAAGCAAGCCCGTGAGCACCTTGCCCGGGCCAACTTCCACAAAGACGTTTACTCCGGCGTCAATCATTTCACGCACCGATTCCACCCAGCGTACCGGCGCGGTCACCTGCCGGATCAATGCGTCGCGCGCTTCTTCACCGGACGCAATCGTTTCCGCATCCACATTGGTGATCACCGGAAATCGCAGAGCGCCAAATGCCGCCGCGCGCAGGTCCGGCTCCAGGCGCTGCTGCGCCGGCGCCATTAAGGCGCAATGAAATGGAGCGGAAACGGGCAGCACTACGGCGCGTTTCGCGCCGGATTGCGAAGCGATCTCCACTGCGCGTTTCACTGCGGAGGCCGATCCGGAAATGGCGATCTGCTCCGGCGAATTCACATTGGCCGGCGACACTACATCTTTCTCCGCTGCTTTCCTGCAGATTTCCGCCACATCCGAAGGCGACAGCCCCATAATTGCGGCCATCGCACCTTCCCCCGTGGGCACCGCTTCCTGCATGTAACGTCCGCGAGCGCGCACAAGCTTCACTGCCGTCGCAAATTCCAGGCTGCCCGCTGCCACCATCGCCGAATATTCGCCCAGGCTGTGCCCCGCCGCGAAATCCGGTACGATCCCACGCTTCTCAAGCGCGCGATACGCGGCAATGGAAACCGTCAGAATCGCCGGCTGCGTGTTCTCCGTCAGCTTCAGATCTTCCTCGGAACCCTCGAAGCACATCTTGGAAATTCGAAATCCCAGCGCGACATCCGCCTCGTCGAAGACCGCTCGCGACTCGGGAAACTTCTCCGCCAAATCGCGGCCCATGCCGGGATATTGCGAGGCTTGGCCCGGAAATAGAAATGCCAGCTTGCTCATGGATATCGTGAAAGCCGCTGCTCAACCGCGGGCGGGGAGTGCAGCGGCAGCGGAAAGCTCCTGTTCGATTTTTTCGTTCATGCGTGAGCGGCATAGCTCGGAGGCCACACGCATGGCATTCTTGACCGCGTTCGCATTGGACCGACCGTGTCCGATGATGGTGATCCCGCGAACACCCAGCAGCGGCGCTCCGCCATATTCGGAATAATCCGTCCGGCGGCGAAGAGCGTCGAAGGCGCGCTTTGAGAATGCGTAGCCGATCTGCGATCGCAAGCTGCTCTTGATCGCCTTCTTCAACATTCCTCCGATGTGCTCCGCCAGCCCTTCGCTCAATTTCAGCGCGATGTTCCCGATAAACCCGTCGCAAACGATCACGTCCACGTTGCCGCGGAAAAGATCGCGCCCTTCCACATTGCCCACAAAATTCAGCGGCGTCTGTTTGATTCGCCCAGCCGCTTCGCGCGTCAGATCGTTCCCCTTAGTCTCTTCCTCGCCGATAGAAAGCAACGCGATGCGCGGTCTTTTCACGCCCCAGATCGCCCTGTAATAGATGTCTCCCATCACCGCGAACTGTTCCAGATGCGCAGGCTTCGAATCGACGTTGGCCCCCACGTCGAGCATCACGGAAACCTTGTCCTTGACGTTCGGAAAGGCCCACGCCAGCGCCGGCCGGTCCACCGAAGGCAGCGTGCCGATCACGAACCGCGAAACGGTCATTACCGCGCCAGTATTCCCAGCGCTCACCAGCGCGTCGGCCTTGCCGTCTCGCACCAGCCGGGCCGCCACATGCAAGGAACTGTCTTTCTTCCGGCGGAACGCGTGCGACGGGGAATCGGTCATCGTCACCACATCAGCAGCTGGAACGATTTCAATCGAAAGCCCCGCGCGCCGATGCCGCGCCAACTCCGGCGCAATCGCCGATTCAATCCCGACGAGCTGCACCGCGACCCCATACTCGCGAGCCGCCAGAATGGCGCCTTCGACTTCCGCGCGAGGAGCGTGGTCGCTCCCCATGGCATCCAGCGCAATAGTGATCATGGAAACTCACCCGGATTCTCGGCGCGAACCCGGCAGGCGAGGAAAACTTAGGCCGACTTGCCCTCGGTGTCAATCACTTCGCGCCCGTTGTAGTAGCCGCACTTCGGGCAGGCGCGGTGGGGCAGCTTCTTTTCGTGGCAATGCGAGCATTCCGCCAGGGAATACGGCTTCAAATGATCGTGGGCGCGGCGGGTGGAAGTGCGCCGCTTTGAGTGACGTCGTTTGGGATTCGGCATTCGATCTCCTCATGGCAGGCCGCTACTCGAAGCGGCGGCGCCGCAAATAGCTAGTCTAGCGTTTTATTGCTTTTTGAACCAGTCCTGCTTCAGGCGGGCAAGCGGCGCAAGACGAGGGTCGGAACCATTCTTTTCGCAGCGGCACTCCTCATTGTTGAGGTTCGCACCGCAATGGGGGCAAAGCCCGCGGCAATCGCTTGAACAGATCACCTTCATCGGCAACGACAGGTTCACTTGCTCGGCCAGCACATCCGCTAGGAACAGCCCGTCGCCTTCAAAAAAGCCGATCTCGGTGTCATCCAGATTCAGATGAAAGTCTTCGTCGCGCGTGACCGACGTCATCGGCCGGTAGAAAAGGTCGAAATCACGGCTAATTTCCTCTACCACCCCGTCCAGACACCTCGCGCAGGCGAGGTCAACACGCGTATGTAGGTTACCGAAAACGCGGATCTGCCCTTCCACGAGTTCCGCCGTGGCACGCACTTCCAGCGGCTCGATCTGCCGGAATTCGCCCGAATGGAAATCCAACGTGCCCGGGGCATAACTCTTCCGGATGCGCGTCTTGCGGAGAGCGAGTTCATTTATATCTAAAAACATAAAAATCTGCTTTTTTCGCCTGAAAGCCCATTATAGGTCCAGCACAAGCGATGTCAAGGAACGCTCCCACAAACTGCCTGCGCTGATACCTAAGCGGAAATGACGTCTTGCGCTCAGTTTTTTCCCGTCACCGGAACTCCGATTAATTCCTGGTGCTGCCGCAGCAGAAAATGGTCGGTCATTCCAGCGATATAGTCACAGACCACCCGGTGCAGCGGTTCCCGTTTGGCCTGCGCCACGTAATTCGGCGGCATCCGGCTCGGATTTTCCAGGAATAGCGTGAACAACGCATCTAGAGCCAGCACCGAATGTTCCCGCTCTTCCGAAATCGCCGCGTTCGAATAGAGCCGCGCGGTTAGGAAGTGCTTCAAACTAGCCGCCGCCCGCTCTGCTTCCGGTGAAAAGCCCGCGAGCCGCTTCGCCTGGCGCCTAACGCCCTCCACGCTTTCCGCTCCACTCGCTTCCACCCGCTTCCGCGTATTTTCAATCAGGTCCGTGGCCAGGTAGTCGAGCACCCGCTTTAGCGCCTCGTTGAATTTCAGCTTCCGACGACCCTGCGGGTAACGCCGCTCCACTTCGCTGAACGCGGCGCCAAACACCGGCGCCTTCGCGCGCACTTCATCGAGATCCACCAAATGCGCCTCGAATCCGTCGTCGAGGTCAGCAGTGTCATACGCGATCTCGTCGACAAAATCGATCAGCTGGGCCTCGATCGGCGGACGCTGGTCCAAAAGATACTCCTCTAGCGCCGGAAATTCCGCCGCCGAATACTGGCGCGAATGCTTCACGATCCCCTCGCGCACCTCGAACGTCAGATTCAGCCCCGGGAAATCCAGATAGCGCTGCTCGAACTGCTCGATGATCCGCAGCGCGTGCAGATTGTGATCGAAGCGCTCTCCGAATTCGCGCATCCTCCGGTCGAGTTGGTGCTCGCCGGCGTGCCCAAATGGCGGATGCCCGATGTCGTGGACGAGAGCCAACGCCTCAGCCAGTTCCGCGTTCAGCGAGAGGGCGCCCGCAACCGTCCGCGCGACCTGCGTCACTTCCAGCGTGTGGGTCAGCCGGTTTCGGAAATGATCGGAAAATCGCGTGGTAAAAACTTGCGTCTTCGCTTCCAGGCGCCGGAACGCCCGCGAATGAATCACGCGGTCACGGTCGCGTGCGTAATCCGTGCGATAGGGGTGCGGCTTTTCGGGATAGCGCCGGCCGCGCGACTGGCCCACGTCCATGGCGTAATCAGCGAGCGGCATGGCGCCATTCTAGTGCATGGAGGCACGACGAGCTACTGCAGAGGCAAATCTGCAAGTTTCAGGATTTCGACGATGATAGCAGCGCCAGCGCCTCATCCGCCTGGTCGGCGATCGGCGTGTCTGGATATTCGGACTTGATCTGCCCGTACAGCTTCGCCGCTTGCGATGGATCTTTCGTGCGATAACAACTGGCCAGCGCCAGCATCACCTCGGGTTTCGGCACCAGGATCGATGGTTTCGCGATCAACTCCCGATACAGCTCGATGGCTTGATCGTTCTTACCGTCCCGCGCATAAATTCCGGCGAGCTCGTATTTCGACATGGCCGCAATTTCAGGGTCCTTCTTTCCCGTCAACCCGTTCAGCCATTTTTCTGCAGCCGCCTCATTCTTCAGCTTTTCGTCGCTCAAAGCGGCATAGTAAGCTGCCAGATGCCCGGAGCGCGTTCTCTTATAATTGGTCGCTATTTTTGAAAATTCCTGTTCCGCCCTCGTAAACTTCTGACTCTCATTCGGGTAGGTCAACTCGCCCGGCTTCTGCGCGCCGACCGGAGCCTCGTAAATCGACATCGCGCTGTTAAATCCCGCCTCCGCCTTGGCGGATGCCCTCTGCGTGTACGTTCTCCAACCATACACACAGGCAGCGACCACCAGCGCCAACACCACCAAAAAGATTGTGAACGCCTGATGCGAAAGCAGCGCTTCCGCGCCGTGCGCGAGAGTGTCGCGCACTTCATCCTTTTTTAGTTCCTTACGGGAAATATGCTGTGCCAAAACCACACCTCAAGGGGAATATCCAGAGCAGAATGGTATCATAGTCCCACGCACAGACGTATCGCCACTCGCGCGCACCTCAGCCGCCCGCGCGACCACATCGGACAAGCGAAGCGAGAACCGCCGGAGCGAGCCTTGAAATCCTCGCGCCTGGAACGACTACAGCCCGTTACACCTTGCTTACGTTTTCGGCTTGAAAGCCCTTCGGGCCTTGCTTCACCTCAAACTCAACAAGCTGTCCTTCGTTCAGCGATTTGTATCCGTCCATCTCAATCGCGGAAAAATGGACGAACACATCCTCGCCAGACTGCCGCTGAATAAAGCCGTATCCCTTCGATGCATTGAACCACTTCACCACACCCTGTTCTCGAGCCAACGTAGCTACTCCCCTTTCAGTGGTATCCCGATTCAGACGCCCACATCGCCGCGTTCACAACGCGCGCTCGCACGCGCCGCACGTCGCGCATGCGCCGCAGGACACAGACCGCATCGGCGGCGGGATTTTTGCACAATCCGTTTTCAGTGTCCAGCACAGGAATTGAGAAAAATCGAGGCAGTTAACTCCCGCCCCCTTCCGTGTGATTTCTTGGATTTTTGCTGAGGGAAGCTAGTGGGATTGCGTCCGCGATTTGCCGTTGTCGTACGCGCGTTTAGGCAGATTCTTCGCCATCACCAAATCCGTACCGCCGCCCGGCGCACGCTGTACACTGAATTCGTCCGTGAACGCCCGCATCAGGAAAAGCCCGCGCCCCGAAGTTCGCAGCAGGTTCTCCTCGGCCAGCGGATCGGGGATTTCCGTCATCTCGAATCCACAGCCCTGGTCCATCACGTGGATCACCAGCTTTTCCGGCTCGAACTCCACCACCAGCGTTATCTTCTTCTGCGGGTCCTGGCAATTTCCGTAAGTGAATGCGTTGATCGCGCCTTCGCGCACCGCCATCGACAGCTTATGGATGTCGTCTTCGCCGAAGCCCGCCGATTCCGCGACGCGCTTGGCAATGCCTTCCGCCAGATCCACGCTTTCCATCAGCGTGTCCAGCGTGACCTCGAGACGTTGGGCTGTTTTCGCCATCGGGACCCTTGTGGCTTGCGCCAATCAGCTCAAATTGCCACATATCCCTATCATAGCGCCTCCGCCTTCGTCAATGCGCGACCACAATGGGAAGAACTCAATAGCGTGATAGCGCGACTCACGCCCAATACGTCCGGTCAAGCGTCCGGTACTGAATCGCCTCGCTCAAATGCTTCGGTTCGATTGACGCCGCGCTGTCCAGATCGGCGATCGTCCGCGCCACTTTCAGGATGCGGTCGTGCGCCCGTGCCGAAAGTCCCAGCTTCTGAATGGCCGTCTCCAGCAGCTTTTCGCCTTCGGGTGAGATCGAGCAGTGCTGGCGAATCAGCCGTGGAGGCATCTGCGCATTTGCGTAAAGCCGCTTCTCAGCGCGGTACCGCTCCATCTGCACTTCCCGTGCCCTCAGCACTCGACCTCGTACACTCGCTGAATCCTCACTCGTTCCGTTCCCGCGCAGCTCCTTGTATTTCACCGCCGGCACTTCCACGTGAATGTCGATGCGGTCCAGCAGCGGCCCGGAAATTTTCGACACGTATCTCTGAATCTGCGGCGGCGAGCAGTGGCATTCGCGTGTGGCGTCGCCAAAAAAACCGCACGGGCACGGATTCATCGCCGCCGTCAGCATGAATCGCGAAGGAAAACTCACGGAGACCGCTGCGCGCGCAATCGTCACGCATCCGTCTTCCAGCGGCTGCCGCATCACCTCCAGCACGTTGCGCTGAAATTCCGGCAACTCATCCAAAAACACCACGCCATTATGCCCCAGCGACACTTCTCCTGGCCGAGGAATCGCTCCGCCGCCGATAAGTCCCGCGTCACTGATCGTGTGGTGCGGCGAACGGAACGGCCTGGCGCCGACCAGCCCACGCCCGTTGTCCAGGAGCCCCGCAATGCTGTGAATCCGCGTGGTTTCGATCGCTTCTTCAAGCGACATCTGCGGCAGAATCGTCGGAATCCGCTTCGCCAGCATCGTCTTGCCCGCGCCCGGCGGTCCGATCAGCAAGATGTTGTGGCTTCCTGCGCACGCCACTTCCAGCGCCCGTTTCGCGGACATCTGTCCGCGCACGTCGCGCAAATCCACCGCATATTCGCTCGATTCCTCCAGCATTCGCGACGTATCCACGGCGACCGGCTTGAACGACTCCGGCGCGTTGATCAGGTCCGCCGCCTCCGGCAATGTCTTCACCGGAAATACCCGTACGCCTTCCACCACCGCCGCTTCCCGTGCATTCGCCGCCGGCACCACCACGTTTTCGATTCCCCGCTCCCGCGCTGCCAGCGCCGCCGATAGCGCCCCGCGCACCGGGCGCACTCCGCCATCAAGTGAAAGTTCACCTAGAAACACGTACTGATCCAGGATTTTCCCAAAGAATTGGCCCTGGCACCCGAGCAGACCCAGCGCCATCGGCAGATCGAACGCCGACCCTTCCTTGCGCACGTCCGCCGGCGCCAGATTCACCGTCACCGCCTGATTCGACGGGAAATCAAACCCGCAATTTCGCAGCGCCGAACGGATCCGCTCCCGGCTCTCTTTCACCGCCAGATCCGGCAGGCCCACCACGTTGAAACAGCCTTGATACGCTGGACTGACGTCTACTTCCACATCCACCAGATAGGCGTCGATCCCAAACACGGCTGCGCTGAATGATTTGAACAGCATTGCGGATGGCCCCAAGACCTGAGTCGCCTAAGGCCGCAGAGCGTATCCCAAAACACTACGTCACGCTAGCGATACTAAACAACTTTGCCGGCGCAAATCGCTTTTCCCGAAATGGGAATCTCAGCAATCTGCGCGAGCAGTGCTTCCGCACGCTCACTTTTCGTCAATTCCAGCGCGGCCGGTGCAAGCAGATTCACCACAGCGCACAAGCTCGACCCGGGCTCCCTGCCACCGAAAACGAATTGGCATTGTCGGAGATAAATCCTGGCGCGCGCTCACTAGAGCGAGCTATTCGGAAAAGCTTGCGGCGGACGGTGCCACTAGGCGTCTGAAAGCGATTCGTCGAATCCTTGCGTGGGTGGCTTCTCGATTTCGCTGGTTTCCAAAATTTCACCACAATCCAGGCATTCGACGTACTGCTCGTCCTTATCTTTGGCAATCAGCTGCGTCCGCTTGTGCGCGCAGTTGGTTTTGGGTTCGCCCTTTGCTTCGTTCATGGAGTGCCTCAATACGCTTGGCTCAAATTATACGGCTTACAGGGGCAGTGCGGCTCAACTGGAGTACCATGCGATCAAGCCGCGACAGTGTGACGAGAGTCGCATTTTTCGGCAACCCATGCACACCCGGAGGCAATTGACGAAACTGCCCTACGCCCCATATAATGGACGCTCGTCAACTTAGTTGGAGGCAGCATGTACGCCGTTATTCGTAGTGGGGGTAAGCAGTACCGCGTGGCGAAGGGCGAGACCATTCATGTGGAGCGTCTCGAAGGCAAGGTCGGCGGCAAGGTCACGTTTGATGACGTCGTGGCCGTCCGCAACGACGAGACGAAGGTTCTCGGCAGCGCACAGTCCAGAGCCAAAGTGACCGGCAAGATTGTCAAGCACGTGCGCGGTCCCAAGATGCAAGTGCTGAAGTACAAGACCGGCGGCCAGTACAAAATTCAGCGCGGCCACCGGCAGAATTACACAACCGTGCAAATCGGCGAGATCGAACTCGCGTAAAAATTTCTTAGAGGCTTCTTATGGCGCATAAAAAAGGCGGCGGATCGTCCGTTAATGGACGCGACTCTCAGGGACAGCGACTCGGCATCAAGCGTTTCGGTGGCCAGCTCGTCACCGGCGGCAGCATTTTAATCCGCCAGCGCGGCACGCGCTTCAAGGCCGGCAAGAACGTCGGCCGTGCCAAGGACGATTCTCTTTTCGCCTGCATCGATGGCGTGGTGCGTTTCGAGGACAAAGGCGGACTCGGGCGCTTCATCAGTGTTCTGCCGCCCGCCGAAGGCGCCGCGGCTCCCTCGGAAAAACCTTCCGCGCCCGCGGCCGATTGAGATCTTCCTGCCCGCGGCGTTCGCATTTCGCTGATCCAGTGAGAGAACCAAACCGGAGCTCTGGGCGTGCCGGTCCTGCGCGCTGGGGTTGGGCGCTCATCTGCGGCGATCTTGCCTTCCACTTTGTTAGGGGCCGCGGTCCCGGCAGTTTGAGAATCCCATGTTTGTCGACGAAGCGAAAATTTCAATAAAAGGTGGCGATGGCGGCGACGGCTGTGTCGCGTTTCGCCGGGAGAAGTACGTCCCTCGTGGAGGCCCTTCGGGCGGCGACGGTGGCCATGGTGGCGACGTCTACCTCGAATCGAACGCGAACGACAACACCCTGCTGCGCTATCGCTACAACCGTCTTTTCCGCGCCGATCGCGGACGCCATGGAGAAGGCTCCGATTGCCACGGACGTTCCGGTGAAGACATGGTCCTCACGGTGCCCGTCGGAACCGTGGTCTACGACGCTGATACCGGCGAACAGTTCTTCGATTTCGCTGAGTCTGGACAGCGCTTCCGCGCGGCCAAAGGCGGACGTGGTGGCCGCGGCAACGGCAATCCGCATTGGGTCCGCCCCTGGCACCAGGCGCCGCGCGAACACGAAGACGGGCGGCCGGGCGAGGAACGCAATCTCCGCCTCGAATTGAAATTGCTAGCAGACGTGGGCCTGGTCGGATTTCCCAACGCCGGAAAATCCACGCTGATCTCGCGTATTTCCGCGGCGCGTCCGAAAATTGCCGCGTATCCCTTCACCACGCTCGAGCCGCATCTGGGCGTCGTATCCGCCGATCCGGATGCGCCACCGGGCACGGGACGCGCGTTTGTGGTCGCCGATCTTCCCGGTCTCATCGAAGGCGCGCACGAAGGCGTGGGTCTGGGAACCCGGTTCCTGAAGCACGTGGAACGCACGCGGCTGATCGCGCATCTGGTGGACACCAGCGACGCAAACAATCGCGATCCCGTGCACGATTTCGAAATCATCACGCACGAACTCGCTTCGTTCAGCCCGGAACTGGCCCAGAAGCCGATCATTATCGTGGCCACCAAGCTCGATGCCACCACGAATCGCGAGCATCTGGACCAGCTCCGCGCGTTCGCCGCCAATCGCTACATGACGTTCTACGCGATCTCTTCCGCCAGCGGCGAAGGCATCGTCGAACTCGTCCGCGGACTCGCCAACGCTCTCGACCACATTCCGAAACCGGCGCCGACCGTTCAGCCTGATTCCGCGCCTCCGATTCCACCCGCCGCGGCCCATCACGCGGTGCCGCATCCGGAGAAACGTTGATCTCACCTGCTGCCCACAAGCCCTCCGGCCCAGCGCATCGGCGGTCGATAGCGCTTTTTGGAGGCACTTTCGATCCTGTTCATTCCGGACACATCGCCGTGGCACAGGCGGCGCAGCGCCGCTTCCATCTCGACGCCATTCATTTCATTCCTTCGTCGCGCCCGCCGCACAAATCTCAGCAGGAACTCACGTCGTTCGTACATCGCTATACCATGGTGGCGCTGGCTTGCGCCGAGCATCCTAGCTTTTTGCCTTCGCTCGCCGAAGCGCCTCCGCCGCATTCGCACGTCTTCTACTCGATCGACACCGTGCGCAAATTCCGGCGCGAGCATCCCGACGATCACATGTACTTCATCATTGGCGCGGATCAATTTCTAGAATTTCCCACGTGGAAAAGCTACGAACAGCTGCTCGACTCCTGCGATTTCATCGTGGCCAGCCGCCCCGGGTTTCGCCTGGACGCTTTGCGCCTGATCGTCCCGCCGGAAAAACTCGGCCGGTCGACGGTCCACGATCAACACAAGATCGTGCTTCGGAAATCAGTTGTGCACTTGCTCGCCACCGTCGCGAGCCATGTTTCTTCCACGGAGGTCCGCGACCGGTTGCAGCAAAAACAAGGAATTCAAGGGCTTGTGCCTGCGCGCGTGGAGGAATACATTTTGGGGCAGGCCCTATACCAGTGAGACTGGAAGACCTTCAGCCCGTAGTTAGCGACGCGGTCGAAGCGGCCCAGGATAAACAGGCCTCGAACATCACTGTGCTGAGGCTTGTCGGCGCAGGCGCGTTCGCCGATTATTTCATCCTCTGCTCCGGGCAGAGCGCGCCGCAGCTTCACGCCATCGCCGAAGCGATCGAGGAAAAGCTCGACCGCCAGGGAATGCGATTGCTGCATCGCGAAGGCAAATCGGGCGCGGAATGGGTATTGCTCGATTACGGCTCGATTGTGGTTCACATTTTCGGCGAAGGTGCGCGGCGCTATTACGACCTCGAGCGCCTTTGGCGCAACGCCGACCGCCTTGACGTCTCTCCCCCAGATCAGCACGCCGCGCGTTCCGCCGAAGCCGAACGCGGCGAATCAAATCCATGAGCGGCGTTCGCGTCACTTGGATTGCGGTCGATCCCACTTCGCTCCGCGTCCTCGAAATCGCCGAAAAGCTCACTGACGCCGCCACCACTCTTCTAATTACCGGCGAAAGCGGCTGCGGAAAAGACCAGCTCGCCCGCTGGATTCACGAGAATGGCGCTCGCCGTGAAGCTCCGTTCCTGAAAATCGACTGCGCCAGCCTTCCTGCGGAACTCGTCGAATCGGAGCTTTTCGGCCACGAGCGCGGGGCGTTTACCGGCGCCGTGGCGCGCAAGCCCGGGCGTCTGGAGATGGCCCAGGGCGGCACAATCGTGCTCGACGAAGTGGCTGCGCTCGGGCCGGCCCTGCAAGCGAAACTTTTGCGTGTATTGGAAGAGCGCACGTTCGAGCGACTCGGCGGTTCGGAAACGCTGCGCATGGATTCGCGTGTGATGGCGCTCACCAACACCGATTTGGCCGCGGCCGTCGCCGCCGGAAGATTTCGCGAAGATTTGTACTTCCGTCTCAACGTGCTCGCGCTCGTGGTGCCGCCGCTGCGCGAACGCCCTGGGGACATTGAGCCCCTCGCGTCACATTTCCTCGCTCGCCTCGGCCCCGTTCACGGCCGCACCGACGCGTCGATCGCTCCTGCCGCGATACTATTGCTCCAGGCATATGCGTGGCCCGGCAACGTCCGCGAACTGAAAAACTCCATCGAGCACGCGCTCGTCTTCGCCAAAGCGCCGCAGCTCGAACCCGCCGATTTTCCGGAAATTTTGCGCGCGGCTGCTCGCCCGAGCATAATCTCCAGCGCGCTGCGTTCGCTCGAGGAGATCGAACGTGAGGCCATCAAAGTTACACTCGACGCCACGCGTTACAAAATCGGGCAGGCGGCGGACGTGCTCGGCATCAGCCGCAAGACTCTGCTCGAAAAGCGGAAGAAATACGGCCTGTTCTGACCGTTTCTTTCAGGGTCGCGCCATGAAAATACGCCTCGTGATGCTCGGCAAAACACGCCGTCTGGAAGTCCGCGGACTCGTTGACGACTACGTCCGCCGCATCGGCCATTACTCTGAAATCGAAGTGAACGAACTGCGCTATGAATCGCCCGCGGCCCTGCGCAAGTTGAAGATCGAACCCGGCGCCGTGGTGGTTCTGCTGGATGCCGCCGGCAAGCAATACACTTCGCAAACTTTCGCGCGCTGGATCGGCGACCTGCGCGATCGCGGCGTGCGCGAGCTGTGCTTCTATTGCGGCGCGGCCGGGGGTTTCCCTACGCAACTTTCCAGCGGATCAACACAGCGGATTTCGCTTTCGACTTTGACCATGCCTCACGAATTCGCCCGCGCCGTTCTAGCCGAACAGATCTATCGCGCCTTCGCCATCCTCGCCGGCCACCCCTATCCGAAATAGGGAGTTCACTCGCTATCTTTCTCGCGGGTCCAAAAGGCTGAATTACACGAAGCCCTTTAATCCCACGGCAGAAATGCGGACAATGGGAGTTCCCACCCCAATACGGAGGTAAAACCGAATGCATTACTTTCTGGATCATTGGAATTTGTGGGCCTGGTCCGCCGGCATACTTGTGGGCAGCATTCTGATTGCCTTGGTAATTCGGTGGATTCTGTTTGCAATTCTCAATAGCGTCGCCAAGCGGAGCCCCACGCTGTTGAAGGATTCGATCATCCGCCACAGTGAAAACATGGCCCGTTGGATTCTGCCGCTGCTGGCCGTGGTGGTCGCCGCGCCGGCCTTGCCGCTTCCTCCGGTTGCCAAGGGCGCTATCGAACACGCTGTCGGCCTCGCTTTGATCGGCGTCGTGGGATGGCTCGCGATCTTGGTCACCGATGTGATTATCGACGTCTTCGAGACCCGCTATCGCGTGGACACGGCCGATAACCTGACGGCGCGAAAAGTGCAAACGCAGCTCAACGTGCTTCGCCGCATCATCGCCCTTCTAATCATTTTCATTACTGTGGGCTTTGCCCTGATGACGTTCCCGGCGATACATCAGATCGGCACCAGCGTTTTAGCGTCGGCCGGCGTGGCAGGCATCGTCGTCGGCTTGGCGATGAAGCCGACTCTCTCTAGCTTGGTGGCGGGAATTCAGATCGCGCTCACGCAACCGATTCGTATCGACGACGTTGTGGTCGTCGATGGCGAGTGGGGCCGCATCGAAGAAATTCATACTTTTTTCGTGGTCGTCCGCATCTGGGACCTGCGCCGGCTGGTTGTGCCTCTTTCCTACTTCATCGAGCAGCCATTTGAAAATTGGACGCGCACCAGCGCAGATATCCTGGCCTACGTGCTTCTGTGGGTGGACTATTCGGTCCCGGTGGAAGAGCTGCGCGAAGAATTCACTCGCCTTTTGAAAACGACTCCAAAATGGAAAGGGCAGGTCAACGTTCTCCAGGTTACGGACGCGAACGATCACGCGATTCAAATTCGCGCGCTGATGGACGCGCCGGATTCCGGCCAGGCGTGGGACTTGAAGTGCTTGGTGCGCGAAGGCCTCATCAAATTCCTGCAAGAGAAATATCCCGAATCCCTGCCCAGATATCGCGGCGAGGTTCTCGGCGGACTTTCCGATCAGGCTCCTCCCAAAGGACGCATCTTCGGACCACCCGTGACACCGCAGCAGCAGCCCGCGTAGCAGCGAGTTTGGAGATGAATGGCGCGCTCGATCCGAGGCTCGCGAATATAATACCGACAACCAGGCGGGCAAATATTTTCATGATTTCACACCTAAGTCGCCGCTCTCGCTTGACGTTTTTTCACCATCCGGCGACTATGATTAGCTGTTCCCGCGAGGTCTCGACGAATGCCGGAAGGTAAGGGGCTTCTGATTGTGTACACAGGGCCCGGCAAGGGGAAAACCACCTGCGCCTTGGGCACGGCGTTTCGCGCTGTGGGCCAGGGCCTGCGCGTCCTGATGGTGCAGTTTATCAAGGGCTCTTGGCACTACGGCGAACTCGACACCGCAAAAATGCTTGGCGACGACAAGTTCGAAATTCGCGTCATGGGCCGTGGCTTCGTGAAAGTGGGCGGCGCGGAGACCGATCCGGAGGACGTTCGCCTGTGCGAGGAAGCGTGGCGTTTCGGTCGCGAACAGATTTACAGTGAAAAATACGATCTGGTGATTCTGGATGAAATCAACTACGTGATCAGCTACAAAATGCTCGGTGCGGAGCCTGTGGTGGATGCGCTGATGAAGCGCCCAGAGCGCGTCCACGTGATCTGCACGGGGCGCAACGCGCATCCCAAGCTCGTGGAAGCGGCCGATCTGGTTACGGAAATGAAAGAAGTAAAACATCCGTATACGAAGGGAATCCTCGCGCAGCGAGGGATCGATTATTAAAGGTATTAGACAAGGAAGCGACGCGGTGCGAGTATCCGCGCGCGCGATCGAGATTCACTGATGACATGGTTTAAACGAGACAAGGCGGCGATCGAAAATCCCACTCCCGCGGACGAGCGCCGCGTTCGCACCGAAGGACTGTGGACGAAGTGTACCTCCTGCCGGGCAATCATCTGGAAGAAAGACGTGGAGGCGAACTGGGAAGTCTGCCCGAAGTGCGAGCACCATTTTCGCATGAACGCGCGGCGTCGGCTGGAGCTGCTTCTCGACGATGACACTCCCTGGACGGAGCACGACGCCGATCTCGAGTCGAGCGATCCGCTCCATTTCACCGACGTCAAGCCTTACTCGCGGCGCCTGATGGAAGCCCAGAAAAAACTCGACATGAAGGACGCGGTGATTACCATGGAAGCGAAACTCGCCGGACGTCCGGTGGTGTGCTGCTCTATGGAATTCGCGTTTATCGGCGGCACCATGGGTGCCGTAGTAGGGGAAAAAGTTACTCGCGCCGTCGAGCGTTCACTGAAGCAGAAGCATCCACTGATCGTTGTTTCCTGTTCCGGTGGCGCGCGCATGATGGAAGGCGCGGTCGGTTTGATGCAACTCGCCAAAGTGGGCGCGGCGTTGGCTAGGCTCGACGACGCGCGGGTTCCCTTCATTTCCGTGCTGACCGACCCCACCACTGGCGGCGTCACCGCTAGCTACGCGATGCTCGGCGACCTGAACATCGCCGAACCTGGCGCTCTGATCGGCTTGGCCGGGCCGCGCGTGATCGAGCAGACCATTCGCCAGAAATTGCCTGAGGGTTTTCAACGTGCGGAATTTCTGCTCGAACATGGCTTTCTGGACGCCATCGTTCCCCGCAAGGAAATGAAGAGCTACATCGCGCGCGCTCTGGGATTTTTCCTCGACAACCCCGCATGAATTACGAAGAATCCGTCCGCACCCTGCTGGCTTTGGGCCGCGAATTGGCCTCTCCGCAGCATGCCAGAGTGCAAAAGTTTGGTCTCGAAAACATCAGTACTCTGTCCGAGGCTCTCGGCAACCCGCATCGCGCCACTCCGTGCGTCCATGTCGCCGGCACCAACGGTAAAGGCTCGACCGCCGCGATGCTCGATTCCATCGTTCGCGCATCCGGACTGCGCACCGGCCTGTACACATCTCCGCATCTGGTCCGCATCAACGAGCGCATCCGTATTAAAGGCAAAGACATCGCCGACCGAGAATTCGCTGCTGCCTGGACGCGCGTGCAAACCACCATCGAATTGCTGCTGGCCGAGGGAAAACTGGCTGCGCACCCGACCTATTTCGAGTGCATCACCGCGTTGGCGTTCGCGGCCTTCGCGGCTCGCGGAATTGATTTCGCTACTTATGAAACAGGGCTCGGCGGACGGCTGGACGCAACCAACATCGTCCAACCGGAGGTCGCCGTGATTACCTCGATCGATTTCGATCACGAGGATTACCTGGGGCATTCGATCGAGGAAATCGCGAGTGAGAAGGCGGGCATTATCAAACCAGGCGTGCCGGTGGCCACTACGGCGGCACGTCCGGAAGCGCGTGCGGTGATCGCTAGGCGCTGCCAGGAATTGAACTCGCCGCTAGTGGAAATTGATGAAGCGTGGCGAGTCGAGGATCTTCGGTCAGACGGGGGCTGCTATCGGGCGGTAGCCGTATCCGTAGTATCCGGGAAGAAACTTACGATCGCGCCACCACTTCCCGGCCGGTTTCAGATTCGAAATGCACTGGCTGCTGTGACGGCCGCTCAACTTCTTGCCGAGCGCGGTTTTTCCATTGGCGATGAAACCATCGAGCGCGGCATTTGCTCCGTGCAATGGCCGGGGCGGCTGGAGCGGCTGCTGGATCGCCCGGCCGTTTACGTGGACGGCACGCACAATCCCGCCGGCGCGCGGGAGCTGCTGAAATTCTGGGAGGAGAATTTCGCGCTGCGTAGGATCATCCTTGTCTACGCGGCTATGCGCGACAAAGCTGTCGACGAAATTGCCGGGCTGCTATTTCCGCGCGCGGACATGGTGGTGCTCACGGAACCCCACCAGCCTCGCGCGATTTCTGCGGCGACCCTCTCGGAGATGACTGCGCATCTGGCGCGCAAATCCGAGGTGGTCCGCGATCCGGTGGCTGCGCTGGAGCGCGCGATCGAACTCGCCGGACCTGAGGACGCGGTGTTCGCCACTGGGTCGCTGTATCTAGTGGGCGATCTACGCGCATATTGGGCGAAGCGCCCGGCCGGTGGCGTTCGTGCACCATGAATCGAAGGACCACTAGCCAAATTGGCTCGCGCAACACACTGACAACTCAGGTGATGGGGCGTCGTTCGTGCTCCAATTTGGCTCTGGCTGCCCCCGTACTAACTGGCTATCCTAGTAGATGAAGAAAGACTGGATTTTTGTTTTTTTACTTCGCTGATTAAAAGAAGCAGGCCACCAATTTTGAGTTTTTGCTTCTAACCTTAGAAACTGGAGCCGAAGCGTTCCCATGACCCGCGATGAGCGACGCCAAATGATCGAATCCTACGGACGCGGCCCGGCGTTGCTATGCGCTGCCCTGCGTCCGCTGCCCAAGAAGATGTGGCTGTATCAGCCGTCCTCGGGACTCTGGAGCATTCACGAAATCATCCTGCACCTCGCCGATCGCGAGGTAAATTCCTATTTTTCCTTCCGGCAGCTGATCGCCGAACCGCACCACGAATTGAGTGATTTTGACGCCGCGCAGTGGGCCGGCTCGCTGGGCTACTTTCATCAGAGCACGCGCGAAGCTATCGAAATCATTCGCCGGCTGCGCAAAATGACGTACCAACTCGCCGTGGCGTTACCACCTCCGGTGTGGCTGCGTACGCTAAGCCACACGCAACAGGGCGAAATCACTCTGGGAAATTGGCTGCAGCAGCAGGAGCGTTACATCCCTGCCTACGTCGAGCAAATTCGTCGAAACTACGTCGCGTGGACCGAAACGCACCCGCCCAGAAAGTCCGGGACGCGCACGCTCGATCTGAATGTTCAATCGACCGCACCGCCGATTTCGCTTTCGATGCAAACCTGCTAGCCCCGCATAAGCTATTCCGGGTCGGCGTCTCAAATGCCAGCCTGGTTTCCCATTGTTCGCTCTCGGCCAGGTCTGTGAACTGCGATCCAACCCGGCACCTTCTCCATCGTTTTTGGACATATAGCCGCATCGAAAACACGGCCTGATCAGTCCATTGACAACTCGGCCTGGCTGAGTTAGCGTTACGCGCACTTCACTTTGTGAATACCAAGCTTGCGGCGACTTGTGACCGTCCGCCCGCGCTCAGGGAGCCGCAGTGTTCCGATTCCTGCTGTAACGACGAGGTTTGCGATGAATCCAACGGCTCGACGCCTTTCGCAGCTCACCCTGCTAACGCTGCTAGTTTCACTGCTCTACGTTGGGAGTGTCTCAGCCACCGTGGGATGGCTTCCCGTGTCACCTGCGGATCTCGCGATGAAGGACAACCCCAAACAGCCCGGTGAGGACGCCATGATTCTGTACCGAGAGAGCGTGGTGGATACCAGAACGGCAAACACGTCCGGCGATTCCGTCGAAGAATACGTAAGAATCAAAATCTTTACCCAAGCCGGAACCGAAAGAGGTCACGTGGTAATTCAGTACGACAAAGATTGGGAAAACATTCCAAGCGTGACCGGGCGGACCATACTCCCGGACGGCACAATCAAGGATTTCCATGGGAAGGTGCTAGACACTACCATTGTAAAGGCCGGCAATTACACGGCCTCCGCGAAGACATTTACGCTGCCCGATGTCCAGCCAGGCTGCATCATTGAATACAAGTACTATCGCCAGGCTTCGCCGCAGTATCTGCACAACGAAGAGTGGATTTTATCGAGCAACTTGTACACACGCGAAGCTCACTTTACGTACTATCCCTACGAGGGCGAGGGCGGACTTGGGGTAACGCCGCTTTATCGCACCTATCTCTTGCCGCCCAGCGCCAAGATGAAGCGGGAAATGGATGGGTCTTACACTTTGGAGGTCAGCGACGTTCCCGCCGTTGTCGATGAGCCACTGATGCCACCGAAAGTCGTAATCGAACCACGTGTCGAGTTTTATTATGAAGGCCCCGAAGATCCCGACCCAACTTGGTCGAAAGAAAGATATTGGAACCATTTCGCGAAAAAATAGGACGGCGAAATCGAGCGCTTCACGGACAAGAAAAAGGTTCTGAATCAGGAACTGTCTAAAATCGTATCGCCACCGGGGATTCTCCGGAAACCAAACTCCGCAAAATTTACGCTCGTTTGGAACAGAGTCGCGATCTGAGCATGGAAGATTACAAGTCTAAAACAGAAGCCAAGGCCGAGCAATTGAAGCCCGACAACAACGTCGCCGATGTGCTTCGAAATGGGTATGCCACTGGATACCAGATCAATCTGACTTTCATCGGCTTGGCCCGCGCGGCGGGATTCGATGCCACTGAAGTTTACGCCGCGTCGCGCGGTTCTTCGATCTTCCTCCCGGATCGCAAGGAAGTGGGCGAACTCAATGCCGAGTTCGTATGGGTCAAAGCAGGCTCGAAGGAGTATTACGTCGATCCTTCTGCACGGTATTACGCCTTCGGCCAACTTCCGTGGTACGAAAGCGAAACCAGCGGCGTGAGAGTCGATGGGCACACCGCGACGATCGTCACCATTCCGATGCCTGTATCGACGGACGCAACGATTCTGCGCAATGCCGATCTAACGGTCAACTCCGATGGCTCCATTTCGGGAACGATTCAAATCGAGCTTACAGGGATCGAAGGAGCGATGGAGCGCGAAGAGGAACGAAAGCAAGACCAGACCGGCCGGACGAAAGATTTGGAAAAAGAGATCAAAGGCTGGCTACCAGCCGGAACGGATTTCGAGATCACCAAAATGAACAATTGGGACGATATCGAACAACCATTACAGGTTCAGGGCACTATCAAGCTAAGCTCCTATAGCAGCACGGCCGCGCGCAATATGCTCATGCCGCTCGACCCCTTCCAAGCTACTCAGGCGGGTGATTTTACCGAGCAGCATCGCCACAATGCCATCTATTTCCCCTATCCATACGAGGAAATCGACCATGTGAAGGTGCACGCTCCAACTAGCTACACGATCGAGGCTTTGCCGAAACCAACGAAAATTGATCTCGGCGCGGCTTTTTACGAAATCAGTGCTTCCGGCCACGCGAACACCGTAGAAGTTAAGCGGCATCTTGCGATCAAGGGCGTCTTATTCGCCAAAACCGCTTATCCGACTTTCCGCGCCTTTTTTGGGGCGGTTAGGGCCAATGATAATGCGCAAATGGTTCTCGAAAACGCGCAAACCGGACATCTTAATTAGGCCCGTCGCTCTTGGAGGATGCCTCGCGGCCCTGTTGGCGGTCTGCGCCTTTCCTCGCCCCGCTATCGCCGGTTCGGCACCTGATTGGCTGCGGGCAGCCGCCCAGGAGAAGCTTCCCAACTTTCCGAAAGACACCAAAGCGGTGATCCTGCTCGACGAAACTCAAATCACCGTTCAGGATAACGGCGAAATTTACACGCGCCATCGCGAGGCAATCCGCCTGCTGCGCCCCGAAGCCCGCGATGATTACGGCGGAGTCTCAGTCGATTTCAACAAAGATACCAAAATTATTTCGCTGAACGCCTGGACCATCGAGCCGGACGGTCGCGAAATCGCAGTCGGTGAAAAGGACGCCATCGAGCAAGGCTATCTGAGCGATCTCGAATATGACGACGTTAAGGTGAAAGCGCTTGAGTTTCCAGACGCCTATCCAGGCCGCGTAGTGGGGTTCGAATATGTACAGCGCGACCGCCCGTACGTCTTTGAGGACGACTGGTGGTTTCAAGATCCATCTCCCGTACGGACGGCGCGGCTCATTCTGCAAATTCCCGCGGGTTGGGAATTCACGGACAATTGGTTCAACCACCCCAAGGTCCAGCCTCAAACTCCCGCCTCAAATCAATATGTATGGGAAGTGGACAACCTTCCCGGCGTCCCAATTGAGCCGGAAATGCCGCCGTGGAAAACCGTGGCGGGTTGGATGGGACTTAAATATTTCCCGCGAGATCCGCGCCTTCGGGCGAAGTCTACTCGTTCTTGGAAGGACGTGGGCCTTTGGAACGACGAACTCGACCAGCCCCAAGCCGTTTCGACCCCCGCAATCAGCGCCAAGGTCGCCGAGCTGACCGCCGGAATCACGGACCCAGTTCAGAAAATGCGCGCGCTGACCCAGTACATACAGAAAAACGTGCGCTATTTCGCTGTCGAGATCGGCATCGGCGGCTGGAAGCCGCACTCCGCCGCCGACGTTTTCGCTCACCAGTACGGAGATTGTAAAGACAAGGCCACCCTGCTCGTGACCATGCTGCGCGGGGCCGGGTTTGACTCTTACCTCGTCTTTGTTGATCACCGCCGCGGGTTCGTGCAGCCGAGCTATCCCTCAATTTTCATGGACCATGCCATCGTGGCGATCCGGCTCCCGGACTCAGTGAACGATCCCGCCCTATACTCGGTCGTAAACGATCCGAATCTGGGCCGTCTGTTGTTCTTCGATCCCACCAACGAATACGTGCCGCTTGGCTATATCCCATCTTACTTGCAGGATGGTTACGCCCTGGTAGCGGCGCCAGACGGCGGTCATTTGGTTAAGCTGCCGCTGTTGCCCCCCGCCACGAATCGACTGCTGCGCACAGCTAAATTGACGCTCAGCGAATCCGGAAGTCTCTCCGGCGAAGTTCAGGAGCTGCGATGGGGCGGCCCAGCTGCATCCGAACGCGAAGAATTTCTAGAAACTCAGCCCGCCAAGCGCGCACAGATTTTCGAAGGCTTCCTGGGAACTTATTTGAACAGCTTCCAGCTCACGGGAGCTTCCCTCGGCAACTTGAAAAATGACGATAAGAATTTGGTGCTGGACTATAAATTCTTCGCTCCCGAGTACGCGAAAGCAGCGGGCAATTTGTTGATCTTGTCCCCGCGAGTTGTGGGCGACAAGTATACGGGCGACCTGAACCTCTTCACTGTCGACGGAAAGCCCCGCCGGTATCCAATTGAGTTCGACGAAGCCACATTGCAGAGCGATGTATTCGACATCACTTTGCCGCCTGGCTACGTTCCGGATGGCTTGCCGCGTCCGGTTACGGCTGCGTGCGATTATGCCACGTATCGCAGCAACACGACTGTCGCCAACGGCGTCCTGCACTACGAACGGACGATCGAGATCAAAAGCGTGATCGTGCCACAGGACAACCTGCCGGAAATCCGCGCGTTCCTGCAACAAATCGCCGCGGACCAGCGGGCCACCGCCGTGCTGAAGAAGGTTACGCCCTAAACCGCCGTAGACCGCTACGCCCGGTTCACGTCTTTGGTGGTTTGAGTGAGAGATTAACGGCAGAATTGCTTCAGGATTTCTCAGTCAGGCGCGCGCGCACGCGGTCGCTCAGCGCCTTGCCGTCGATGGCTTTGCCTTCCAGACGCGCCCGCGCCGCCTTGATCACCGCGCCCATTTGCTTCAGCGAATCCGCGTCCATCTCATTGATGGCCGCTTCCACGGCGTGCTGGAGCTCCGTATCGCTCGGAGCGGCAGGCAAATATTCCTCGATAATCACAATTTCCTTGGCTTCTTTATCGGCAAGGTCCTTGCGTCCGCCCTTGGTGAATTGATCCACGGATTCGCGCCGCTGCTTTACCATCGTCTGCAGCACCTGGAGCGATTCCAGATCGTCCAGCGGGCGCACTTTTTCCACTTCCTTGAGCTTCAGCGCGCTTTTCATCATGCGCAGCACGCTCAGCCGCAACTCGTCCTTTTCCTTCATCGCGGCGGTCAAATCCGCCTGAATGCGATCCAGGTAGCTCATTCGAGTGGTCTCCCTGTTTGCTTGAGGCAAGGATACCACACACCGCGCGCCCCTCGGGCTCCCACTCCGCCCAGGCAGACCGCAATTGACACGCCCCTCCGCACCCGATAACCTTGGGAGCCATGAAAATCATTATTGCAGACAAAATCAGTCCTCGGGGCATCGCTCTGCTCCGCGAAACGCAGGGTTGGGACGTCGTAACTCCGGCAGCCGCTTCGTTACCCAGTGAAATCATAGACGCCGACGCGCTAGTCGTCCGCAGCGCCACGAAAGTCACCGCGCAACTGATCGGACAAGCCAAGCGCCTGCGGGTGATCGGGCGTGCCGGTGTGGGCATCGATAACGTGGACGTCGAAGCCGCCACGCGCCGCGGCATCGTGGTGATGAATACGCCCGGCGGCAATGCTGTCAGCGTCGCCGAGCATACGCTCGCTCTGCTGCTGGCGCTGGCCCGCTCCGTGCCACAAGCCAACGCATCAATCCATGCCGGCCGCTGGGAGAAGTCGTCGCTTTCCGGCACCGAAATGCGCGGCAAGACCATTGGCCTGATCGGCCTGGGCCGCGTGGGCACGGAAGTTGCTCGCCGCGCCAGCGCGTTGGAAATGAAGGTACTGGCATTTGATCCGTACGTGACGCCAGCAGCCGCCCGCGAAGCCGAAGCGGAACTCGTTTCGCTCGACGATTTGCTCGGCCAGTCGGACGTGATCTCGCTCCACAGCTCGCTGAGCCACACCACGGAAAAAATGATCGACGCCGCTGCCATCGCCAAGATGAAAAAAGGCGCGCGCATCATTAATTGCGCCCGCGGCGAAATGATCGACGAACCCGCTCTCGCCGAAGCGCTGAAATCCGGCCAGCTCGCCGGAGCCGCGCTCGACACCTTCGCTCAAGAGCCGCCCAAAACTTCGCCGCTGATCGGTATGCCCAACGTGATTGCCACGCCACATATCGCCGGATCGACGGCCGAGGCGCAAGAAGGGGTAGGCATGGCCATCGCACAGCAAGTGCACGACTATCTTGCCGAAGGTATTGTCCGCAACGCGGTGAACCTCCCGCCCATGTCGCCCGATCAATACCGCCGCTTGCGCCCGTATCTGGAACTCGGCGAGCGCCTCGGCTCCTTCATCGCTCAGGCTGCGCCGTCGCCCACGTTCAGCAAAGTGCGCATTCGCTACGCCGGAGAGCCCGCGGAACTCGGCTCGCATATCATTCGCAGCGCGGTGCTCGCGGGTATCTTGAACTTCGTGCTCGACGAAAAAGTGAATCTCGTAAACTCCGCCCAACTGGCCGCCGCGCGCGGGCTGGTGGTGGAAGAATCCACGCGCCGCCGCGAACGCGGATTCCCCAATTCCGTCGAAGTCGCCGTCGCCGACGGCCGCGAGGTTTCGGTGGAAGGCATGGTTGGCCAGGACGGCTCCACGCGTATTCTGGCGCTCGATGGCATCAGCGTCGAAGGGCCGCTCGAAGGCATGCTGCTACTTTCGCGCAATGTCGATGTTCCCGGCGTGATCGGCCGTATCGGCACTGAGCTGGGCAGTCTGGGAATTAACGTCGCCACGTTCGCGCTCGGGCGCCGCGCGCCCGGCGGAGGCGCTGAAGCGCTCGCGCTTGTCGGTCTGGATGGCACAGTCGATGCGACGGTCGTACAGCGCATCCGCGCGCTGCCGTCGGTTACCGACGTTCGCCTGGTGCAATTGCCGACGGCGGCGCAGGCGCGAGCCGCCTCGTAGTCGCCCGGGATAGATGAGCACAACCGTCCAGCATCGGCCAGTTCCCGTGCCGGAGCCGCAGTTGACTCCGGACGAGATGGTCGAGCGCGCTCGCGCCTTGCAGCCGCGCCTGCGCGAAGAGCAGGACGCCACCGAGGCTCGCGGCCACTATTCCCCGGAGCTTCATCAGGAATTCAAAAAGGCTGGTTTCTATCGCTGCCTGCAGCCGCGCCGGTTCGGCGGATACGAATTCGACCTGAAAACTTTCTATCGCCTGGCCATCGAACTCGCGCGCGGCGATCCATCCGCGGCTTGGTGCCTGATTCTGGGCGCCGGCCACTGCCTGATGCTCGGCTCGTATTTCGACGCCGAGGCGCAAGCCGCCGGCTTTGGTCCCCATGGGGAATTCTGCGCGCCATCCGTTGCCGCGCCCACGGGCTTCGCTAAACGCTCGGGTGATGGCTGGGTCGTCCAAGGCACGTGGGTCTATGCCTCCGGCGCTCCGTACTCCACGCATTTCATGCCGTGCGTCACGATACCAGACGAAAAATCCGGCCGCTCGAAGCTCGGCATCGCGATGGTTCCCCGCGCGCAGTGGAAAATGCTCGACGATTGGGGCGCCATTTTGGGCATGCGCGGCAGCGGCTCGAATTCCATCGTGGTCGATCACGCGCACATTCCTGAAAATCATGTCATCGAGCTCGATATGCTCGACGTAGATGTTTCGAAGGGAACGCCCGGCTCAAGGCTTCACGGGAATCCGATGTACGCCGGCCGCTGCTCGTCATTTTTCCACGCTGAGCTCGTCTCGCTGATGACCGGCCTGGGCCTCGCCGCCATCGACGAATACGAATCGATCATCCGCACGAAGAATACGCTGTTCCCGCCCATCATGCTGCGGTACGAGCACCATGACTATCAGCGCGCCATCGGGCTTGCTCTTGGGCTAGTGGGAGCTGCACGCCGGTTGGCCGTCAATGCTGGTGAGCTATATATGGAATATTGCCGGCGCGGGTACGAAGGCGGAGAGCCGTTCACGCTGCGCGAGGATCTGGAGCTTTTCGCAACTCTCGAACATGGCGGCAGGTTGGTGTGGGAAGCCGTCGAGTTGCTCTTCCGCACCTCCAGCAGCGCGGGCGCCAAGAATGGACAGCGCATGCAGCGCTACTATCGTGATATTTCCATCTACCGCGGCCACCTTTCCGCGCAATACGAAGTGGTTGCCGAACGCCTCGCGCTCGTCCACCTCGGCCTCACCGGGCCCAACGCCAAAACGCGCCTGTCGCATCAAACCTGACGCAGCCGCACGGCCGGCATCTCCCAAGCCGTCGATTCCGGCTCCATGCCTCCCGCGCGCCGACCAAATGCCCGGGAACCCCGTTTACCACGATCTGCGGATTGCCATGTTTTCGCCGTTTCTAGCTAAAAAAAATGGCCCCTCGTCCCCGCCATTCCACAAAGATCGCGAAGTTAGAGAACGCATTCTATCCCGGCCTTCGTTAATTCACTTTGGCATTCACGAACCCCAGTGTTTAATCCTTCTGTGTGGCGTAATCGTAGACGGCTCTGGTGATCTGTGCGATGACCTTAAATCGAGTCGTCTCATCGGCCGTCGAATCGGTTACGAATACGGCGATCGCAAGCTGCCGTCCATCCGGCAAAGTAATCAACCCGATGTCATTGGTGGCCGCAGCTACGCCCCTGTCCACGTCTGAGTGTCCGGTCTTATGAGCAACCCCGGTGCCGTCTGGAAGATCGGCGCCCAGCTGGCCGGACGACGCGCTCATCCATTGCAGGAGCAGCACCGTATGTTCCACTGTCAGCGGCGAATGATCGGCGATGATACGAAGAAGTTGAACGGCTCCTCGCGGCTCAAACCAATTGCGATATTGGAGAGAGTGGTCGCGATGAAGCGCGCGTTCGTCGTCCCGCAGCTGAAAGCCGGTCACGCCCAGCGAGGCGACGTAGTCTCCGACGATCTTGGGTCCGCCCGCCAGCCGAAGCAATATGTCGGCGGCAGTATTGTCGCTCCGAGAAACCGTCATTTGCAGAAGCTCTCGCAAGGGCACATCAACGCCTGCTTGAGGATACTTGCTCTGAAGGGGGCTATATGGCCGGGGAAGAATAAGGTCCGATTTCTGGAAAGGGATCGGCTGGTCGAGAGAGAACTTGCCCTGCTCTACCTGATGAAGGATTGTAAGAGCCAGCGGCAATTTGAAGACAGATTGCATCGGAGGACGGGCTCCCGGATCGAGGTCGCAGTTTAGCGGCATCCCGGGGAGCGAGCAGGCTACCGATACTTTTCCGTGTGCGTCCGCAGCGATGTCACGGATCTGTTGCTGGAGAGGCTTTTGGGCTAACGTAGGAAAGACAAACAAGAAAAATGGTAAATAGAGACGCATTCGTCGCTCGTATTAGAGTGTGATAATGCTCAGCGATTATAACGATTCCTGGCACCACGGGAATAATGCTTCCTCCGCCGGCAACGAATGGATCAACGCTGAATCTCACCCCTACGATATCGCAACCGCACGCTTTGCTGACTGCGCTGTTCGCTCACACTGAGGCGCCGCGTAGAATTCCGGGTACAATTTACCGACATCTCCCGTGTAGTCGGCTAACCGGACATTTGGCCCGAGGCGTCTCACAAGAACTAGGCATCATTTAGTTGCAAATCAAGATTCGTTCGGGCCATTTCTTCGACTCGCTCACTGGAATCGCAGTGTGCAAACGCCCGTCAGGCTTTCGTCCTGCGCATTCGCTTCGGCCAAATCCCGTTTTTCCCCGGCGACAGAATCCCGTTCGGGTCGAGCGCGTCTTTGATCGTCTCGTGCAGCCGCCGTAGCGCGTGGTGATTGAACGAATACTTATTCGCCACCGTGTCCATGAACGCTGTGTGCGTCCGATATTCTCCCCATCCGTGGTCCGCCGCCACTTGCGCCAGCCGTTCGAACACCTGCCGCGTTCGGCGGTTCCGCTCTACGCTGTGCTCGATCGGAAAACCGAAAAGCAGCACGAACGATCGCGGGAAATAGCTCCATGGCAGCGCGAAAAACTGGTTCTGTGGCGGCACGCCCAGTTGCGCATACGCTTCGCCGAAGACTTTCAGCGCCTCGAAAACAGCTTTGCCGTCCATCGGGATAATCGGCGAAAAGTCCAAATGTCCGGCGGTCGATTGCAGCATGCTGAAAATCGAGAGGTTCGGAACTCCCAGCGCGATTTGCGGCGCGTTTTCCAGTTCCTGCGTGCTGAGCGGAAATTTGTAATGCCGCCCGTCCTTGAATTTCGCGCCTGGAATCGACGAAAACTGCTCCTGCGTGTATTCCCACTGCGCGTCGATGATTTTCCGCGGCCCCCAGTAGTGCAGCTCCGCGCTCCAATACGGTAAACCCTTCTCAGCGCCCAGCCGGTCCATCTCCGCCGCCGACGGGCCGCCGGGCATGTCCAGCACCGCGCCGCCTTGCGATACGCGGTAATTCAGTAGGGGACTTTCCAGAAGCATCGTCCCGCGCACGATTCCCGAGTTCATCAGTCTCGCAAGAACCTCGACAAACGGGATCAGATCATCGTGCTTCTGCACCATCACGGTTCCGTCGCGGTACGCTTCCGGCGAGGGCATCAGCCAAACTCCCATCTTCGTAACCACGCCGAAATTCGACTGCGAGAAAATCCCATCCACGTACGGCCCGAATCCATATTTATACTGCTGCCAGGTTTTCGCGACCGGCAGCGCGCCCATGCCGGTGCGCACCACGTCCCCATTCGCCAGCACTACTTCCATTCCGCACACCGCTGCAAAATGGTCGCGCATCGGCGTTCGGCCCCCGCCGCGTTCGAGCGAATTGCCCACTGGACTTCCCCATCCCGGATCGGGAGGATCGATCCACACGTTCAGGCCGCGCGCATGAATGTAGCGGTAAAGATCGAAATAATTCACGCCGGGTTCGACAAGCGCATACGCGTTCGCTTCGTCCACTTCCAGGATGCGGTTCATGCGCTTCAGGTCGAGCACCACGCTCCCGGATAGCCGCGGCGCCGAACCTCCATACGCCAAGTTTTTCCCGGTTGAAATCGCCCATAGCGGGATCTTGTATTGGTTCGCAACCCGCAACACAGCTTGAATCTGTTCCACGGTCTCCGGCGCGACCGCAGCGGACGGAACAGGGTCCTCCGGCTCGTGCCAGAATGGCGAGTACGCGTCGCGATACAGATCGACATCCGTTTCCGACGAGAAGACCCACTCCGAGCCGACGGCTTTCGAAAACTGTTCGAGTGCGGTGGAGAAATCCTCGGGCGATACGCCGGGCGGAACTCTCATCAAATGCTCCTATGAAAGACTGAATGCCCCGGAACCTTGGCTAAATCTCTCGCGAGCAAATCAGCTTGCCGCCGACACGGCAATGTCCGAAAGCCGCTGACATCGCTCGATATTCTGCGATTCTTCCATCACGCCCGGGAAACCAGCACGAAGGTGAGATCAAGCTCCGGGTCAACCCAATACAGCGAGCTGCCAGCTCCGAAATTGCCGAACGTGTGTGGCGACGTCATCGTGCCGAGATGGTTCTCTTCAATCGCCGATTTCAGATGCTGCTTCCGCCCGCTGATAATCCACCCCTGCCCCTTCTTCTCAGCCATCGCTTCCGCTCGGCGCATCGCTCAACCCGTTTTGCCGGGCACTATAGCAAATCCTCGACGCAAGCGCCGTCTACAATCTCATATCCCCGATTCACGATGGTGTCGAGTATCGTGAGCCGCGAAATGGCGCCGAATGCACTTGAGACAAACTCACCCGCTTCGTGCTAGCCTGATTCTGGAGCATCACGGGGTATGCTGCGGAGAGATGGCAGAGTCAGCCACGAGTAGTTACAATAGACGGGAACCATTCTTCCCGTTCGGCTCATTCGCCAAGCTGCGTCCGTCAATCTGAGGGAAAGGGTTTTTCAATTTACCTGGCATGGATGCTGAAAAGTTTGTAGACGGCATCATATCGTTTTTCATCGGCACCAAGCATGAGCGCGACATCAAGCGCATCCAGCCGATCGTCGCTGCCATCAACGCGCTGGAGCCAGAGATGAAAGAGCTCACCGACGACGGCATCCGTGCCCGCACCGCCGAGCTGAAGGCCGAAGTCCAGTCGAGCCTCGAAGGCCTCGAACGCGACGATCTTTCTTACAGAGACAAATTCCGCGCCGCCATCGAGCCGGCTATCGTCCCGGCCTTTGCTCTTACTCGCGAAGCAGGCCGACGCACCCTGGGCATGCGTCATTTTGACGTGCAACTCATCGGCGGCATCGTCCTGCACGAAGGCAAAATCTCTGAAATGAAGACCGGCGAAGGGAAAACGCTCGTCGCCACGCTGCCCGCGTTTCTGAACGCGCTCGCCGGCAAGGGCGTCCACATCGTTACCGTCAACGACTACCTCGCCCGTCGCGACGCCGAGTGGATGTCGCCCATCTACAAGATGCTGGGCCTTTCCGTCGGCGTCATCGTCCACGATCTCGACGATGTTCAGCGCCGCGCCGCCTATGCCGCCGACATCACCTACGGCACCAACAACGAGTTCGGCTTCGATTATCTCCGCGACAATATGAAGTACGATTTACAAGACTGCGTCCAGCGCGGCCATCAATTCTCGATTGTTGATGAAGTCGACTCGATCCTGATCGACGAGGCTCGCACCCCGCTAATCATTTCCGGCCCGGCGGAAGAGTCCACGGACAAGTACTACCGCATCGACAAAATCATTCCCAAGCTCATCCGCGAAATCGATTACACCATCGACGAAAAGCTTCGCACCGCCACTCTCACCGAAGAAGGAGTCGCGAAGTGCGAGCGCCTGCTGAATCTCGGCAATCTCTACGACCCGGGAAATATCGAGACGATCCATCACATTTATCAGGGCCTCCGCGCGCACACGCTCTTCCAAAACGATGTCGATTACGTGGTGAAGGACGGCGAAGTCGTCATCGTCGATGAATTCACCGGTCGCCAGATGCCCGGCCGCCGCTGGTCCGACGGTTTGCATCAGGCCGTCGAAGCCAAGGAAGGAGTGAAGATCGAGCGCGAAAATCAGACGCTCGCCACCATCACCTTCCAAAATTATTTCCGCATGTACAAAAAGCTTTCCGGCATGACCGGTACCGCCGAAACCGAGGCGCCTGAGTTCCGTAAGATTTACGGCCTCGACGTAGTCATGATCCCCACCAACAAACCGCTCATCCGCATCGAACATCCGGACGTTGTCTACCGCACCGAAGCCGAGAAGTTCGAAGCAGCCGTCAACGGAATCATTCAGGAAGACGGCACGCGCGCCGCCGGCATTCGCCAGTACCGCGAAAGCGGCCAACCGGTTCTCGTCGGCAGCATCTCCATCGAGAAATCTGAAAAGATCGCCGAGCATCTGAAAAAAGCCGGCATTCCGTTTCAAGTCCTCAATGCCAAGCAACACGAGCGCGAAGCGAAAATCATCGCACAGGCTGGACGAAAGGGCGCCGTCACCGTTTCCACCAACATGGCCGGCCGCGGCACCGATATCCTACTCGGCGGCAATCCCGAAGCGATGACGCGCGAGTATTGCCTGAAAAACAAGCTGGCCATGCCCTACGCGCCCGCCGCAGCCGTGATTGGCGGTCCGGAATCCACCGAAACGCCGCAGCAAGCCGATCAGGCTGCCGCCGATTCGCCTGAAGCCATCGCGGCATCCTCAAACGGCCAAGACAAGCCACAATCAGACGGTCAGTCCGCAGCGAAAGGGTCGAATGGCGCCTCCGCTCCGGCCATGGTGCTCTTCCAGCAGGAAGGCAAAATCTTCCAGGTGCCGCTCGATCAGTGGAAGCCGATCTTCGATCAGTTCGCCGAGCAATGCCGCGCGGAACACGACGAAGTTGTGGCCATGGGAGGCCTGCACATTCTCGGCACCGAGCGCCACGAGGCGCGCCGCATCGATAATCAGCTGCGTGGCCGCGCCGGACGTCAAGGCGATCCCGGCGCGTCGCGTTTTTACCTCTCGCTCGAAGACGATCTGCTCCGCGTTTTCGGCGGCGACCGTGTGAAGTCGCTGATGTATCACCTGGGCATGAAGGAAGGTATTCCCATTGAGTCGCGCCTGATCAGCAAGCGCATCGAATCCGCGCAGGAAGCCGTTGAAGCGCAAAACTTCGAGGCCCGCAAGCACCTGCTCGAATACGACGACGTGATGAATAAGCAGCGCGAGACCGTTTACTCGTTGCGGCAATCCTTCCTCGAGGGACGCGATCAAAAGGAATTCGTTCTCGAACGCGCCGAAGCTATCTCCAACTCGCTAGTCGAAACCTATTGCCCGCGCGAACAGCATCCCGACCAGTGGAACGTCACCCAATTCGGCAACGAGGTGCTCAATCAATTCGGTCTCGATCTGAAATCCGTTGGAGTGGACGTGCTCGACCTCAACCACGATCTGCTCCTCGACACAATGATCGAGAAAATCCACCAGCGCTACGAAGAAAAAGAACAGCTCTTCGGCGTCGAGACCCTCCGCTGGCTCGAGCGCCATATCCTTCTCGATATCGTCGATGCGCAGTGGAAGGACCACCTTCTAACGCTCGATCACCTGAAGGAAGGCATCGGCCTGCGCGGCTACGGCCAGAAAGATCCGCTCGTTGAATTCAAGAAGGAAGGTTTCATCCTTTTTGAAGAAATGATGGACCGCATCGACACCGAAGCGGCCCGTTTTCTATTCCTCATGCAGCCCGCGCGCCCGCAGGAAGAAGCCAAGCAGATCGAGCAGCGCCAGCGGCGCCAGCAGCAGAATTTGCAATTCCAGGCCGGCCCAGCGCAGCAGCAGGAAGCGCCCAAACCAGTCCGCGTCGGCGCGAAAGTTGGGCGCAACGATCCCTGCCCCTGCGGCTCTGGCAAAAAATACAAAAAGTGCCACGGCAACGCTGCCTGAAGAAAGTCCGCCCCGCGCGCGCCATCACGAGACGAGTTCCGCGTTTCAACCACCGGATCGTGTTCCGATTCTAGTCTCGCAACCGCCAGCCCAGCAGGCCATCCGCGAAGGTCGCTTCCGGTGCAGCCACGTTACTCTTCCACTAATTGGTGCGTCATCGGCGCTTCTGTGACAGGCTCTTGGCCAAGAATTTCGGTCTCTTCGTTCGCATCCGGGGAGTGAGTTCATGGCCGCACTTGTCGCCGGCAGTTGCCGGCGGGTCCAATGCGCAAATCCGATTCCGACCGCTTTGGCGGCCGAACGCCTCTGCCTGAATCATTTTCTCGATGAAGCCTTTCTCCGCGCCGATCACACGCTGGAGCGCTGCCGCGACGGTTGCGCCATCAATGGTTCCGAGCTCGAATGGCTGCTCGCCGACGCGCTGGCCATCGTCAATAACCTCGACGACCGCGCTGCGGCATCCAATCAGCAACTCCGCGACCGCATGCTCGAACTGCTCTTGATCCTGGCAAACCTGCAAGACTACGTCGCGCACCATTCCATCCGCCTCGAACATCTCGCCTGATCTGCGCTCGCATCGAACGCGCCTCTCTTTCCGTAACGCTCGGCTGTGCAGCCGATGCGTTCCCGCAGTCGCGATCGGTTCGCGAAAGCGTTAATACTCCGCACGTTTCATCATATTGATTTTCCGCGCGAGCGCCTGCAAAGTGGAGAAGCTCTTCGGACGCCCAGCGTGCCTGAAACGAAACAATTCGATCCCTTTAAACCCGCGCAGCCCTCGATTCCGGGCGTGCCGGCGTCGGCATCTGCCCCAACTACGAAAAGCGCCGGACCGAAATCACCGCCTGCGGCATACCCGGAACCACAGGCGCCGCCAAAATCGATTCCTGCGGCCGTGTGGGTCGTCGTGGGATTAATGATTGTTCTCGGTCTGGGCGGCGGGCTGATGTACTGGACCTCAGCCTCCACGCCGAAATCGCAGCCGGACGAACCCGTCGCAGCCGCACGAACCGCGCCGGCGGCGGAGACTACGAAGACCACGGAGCACCTTCCGCTCGCGCCGGGCATTATCGGCACAACCAGAGAACTGAAAAAGCCGTGGTCCTCGAAGCGTTTCCTATTCCGCGGCCCGTTTTCTGCTGATCCGGTTCCGGCGCTGGTCGTGCATCTGCCGAACGGGCAATATTGGGGCATCTCGATGATCGAGCCCTTCGGCACCTGCGAACTCGAGTACGTCACCGACCCGCGCGTCCTTCAGGCGCAATACGGTTTTCGCGCCAATCATCCGATGGTCGGCGACCCGTGCACCCACGCCGTCTACGATCTCCTCCAATATGACGGCGGTGCTCCCAATGGCGGTCTCGTCCGCGGCGCGATCGTACACGGAGTAGGCGTCCGTCCTCCTCTCGCAATCGAAATCGAAGTCGAAGGGAAAAAGATTCGCGCCGTCCGTATGGAATAGTACTTCGTCGCGCCCGGATACTACGCGCATCGGCAGAGTCGCCATCGGCTTCCAGCACAATTCCCGCCTATAGGCGCGTCATTTCCACATGGAACCCCCCGCAAGGCGAATTGCCGGTTAGCAAGGAACGCGATAGAGTGTTTCAAACGCGTATACGTGCGTATACGCGGAAGTTCAGTCCGCGTTGATTGGCTGGGATGATCGTCTAATGGGCGCTCCTTTGCGCGGTCCGCGACGGAACGAATACGGAGAATGTGAATGGGCGTGCTGATTTGGATTGCAGCGGGAGCAATCGTGGTGGCGATCATCGCGGCAGTCGTCTGGTCGGCGGCCGCGGGACGCCGCGCCGAAGAGCAGATCGCCGCCACGCGGCAGGAGCTGCAGGCCTCGCTCTCCTCGCAAACCCAGGGCATGAGCGCGCAACTCAATCAGATCATGCAATCGGTGACGCAGCAGCTTGGGCAGGTGCGGCAGGAACTGCAGGCTGGAGTCGCATCCAGCGGACAGCTGGCCAGCGATGCGCAGAGGGAAGTGGCGCGGAGGTTGCAATCCTCTACCGATGCGCTGGTGCAGATGAGCCAGAAAATCGGCGAAGTGCAAAAGACCAGTCAGGATCTTTCGCAGGCGGCGCAAACTTTGCAGTCAGTGCTCGGCGGCGCGAAAACGCGCGGCACGCTGGGCGAAGTCACACTCGAACGCTTGCTCGAAGACGCGCTGCCGCGCAGCGCGTACGAGATGCAGCACCGGTTTGCATCAACCGGCGCCGTAGTGGACGCTATCGTGCGCGGCGGCGAGCGCGTTCTGTCCGTGGATTCAAAGTTTCCTCTGGAGGCGTACCGGCGGCTCGCCGGAGAAGGCGATGCGGCTCGGCGCGAATTCTCTTTGGCCGTGCGCAAGCATGCGGACTCGATCGCCGAAAAGTACATCCTTCCAGAGGAGCACACGCTCGATTACGCGCTAATGTTCGTGCCGTCCGAAGGCGTGTACTACGAGCTGTTGCTGACCGAAGATCCGAAATACGGCTTGCTCGACGAGTATTGCCGCGGCAAGCGCGTCTTTCCCGTCTCGCCGAATACGTTCTACGCCTGCCTGAGTGCCATCGCCATGAGCCTGCAAGGGCAGAAGATCGAGGAAAACGCCCGCCATCTGTTGGCGAATCTTGCGGGAGTCAAGAAGCAACTCGAATCCTTCGGCGAAGTTTACGAAAAGCTTGGGACGCATTTGCGCCACGCGCAGCAAAGTTATGAGGATGCGGATAGCCGCTTGAGCCGCACGCGAAATTCGGTGGAGCAGTTGTCGCAAGGCGCGCTTCCCGAGGGCGCCGCGACAGTCCTCGAACCGGCTACCAGGGAATAAACGAACCGCCGATTTCGAAGCAGCCTCCGCATTGGAACTCCATTCGGGGTTTTACCGGTTCATCCCGCGAAACGTTCGTTCGAAAACGAATCGAAGCAAGCGGTGTGTTCGCGCAAACGCGAGGCGATCCTCTACGTCGTTCCCCTACAGCGCGGAATACGCGGCGGAGAGCAACGTCCGGAAATCGCCGGGAGCAGCACGGTTAAGAATGCGTACCAGCTTGCGGCGCTCGGAATCGATCTTATGCGGATGATGCGCCAGCCTGCGCGCCAGTTTTTCGAGATTTCGCCGCACGCTGCGCCCACCATACGGCGCGGCGGCCAGCAAATAGCGCGCGGCAATGGCGGGACTGGGCGCCGAAATGATCCGCGCGCGGAACGAAAAATCGCCGGAACGAATCGCTTGCACTTCGATCCATGCCGAATTGTTTGCTCCGCCGCTGGTGCGAACTTGTTGTACGTCACCGCGGATGAAGCGCAGCACATCCGGGCTCGTATTTTCCGCCACCAGATTGAGCTTTGCAGCAGACCCATGCACGCGAATCGTGAGGCGTCCCTTTTGGTCGGGCTGCAACGCACGACGCGGCGATTCAAAATCGAGAGAAACCAGCGTGGTCGCCGCAGCCCAATGCACGCCCGGAGCGCTGACCGAAATCGACGCCGCACCTGGCGTAGTGACCGGTGGCGGCAGCACCACCATGCACTCGGGCGATGCCGCGAGCACCAGCGCGGCATGCCCGTTGATCGTGACGTTATCCGCGCGGGCGTCGCCCTGCAACCCGGGCCCGCAGAGCCAAACATTTTCGTGCAGCGAGACAACCGGCAGAAGGCTGACTGCTTTCACTTCGCTCGCGCCCGTCGCGGGATCGATTAGCGCTGCCGCAGTGGCGTCTTCGGCTCGCGCCAGCAGGAAAGTTGTGGTGGCTGGCGCGGTGAAATGCGCGCGGCCAGTGCGGTCGGTGGTCACTCGCTCCCCGTCGCTCAGATCCACCGGCACATCCGGCGCAAGCTTACCTTGCGGGCCGAAAACGGCCAGCGTGGCGGGGTGCGCCGCCATTAGCCTTGGCGGCAGCACGATCCTCACCGCTTGTATCGAAGACGGCAGCGCTTGCGCTTGCGAATTCACATGCGCTGGTCGAGGACGCGCTTCAGCACGCGCGGCGATGCCCGCGATCAGAGCCGCGAGCGGAAACGCGAGCGAGATGAATCGCATTCGATTGGCGCAGCGAATGAACACGATGGCAACGAGTATAGCGGAACGGCTCCCATGCGCGATCCGCCGCCCCTCGCAAATCAAGTTAGTCGAGCCGCACCACGTACGTCGTTAGCTGCTCGTCCGCGCGCAACTGCGAGGCCAGTTGCTGCGCGGCCCGCTCCGTTGGCAGCCGGCCCACGCGCACGCGGTAGAACATCCCGTTCGGCGAATCGTAGGAAACGATGCTGATCGGCGAGTACCGCGCGGAAAGTCCGGCGCGAAGGCGTGCCGCATTGGCTTCCACCGAAAACGCGCCCACTTGCACGCCGAAATAGCCCGCCAGCGAATTGGGCGCGGAGACCACCTGCAATCGGACTGGCGCGGTGCCGGGCCCCAGCATGCCGAGCGCTTTCGCCGCCGAATACGAAAGGTCGATGATGCGATTATTCACGAACGGCCCGCGATCGTTGATGCGCACTTCGATCTGGCGGCCATTCGCAAGGTCCGTCACCTGCACGATCGAGCCGAACGGCAGCGTCCGGTGCGCCGCTGTCATTTGGTACATGTCGTAGATTTCGCCGTCGGATGTGCGGTGACCGTTGAACGGAACTCCGTACCACGACGCAACGCCTTGCTCCACGTATCGACCTGCGATTGCGGGCTGGCGCTCTACCGCGGGCGGCACGCGGGACGGCACAGGTAGTTGCATTCCAGGTGCTTGGGCCGGAGCCGGAGGATACGCTTGCGGAAGTGGCGCGGACACCGGGGCCTGCGCGGTGTATGTGCGATGAGCACATCCGCCCGCGAACGCGGAAATCGCCAGCACCAGCGCAAAACAAAGCGGAAGGGATCGCCGGGAGGGAAACTTCGCGAAATGGCCGGCGCCGCATTCATCCGCGAAAGCTGCGCGCCGAAAGAAACCCGTCACGAAATATCCCGGTTCACGCGATTGGTCACAGTCCGGTATTATAGGAAACGCGTCCACTTTCTCGCAAGGAAGCGAATTGGCTCTCTCACCGCGCGCTCGATGGAAGATCGAGCGCTTTCAGAAAAAACTGAGCGCGATTTTCAGCGGCCAGAAGCAAGCGCCGCGGCCGAAAATCTGTCCCTCCTGCGGATCGCTCGTAGGCACCACGGCCACGCGTTGCCATCAGTGCGGAGCGAGCCTCACGTTCTCGCTGGCCGCCGCGAGCAAGTCGCTCGGGGGCCTGCTGCCGGAAACTGCGCCGGTCACGTACGCGCTCTTGACGCTCTGCTGCGCGATTTACGTCGCCACGTTGATCGTCACTGTGCGTCTCACGGGCTTCGCCATGCCAAGCGGCGGCTTGATGGGAATCTTCAACCTGGGCGCCATCAATAGCCGCGTGCTCATGGCCGCGGGCGCATCGCTGCCGCTGCCAATAAACTTGGCGCAGCCCTGGCGCTTCGTAACGGCCGTATTCCTGCACGGCAGCATCCTGCACATCGGCTTCAACATGTGGGTCCTTATGGATATCGGGCCCATCGTCGAGGAAATGTATGGCTCCGGGCGCTATTTCTTCATTTTCGTGGTCACCGGAATCAGTGGCTACGTCCTCAGCAGCTTCTTCGGCAATTTCAGCATAGGCGCATCTGGCGCGCTGCTTGGACTGATCGGCGTGCTGCTTGGAATGTCCATGGGCCGGAAAACGCAGGGCATGCAGATGCTGCGAAACCAGATGATCCGTTGGCTGATCTACATCCTGATTTTCGGGCTTGTGATGCGCGGCATCGACAACTACGCGCACTTTGGAGGTCTCGTCGTGGGTTTCGTACTCGGCAAGCTGATGGCTAGCCGTCCGCCCGCTTCCACCGAAGAGCGCAAACGCGCCTACGCCATGGGATGGGCCGCGGGACTCGCCGTGGCCGCCAGTTTCGCCATGGTCGTGCTGGGAATTTTTGCGTCGAGATAACGCTGCATTTTTTTCGACCTCGAGGTGTCCCGCTCCTACCGCTCTACGGGCGCTTCCGTGTGCAGCCTTCGCGAAACCACGACGCTGTAATGCAGCCCGGAGATGATCACGAACGCGGCAACGAAATAGCTGCACAGCTGTCGCGCGATCCACAAAGCGTCCGGACGCCAGATCGTCAGCACCAATACCATCACGATCAGTACGATTTCACAAAACGTGGTCGCTTTGCCCCAGATGCTCGGCGGAAACTTTCGGTAGCCGATCACCAGCAGGATCACCGCGCAGGCGATCAGCAATAGCACGTCCCTCCCAAGCACCAGGATCGCCAGCCACCAGCCGATCTTTCCCTTCAGCGCCAGCACGAAATAAGAAGACGAAAGCAGCAGCTTATCCGCGATCGGATCGAGGTACGCTCCCAGCGGCGTCCGTTGATTCAGGTTGCGGGCGAATAGGCCGTCGAGCCCGTCGCTCACTCCCGCGAGGATTAGAATGCCAAGCGCCACCGTGTAGAGCTCGTATTTAATGGCGATAACGAAAAACGGCAGAAACGCGAGTCGCAGGAAGGTCAGTTGATTCGGAACTGTGAGGATTTGGCGTCTCATGGGATCGATCCCGCCGCGGCCCGGCGTGCCGCTCGAAGCGGCTGATCGGTTTCAGGCGAACTGCGCAAGGTACTCCATCAGCGAACGCCCCACCTTCTTCTCGAACACCCCCGCCATCGACGGAATCGAACCGTGCGGCTCGTCCAGCGCGATGCGCTCGATGCGCAGCATCGGGAAAAACAGAGTCGGCAAGCCGATGCGGTCGCCTTCCGGATGCAAAATCTGCGTCACGAAATCGTCGAACGAGCCAAGATCGATTCCGCGCAGCGTCGCGCCCGCGCTTGAAACATCCAGAAGCTCGCCCCACACGCGCTCCTTGGGGCTGTGCAGACTCACCACCACGATCGAATGCGGATTCATTACGCTCCTAGAAGTCCCGTTACGATCATGCTAACGCTGAGAATCGCCCGGCGCACGCATTCCCCGCGCTCGCTTGGCGATTGTTCTACCGGGCCGCATGCGTCTAAACCGAAATCGTTTTCAGCCCCGAAGACACGCGCAGCACTGGTTCGGTCGCCTTCTGCACGCTTTCAGCGGTCGCGCCAGCAGCAACTTCCAGCAGTTCCAACCCCTGCGGCGTCACTTTAATCACCGCCAGATCGGTAACGATCAGGTCCACCACGCCGAGTCCCGTCAGCGGCAGCGAGCATTGCTTCACGATTTTTGGCGCGCCCTCTTTCGTGGCATGCTCCATGGCGATAATCACGCGCTTCGTGCCCGCCACCAGATCCATCGCGCCGCCCATGCCCTTCAGCATCTTGCCGGGAACGGCCCAGTTGGCCAGATTCCCTTTTTCGTCCACTTGCAGTGCGCCAAGGACGCTCACGTCGATGTGCCCCCCGCGAATCATGGCAAAAGAATCGGAGCTCGAAAAATAGCAGCTGCCCGGAATTTCCGTCACCGGCTCCTTGCCGGCGTTGATCAGATCGGGATCGTCCTCGCCTTCGTAAGGATACGGACCTATACCAAGCATCCCATTTTCCGATTGCAGGATCACGTCCACGCCCTGCGGCAAATAATTTGGGATCAACGTGGGAATCCCGATGCCGAGGTTGACGTAAAAACCGTCGCGCATCTCCTGCGCCACGCGCCGTGCGATAAATTCGCGTTTATCGACTTGAACTGCCATGGCGTCGCTTCATTACTCCTGCCGTTTCCGCTTCGGACCCCGCTCCGTCGGCTTCCGGTAGTTCGTGCCCTGGAAAATCGCGTCCACGTAAATTCCCGGCGTGTGCACGGAATCGGGATCAAGCTGCCCCAGCTCCACCAGTTGCTCCACTTCGGCGATCACGTAATCGGCGGCCGTCGCGACCACTGCGTTGAAATTCCGCGCCGTCTTGCGAAACGTCAGATTGCCCCAGCGGTCGCCCTTCCACGCCTTCACAAACGCGAAGTCACCGCGCAGCGCGGGTACTAGGATATGCGGGCGCCCGTTGAACTCGCGCACCTCCAGTCCTTCCGCGACCATCGTGCCGTAACCGGTCGGCGTGAAAAACGCCGGGATGCCTGCGCCCGCCGCGCGCATTCGCTCCGCCAGCGTTCCCTGCGGATTCAGCTCCATCTCAATCTCGCCGCCGAGCGCCAGCTTTTCAAACGTCTTATTCGCGCCCACGTAGCTTCCGATAAACTTCTTCACTTGCCGGTTGCGGATCAGCAATCCGTTGCCGTAATTTTCGGTGCCGGGATTATTCGAGACCAGCGTCAGGTTTTTTGTGCCCTGTCGCACGAGCGCATCGATCAGATTTTCAGGCACCCCGCACGAACCGAACGCGCCCATCAGAATCGTGGCGCCATCCTTTACACGGCCTATCACCGCACCGGCATCCGCAACCCGCTTATCCATGCACTGTCCTTACCTGACGCGCAAAGTATGCCAGCCAAAACTTGGTATTTCACTGCGTTCCGCGCCCCGCCGGCCGAGCCAGTTGGACGTGCCAGCGTTTCCGCCCAAGCCCGGATCGAGCACCAGCGCGATTCCTGCTCGCATAGCCACCGAAGGGGCAATCCGAAAGTTTGTAAGCTAGGGAGCGCGGCGGCTGATGCCGCTTCGCGCCGCGTCTTTCAGCGCGCCAATCAACCGCGCCACGTTAGCCGCAGCTTCTTTCGCATTGCGGGCTTTTTCGATCTCCGCAACGATCGCGGACCCAACCACGGCCGCATCGGCAATTCCACCGAGCATGGATACGTGCTCCGGCATCGAAATTCCAAAACCCACCGCCAGCGGCAGCTTCGTGAAGCTTCGAACGCGCCGGGCCAGCGCCGGTAAATCCTCGGCCAGCGCGTCGCGCGTCCCGGTCACGCCGGTGCGCGATATCAGATACAAAAATCCGCTCGAGCATTTCGCGATTTTCGCCAGCCGCTCGTCCGTGGAGGTGGGCGCGGCCAGAAAAATCGTGTCCAGCCCGTGCGCGTGCATCGCCGCTCGATAATCGCCGGCCTCTTCCAGCGTTAAATCCGTCGCCAGTACGCCATCCGCGCCCGCTTGTGCCGCGGCATCGGCGAACTTCTCGATTCCCATCTGCAACATCGGATTGAAGTAGCTGAACAATATCAGCGGCGCCCGCGTGCGGGTTCGAAGCTTCCGCACCAGATCGATCACCCCGGCGAGCGTGGTCCCGGCGCGCAAGGCGCGGTCGCTGGCGCGCTGAATCGTCGGCCCGTCCGCTACCGGATCGCTGAACGGAACACCCAACTCGATCACGTCCGCGCCCGCCCCCGCCGCGGCCAACACGATCTGTTCGGTGGCTTCGAGAGACGGATCTCCCGCCGTCACGTACGCAACAAGGCCCAGTTCGCCGCGCCCCGCAAGCTCGCGGAAACGCTGGGGGATCCGGCTTCCGCCGGAGGATTCCGCGGTGGATTTCTGCGCCGGTTGCGCGGCGGCAGCGTTTGGATTGGTGGTTTCAGACATAGCGCGAAAGGGTTTCCATATCTTTATCGCCGCGCCCGGAAAGATTCACGATCGCGAGTTCAATCTTTTTCATTTTGGGCGCGCGGCGGATCAACTCCGCCACCGCGTGCGCCGATTCGAGCGCCGGAATGATGCCTTCAATGCGCGCCAGACTTTTCGCGGCGTTGATGGCGTCCTCATCGCTCACGGCGGTGTATTCTGCGCGGCCCAGATCGGCCAGCCACGCATGCTCCGGACCAACCGCGGGATAATCGAGCCCCGCGGAAATCGAATGGGTCGTGGCAATCTGGCCGTCGGCCGTTTGCAACACGTAGCTGTACGTCCCCTGGAGCACGCCGGGACGCGCCCCCGTGAATCCGCGCGCGGCAGTAAGACGCGCCGCATGTTCCCCGAGAGTCTGCCCGCGACCTCCAGCTTCCACGCCCACCATTTTCACTGATGCATCGGCGAGGAACGCGTTGAAAAGCCCGATCGCATTCGAGCCGCCGCCCACGCATGCGAAAAGCCAATCCGGCAGGCGCTTTTCTTTTTTCAGAATTTGATCGCGCGCCTCTTCGCCGATCACTTTGTGAAAATCGCGCACGATCTGCGGATAGGGATGCGCGCCCAGCACCGACCCGAGCAAATAATGCGACGTGCGCACGTTAGTCACCCAATCGCGCATCGCTTCGTTGATCGCATCCTTCAACGTGCGGCTGCCCGCTTCCACGCCGATCACTTCCGCGCCCAGCAGCCGCATGCGATTCACATTGAGCCGCTGCCGGTCCATATCCTCGGTCCCCATGTAGACCGTGCATTCGAGACCGAGCCGAGCCGCGACCGTCGCCGTGGCCACTCCGTGCTGCCCCGCTCCCGTCTCCGCGATCACCCGCTTTTTGCCCATGCGCACGGCCAGCAATCCCTGGCCAAGGCAGTTGTTGATTTTGTGCGCGCCGGTGTGCAGCAAGTCTTCGCGCTTGATGTAAATGCGCGCGCCGCCCAGCTGCGCCGTCAGTCGTTCGGCGAATTGCAGCGGCGTGGGACGCCCGGCGAAATCGTGCAGCAGCGTATCCAGCTCCGCGCGGAATTTCGGATCGGCGCACGCTTGCGCATAAACCCGCTCCAGCTCTTCGAGCGGCGCCACCAGAGTCTCCGGCACGTATCGCCCGCCGTACGGCCCGTAGCGCCCGCGCGTATCCGGCACAATTTCCAAAACGGTAGGTGCGATAGAACTCATGATCGATTCCTTTGTGCTTCTCGAACGGCATGCGCGAAAGCCTTCAGCCGCGCCGGATCTTTTTTGCCGGGCCGCGATTCCACGCCGCTGGAAACATCAACAGCGTACGGTTTTACAATGCGAATCGCTTCGCCCACGTTTTCAGGTGCCAGCCCGCCAGCCACGAAAATCTTTCCGTACGGCTTCGCCCTGCGCGCCAGTTTCCAATCGAACGTCTTGCCCGTTCCGCCGCGAAGCCGCCGGTCGAACCCGTCAAGCAGCAGAGCGCTGGCCGGCCGATACCGCGAAACCTGCGCGACACGAAACGGCCGTTTCACGCGCACCGCTTTGATCACCGGCAACACGCGCTGTAAGCGCGCGACCGTCTCTGGAGTCTCATCGCCGTGCAATTGCAGGTAATCGAGCCCGACGCCGCGCGCAATCTCAAGAACCTTTTTTTCTGGCTCGTTCACGAACACTCCCACGGCCGAAACGCCCTTCGGCAACCGCTGCACGATGCGGCGCGCCTTCGCCGGCGCGATGTAACGCGGGCTGCCGGGATAGAAATTAAACCCCAGGAAATCCGCTCCGCTTTCAATCGCCCTGCGCGCGTCGGTCCAGTTTGTGATGCCGCAAATTTTCACTCGCACTCGGCGCATCTCCAGCCGCTTCAAGCCGCTCCGCCGCTCGACTCCGCGGCGCCAAGCAACGCGCGCAGCGGAGCGACCGGATCGGCGGCATTCATCAGATGCTCGCCAATCAGAAAAGCGTCGAATCCGGCGCGGCGCAGGCGCGCAAGATCGTCATGTGAACGCAGCCCCGATTCGCTCACGGCGATGCACTCATCGGGAATCGCCTCGATCAGCTCGAGCGAAGTGTCTATGCGCACCGTGAAGTCGCGAAGGTCGCGATTGTTCACGCCGATGATGCGCGCTCCCGCCGAAATCGCGCGATCGAGTTCTTCGCGCGCGTGCACCTCCACCAGCGGCTCCATTTTCAGCGTGCGTCCCAGCTCGATCAGCTCGCGAAGCAACTCGTCGTCCAATACGGCAACGATTAGCAGAAACGCATCCGCTCCGGCCGCGCGCGCCTCCCACACCTGCCACGAATCGAAGATGAAATCCTTGCGCAGCACGGGAATCTGCGTCGCCTTCCGCGCCGCCTTCAGATCACCGAGCGACCCCAAAAAGAAATCCTCTTCGGTCAGTACCGAAAGCGCCGCCGCGCCCGCGCGCTCGATCGCCGGAGCCAGATCGCCCGGCGCGTAGTCCGCGCGAATCAGCCCGCGCGAAGGCGAAGCCTTTTTCAATTCGGCGATCACGTTGAATCCGTCGCGAGCAAGCGCTCCCGCAAAATCGCGCGGAGCTCCCGCCTTCTCCACCGCGTATTTCAGCGCCACGTCCGGGAGCACGCGCTTGCGGTGCGACACCGATTCGCGGCGCTTTTCCACGATGCGATCGAGTATGTTTTCTTCGCGTGAAATGGTTTTCATTTGCGAAAGCGCCGGCCTGTTCGCCCGGGCACACTGATTTTACGCCGAAGCGGCCAACATCAAAGGCTCAACGTCAAAAGCTAAGGATCAGCGGAATCACCATGCTAACCGTCCATTCGCGGAGAGTCAATTTGGCTCGCCCGCATCGGCCGATTCGGCGGCGCACTCTGGAAGCGCAGCGCCCAGTCCACACTACCCGTGCAGCGATCAAGTTGTCGGTGGGCGCGTTTTGAACGGCAGCTTGAGCGCGTGGACGATATCCGGCAAAAACTCGCGAAGCACATCGAAACCGGCGTCGTTAGCGATTCCAATCGCTCCGCCTTCCGCGTACGGCGCCACCCCATGCCGGCGGCTCCCGTGATACGTGCTAGCAAGCGCTTCCGTCGTCGCCGTTCCTAGCCATTCCGTGTAGTTAAACTCCGGCGCGCCGTCCTCGTTGTGCGCGATCACCACGTTGCTCAGCGCGTGCACCACGCGCCGGAAGTTTCCGCCGCGGCCGAGACGATAGTAGCGCGGGTCCTGCGAAAATACCGTGGGGTAGACGAGGTCCTTGAAAAAAGCGTTTGACGCCTGGTCCGCCAAATTCGCGCCGAAACGCTTTCCATAACCCTGCAATCCCTGGCCGTACCGAGGGTCGCCATTTTCCGCCTGATCGATGCCCGCATTAAAACCGGCGGAGAAAAACGTCACCGGGTTCGTGAAGTCCGCGACAAAGAGTTGCGCCTTCTCCTTCGTGGTCAGCGTGCACAGCACTGCGCCGGGTTTGTACGTCGCGCCGTGAAGCGTTCGGACCTCCAATTTCTTTCCGAAAAATTCCACGACATCTGCGAGGGGCCCCCGATAGTCCTGCCAACGCACCATTTGCGCGGGCTGCAGGCAAGGCGCGGGAGGAACCGAAGAGACTGGCATGGCGGGAAGCGTCTCGGGCGGAGCAGGCGGGGGAACCTTGGGAGCACCACCTGTTTGCTGCGCGTGTGCCGCGCCGCACCAAAGAAGCACTGCGATCACGATGAATTTTGACCCGAGAGAGCCCGCGTGGGCGGCTTTACGAACCGCCCCTCGCAAACTCGTCGCCATGCGTGACTGTTTCGGGATATGCCCCTGCACCCAGTTCATAGAGGTCCAGCCCCTGGCGCTCGCCTTCCGCGGCGACACGCTGGGGAATAAAGCGATTGAGAAGCCAATTCGAGCCATACAACAACGGAAAAATCAGTCCGATCAGCGTCGCGATTCCGATGAGCTGCGCGAGCCATTGACCGGATTGTCCGGCGACCATTTCATGGGCCGATTCGAACGCGCCTGCGGGAACCCGCGCAAAAATGGCCACCGAGAGAAGCCCCCAAAGCCCGCCCAGTGCAAACGCGGAAATCGAACCGCCTGGATCGTCAACCGAGAGATGCAGTTCGAACCATTCCACCGATAGCGCCACCAGCACGCCAGCAACGATGCCGATCGCAACGGACGCGAGCGGCGCCACAAATGCGCACCCGGCGCTGCTCGCTACCAGCCCGCCTGTCCATCCATTCGCGGTCAGCGACGCGTCGGGTCGCCCAAAGCGTACCCCGGTGATGATCGCTGCCGTCAGAGCCGCAGCCGCTGCGGAAAGCGTGGTGTTCACGACGATTAGCACCACTTGCCCCGGCGGGACGCCGAAGTAAAGCATCGCTCCTGCGGAATTCAGACCCCACCACCCTAGCAGCGCCAGCACGCAGCCAAAAACAACAAAAACCGCATTGTGCCCGGGAATCGCGTTCGGCATGCCGTCCGGCGTGTACTTTCCACGGCGGGGCCGCAGAATCCATGCCATCCCGAGCGCGGCCAGTCCACCGACCGCGGCAATCGCGCCCGATCCGCCTGCGTCGATGAATCCGCGGCCCATCCCGTAGCTTGATCCGAGTTGCGCCAGCCACCCTCCGCCCCAGGCCCAGTGCGCGAAAATCGGGAAGGCGATGCCCGCTAGAATCGCCGTCGAAATGCACGCGGCCGTCAGGCGCCATCGGTCCGCGCCGCTGCCCAGCGGAATCAGAGCTACCACGCCCACGCTTACCAGTCCCAGTAGCGCCGCGAGCGAAGCGGGAGAACCATTGAGCGGCAAATGCCGCAAAAAAAGGGACCCGCTGCCGAGCCAGCTCCAGCTTTTTCCGCCCAGCGTCACCGCGTGTGACGGCAATCCCGCGAATCCTTGCAGCGACTCGCCCCAGATAAAATCGACGAGCACGGCCACCGAAAAAACGCATAGCGAAGCCATCATCGAATGCGCCGCGCTGCGCAGGCTGCCAAGTCCGGTATTCATCAAGGCGATACCCGCCACCGCAAGCGGAACAAGGCAAATGAACACCAGGCAGAGCACGGAAGTAGCGATGGAAAAAACAGGAACTCCGGGAGCGCCGGGCATCAGCGGATTTCACCGGGAGAGAACAGGTGCCCTCGGATCACTGCTCCGAAACCGAGTATTTCCACCAGTATTCCGGCGATAACAAAGGAAGCTCTCGCTGCCGCCGACGGCAGCAGCACCACCGCCGTAAGCACGATCAGCCATCCTGCCAGCAAGAGCAGAAAACCCAGGAGCTTCATCGAGAAGCCTCGAAGTCGGGCAAAAAGCTAGCGCAAGCCTAGCATTCGCTCGCTGGCGCATCCATCCATTTTTTACCTGTATTCACACGAAGGCTTGGGAGCACGCCCCTGCGGCGATCCACGTCAATGCGCGCCGCTTGCGTCCCTACTGCGAGCCCAGCGGCGGCATCACGGTGACGGTCACTGGTTGCTCTAGCTGAAAATCGAGCTTCGTCTCCGACGGGATCTTCACCTGTTCACCGTGCGTCGCGCCCTGATACGCGCCGCCGCCCGCCGCGCCGACTCCCGCGCCGATCGCCGCGCCTCTGCCGCCTCCCGCGATCGCTCCAATCAACGTGCCAAGAACCGCGCCCACGCCCACTTTCTTGGCGGTATCCTTTCCTCGTGACGCGCCATTCAAGCTGTAGGTGCTGCTGACCAGCGGATACGACTGCCCCTGAAATTCCAGTTTCACCAGTTCCAGCCGAAGTTCGCTCTTGCCCGTCACGCGGCCCGCGGAATTCGCGCTCACCAGCCGCACATACACATCCGCGCCTTTCGGGACCGCCACGCGATCACCCACCACCAACGGCTGATCGAGCGAAGCATGAAAAATTTCGCCGGGTTGGTTCACCGACGAATCCACGCTATCGATCATGCGGATCGTCATCGTGGTTCCCGCCGGAATTTGCATCTGCTGCGGTTGCGGAGGAGGCGGCGGAGCTGGCGCTGCCGCCGGCGCGGGAGCAGGCGGCGGAGGTTGCGGCTCGGAGTCCGAAGGGGGCGGAGGCGAAGCGACCGGCTGCCCTGCTGCGTCAGCATCACCCTCGTCGCTAGGTTCGAAGGGAGCGGTGTCCATCGCCGTCTCTGTGTTCTGATCCTCAGACTGGATCTTCTTGCGTCGCTCGCGGCGCTCCTTTTCGCGCTCGCGTTTGCGCGAAGCTTCGGACTTCGCCGCGGGCAAAGGCTCCGGTGGCGGAGGCGCGGCTTCCGATGAAGCGGGCGACGGGGCCGGCGGCGCGGCCGATGCCAGCGACTGGTCCAGCGAAATCTTGTCGTTCACGCGCGCCACGCCCGCCGTTTGCGATGCGATTTTGTAAGCGTCCAGGTGAGCGGCGTCATTCGGTACCGTGCCGCTCAGCGTCACTTCCCCGTTGCTCGCGGTCACCTGTACGTTGGCGTTCTTCAGTTGCGGGTCGGAAAACATCTGCGCCTTGATATTGGTGACGAGCGTCGCGTCATTTGCCTTGTGCGCACATCCAGCGGCCAGCGCGATGGCGAGCGCGGCGATCGCAATGATCGGTCTCTGGCGCATCGTTCTTCTCCTTGTTGTTTGAGCAACTGTCCGTGGCGATGGCCCATCCATCGACGGTCATTCGGCGGCCTGCGCCGTTCAGTCTACTACGATGCAAGCGCGAGGGATCGCGCTGTCCACGCTTCCCGCGCCCCGGCACCGCAAAATTACGGCAGCCTCGCGCCGGCGCGAACCTCCCCAATCATATTGGGACGCGACCCGCGCCGCGATGCGCGCCGAATGTGTAGCGATTTGAGCTGGACCCGATGCTTTGTTTTCAACGAGTTGCATCGTGTTTTACCCGAACATGTATCGATCTGACGCCCCAACGCGCTACCGCGCGCCCGGTGCCCCAGAAACCATCACCCCGAGACAGCGTTCGACTTGACTCGGGGTAAACGGGAGCGGGTTGGGTTTCCAGGATCATGATTGCGGCTCGCGAGCTGATGTGGAGCGCGACGCCGGGGCGGTGAGTTCTCCATCGTCGTTCAGGCGGGCGAAGAGTTCGACGGCGCGGACGATGGACATCGCGTCGGGCTTGACGACGGATGCTTTTGAGATGATGCGGGCGAGAGCGCCGCGGAGGCCGCGATTTCGTTGGGCGAAAAGTCCCACAGCGCGAGCGTGGCGGTAGAGGGCGGCGCGTCCGGGAAGATGATACTCGGCGGTGATGCACGAGATGGAGTCCCAATCGAGGAGCGCTTGCTCGATTTCGGCGCGCTGGCGATGGCGGCAGACGCTGCACTTGCGGGAGTGATAGGAAAGCTCGGAGGCGCGGCGCGAAGCGGCGTTGTGCCGTTGGCGAGAGGGCGGGGCTTGCTGCGGCATTTGGTTGGTTCCTCCTGTGTCGAAATTCCTCCTGAAAACTTTTGCGCTTTCGGCGGGCCGCTGGCGCGGCGGCATCGCCGACGGATTGCCTATTGGCAATCGTCAAGCGAACGTAGCAAGGAAGCGCGGGATTTCGCTACTGGTCGGAAGTACAAATTAAGTACAGGTGGGCGGACCTGTACTTGATGAATCGACACCCCTTGAGTTGGTTTGTGGACAGCACTGAATCAAATCAGGTAGTTCATCGCGCGCTAAAACGTAGCTTCACTCATACGGACTGATAATCGAGTGCGGGTTGAATGTCCGCTTAGGCAATTTATCGGCATCCTTTCCCTGTCAGTTCCGCGAGGCCGCGCCTACGGCGGGCTCCGTAGGAACGGGACGCAGAGTTTCAAAGAATACGGTTGACGTCCGCTTGCGTGACGGCAGTGGGTCCGTTGACCTTGGGTGCGAAGATGAAGTCTAGGGAATCAGTTTGCGGACGGCAGGCTCTTGACGTGTAGATTCCAGTTCCCGCGATGTGAGAGCCTAAGGCAGCGCGGCCGCGATTTGCAGCATCGCGCTGGCTAGGCCCTCCGTGCGGGAAAGTTGCGGCGTGTGATCGGTGTCGAGATCGAAGACGCCAGCGCATCCGTTATCCGCAATCATTCGGTGCTGCAACGGCGGCGGGACGGCTCGATCGCGCGCGCAGGCGACGTAAAATTTCTTGATGCCAACGAGCGCGCCCGGCGGAATCGAGACGGGCGTGACGAAGGGGGCGAGAGGCTGAGGCCGTTGATGCGCGATGGCCCACGTGGCAGTCTCTTCCGTACAGCAGGCGTACAGCGCATCCCTCGATGCCTCGGGGGGCATGGTGCCCTCGGCGGTTTGTTCGTTCACCATAAGATTGGCTTGCACCTGATCGCCGGCGCCCTCGGGCAAGTTCGTCAATTCCAGAAGGCTCTGGCCATTTTTCGGGATGAAGGCCGACACGTAGACAAGCGCCGCGATGCTCTGTGGGCAGCGCGCCGCAGCCTGCGTGATAATCACTCCTCCCATGCTGTGGCCGACTAGAAGTGCCGGCCCCCCAGTGGCGGCCAGCACTTCGCAAGCGAGAGCGGCGCACAAATCCAGCGTGACTTGAGTCGACGGCGTTCGATCGTCGCCCGAACCGGGCAAGTCAAACGCGACGGCGGTGTGGCCTGCCGCCCTCAGCCGCTCTTCCAGCGGCCCCCAAATCCACGCTCCCGAAAACGCGCCGTGAACCAGAACGAAATTCGCCATTCACACCCCTTCGCGTGCGTTCGCGCTCAGAAGCTTTTCATGCCTCAGCGGCCGACCATTTTTTGCAGGGCTTCGGGGTAGCGAGCCCCTTGCAGCGGGATTTTTGAGGCTGCGGATTCCAGTTCGCTGATGTCAGCGGGCGCGAGACGCACGTTCACGGCTTCAAGGTTTTCGTCCAGGCGATGCAGCTTGGTGGTTCCGGGGATGGGGACGATCCACGGCTTCTTGGCCAGAAGCCATGCGAGCGCCACCTGAGCGGGCGTTGCTTTCTGCTGCTGCGCGAACTTGCCGATCAAATCGACAAGCGCCTGATTTGCCTGGCGGTTTTCCGCGGAGAATCGAGGAACGACGTTGCGGAAGTCAGTTTTCTCGAATTGCGTGTCTTTGCCGATCGCGCCTGTCAAGAAACCTTTTCCCAGAGGGCTGAACGGGACGAATCCGATGCCGAGTTCTTCGAGCGCCGGCATGGTTTCGGATTCCGGTTCCCGCCAAAACAGCGAGTACTCGCTCTGAAGAGCGGCGACGGGCTGCACGGCGTGGGCGCGACGAATCGTCCGCACACCGGCCTCGGAGAGCCCGAAGTGCCGGACCTTGCCCTGCTGGATGAGATCCTTGACCGCTCCGGCGACGTCTTCGATCGGAACGTCCGGATCGACGCGGTGCTGATAGAAGAGGTCGATCCGGTCGGTGCGCAGGCGCTTGAGCGACGCGTCAGCGACTTGCTTGATGTGTTCCGGGCGGCTATCCAGGCCCGACTGTTTGCCGCCCTCGATCTTGAATCCGAACTTGGTGGCGATGACGACCCGTTCACGGAAGGGGGCCAGCGCCTCGCCGACGAGTTCCTCGTTCGCGAACGGTCCGTACACTTCCGCAGTGTCAAAGAATGTGACGCCGCGCTCTACTGCCGCGCGGATCAGGGTTATGCCTTGCTGCTTGTCCACGGGCGGGCCGTAGCCGAAACTGAGTCCCATGCAGCCGAGACCGATGGCGGAAACTTGCAGATTGCTTTTTCCGAGTGTGCGCTTTTCCATTGTGTCCCCTCGAATGTCCGGATTGCCGTCGAGTTCAACAATATTCCTGAGCCCCGATCAAAGCAAACACTCGACGCCGAGGCGGCTGGAATCGGGCCGTGCGGCGTGCTAGGGTAAACGGAAAATTTGGCGCAGCGCATTGGCGCGGAAACAGCAAGCCAACGAGAGCAAAACAAGGAGCGCAGAAATGACCTGGGGAAAGCGCCGGGCAATCATCATCACCGTCGTGGTGCTATTTATCGCCGCGATTATCTGGGCCGCGCTGCGGCCGCGGCATCTGGCGGGCAAATCGGTGCTGGTAATGAACGTGAATGGCGACATCGAAGATCAAAGCCCGCTGAGCGTGCTTTCGGCGTTCACCAGCAGTGGACCGACCGTGCTGCACACGTACACAGACGCGCTGGACGCGGCGCGCACCGATCCGCACATCTCCGGACTGGTGGTGCGCATCGGGCCGCTGAATGGCGGCTGGGCAAAACTAGAAGAACTGCGCCAGCATCTGCTCGCATTCCGCCAGAGCGGCAAACCGAACATCTGCTACCTCGGTTACGACGGCGTCGGCAATCCCGAATACTACCTCGCCAGCGCCTGCTCGCAAGTTTGGGTGGTGCCTACCGATCCGGTGAGCATTACCGGAATGATGGCGCAGGCGCTTTTTCTGCGCGGCACGCTCGACAAGCTGAAAGTGGTGCCCGAAGTCTTCCACATCGCCGAATTCAAAACCGCCTACAACACCTACACCGAGAAAAAATTCACTCCCGCGCATCGCGAGGAAGTGCAATCGATTCTCACCGGCGTTTACGACCAGTACGTGGCGGACGCCGCCGCATCGCGGCACATGAACCGCGCGAAATTTGAATCGCTGGTGGCCGCGGGTCCTTTTTCCGGAAGCGATGCCGTGCGGGACGGCTTGGTTGACCGGCTCGCCTATTGGGACCAGGTGCAGAGTTACTTTCGCAATCGCAAAGGCGGCTGGCATCCGATTTCGCTCGATCGCTACAGCGGATTTCTGCGTGCATCGAGCGGACCGACCGTCGCGGTCGTTTACGCCAGCGGCGAAATCGTTTCGGGCGATTCCGGCACCAGCCCAACCAGCGGCACGGTGATGGGCGGCGACACCATCGCCGCGGCGCTGCGCAGCGCGAGCAATAATCACAACGTCCGAGCCATCGTCCTTCGCGTCGATTCGGGCGGCGGTTCCGTGGTGGCCAGTGAAGTGATTCGCCGCGAAGTGGAACTTGCCGAGGCGCGGAAGCCCGTGGTCGTGTCGATGGCTGACCTCGCGGCGTCAGGCGGGTATTGGATTTCCGTGCCTGCCGATAAAATCGTGGCCGAGCCGGACACGGAAACGGGATCGATTGGCGTGCTCGCGGGGAAAATGAATCTGGCGGGACTCTACAGCCTCCTGGGGCTGAGCACCGATTACGTGGCTACTAGCGACAACGCCACGCTCTTTTCCGATCAGCAGAATTTCACGCCCGCGCAGCAAACCTACATCCAGAGATCGCTGCAAGAAACCTACGCGACGTTTACGAAGACGGTGGCCGCGGACCGGCACATGAGCGTCGCTGCAATCGACAAAATCGCCAAAGGGCGCGTGTGGTCCGGAGCGCAGGCCAAGCAACTGGGGCTGGTCGATTACCTGGGCGGAGTGGATCGCGCGATTGCAGTGGCCAAGCAGCTCGCGAATATCCCCGCGCGGCAATCCGTCAGCATTTTGCGCTTGCCGCGCTCGCGCAGCTTGCTCGACCAGCTTCTCAACTGGGAAGAGAATCAGATAAGCGGCCGGACGCCCTCGATCCAGTCCGTGTTGCAGCGCGTCGTAGGCAACATGAACATGGCGCCGGTGCAGGCCCGCATTCCCTACGTGCTGCACATCCGCTGAATGCGCATGGCACAATGCGAAATCTCAATTCCGCGGCGCGCGCACTGCAACCGCAGCGAAGTTTCGCTATACTTCCCTCATCGAGGCGCGGTACCCAAGTGGCAAGGGAGAGGTCTGCAAAACCTTCACGCGTGAGTTCGATTCTCACCCGCGCCTCCATTCAACACCCGCCACCACTTATGTTCGAATCAGGCGGTCGCTGAGCATTCCTAGCGCTAACCATGATTACAACTTCCGCCACAAGAGCGCCGAGAACGAAAGGGATAGCCACCCACTGGAGATAGTAGAACGCGCGGACGACATCTAAGCAGATCGCAAATATAGCAATTGCCTTTAACCCCGCAGCGCGACCAACAGCGCCCTTGCTCTTCTCGATGCGCAAACCGAACGCAAAGAAAACGCCCGAGTACAGGATTCCATAAAATGTCCAACTGAGGTCGCCGCGCACGGCCAAGATTCTCCCTCGGAACTGACGCACTTGCGTCTATTTTCTTGCTACGAACAGACTGATAGAGCGCTGGCCGCCGAGGTCGGCAAGAGCGTCGAACGGAAAGGTGAACGTCCTCGACGGCGAAGCCGTATTAGTCGAAGGTGCGGACGGCGGGGGCATCGATTACCGGAGTCGTCGTGTCGTTGCTCTGCAATTCCACTTGGTGAGTATGGTGCATGGGGATGCGCGCATCTTCGAAGGCGAGCTTGATGCGGCGGCGCAGCTCGCGCGCGACTTCGTCCTTGCGATTGAGCACCGTGCGGACTTGCAGACGTAGCACCGTGCCATCGAGCGCGAGCGATTCCACGCCCAACACGCGCGGACCATCGACCAGCGCGGGCGACCAATCGGGATCGTTGCGAAAATCGCCGCAGATTTTTTCGAGCGTTGCCAGCGCGCGGCCGACTAGTTCGTTGGATGGGACGGTCACGTCGATAAACGCTTGCGACCAATCGCGGCTCAGATTGGAAACTTGCCCGATCAACGAATTGGGAATGGTGACGATCGCGCCGGCGCCGTTGCGCATAACAGTGCGGCGCAGCGTGAGGTATTCCACGCGCCCGGTTTCGCCATTTAGCTGGATCGTGTCGCCCACCACGTATTGATCTTCCAGCACGATGAAAAAGCCGTTGATGAAATCCTTCACCAGGCTTTGCGCGCCGAAGCCAAAGGCCAAGCTGGCCACCGCCGCGGCCGCAGCCACGGGAGTGATGTTGAAGCCGAACTCGGGCAGCGCCATCAGGATGGCGACGGCAAGAATGATCGTGACGCCTACGCTGTAGACTACGCCGGCCATCGTGCGAGTCTGTTGCTCGCGCATCTGCGCCACGCGCGCGTTCGACTTCGCGCTGTGGACGATGCGGGTAGTGAGCGCTTTCAGAATGCGGGCGAGAATGAGCGCAATGACGAAGATCGCCAGGATGCGGAGCCCGCGCGTGCCCGCGTCCATGATCCACAGCCGGAAGGATTGGGTCATGAAATTCACTGCTGGGAAACTAGATTATACCACCTCGCCGGAACGCGGATGGATATGCGCGAAGGGTTGCCGATTCGTAAACGCGCGAGATGGAGCTGGGGCCAGCCGCGCAGGGGAAAAATCCCTCGGTACCGGCGCGATGAACGGGCGCACGCTCCGATTGCGGAAGTTTGACGCCGGCTCGCCTCGCAACTCGATTCGCGGCGCATGGCTAGCGCTCCAGAAAAGTAATACAATGATTCGACTGCAAGCCGTCTCCCGCGCGCCCGTAGCTCAGCTGGATAGAGCGTGTGCCTCCGAAGCACAAGGTCAGAGGTTCGAATCCTCCCGGGCGCGCCATTCCTCATGTTTTGCTCTGGCAAAGATCGGAATCGAAGGGCTTCTTGCACGAAGGATCGATACTTACCGCGTCCACAGCGCGGTTCCTACACCTACGACGAGTTCAGTCGATTGGCGTCAAGCCTCTGTTCAGCGGCCTGCCCGGACGGCCAGAGCACGCAAGGATACAGCTACGCCTACGACCGCTATGGCAACATGTGGCAGGGTGACGGCGGCCTGAGCGTGGGCTTCAGCGGGGGAAATAACCGGGTTGACGGCTTTACTTACGATGCTGCTGGCAACTTGCTGAATGATGGCAATCACTCCTACACCTACGACGCCGAAAACCGCATCGTTACGGTGGATGGCGGCGCGGCAAGCTACGTCTACGATGCCGAGGGACGGCGCGTGCGCAAGACCGTGGCAGGCGGAGCGGTTGATTTCATCTACGATCTGGCGGGGCACGAAATCGCGGAGATGAATTCATC
>JBOGMX010000006.1:0-7407 GCA_050746725.1 Candidatus Acidiferrales bacterium | reverse complement strand
CACAGCAGCGATTGAAAATGGCAATGCAGCGGTGAATGTGAAGCTTGACCTGTCGCGGCTTGCTCCCAACACCTACCTACTTGCAATTGGTCAGGCCGGCGCCGAACGAAACGAATACCCGTTGGTCCTCAAATAGCTACAAAGCGGAGAAAAGTGACATACCCTGCGCGAGAGTCCCCAACGTAACTTCCGGGTTTCCCGTCATGCACTCGCAGTGCATGTATACCTGTTAGAACGAGCTTCCCACCGCCAGCACTAAACTTCCTTCTTTCCTTTGCGCTCGCTACGACGCCGAAAAGATTGCGGGGCACCGTAAATCCGCTTCGGCGTAGGCGATGGCACCGTCACGCGCAGGGCAAAGTTCTTTTGACATTCGGGCAATCTCCCTTTCCGCAGATCATTCGTCCGAGCGCCGGATAAACCGGGGCATCTGAGGCTTCATGCAGTGACCGCCTAAATCAACTGACCGGGCCGGGCAAAATCGCCTTTCTCTTCAATCACCTACAAATTATACGTAAAATCTCGTTGACAAATGGTACGAGCGGTATATACTCGTACGCGACAAATAAAGGCTCGTACTTGCTATCGTACTAGCGATATAGAAAGGAGAAGTATCATGGGTCTGCAGACTTCTATAGAAAACGTATCACGTACAGAGGATGGCCCGTATCCATGCTACGACGCCGTGATGACCGCCCACGATATCCACCAGCTTTACAAGACCGGCTTCCTCAAGGTGGACCCGGACCGGCAGCGCGGCATGGATTCCGTCACGAACAAACGCATTCTCGACGAAGAAAAAGTCGAGAAGTGGGCTGAACAGCTCGTCAAGGACGAAGCCTATCTTGGCCAGTTGAGCTGGAATTTTCGCAAGGGTGAAACCACCCTGGAATACGACGAAGCCTCACGGTCCCTGAAGATCGGCGCCGGGGCAGCCACCATCCCAGACTCTGGCCACCGGCACATGGCTATTCTCAAGGCCGCCGAGAGCGTCGCCAAGGGCAGCTCTTTCCGCCTGGACCGGAAAGTCAGCGTAAGGATTTACAACGCCCCTGCGAGCGAAGAGAACCGGATTTTCTACGCGATGAACCAGGAGGGAAAAAAAGCCGACCCGACGCGGTCCAAATGGCTGCATCGGCTAGGAGCCACCAAGATCGCAGGCGCTCTGGCCGAACAGTGCCCGTCGTTCAAGGACAACGTGGATACTATCCGCGACCGTTTGAGCAAGAAGAACCCCCGCCTGTGCGCGTTCAACACGCTGAGCGTCGCGTTTGAAACCTACTGGTCCGACTGCAACCCGGAGGACGAAGCCGCATTCAACACAGACGTCGCTTATGCCGTGCAGTTCTGGAACAAGCTCGCCTCTGTTCGCCCCGAGCTCGGCAAGCTCGATATCACCCGCCGCAAGCGCGTCCGCGAAACCCTGCTCGTGGATTCAGCCCTGGCAATCTCGGCCTACGTCGCCGTGGCTCGCAAGATGCACGACTTGGACATCGACCTGTCCCGGCTCGACAAGCTGGGCGAGCCGGTCACCATCACTGGCAAGACCCGGGACGACCAACACCGGGAGGTCGATTTTTTCGCCCGCGAAAACCCCGTATGGGAGGACATCGGCGTCCTCGTGCCCGCTACCAAAAAGAGCGGCGAAAAGGTTTTCACGTTACGCAACGCCCGCCAGACTCGCGACGCGATGCTGAAGACCCTGGAAACCGTGCTCGGCTTGAATGTTCAACCTGTTCCCGAAGCCGCCGCGGAGAGCGTCGCCTGAGGGGCAGGAATCAACGACAGAAGGAAGAAAGGAAGAGAGGATATATGGCTCAATTTACTATCCGCGTTGAACTTCACGAGGCCCAATGGACCGACTACGACACCCTGCATGCTGCAATGGCGAGGCAGGGCTTTTCACGGCTCGTCACCGCCGACGACGGCCGCTCTTATCAACTCCCGTGGGCCGAATACAACGGCACAGCAGCCCTCACCAGCATGCAGGTTCTTGGGGCTGCGCAAACCGCTGCCAACAGCACCGGCAAGAAGAATTCCGTCCTAGTGACAGAATCCAAGAGCCGCGCATGGTCGGGCCTGGCGGTAGCAAGGAGTTGACCATGGCGAGTCTACCATCCCCTAGCCGCGACTGGGAAAGCGTCTTCTCCACGTGGGGCGCCGCGCCGAGCGCCACCGAGCAGGCAAAATGTGAGAATGCCGAGCGTGCAATTCGCAAGGCTGTTAACGCGAGCACCAAACTCAGCAGCAAGAACATCGAAGTTTTCGCGCAGGGTTCCTATGCGAACCGCACCAACGTGCGGCAGGACAGTGATGTCGATATCTGCGTACTCTGCAAGGATACTTTCTTCGCAGACTACTGCCTGAGCGAAGGCCTAAACGATGCCGCTTTCGGCTACACCGACGCCCAATATAGCTACGCCGAGTTCAAGAACGACTTGGAGGCGGCCCTCAAATCGTATTTTGGCGCTGGGTATGTAACCCGCGGCAAAAAGGCATTAGACGTTCACGCCAACACCTATCGAGTTGATGCCGACGTCGTCCCTTGTTTTGAGCATCGCCGCATCAACGGGAACGCCCAAAGCAACTGGATCGACTACGGAACGCAGATGCTTCCCGACAACGGCGGAAAGATTGTCAACTGGCCGCGCCAAAACTACGACAATGGCGTAGACAAGAACGAAACCACCAGCCGCCGCTTCAAATCCGTCGTCCGTATTTTGAAATCTCTGCGCAATGAAATGGTGGCCAACGGGCACAAGGTTGCCGAACCCATCCCGTCCTATCTCATCGAGTGCCTCGTTTGGAACGTCCCCGATGAAGGGTTCGACCGCGGCACCTATCGAGCGGATGTGCGCTACGCCCTGGCACATCTCTGGAATGAGACGCGCTCCGACCAAACCTGCGATGGGTGGGGCGAAATCAACGACCTGAAGTACCTGTTCCGAACTAGCCAGCCGTGGCGACGAGATCAAGTGAATGCTTTCCTCGACGCCGCTTGGAACTATATCGGGTTCGAATAATGGCCAATTACGTCAAAGCGATAATCTATACGGCGGTCTTCGTCTGGGCCATTGTCCTCCTGGTCACCGGACAGACGCTTTCTTCCGGCCTGCTGCGCCCGATCTCCACGGTCACCAGCGTTGTTGTCCTACTAAGCATCGCCTTCGAACTGTGGCTGTGGAAGCTACCGTTTTTGCACGGGTGGTTTGTAAAGCGGCCGGTCATCGACGGGACATGGAAAGCCGATCTTTCCTCGAACTGGACCGACCCCGCCACCGGCGCGAGCATCCCGCCCGTTCAAGGATACATGGTCGTCCGCCAAACGTTTCTAAGCCTCAGTCTCAGGCTATTGACTGAAGAATCCAGCTCGTATCTCGTCGGAACCGAAATCGTATGCACAGTCGACGGTCTTTACTGTGTCAGCGGCGTTTACCGAAATGAACCGCGCTATCAAGAACGTGCTCACAGCCCGATTCATTATGGTGCCGTGTGGCTCCAAGTGATCGATACACCCACGCGGATGCTTAAGGGACACTACTGGACCGACCGCGGCACCGCGGGCGAGCTGACACTAAGCGATAAACAGCGCCGCAAATTCCAAGATTACAAAACCGCTGAAGCGTTCTCCGCACACCCACCGACCTCGTAATGCTTCTTGCTCTTCCCGAGTCTTCTACCGCCGCGCCCTTCTTCGCCCAAAGTGCGCACGTATCCCAAAGCTTCCTCCACGACTTGCCTAGGGTATAGGTTCCTTCAGCCTTCTCGCCGGATAATAAGCGGCGCCCACCTGTCCAATCGAAAAGTAGTCGTAATAGAAATCGCTTGCGTTGGTAATGGACAGAAGCATGCGATGGAACCGAAGTCTTAGGATTTTGAGGTCTCTTATCAGCTCCAGATCTTCATCGCTGCCGCTTCCATGTGCTGCGACGTTTCTCCGCGTCCATACTTTCCTTTCTCTCTCCCCGAGCTTGATCTGCAAACTCTCCAAAACCCTTTCAGTGACAACGCTCTGAGGTACCGCATTCAGCTCACCAAGCTTGTTTTCCAAAAGTCTTTTAACATCCGCGCTAACAGTTGAACCGGAAATCACACTTTTCATCGAAGACTTCATGGTTTTCCAGTCTTCGCCTTCGACCAGCTTTGTTTTGATCGTGTGTTTACTCGCTTTCAAGTACGCGCGCTGGAGGGCCTCCGCCGCCGCACCGAAGTGTACTGCAGCAATGTGCGGCGTTGCACATAGAGCATGCCAATATGCCCAGGTTAATTTCCCGAACCGTAGCGTGTCGTAATGTGAATAGAGCGAGTTGACCATGCGGGACAGGATGTCGCGGTCAATCTCCCACAGGGAGCGCGTCCCCAACGGAGAGGGAGGCATGGCCGGCAACTCAAACGCTCTCCCGCCCAAACTGTACGCGCTGACGGCTTCAAACGATACCAGCAACCCGTCTTCACAGAAGCGCGAGTAACCGAGATAGACCAAGTACTTGCCCAGGCAAAAGGACAGGCACCTCTTTACTTTGTCCCTAAGCTCATCCGGCGGGTTGCCGGCATACAAGATAAATCCCGGCTTATTGATTCCTCCCGCCACCGTTGGTTTCGCCACACACAGGAAAAAATCGTATCCGTCAACATCGAGTTTTACGCAGCTCCATCCGCCACCGCCGCTTTCACGGGACCACCGCAAGACTGGTTCATGGTCGCCGCCGCGGAGGGTCCGCGTTTTTGTGACCACGCTCTCATTGACGATCATATTCGGCCAGCTAAAAACGTCGTCCACATTCGCCAACCACTCAATGACGTAATTCGGATCGCGATACGGCGCGATTGTGCCTTTCAGACTGTGAACCGAAGACGTTTCCAGCATTTCACCCATTGGGGAGTCGGCAGTAATCGACGTTCTCTGGGTCCGCGACTGCACTCCTGCCGCAACCAGTCGGGTTCCCTTGCCGTTTACAAACGTCACTGCATCGGTGTTAACCCGAACTGTTCCGAGTGGGAACGAGTTGCCGGACTCGCTTGCGGCTGTTCCCGACGCTCGCGTCTCCAGAATCAATTGGAGCTTTTCATTTCGCTTGATAGAGAAGTTTCGTACCGGTGCGCGAAGCGGGCCAGCATTTTCTATTTCAAAGGACCCAGCCCCTATCAGGTGCTCGAACGACTCCCACTCCCAGTCACACATCGTAAGCCTTCATGCGCACTTTGGTTTTTGCCTTAATACGTAAGGCAACCGACGAGCGTCACCGTGCGGCCCACGTAGCCCTTCAACTCGGCGTCGTCCACGGGTTCCGTCGCGGCGTTCGGGTTTTCGCTCATGATGATACCGCTTGCAGTAAACGTTCAGCTCGTCCAGGTCATCGACAATAGGCGCGAGCGGATGGCCCGCACCGGCATCCCGGATTGTTGTGATGATGCCGCCCATCATTTCCTGTTCGCCGAACTGCGTCGGATAGAGTGATGCTGGAAGTTCTCCGCGCTAGAGTTGGCCGCCAGCTACCTCAATGGCCTTCTGGAGTTGGGCGTCTTTGCCCTGTTTGAGCGCATCGCGTGAAAGTTCGATTTCGTAATCCGGCTCTATACCCTTTCCTTCAAGACAGTCTTCGTTCCATGTGTGAAAAATCATGACGGGGATTCGGAGCACGAATTCGTGGCCAACTTTGAATCCTGTTCCGCCCAGCACTTGCCCCGCAGTCTTGGTGCCGACGATGGTTGCGAGTCTATTTTCTCGCGCAAATCCGGCGATGGTTTCCGCCGCGCTCGCCGTGTGCTGGTTCACGAGCAAAACAATCCTGCCATGAAAGGGCTGAGGCCCAAGTCCCTCTGTAACCATCACGATCGATTTATCGGAGAAAGCGAAACGAAACATAAGGCCGTAGAGCCCCATCTTGCGTGATGGGATCCTATCAAACCGTTTCAGTGTTTCTTTGTTATAGCCTCTTTCCGCGCGTTTCCTGCTCAAACTATAACCGACAGGCAGTTTATTAGGTGTCATGTAGCCCATCAACCGAAGTCCGCCTGCTCCGCCGCCGGGATTCCCGCGAAGGTCCACAATCAGGCGGTCGCAATCGCGAAGCTCAGAAATTGCATGGTCAATTTCGTGCGCTACATCCATTCCCACTTGCCCAGGGAATCCTGCTGCTTTCAAGTATCCAATTCCCGGCGTGGGCTTCGACCATAGAACGAGTTTTGGGCGATTGATCGGATGCCATTTCGACTTAGGCAGCGGGACACCAAGGCATACGCCAAGGTGCTCGCCGGTGAGCTTCTCAATACCGATTTCACAGAAGCCGCCCATTTGAAATGCAGGCATCTGGGGAGGGTTAATCGGCTGGCCGTCAATTTCCAAAAGGAGGTCGCCTGGCTGAATCTCAGCTGAGGCCGGCGGGCTTCCGTCGTGAACGTCCTGGAACATCCAGCGGGTGCTACCGTTGACCTGGCAGGGCTGAAAAGTTGCGCCGATGGCATAATTCGGAGGAATCTTCTGAAGACTGCGATGAAAAAATACGACGTGGCTAATTTTTAGCTCGGCGAGCAGTTCGCGGACCGCGCCTTCAAATTCCTCTACTGTTTCTTTCGCAAGGATTTGTTCTCGATGAGATGCGACCAGTTCCGTCCACTTCTTCTTATCGAACGACGGTGCAAAGAGCCTCTTCGCAGTCAGGTCAGCGACCTTATTGAAGACTTCATTCCTCTCCTTGGGTCCGATTGGAATCATGGGTCAGAAGTGTATCGGCTTAGACGCATCGCCGACAAGAACGAAGGGCGCCCAGAAGATGGGCGGCTTGTCTGGATTCTCCTTTAGATAGTCGAGCTTCGCCTCGCGCAAGGCTAACGCTTCATCTTCGCCGCGTGCCAAATGAGCATAAAACTGCGTCATGAGGATTTCTGTAGAGGTGTCGTCCACGGGCCACAGCGAGGAAGCGACAGTTCGCGCGCCAGCAAACAGAAATGCCTGTGTGAGACCGATGATTCCTTCCTCGCCTTCGAGTTTGCCTGTCCCGGTGTTGCAGGCGGACAGGGTCACCAAATCTGCATTGAGTTTGAGTTGCGCAATTTGGCGAACCTGCAATAGGCCGTCATCTGTGGAATTGGACTGGCGACCCAAAACAAGCGCGTCTCTCTCGGGGAAATTGGGAGTCGAGATTCCATGAACAGCGAAATGGATAATTTTAAACTGAGCCAACGGCTGCGATGTAAATTCGGCTTTCGTGGCTCTGTCACCGAGCAACAGAACGGTTTGCTTTGGTTCTTGCAGCGCTTGGCTTGCCGAGATCAACTCCGCGCGTGTTTCGGGAAGTGGGTACAGATGTGCGCCAGAAATATCGTAAACGCCGCGCGAGACAGTCTGAACGACGCCTCCGGTTGCTCCTGATCCGTGGGCTTGTCCTTCCATGTCATAGGGGACAT
>JBOGMX010000005.1:0-91087 GCA_050746725.1 Candidatus Acidiferrales bacterium | reverse complement strand
TAAGCAGCCGCCCGCCGAACAAGCCAAACTCCTCAAAATCGTGCTTTCGAACTGCGCGATAGACGCCGCAAGTATCTATCCCACATATAGAAAGCCATTCGATCTGATCTTCGACAGAGCCAAAACGGGGGAATGGCGCGCCCGGAGAGATTCGAACTCCCGACCTTCTGGTTCGTAGCCAGACGCTCTATCCAGCTGAGCTACGGGCGCACACGCTGCGAGTACCGCAAAACACTACATCTGCGCCAAAGTGTACCACAGCTTGGAAATAGCCTGCCGACTCCAACGCCAGAGACTGTCTAAATTGGGCGGCTGCCCAACGGATCTTCCGCCTGCCTTCAGGCTCAATCATCCCAAAGGGTGCCGTCGTTTGGATTTCGCTCGCGGAAGTCCGGACCCCACCCGCAAAGCATCTATAAAGACGGAGGCGCTGGCGAAGGCGGAGTCATACCAATGTGCGCTTACAAATCTTAATCTCGCTTTCGCTTCTGAACTTCTGGAGTTGGATTCTCAGTCTGGGCGGCCCAGGCCTGATCCTTCTGGGCGTCCTGGACAATTCGGTGATCCCGTTGCCGGGCAGCATGGACGCGATGGTGATCCTGCTGGCGTCCTATCAGCGGCACTTGTGGGCGTACTACGGCTTCATGGCTGCTGTTGGCGCGGTACTCGGCGGATTCCTCACCTTTCGTTTGGGAGAGAAGAGCGAAGAAAAAGTTCTCGAAAAAAGAATCGGCAAAAAGCGCGCTGAGAAGGTCTACCGCGCGTTCCGTAAACGCGGCTTCTCCACAATTGTGATCAGCTCCATCATGCCGCCTCCATTTCCGATGTCGCCGGTCTTGGTCGCGGCGGGTGCGTTGCATTATCCACGCAAGAAGTTCTTCGTCTCGCTTTCCATCGGACGCTCCATTCGTTTTTTGGGGGTCGCCTACCTCGGGCATGTCTATGGAAAAGCGATCATTTCGTCTCTGTCGCAATATTACAAGCCGCTTCTCTATACGCTGATCGGACTCGCCGTGCTCGCCGGGATCGGCGCCCTCGTCTATTTCAAATGGTATCGCCCCAAGCGGCAGCGCGAGGAGCGCGAACGCGGAGAACCAGTGGAAGGCTTTCCAATTCCGCACCATAAGGCGGGCTCTACCGATCGTCACGACGACAATCAGGAAGAGAAGCGCGGGCCAGCGCGTTAGCTGAGCCTGCGCGTGCTTCTGGACGGACCAGCCTGGCCTACGGCATCCGAATGTTTTGTCGAAAAGATGCACGGTTTGTATCCACCGTCACCGTATTTGCGAATCACCCGCCGAAAAATGAGCTATATTGGAATTAGATAAAGTTAGGATTTGATGGAGTGCTTTCACTGGCCATCGGAAAGGTTTGAAAAAATGGTCACGCGTGCTGATGTGCGTCCGGCGGAAATCGACGAGCTCGAGGAAGTATGGGAATGGATCGAGTCGTTCGACGCAGTGGTAGATAGCGGAAAGCCCGGCTTAGCCGAAAGGATTTTGCGCGAGATTCGAGAACGCGCCGCCGAGCGCGGGGTCTCCGTCCCGTTTTCGGCGAATACTCCGTACGTCAACACCATCAATCAAAGCGACCAGGCGCCTTTTCCCGGCGACCAGGAGCTTGAGCGCAAGGTTAAGAGCCTCGTGCGCTGGAATGCGCTCGCGATGGTCGTACGCGCCAATCGCCTGGAACACAATATCGGCGGCCACCTTTCCACCTACGGTTCCATCGCCACTCTTTTCGAGGTCGGCTTCAATCATTTCTTCCGCGGTCGCACCGAGGACTTCGAGGGCGATTCCGTCTATTTGCAGGGGCATGCGGCGCCGGGCGTATATGCGCGCGCATTTCTGGAAGGGCGTCTCAGCGCGACTCAATTGGAAAATTTCCGCCGCGAACTGAAACCCGGCGGTGGGCTCTCATCCTATCCGCACCCGTGGCTGATGCCTGAATTCTGGGAGTTTCCCACTGTCTCCATGGGTCTTGGCCCCATCACGGCCATTTATCAGGCCCGCTTCAAACGCTATTTGGAGGATCGCGGCCTCAAACCGCCATCGGACGCGAAAGTCTGGGCGTTCGTGGGCGATGGCGAAACGGACGAGCCAGAAACACTCGGCGCCATTACCCTCGCTTCGCGCGAGCACCTCGACAATCTGATCTTCGTAATCAACTGCAACCTGCAGCGCCTCGATGGTCCAGTGCGCGGCAACGGCCATATCATTCAGGAACTCGAAGCGGCTTTCCGCGGCGCGGGCTGGAACGTGATCAAGTGCCTGTGGGGTTCGGACTGGGATCCGCTATTCGAGCAGGACAAGGAAGGATTGCTCACGAAGCGGCTCGGCGAAATCGTCGATGGCGAGTATCAAAAGTTCGTCGTGGAATCGGGCGCCTATATTCGCGAACACGTCTTCGGCTCCGATCCGCGCTTGCTGAAGATGGTGGAAGGCTACACGGACGAGCAGCTGCACAAAATGCGCCAGGGCGGCCACGATCCCAAGAAAGTGTACGCCGCGTATCGTGCGGCCGTCGATCACAAGGGCTCGCCAACGGTCATCCTTGCCCGTTCCATCAAAGGCTACGGTCTGGGCGAGGCGGTGGAAGGCCGCAACGTCACGCACCAGCAGAAAAAGCTCGATGAAGACGCTCTGCGTCACTTCGGCGAGCGCTTTGGCTTGAAAATTCGCGAAGATCAGATCGAGGAAGTTTCCTTCTATCGCCCGCCGGATGATAGCCCGGAAATTAAGTATCTGCAGGACTGCCGCAAAAAACTGGGCGGATACGTTCCTCGGCGTCGCGTGCGTGCGAAAGCGCTGGTCGGCGAACGCAGCGAACTTTTCTCCGAGTTTTTGACTGGCAGCGAGGGTCGGGAAGTTTCCACCACCATGGCTTTCGTCGCCATGCTCCGAAAAATGATGCGCGATCCGGAAATCGGCAAGCTAATCGTTCCGATTGTTCCGGACGAGGCGCGCACCTTCGGCATGGAGTCGCTCTTCCGCTTGGTTGGCATTTACAATAGCCAGGGTCAGCTCTACGAACCCGTGGACATGAATACGCTGCTCTATTACAAGGAAGCAAAAAACGGCCAGATTCTCGAAGAGGGAATTACCGAGGCCGGCTCGATTTCCTCGTTCATCGCCGCCGGTTCGGCTTACGCGAACTACGGCATCAACATCATTCCGTTCTTCATCTACTACTCCATGTTCGGTTTCCAGCGCGTGGGCGACCTGATATGGGCCGCCGCGGATTCACGCTGCCGCGGATTCTTGCTCGGCGGCACGGCCGGGCGGACCACTCTCGCCGGAGAAGGCTTGCAGCATCAGGACGGCAATAGCCACGTATTGGCTCTTCCGATTCCCACGCTCCGCGCCTACGATCCCGCCTACGCCTTCGAGATCGCCACCATCATCGAAGACGGCATCGATCGTATGTACAACAAAGGCGAAAGCCTCTTCTATTACATCACCGTCATGAACGAGCCTTACGAAATGCCCACCATGCCTGCCGGTTCCCGCGAAGGAATCCTGAAGGGCATGTATCGATACCGTCCGGCGGCGAGCAACAAGTCAAAGTTGCGCGCGCAGCTTTTCGGCAGCGGATCAATTCTGCGCGAAGTGCTGAAAGCACAGGAAATCTTGGACTCGAAATACCATGTAGCCGCCGACGTATGGAGCGTAACGAGCTATAAGCAGCTCTATACCGATGGCATCGAGACCGAGCGCTGGAACATGCTCCATCCCACGGAAAAGCAGCGGGTTCCTTACGCGTCGGAATGCTTGGCTGGCGCCCCCGGCGTTTTCGTTGCGGCGAGTGATTATCTGAAGGCGCTGCCGAACTTGATCAGCAAATGGACCCCGCGCGGGGTCGCCTCGCTCGGCACGGATGGTTTTGGCCGCAGCGAGAGCAGGGCGTCGTTGCGCGACTTCTTCGAGGTGGACGCGAGATTCATCGCGTTTTCCACTTTGCACGAACTTCTGCGCGAAGGGAAAATCGAGGCTTCCGTGGTGCAGAAAGCCATCAAGGACCTCGACATCAACATCGAGAAGCGCGATCCGCTGACGACCTGATCGCGCGAGTAACACGCAGCCTAGCTGGCCGGAATCGACGACGTTTCGCTTGACCTAATCCGCCTGTTTCCGCAACAATCTATTGCAGCGGATTTGAGCCAACAAAACTCTGCTTTGGCGAGGGTAAGCGGGCCAAGCAGCCCCGCCAGCGCGCTCTGACCGCACGGAAAAGGGGTAACCAGCCATGGGAAAGATTGTTGCAGCAATGGCGACCGTTCACGCACCGCAGCTTTTCGACCGGCCGCCCACCGAAGATCCCAAGCAGCTCGACGCCGACGTGGCCGCCATGCGGCTGATCGGCAAGGAGATTGAGGAGGCCAAGCCGGATGCGGTAATCGTGATTGGCAGCGATCACCTGGAGACGTTCTTCCTCACATCCGTACCCACCTTTGCGGTCCTCTCCGGCGAGTATTCGCACGCCGAATTTGCAGGCCGCAAATACGAACTGCCGATCCACCAGGGTCTGGCCGAGGATCTGCTCGACAAGCTGATGAAGGCCGGGTTTGACTTGGGCTACTCGCAGGACGCTGTTCTCGGTCATGCGTTCGCCGCTGTCTACGAATGGGTGATCGAAAAACGCCCGATTCCCGTCGTTCCAATTTTCGTCAACGCCTACCTTCCGCCGTTGCCGACGGCGCAGCGCTGCGCGGCGCTTGGAAAGGCAATTGCCAAGGTCATCGCCGACCGGAAGGAAAACGTCGCGATCGTAGCCAGCGGCGGAATGTCGCATTTTCCCGGCACGTGGAAATATCCCAAGCCGGATTTTGATTTCGATCACTGGGCCATCGCGCAGATGGAGAAGGGCAATGAAGAAGCGCTGATCAAGCTGACCAACGAGCAGCTCGACGAGGTCGGCAACACCGAAATGCTTTCGTGGATGATCATGTTCGGTGCCATCGGCAACCTGCCCGGCGAACTCGTCACCTATCAGCCGACTTGGCATCACGGTCACGCGGTGATGCGTTTCTTGCCGCACAAGGGGATCGGGCAGTCGAAGGAGGGTGCCTCGGCGCCGGCGAACTACGAATTCAAGGGGGGCTTCGAGTTCTACAAGCACCCGTCGCCTTCAGCCTACAAACTGAACAAGGTTCTCTACGACAGCCGCTTCAGCCGCGAATTGCGCCTGCGGCTGATTCATGATCTGCCATCCGTGGCGAAGCAATACGGAATGACGCCTGAGGAAGCGAAAGTTCTCGAAACTCTGCAGGACGACAACATCGAGAAATTCCGCAACGGCCAGATTCATCCGCTGGTTGAAGCCGGTGCGCACCCGCTCGGCATGTGGATGGCCGTCATTCGCATCCATTCCGAGTTGCGCAAGCTTCGTGCCGCCAAGGCCGATCTCGAAAAAGCGGGCTGATTCTCATTTCCTAATCGAGGGGGTGGCTATGAAGGTAGGCGTCGCGGGGCAAGGTGCGTTCGGACAAAAACATCTGGACGCTCTGAAGAAGATCCCAGGAACCGAAGTCGTCACGCTCGCGGGCGGCAATGCTGCGTCCACTGAGGAAGTGGCCAAGAAATATAACATTCCTCACTGGACCACGGACCTGGCCGAGAGCCTCAAACAGCCCGGCCTCGAAGCGATGATCCTGGCCACTCCCACGCCCATTCACGCCAAGCAGGGCGAACAGTGCATGCGCGCCGGGAAACACGTGCACATCGAAATTCCGATTGCCGATTCGCTCGCGGACGCCGAACGCCTCGTAAAAACGCAGAAAGAAACCGGCGTCGTTTGCATGGGCGGCCACACGCGGCGCTTCAATCCCAGCCATCAGTACGTTCACAAAAAGATCAAAGCGGGCGAATTAACCGTCTTGCAGATGAACGTACAGACTTACTTCTTCCGCCGCACCAATATGAACGCGCTCGGCAAGCCCCGCAGTTGGACCGATCACCTGCTCTGGCACCACGCCTGCCATACCGTCGATCTTTTCCAGTATCAGACCGGCCAGTTGGTCTCCGATTGCTACGCGGTGCAGGGCCCCATCCATCCCGAACTAAAAATCACCATGGATATGGGCATCGTGATGAAAGTTCCTTCGGGAGCGATCTGCACGCTGTCACTTTCGTTCAATAACAAAGGTCCGCTCGGCACGCACTTCCGCTACATCTGCGACAACGGCACTTTCGTCGCCTATTACGACGATCTAATTGACGGGGAACAGAACAAGATCGACGTCTCGAAGGTGGATATATCGATGAACGGCATCGAATTGCAGGATCGCGAATTCTTCGCCGCCATTAAGGAACATCGCGAGCCCAACGCCAGCGTACAGCAGTGCTTCACTGCGATGCAGGTGCTCGACCGCCTCGATAAAATCCTGAACTCGTCCGCGAAAGCCCAAGCCAAGATCTAGGATACAAATACCAAATGCCTTTTCGGGGGTCGGAGCTTCAGCTCCGACAATTGGATCGAAACAGGGATTGGGCTTCAGCCCCTGGGGATATTTCTTCTCTACACCTGAGCCGATTGTTTATTAGTCAGCTCCCAATCGGGAGCCGCTACGCCTGAGTCACCTGTATAGCAGCCTCTATTCCACCATCCAGCGCGGAGTGGAGGCGCTCTTCATCCAGCGCCCGTTCCCACTTTGCCACCACAATCGTTGCCACCGCGTTTCCCACCACGTTGGTAGGCGTCAGTCCTTCGGACATCAACCGGTGAATGCCCAGCACCAGCGCGATGCTGGCCACGGGAATAATTCCGGTGGAAGCGATCGTTGCCGCCAGCACCACGAACGCCGCGCCAGCAACTCCCGCCGCGCCTTTCGAGGAAAGCAGCAGCACCGCGAGCAGCCCAAGTTGCTGCCACAGGTTTACGTGAGTGTTGGTCGCTTGCGCCAGAAACACGGAGGTCGTGGCCAGGTAGAGGCACGTTCCATCAAGATTGAACGAGTAGCCGGTTGGGATCACCAGTCCTACGATCGTTTCCTCGCAACCCAGTTTTTCTAGTTTTTCCATCAGCTGCGGCAGCACCGTTTCCGACGAAGTGGTCGCCAGCACGATCAGCAATTCCTCGCGAATGAAACGGATCAGTTTGATCCCCAGCAGGATTCCGGCAATCATGCCCACCAGGACTTGAATCCACAGCTGTGCGTACCAGCGTTTGCGCTTTGGCGCGCCGCCAGTGCCTAGTCTCGACGTTGCAACTTCAGTCACCATCGATTCCGCCCGGTATCCCCACAAGCAGGTATTCGGTCGCTCCGCTAGTCCGGCATGTTTGGCTGCGTTCCGATATCCGCAGCCGCCAATGCTTTCTGCTCCGTGCGCGCCAGTCTACGCTGAATCAGTCCGAGGAAAAACGCGCCCGCTCCCACCACTACCGGGCAAACCGCCAGCACCGCGAACAGCATCCGCACCGGCATCCGCGTCGCCAGCAAATGCCCGCCGACAATTGGCCCGAGTACCGATCCGAATTTCGCCACCGACGTCGCCCATCCGGTTCCATTCGAGCGATACGAGCTAGGATAAAAAATCCCGGCGATGCTCTGAACTCCGAAGTGAGCGCCAACTAACAGCATGGTCATGAAGAAGTACATCACCAGAAACGTCATGCCTCCGAATTTTCCAAGGCCCATCACCAGCAACAGCGGCACCGTCAGCACGGGGAATACCGCGATACTGATCGCTCCGCGTGTATCCGTGAAACGCATCAGCAGCAGGCCGCCGATGGCGGATCCGATGGAGCTGATCGAAGTCGTGATCGCGGCGGTGTCCCGGCTGTAGCCCATCGATTCCAGAATTGTGGGTCCCCAGGAAACGCGCAAGAAAACCGCCACGGAACTCGCCACAAACGCACCCCAGAGCAACGGCGTGATCCAGCGCAGCTCGCCGTGGAACAGCACGGAAACTCGAAAGCCTTTTGCGTCGCGCGGCGCTTCGTCGGGAAGGACGAAACGCTCCGAAGAATCGAATGTTCGCCCGTGAGCGAGTTGCCGCGCCAATTTCGCGATCAGGTCCGGCCGTTTCGCTTTGTTGACCAAAAACTTGATCGACTCAGGCAGCAAGAACCAAAGCAACGCGGTGACCACGAGCGCCGCAAATCCGCCAAAAAGAAATACCGACGGCCAGCCGTATCCCGCGAACCAAATCGAAAGAGGCCCGGCAAAGCTGTCTCCGAATGTGTAGCCGAGCATCAGCACTGTGACTACCGTGGACTGGTAGCCGCGCGGCACGAAATCGATATTCAGGGCCCAGGCAAGCGGTAGCAATCCTCCCGTGCCGATACCCTGAAAAAACCGAATGATCATCAGGTCTTCGTAATTGCGCGCCAGAGCTAGGCCGAGGGTGAGGATGCCGAAGGAAAACGTCGCCAAAATGATCGAAGGCCGGCGGCCGATACGGTCGCCAAAGTATCCAAAGACGAAGCCGCCGACCATCGTTCCGAGCAGGCCCGCGCTGAAGACGTTGCCCATCATGATCTTGCTGAGGTACAACGCGCGGGACATTTCCGGCGCCACGAGGGACATCACGTTCATGTCGAACCCGTCGAAGAACGTGACCAGCGCCGACACAACCACGAGCCCGATGATGAATCGGGTCAGCTTTTGCTGTTCGATGATTTGGGATACGTCTGTGGTCCCGCGTTCGGCCATCGTTTAGTCCGCATCCGCCCCGACACTATCGATTTCGACGTGCGAGGCGGACGGGACCTTGGATGTGCGAACGATTTCGACGGGGAGAGGGGGCAGTGCTACTTGTATCATTCCGGGCCTATTTAAGTGCGCGTGGCGAGAGTCTTACAGGCTGCCGGAAGCGGCCGCAAAATCGCAACTGCGAAGTTTGCGACCGCCCAGTCCGAGCAGTTTCCATCCTGATTGCTATTGTTTGTCGTAGACCGAGGTCGTGTCGAAGTTGCCCATGCTCGACGTGATGTGCGTGACGCTTGTGAGCGTCTTTCCGTCTGGGCTGAGGCTGTAGGTGTCCTTGATGGTGACAGGGCTGCCCTGATAACTGGTCTTGGCGTTGACGACCAGCTTATCGCCGTCCCAAGTCGCCGTGCCATTCACCTTTGTGTTGCCCATGCCGGACCAAGAGGATGACTGGCCATCAGTGGTGAGCGCTTCAGTGGTATTCATGTCGCCCATCATGCCGCCCTTCTGGGCGCTGACGATTTTCACCGAGTCGCCGGATTGTGTGATGGTGTCCACTTCACTCGTGGGAGCCTGGCCTTGGCCAAAATTGCTCTTGGCTACGTCGAGGTTCCAGGTGCCGCTGAGGTCAGGATGTGAGCCGGCACTCGCGGTGCCGCCATTGGCGGCAGGAGCCGAAGTATCGGCCGAAGAATTGCCTTCGCGGTCGAAGACCATCTTCTGTTGCATGCTCATCGCGCCCGAGATTTGCCGGCTCATGGTCATGGTGTTGCCGTCACTCGAGGGAGTGAAGGTCATCTGGTCAGTCGACGCAGTGCCGCGCATATCGAAGCCTTCGGTGTACACAACGGAATTGCCATTTTGCTCGCACTTGACGCTGGAGACCACCACCGGCCCGATGTGGGCCCGGGGACTATCCGCAGCCAGCTTCTCCTCCTGTCCGTTGATGGTGCAGGAGCGCGTGTAGTTCTGCGCGCCGCGCTGCGATTGGCTGGTGACTTTCTGCGTGAACTGGTTTCCGCTGACGGTGATGACATCTGTCTCATTGCCGCCCCCGCCCATTTGGCCCATATTGCTTTTCGATGCATTCAGCTTCCAGGTACCGCTCAATTGCGAACTTTGCGCCATGCCGGGGAGCGCGAAAAGCGCCACCGCGGAGCCAATCAACAAAAGTTTCCTGTACATCACAATCCTCCTCGCCGCATTCCAAATGTTTGAGATGTGTCGCCGGATCCAGCCGCACCCTCAGGCAGCGGGATTATATACCTGAACGGTAAGAACTTCATGCGCCGAGATGGTTTCGCAGGATTCCAAGCATGCGGCGCAGGGGCTCGGCGGCGCCCCAGAGAAGCTGGTCACCCACGGTGAACGCCGCGAGGTACTGCGGGCCGAGCGTCAGCTTGCGAAGGCGGCCGATCGGGACGTTGAGCGTCCCAGAAACAGCAGTGGGGGTAAGGCAGCGGATGCTTGACTCTTTGTTATTGGGGATCACGCGAGCCCAGTCGTTCGATCCGGCGATCATCTGCTCGATTTCCGGCAGCGGTACGTCTTTCGCGAGCTTGATGGTTAGCGCCTGGCTATGGCAGCGCATGGTGCCGATGCGGACGCAAATGCCGTCGATCGGGACGGGCGGATTCATGCCGAGGATTTTATTGCCTTCGGCCATGCCTTTCCATTCTTCCTTGGTTTGGCCGCCGGGCATTTCCTTGTCGATCCAGGGAATCACGCTGCCTGCGATCGGCGCGCCGAACTCCTCAGTGGGCAGCGTGGATGAACGCTGCACGGCCAGCACCATGCGGTCCACTTCCAACGCATTTCCGGATGGCGACTTGCGCGCGGGTTCCGTGAGGCAATCCATCTGCTTAATTAGTTCCAGCATTTTCGCGGCGCCTGCGCCGGACGCCGCCTGATAGGTCATCGAGGTGACCCATTCGACGAGGCCTGCTTTGAAGAGTCCGCTGATAGCCATCAGCATTAGGCTGACGGTGCAATTGCCTCCAGCGTAGCTGCGAATACCGCTGGCAAGACCGCGCTCGATCACGTCGCGATTCACCGGATCGAGAACGATCACCGCATCGTCGCTCATGCGCAGAGCGGATGCGGCGTCGATCCAGTAGCCGTTCCAACCGCCCTTGTGCAGCGAGCCGTAGATTTCAGTGGTGTATTCGCCGCCTTGGCAACTGATCAGCACTTCGCACGCGGAGAGATCGCGGAGATTGCGCGCGTCTTTTAGCGGCGCCCCGGCAGCTTCCGCGGGAGCATCGCCTCCGGCATTCGACGTGGAGAAGAAGTGCGGCTCGATGCCCGCGAAGTCTCCCTCGGCGCGCATGCGTTCCATCAGGACGCTGCCCACCATCCCTCGCCATCCGATCAAACCTACGCGCAACATGATGCCTCCGGTGAGATGAGGCTCATTTTACCCAGCACGGCGGGTATTTTGGAGGCAATCGTCGAAGCTGTTGAGACGGAAAAGAGTGCGTTTCGGAGGCGCCGAGATTGAGTCTCGCTGACAAAAATGCGTGCACCGGGACGTTCCGGGTGGAGGGATGCGCCGGTGATTGTTTTCAATAACTTACGAGTGATTCTACTCGATTGCCTGTTCCGGGTGGAATGCGCCAAATTCGAGGAGAAAAAGCAAATATAAGGCGAATACGACAGTGAACGCGAAGTTGTCGCCGCGAAGCTTTCCTCAGGGGCTAAAGCCCTGCTCGGGGCCGCACCGTTATTGTCGGAGCCGAAGCTCCGACCCCCTAAATGGCCCAACACTTGGAAGACGGGGATCCCCTCGAATCCGTTCAGGGCAGGAAAGGCGCGCTCTCCTAAAAGACGGACGGCGAGTGTTTGTTCGCAGCGTGCCGTGGATGGCAGACACTTTCGAAAGGCGGAAGCGCTGCGCTTCTGGACTCGGACGGCACATAGGAGGCGAGGGCTACGCGGACGGACCTCGCCACAGGGCGATTCGTCGCCGTTGGCCGCGGAAGTTGGATTCGGCTGAACGGTGCAAGCACGGGCCTGGCGAGATGTGCTCGAGCGAACTTCGACGATGGCCCAATCGTCTATTTCATAGCGCGCCGCACCTTGCTTCGCCAACACTGCCTCCCTCCCAAAATAACAGATCAATCGTGCCACAAGGAGTGGCGGGATTCAAAAGAATGTTTCTTAGGGATCAAGCGGGCTCGGCTGATCTGAGGGCCCATTCGCGAAGCGGAGCGAGACGGGCGCTTTCGAGATTGTCGCGGTAGAAAAGATTGTAGGTATCGAACGGGATGAGCCGGCCATCGGGGTGAACGATATGAATGCAGGTCTTTTTCACGGAACGCACGTCGAAAGAGAACGCGTCTATGAACTGCACGATCAGAATGCGAAAGATGTTGCTGTAGCCGAGGTCGGGTGGGGCGGATACGTGGGGCAAGCAGCAAAGTAGGTCACGGAGAGAATGGGCTCCGGAGTCTGGTGAATGGTTGGTGGCGAAAAGCTTAAATACACCTTCTCGGACCGCATGGTCTTCTTCGTAAATAATTGTATTGCCGCCGCCGTTGATGAGCACGTTGGGATCGATCATTCCGGTGAGCGGAACCACGCGGCCGCCGAGTTTGAGCGCATAGGCCATGGCCAGGCTGTCCGGATGGCAAGGGACAGGAATTAGATCCTCGGGGCGGAAGACCGTAGTCTGTTCGAGAATGCGTCGCCGCACTTCGGTGAGCGTCAGGCGGTCGCGGGCCGGGTCGAAGTCTTCCAGGCGTCCGGCGGCTTGGATCGGCTGAAAAGTGACGCCACGGACGCAATCCTGCGCCAGCGCAAAATCGATGATCTTGCCGATTTCGCCGTCGTTGAGACCTTTCTTGAGCGTGACCACGAGGGTGGTTGAGATCCCAAGCTTGTTTAGCCGACTAAGCGCTTGCTCGCGGACGCGTCGCAGGTCGGCGCCGCGCAGGGCGACTAGAGCATCGCGCTCGAACGAATCGAACTGCAGGTAGACCTCGATATCGGGCACACAGCGGGCGAGTCGTGAAGCAAAAGATTCGTCCGAGGCAATGCGCACGCCATTGGTATTGAGCATTAAGTGGCGGATGGGGCGGCGCTTGGCGGCTTCGAGAATTTCGAAAAATTGCGGGTGGAGAGTCGGCTCGCCGCCCGAGATTTGCACCACGTCAGGCTCACCTTCATTGCGCACGACGGCGTCGAGCATGTTTTCAATCTGCGCAAGCGAACGATATTCCTGGCGGTCAGGTCCGCTTTCGGCGTAGCAGACGGGGCAGCGGAGGTTGCAGGCGTCGCAGACTTCGATAAGCGAGAGGCAGGAGTGCTGCTGGTGATCCGAGCATAGGCCGCAATCGTAGGGGCATCCATACTTCACGGCGGTGTTGAAATGACGGGGCATTTCCGGCGGCTTGATGAAGATTTCGCGGCAGCGACGGTAGTATTCGACGTCGTCAGCGATAAGAACCTTTTCAGCGCCATGGGCGGGGCAGTGCTTGAGCATGAAAACGCGGTCGTTCTCGAAGACGATTTTCGCTTCCACCTTGCGCAAGCAGCGCGAGCAGATGGAGATGGCGAGGTCGTAGAACAGATATGGGCGCTCGGACCGGCTCATGGCCAAACTGCTCGGACTGCGGCTACGATGAAGAGAATTATCCCGGCAACAAATGCGGCAGCGCCCGCGAAAAACCCGATGACGAACAACGCCCCGAGGACAGAATTGGCGCCGGCGATCACCGCGCCGCAGGAGGTGAAACCGAGAATGCCACCGCCCAGCAGGAGGATGAGGGCTTGCCACCACGTTGGGAATCGCTGCTTCTTGCTTTCAGCCATTTCACCTCAAACAGGAACGCACGGCGCGCCGATGACCGAATCTGTCTTGCCTTAGGCTGTGGCGTCCGCGCACAGGCGTTTGCACCGGCGAGGCAACGCGGTCATGTGCTTTCGGGAGATCGCTGGCGAACCGGGAGCCAGCGGAAGATATCGGGCGAATAATACAGCAACATGCAGAGGCACGCCCACTGAATTCCCCCGAGGCCATACCAATCTGGATACGGCTTTAGGAAGTCAATGGCCAAGCGCCAGGCCATGTAGGCGACCATGAAGGCTTTGAAGACGTCTCCATCGCGATGGGGGCGGCGGAGCATCTTCAGCAGGAACGCGAGAAGAAGAATCGCGAAAAGAGACTCGTAGATCTGGGTGGGATGACGCCGAATGCCATCGCCGAAATCCACGCCCCAAGGAAGCGACGTGGGGTTCCCGTAAGTCTGATCGGGCAAGCCTTCGAGAAAGCATCCGATGCGGCCGATAGCGATGCCGAGAGCGAGCGGAGCGGCGAACAGGTCGCCGGTGGACCGCTTCTCGCCCACGAGCCGCTTTGCAAGCTCGACCGCGATAAGGCCGACGATCAAGGCTCCGACGATCGTTTTGCCTTCCAGGAATGGGGCCGTGGTTTGCCAGTGCAAAAGATCCTGCGGCGAAGCGATGAGGCAGTTCAGCAGGCGAGCGCCGAGGGCAGCCCCGATGACAGCGGCGGCGATTACCGTCCAGCGAGTGCCGTCGGGAACCAAGTCACCGACCGTAGTGCGAAGACGGCGATAGAGGAGGAATCCCGCGCCGTACGCGAGCATTTCGAAGATGAAGTGGAAAGAGATGCGGAGCGGCCCGAGCGGAAGATAAAAAGGGAAGTGGATGAGAACCTCTCTAACGGACGAAATTAAGGTGCGAGTCGTCCAGTTTTGGCAACGCTTTACTTCGCATCGTGACTGACCGGCCGATGCTGCCACAAAAGTGCGTCGATCTCAAAGCAATCGTCGGACGTGAGTAGCGATACCGAGTGTCGTGCGCGGATGCACGGCCGCGAGCTCCTGAATTCGAGTTACCACTTCGGATTGCCGCAGGTGAAGCTGGAGGCGGCGTAGGGCGAGCCTGCACCTTTATAAATGGCGAGTTGAGGATAGGGGGACCGGGATGCGCGCGGATGCGGTGATATAATCCCGCGATTTCAATGCGAGGGAGGAATGCTGATAAGTTCCATCGACGTGTTGTTCGATCGATATGACTGCGGTCAAGTGTCACGCCGCGGGCTGATTCAAGCTCTGGCGATGGTGGCTTTGCCTGCGAAGGTTCTAGGGGCGGAAGCTGCCGGGAATTCGGGGCCGATTGTTCGCGGTTTGGGCGTGAACCACGTCGGGCTTCTTGTCACCGACGTTGAGCGTTCCTACGACTTTTATCACCGGCTATTTGGGGTGAAGAAAGGCTGGCCTGCAACCAACACCGGGAACGGCCTTCATCTGGACTTTCCGAGCGGGTACATCAGTGTCGATCCGGTCCCGGAAAGGAAAGGCCTGATCACACACTTTTCCATCGCAATCGACGAAATCAATCAGAGCTCCGCAAAACTCCTAGCGCATAAGATTAACGAAGAACTGCCGGATGCCAAAGCGAGGGCTGCTTTTCAGGCAAATGATGGAGTGTCGACGGTCAATCTCCGCGACCCGGACGGGTTCCACGTGCAAATCTCGCCGAAAAGCGGGCGCTGATCGGAACATTGACGGAGCAGCGTCGTGCGCGGATGCGCGGCCGCGAACTCCCGGATCCGAATCACCACTTCGGATTGCCGCAGGTGAAGCTGGAAGCGGCGTAGGGCGAGCCGATACCTTTATAAATAGCGGCTTGAGGATAGGGGCACGCGGGATGCGTGCGTTCGACGGCGTGTCCCACGCGCTGCGTGACGGTGATTCGGCTGGGAGGGACATTGGTTTCGCGCCATTTCTCGATGACATTTAGAGCGCTGAAGTCGCTATCGCTGAACATCGCGTAGCCAGGGCAGATTCCCGTGCCGGGCACCATGAACAGGCGAACGAAATCATTCGTTTTACTCGAGCCGCCCATAGCCTTGAGAACGCGCTTGTAATAATCGATTGCGCTGCGTGGCGGAATGCCGGTTTCGTTCCACGAATCGTACAAGAGCAACTTGCCGCCGTGCGCTTTGAAGGCGCGCAGATTGGGATCGATACTGTTCACCAGCGCGCCGACTTTGGCGTCGGCCAGGCGCGTATCGCGATCCAGATTGAACGAGTGAAAATTCCACTTGGGATTTTGGAAGACCATATATTGAAAGAAACCGTTGGAGATCCCCGGGGGATTCGGACCGGCGAGCATGGCTCCCCAATGTAGTTCACTGCCCGGCTCGAAGCCGGGATAGATCGGCTTGCCATCGGCAAATGTCGCACCGGCATAAATGTTTTTAGCGGTCGCGACCTGCGCGGGCGTGAGGCAGGAAGCGGCATCTTCATGGGGCGGACATTGGATCGTGGCTGGATCGAAATGGCAGCGCGCGGGATCTTCGATGAAGCCGTCGCGCACGCCGTCCAGAGCATCGCAGGCATCGAGCGCGGCGCGATTCAACACGGGATATTTGCTGGGCGGGATATAGCCGGGTGCCTTCACGCCGTCCTTGAACGCGACCCACGCTAGATATTCCGAGCCAGCCTGAAGATGGGTCATGTAGTAGGCCGGATCGCCGACGGCGATTCCGTCGAAATCGTTTGGGTACTTTTGCGCTTCGGTGAGGCCTTGATTGCCGCCCTCGTGGCAACTGCTCCAGAACGAATATTTCGCGGGCCTGCCGTAGTAAGCGCGGATCAACGCTTTCGCAACGACCGCAGTGACGTGGACGGAGCGGTATCCCCAGTCGGCGATTTTTTCGGGATGGCCGATGGCCCAGGTGAGCGGCAAATTGCCGGTGGCTTTGGCGTCCGAGTGGCCAGTGTCGCTCGATGCCGTGGCCGAGCCGCGCGCGAGTTCGCGCGCCATGCTCCCGTAAACGACGGCGCCCACGAACGCGGGATTGCCGACGCCGATGTAAAGTCCGTCCCAATTCGCACGGACTGGCAACCATACTTCAAACGAAATGTGCGAATCGCTTGTGGGCGTGGCAAATCCGGCTATTCGGCAGAAAGGCACCGAGACTTTCATTCCGGGGGGCGTGCCGAGTCGTCCCGCAACGCTGGGCACTTTGAAGTCGGGCGGGGCCCCGATGGATTTGGCCAGCGTGATGGCGACGTTCGGGATTTTTAGCGACGCCAGGCTTTCGCAGGATTGCTGGCCGAAGGCGCTGGTGGGTGCGAGCGAAACGCACGCGAGCGCAGCTGCGAACACAAATATCAGATAGTGATGCTTCAAGATGACTCCGCTTTTATGGCGAAAACTCAAATGCTTGCCGCGTATGATACACCGACTTCGGAGGCTAATTGTCTGCGTGCGCCGATCGCGAGGGCGCAGCAAGACGGGTGTATTGCGCTGCGCGGCGCCACATAAATGTAGATATTCCTGAATCGGCTCGGATGCGCGGGACTAGAATGGATTGGTTTTCGTGGGAGTATCCGGGCGGCGATTGCAATAGCTGCACGTTCATATTCAAGTTCGAGGGGAGGCAATGATGAGGGAGAAGCCGTTGGCGGGGCAGGTGGCGCTGGTGACCGGCGCGAATTCAGGGATCGGAGAGGCGGTGGCGCGATGCTTCGCCGACGCGGGCGCGAAAGTGGCGATCAACTGGATCACGCACGAAGAAGCCACGAACGTGATCGTGGACGACATCAAGAAAAAAGGCGGCGAGGCGATCGGCGTGAAGGCGGACGTCTCGAACGAAGGGCAAGTGCAGGCGATGTTCGCGGAGACGATTCGCGCGTTCGGCACCGTCGATGTTTTGTGCGCGAATGCGGGCTTGCAGGACGACGCGCCGTTCACGGAAATGACACTGCAGAAATGGAACCACGTGATTGGCGTGAACCTGACGGGGCAGTTCTTGTGCGCGCGCGAAGCGGCCAAGGAATTTATCAAGCGCGGCGTGCGGCCGGAAATCTCGATGGCCGCAGGGAAGATTATTTGCATGAGCTCGGTGCACCAGATCATCCCGTGGGCCGGTCACGCGAACTACGCGACCAGCAAGGGCGGCATCCAGATGCTGATGAGGACGATCGCGCAGGAATTGGCGCCGCACAAAATCCGCGTCAACGCCATCGCGCCCGGCGCCATCCAGACGCCGATCAACCGCAGCGCGTGGGATACGCCAGAAGGGATGAAGAATCTCCTGAAGTTGATCCCGGATTTGCGCATTGGACAGCCGCAGGACATCGGGCGCTCGGCGGTGTGGCTCGCGTCGGATGATTCGGATTACGTGCAGGGGGCGACGCTCTTTGTGGACGGCGGCATGACGCTGTATCCGGGGTTCGCGACAGGAGGCTAGACCGAGCCCGACGGCTTCCCCTGTACTGGAAAAGCAGATGCCTTGCTTCATGCGCGAAGAGCACGTGAGCGGGTTTGGGACGGCGACGCAGGCGAATTAGCGCCAGAGCGAGTTGAGGACGTCGGCGAGGCGGGCGCCGGCTCTGGCGAGCTGCCGCTGGACGACGGGCGCGGCCGCGGCTTCGTAGGCCGCGCCGAGGTCCTCGTGGTAGCCGAGCATGCGCTCGCCGACGTGGTGATCGTCCGCGCACGATGAGACTGGCTTTGGCGACTCAATCGGAATCGCGTGCGGAAGCTTGCCGTAGGCGACGGAGTCAGCAAGCGCGTGGGCTTCCCACACCCAGGCCGCGAAATTAGTGGGCTGCTTTTCCCAGACGGCAATTTGCGCGCGGAATTTACGGTCGAGATCGCGGGCGAGTTGCCGTGACGATTCACCTCGATCGAAGCGATCGATGATGCCGTCGTCCCAAATGGCGTGGAGATTGGGGCTAAAGTATTCGCGCTCGTCATTGGTCTCCCTGGGCTGCTGCCCGAAAAACTCCACCGGGACGCAATTGCCGCCGAGGTCGTTGTTGGTGACGTCGTGCAGCGGCTGGTGCATGTCGCCGACAAAGTGAATGACGAAGCGCAGCGCATCGGCGCGATCTTTCGGAGACGCGCGTGGATTTTTCAGCACGCGAATTTGAGATTCGAGAGCGCTCACGACGCAGCCCGTGGCGGGAGGGCAATATGGCGCGAGGTTGCCGCGATGCGCGCCGCGGGGAATGTCGATGAAATGCCATTGCGCGGTATTCGGGCGCTGGCTGCGGACATCGTCGGCCCAGGTGGAGGCGTCGGCGAACGGATCGCTGGCGCGCGGCCGGCACCAGCGTGAAAGAGATGGATCGATCGGACTGGCGGCGAGAATCTTCAGCGCCATCGTTCGCGCGCGAGGAGTGAGGTGCGCTTCGGCGATGTAGGCAATGGTTTGGTGCCCCTGGCAGCCCCAGGCGCGAGCGGAGGGTGCGCAGGCGAAGTCGATCGAGATTAGAATAAGGATCGGAATAAGCAGTCGGCAAGATGGATTCTTTTTCAAAGTTGGTCCGAAAGTACGTTCGCACATCGGCGGGAAAAGCTCAATTGGCGCCTTTAAGAACGGCCGGCTCCGCGGAATGCCTATTGGGTGGGAGCGCCGGTTGCGTGCAGCCTGGAGGTTTGTGAAGCTTCACACAGGCTGTTTGCGACGGGGCGGTGGCTCGTAATTGCGCGGCAAGTTAAGGTTGACGATTTTGAGAGTAGTCCTGATGCGCTTTTTTGATGTAACCGTGCGGAAGTACGCCCGCCTTCGCACCATTTTTATTCGCGGAATCGGTGCCGAATGAACTTGAACAGCCCCGTATGGGGCATCCTAGTCTGTCGACAAAACGCAGTGCGCACGCTTGATTTAGGAAGGCAGGCAAACACTCACGAAAGCCGCGGGCCATGCCTCGCCCGGACCGTTGCTACGTTGTCACCTTGAAAATCACCGGCAGGATGTAAATTGCACCGGATTCTTCAACGGAAATGTTGTAGTCGCCGGGCTTGAGCGCAGGAACCTTAATGACGATCTTGGTGGCTTCCTGATCGACGACGACCGCTTTATGGTCCAGCTTGGCATCGGAGAGAAAGACGGCGGTGACTTCGTTCTTGCCGAGATTCTTGCCGGTAATGGTGACGGAAACGTCGGATTTGCCGGTGTTGGGAGTGATGGCAGCGATGTGCGCCGAAGCATTTTGCGCCTGGAGCGGCGAGAACGGAAACGCAAATGCGACGAGCGCCACGGCAAACGCTATGGGCGCCGCTTTGGTGCGGCGAAGTTTCCGGTGATGCATCAAAGCCGAGCGCAGATCGAAACGTGGACGAAGCGAGGTGCGGTCTGAACGACGGCTTGGGGCCGGGGTAAAAGCCATGAGCCACCTCTCAGGGAACGGTGAAACCTTGAGGAATCTGGCCGTTTATGGGCGAAACATATGCCCGGAAGGGTCCAATGTCAAACGCCGAATGATTTAATGTTTGTGGGCATGAGTTGAAGTTGGAACGCAGCAGTGCGAGTTCTACTGGACAAGTTTTGTCGGGGTGTGTTTAGAATAATTGTTTTGAATAGCATGCGCGAAGCGGCACGTTGGGTCGCTTGCATGCGTTTCCGGTATCTGCCGCCAGAAGCCGGGCTTAGGACACGATTCTGGAGCGAGAGAGTGAATTGGCAATGATTGTTGGCGTTCCCAAAGAAAGCTTTCCGGGCGAAAGGCGCGTGGGGCTGGTTCCCATGGTGGTTCCGAACCTCGCGAAAGCAGGGTTAGAAGTGATTGTCGAGACGGGCGCGGGCGTGCAAGCGGGTTATCCGGACGCGGCGTTCACGGACAAGGGCGCGAAAATCGTGCCGGACCGCGCCACGGTGTTCGGAACGGCCGATATCGTGGTGCAGGTGCTGTGCTACGGATCGAACGAGCGGTTGGGCAAGGCGGATCTTCCGTTGATGCGGCGCGATCAGGTGCTGATCGGATTTCTGCGTCCGATGGGTTCGGTGGAGATTTTGCAGGAGATTGCCGGAACAGGAGTGACTTCATTCTCGGTGGAACTGATACCGCGCACCACGCGCGCGCAGAGCATGGACGCGCTTTCGTCGATGGCGACTATTTGCGGATACAAAGCGGTGCTGGTGGCGGCCGATGTTCTTCCCAAGCTTTTTCCGATGATGACTACGGCCGCGGGCACGATCACGCCGGCGCGGGTGCTGGTGATTGGAGCCGGAGTGGCTGGATTGCAGGCTATTGCCACGGCCCGGCGGCTGGGCGCGGTGGTGTACGCATACGATCTGCGGCCGGCGGTGAAGGAGCAGGTACAGAGCCTGGGCGGAAGGTTCGTTGAGTTGCCCATTGAGACCGCTGGAGCGCAGGATGCGCGCGGGTACGCGAAAGCGCAGGATGAAACATTCTATGCGCGGCAACGGGAGCTGATGAAACAGGTGGTAGGGCAGAGCGACGTGGTGATCACCACGGCTGTTGTGCCGGGAAAGAAAGCGCCAGTGCTGGTGACCGCGGAGATGGTGCGCGGGATGGCGCCGGGCTCGGTGATCGTGGATTTGGCTTCGGAGCGCGGCGGAAACTGCGAACTGACGCGGGCGGAAGAAACGATCGTCGAGAATGGGGTGACGATCGTTGGCGAGATCAACATGGCCAGCCGGGTGCCGTACCACGCCAGCCAAATGTACGCGCGCAACGTGACCGCGTTTTTGCTGCACATCGTAAAACAAAGTAAATTGGAACTCGACCCAGAAGACGAAATCGCACGCGAAACATTGGTCACGCGCGGCGGAGAAATCGTGCAAAGCCGCGTTCGGGAGTTTTTCTCTCTTCCGGCGCAGCAGCTGCAAACATCACGGTAGGACAGGATCAAAAGAGTGCCACCGGACTTTTTATCAAATCTTTTCGTATTCATACTGGCGGCTTTCCTCGCGTTTGAGATCGTCAAGCGGGTTTCGCCGCTGCTGCACACACCTTTAATGTCGCTTACCAACGCGCTGGACGCGATCGTGGTGGTAGCGGCGATCATCATCGCCGGGGAGCATGAGTCGAAGCTCTCCGTCATTCTTGGCCTGATCGCCGTGGCGGCTTCCTTCAGCAACATGGTCGGCGGCTTCCTGATCACCGACCGCACACTGCGCATGTTCAAAACGGGCAAGGCGAAACGATAATGAGCAGCATCGCCATCGCCCAGATCATGGACAGCGTCTACCTGGTTGCAATCGTTCTCTTTATTTTAGCCATTAAGTGGATGAGCTCGCCCGCGAGCGCGCGGCGCGGTGTCCTGGTGGCCGAAATTGGCGGAGCCCTGGCGGTGGCCGCTACGCTTGCCGACCCGCAAGTCACCCACTACAAATGGATCGTCATCGCGCTGGTCGTTGGCGCGGCCATCGGAATACCGCTTGGCATGGTGAAGATGACCGCCGTGCCGCAACGAACCGCGATGGCGCTGACGTTCGGCTCTCTTTCCGCCACGATGATCGGCATCGCCGAGTACTACGTCGGATACCCGCACGTGATGCGCTTCGGCATGGGCGAGATCTGCCTGGAAGTGATTATCGGCTCGCTGACGTTCACGGGCAGCCTAATCGCAGCTGGAAAATTGCAGGAAATTCTGCCGCTGCGCCCGTTGGTCTATAAAGGACAAAACGTAGTGAGTCTTTCCATCCTGGCTGCCGCTGTGATCTTGGCGATCGCCATGGTTGTGAACCCGAACCACGCGATCCTGTTTCCGATCATGATTGCCGTATCGCTGTGTTTCGGCGTGATGTTGGTTACGCCGATTGGCGGCGCGGATATGCCCACGGTAATCTCGCTGCTGAACTCCTACGCCGGAATTGCGGCGGCCATGCTGGGATTCGTACTGGATAGCAAGGTGCTGGTAATTGCGGGCGCTCTGGACGGGTCGTCGGGCTTCATCCTGTCCGTGATTATGTGCAAGGCCATGAACCGGTCGTTTACAAACGTGATGTTCGGGGCGTTCGGGCAAGTGCATGCCACTGCGGCGGTACATGGCGAGGAGCAGCGAACGGTTCGCAGCGCGAGTCCCGAAGAGGCGGCCGAGATTCTGGCGGCGGCCAACAAGGTGGTGATCGTGCCCGGTTATGGAATGGCCGTGGCGCAGGCGCAGCACAAAGTGCGCGAACTTTTCGATATTTTGACGCGCAAGGGCGTGGACGTGACGTTCGGCATTCACCCCGTGGCTGGACGCATGCCGGGCCACATGAACGTGCTGCTGGCCGAGGCGGATATCCCGTACGACCGGCTGTGCGAGATGGAAGACGTCAACTCAGACCTTCCGCAGACCGACGTGGCGCTGATTATCGGCGCGAACGACGTGACGAATCCCGGCGCGCGCACGGACACTAGTAGCCCGATTTACGGCATGCCGATTCTGGACGTGGACAAGGCGCGCACCGTGATGGTGATCAAGCGCAGCATGAGCCCGGGCTTCGCCGGCATTGATAACCCGCTCTACTATATGGACAAGACACTGATGCTCTTCGGAGACGCAAAGGCATTCGTGGGTGATCTGGTCCGCGAGCTTTCCGCTGGCCAGAAGACCACGCCGCAGGAATCCTCCACGCAACGCGTCGCGAAGGTCTAAGCGAGATCCCCGCCGAGTTTGCCGCAATTACCTGTGCGAATGGTTTCACCTACAGGGCGATCTCCTCAGCCAACCGCTCGCTAAGTCTCGGAAATCATCTTTTGCTTCTGGCGAGGCGATCCCGCAGCACTCTTGTCCGTACCTTAGGAGTACTGGGTGTTCATTTCTGAGCGGTTACGACCAAGGACCCCGTAATTAATCTTCATATCGATGGAATACCTGATACGCCTCGCATCCCTGGACGGAGTTGCTTGGATTACCGAGCGCAGTCACGCAGGAGCAGAGCAGTTCCATTCCGGGGCACTTGGTTTATACATACGCACATTCAGGACATTTTTTGATGGTCGCCCATCTAATCGATGACACACTCAAACCGCTAAGCGTTCTCGCGTGAATGCAGCCACTAGCTGTTATTTGTTCATATGCTTAGTAGAAGACGCAAGACTTGAGCGAAGCTAAGGTAAAGTCCTGCGTTACCAATAAGATATAAAAATGGATCAATTTAAAAAGAGCATCAATGTTGTATCTCGAACCGTCGCCGACGAGGCCATCGTCGTGCCGATCCGCCGCGGGGCTGCGGACATGGACTCTATTTTTACGTTCAACGAGGCCGGCACGGCATTGTGGAACATGGTGGAAGCGAACCGCAGCGGCTCGGAGATGACCGAATACCTTCAACGGGAGTACGGCCTTTCGGCGCAACAAGCGGGCGGGGACGCGCAGGCCTTCATCGAGAATCTCGCGGCAGCCGGACTCATTGAAACGGACTGATTTGGAAGGCGATTAACGCGGCTTGGGCAGCCGAGGCTTGGGATGAACGACGCAACGTACGCGGCATTCAGTCGCGCAATTCACGAACGCTATTTTGGCCAGCGTGCGCCGCTGGAAGTGTCGATTGAAGTTACGCGGCGCTGCCCGCTGGAGTGCCTCCATTGCTATAACAACCTGCCGATGGGCGATTCCGCCGCCCGGAAGCAAGAACTCACCTTAGAAGAACACTGCAAACTGCTCGACCAACTGGTCGAGGCGGGGTGCCTTTGGATTCTCTACACCGGCGGCGAAGTGTTCGCGCGCCCGGATTTCCTAAACATTTACACGGAAGCGAAGAAACGCGGTTTTCTGGTGACTCTTTTTACCAATGGGACGTTGATTACGCCGCGCGTGGCGGATCATCTGGCCGAATGGCGTCCGTTCGCGATTGAAATCACGCTCTACGGCGCGACCCGCGAGACCTACGAAGCGCTCACGCAGATTCCGGGCTCCTACGACCGGTGCATGCGCGGAATCCGGTTGCTGCTGGAACGAAATCTCCCGCTGAAGCTGAAGACCGTCCCGACCACCGTCAACCAGCATGAAGTGTATGCCATGGAGCGGTTGGCCAAGGAAGAGTTCGGCGTAGAGTTCAAGTTCGACCCGCTGGTAAATCCGCGCATCGACTGTTCGCAAAGTCCGCTAGCGGTGCGGCTAACGCCCGAAGAAGCCGTAGCGCTGGAGTTTTTCGACCCGCATCGCGAAGGGGAATACCGGCGCCTGGCGGAAATGGATCGCACGCGCGAAGTGAGCGACAAGCAGGCGGCGGGAACCGTATACGCCTGTGGAGGCGGCCATCGCGGTTGCGCGATCGACCCCTTGGGGAAGATGACGATTTGCGTGTTGTCGCACCAGGAAAGCTACGACTGGCGCAGCGGCAGTTTTCGGGAGGGCTGGGAAGGGCCGCTGAGGGAAATTCGTTCGCGCGAGCGGAAAAGGGCCACCATCTGCACCAATTGCCGCATTCAGTCGCTCTGCAGTATGTGCGCGGCGAATGGAGAACTTGAGAGCGGAGACGCCGAGACGCCGGTGGACTTTTTGTGTCAGGTGGCGCACCTGCGCGCCTACACCCTGGGATACGAAGTGCCGGAACACGGCGATTGCGCATGCTGCAAGCCGGGAGAAACGCACTCGACCCTGATGGCTTCGGCTGAGCGCATTCGCACGCAAACGGTGGGACCAAGCACTTGGACCGGCCTCGCTCCGGCAGCGCCGGGCCTGCACGTGTTGCAGTCGGGCGGAGGGTGCGGCAGCGGTGGATGCGGTTCGTGCGCGGTACATCACGGATGACCGACGAAATCAAAAACGGTGAATTGCGCGGCCCCGGCGAAGCGCCGGAGGAGCAAGCAGGCGCGCAGCCATACGAGCCGCCGAAAGTGATTCGCGTGAACCTGCGTCCCGAGGAAGCGGTTCTGGGGCATTGCAAGATTTCAGGGTCAGCGGGACCGGCGAGCGGTTCGTGCACCGTGCCGGGCTGCTTTGTTCCAGGTTCGTGAACCAGGGGCGGTTGAAGGGTAACAGCGAGATGCCAGTGACAGCCGAGATCGGCGATTTGCGGCGAGCGCGCGAAATGAGAGTGTCGCGGATCCGCGGCAGCGTTGCGTTTCGGGTAGCGGACACTTGCTTCGGGATCTTTGGCCGCGACGAGATCGCGCTGGGTCTCGATCCGGAGTTGCGCCATTTCGCAGCGGAAGCCGCAGGCTGCGACGTACGAATCGACGCGCGCTGGGCAGACCAGATCGCGCGACCTGTGGGCGAAGCGATATTCGATTCGGGCGGCCTATGGACCGTGTTCCATGACGGTTTGGATTCGGCATTTTATTTCTCAACGCCCCACCTTGGCGACGCTCCGTACAAAGCCTTAACGATCGATCGAGATTTCCGGTGTGGAGAGCTGCTCTTGAGCCGCGATTGTTTGGACGCCTCGCGCACGATTTACCCTCTGGAATATCCGCTCGACGAACTGCTGATGATTCACCGGCTGGGTCGCGGAGAAGGCGTGGAGATGCACGCCGTCGGCGTGGTGGACGAGGCTGGGCGCGGGCATTTGTTCTTGGGCCATTCGGGGGCGGGGAAAAGCACCACCGCGCGACTTTGGCAAAGGGAATCGAAGGCGCTAATCCTCAGCGATGATCGAATTATTCTTCGCGAACGCGAAGGGCAAATTTGGATGCACGGTACGCCGTGGCACGGAGATGCCGGAATCGCTTCGCCGCAGGCAGCGCCGCTTCATCGGGCGTACTTGCTCGAGCACGGCAGCAGGACCGAGATGACGAGCGTTTCGAGAGGCCGCGCGACGGCCGAGTTCCTCGCGCGCAGCTTCGTGCCGCATTACTCGGCAGAGGCGATGGAGTTCACCCTCGAATTTTTGGAGCGAGTAGCGCACCAGACGCCGTGCTCCGTGTTTCGATTCCTGCCGGATAAAAGCGCCGTGGAGGCGGTCTACCGTGCGATCGATTGAGGCCGTGGATTTGGCCGACTCCCGGCTATTTGCGGCCCTGTGCGAGGCGGCGCTCGCGCGAGGATTGCGCGTGCGATTTCGCGCGCGGGGACAAAGCATGCAGCCCAACCTGCTGGACGGCGACATCGCGGAAATCGAGCCGGCCAGGCAGTGCGATTTGAAGGGCGACGATATCGCTTTTACGCGCCGCGACAGAAAGTTTCTACTGCACCGTGTGATCGGCCGCGATGCTACGACCGGAGACATCGTTACGCGCGGCGATGCTGGGCTAGCGAACGATCTACCCGTGGACGAGGTACTGGGCAAGGTTGTAATGATCGAGCGCCACGGGAAGACTTCGCTGGTTGGACGCCGCAGGACGATTTTCGCGCATTCGGTGCGTAGGCACGCGCACCGGCTTCGGCGCGCGGTTTTGCGGCGGGCCAGCGGCTTCCGGTTTCTGGCCGTGCCCGCGCTGTTAGTGTTCTTCGGTCTCTTCTTGCATGCGCCGTCCGCCCGCGCGCAATTTACGATCACCAATTCTGCCTCAGCCACAACAGTGACTCCGGGCACTGAGTTCACGTACACGCAGGTCCTTACTTATAACGGATTCCTCTTCACGCCTTCGGGGACCAACCCCGTAACCACGGTGCAGTCTGTTTCTGCGGACACAACTGTCACCAATGTCGTGGTGACCGGTACCGCTAGCGGTTATTGGAACTACGTTATTGCAGGGAACACACTCACCTATACCGATAAGAGCGGTGCTGGATACTACTTTGTCGGGGACACGACGACCTTTACGGTTACGGTTGAGGTCGGGGCGGATACCCCGAGCGGCACGGTGATTACGGACAAAGTTACTGCAAACCCGGGGAATAGCAGCGCGTCCGCAAACTCCACTGTTGAGGTGGCCGACCTGGCGATGACGCAGTCGGAGATGCCAAATCCGGTGGCAACAGGCGCAGAGATCACTTACACGGAAACTGTGACGAATAATAGCGCCACGCTCTCCGCATATGGCGCCACGCTGGTGCAAAGCACGCCAGCGAACTCGACCTTCGCGTCGGTTGCTGCGCCGGCCGGATGGACCTGTGGCACGATACCTGCTGTTGGCGGAACGGGCACGATCACATGCACAGCGAATGGAGCCTTGAATCCGGGCGCCACGGCCAACTTCACGATTGTCGTCACGGTGAATGCGGCTGCGTCTGTGGGATCGACCATTACCAACTCAGCCACGGTGTCCGAGGACGGAACCGACCCCAATCTCAGCAACAATACCACCACGACGACCACGGTCGTGAGCGGCGCCGATCTGGCGATGACGCAAACCGCTTCGCCGACGGCTGTCGCTCCGGGCGCGCAGATCACCTATAGCGAAACGGTCACAAACAACGGTCCGGACGCTGCGGTGGGCGCGGTGCTATATCAGAAGACACCTACGAATACGACATTTTCGTCTATTACGGTGCCGACAGGTTGGACTTGTACCAACCCAGCGGTCGGCGGTACGGGTGAGGTGCTTTGCACAACTACGGCAAACGTTGGCTATCCCTCGGCGACTTTAACGTTTACGTATGTGGTGACGGTGAACGCAGCTACGGCTGCGGGCACGACGATCACGAATTCCGCCGACGTAACGGCGGAGACGACGGACTCGGTGGCGTCCAATAACGCGACAACGACGTCGGTGCTCGTGGAAAACGCCGGGCAATCGGATTTGGCGGTGTCGATGACGGCCGCGCCAACACCTGTTTTCGTGTCCTCGGAACTCACATACACGATTCAAGTTCAAAACTTGGGACTCGCTTCAGCAAGCGGCGTGACGTTGACAGATACATTGCCGGCCGCTCTCACGGGCGCTAGCGCGACCACGACTCAAGGAACTTGCGGGGCGCCTTCGGGTGGGACAATCACATGTAACCTGGGAACTGTCGCTTACCCCTTGGGAGCGCCGATTACGATTACGGTGAAGGGAACGACTCCGGGCACGGCCACGACACTTGCCAATTCCGTGTCGGTGGGACCGGCCGCCGGCGACCCGGTCACTTCGAACAACACGGCAACGGTTCTGACCGTGGTGCAGCCTCTGGTCTGTGCGACGCCCGGGAAAGACGGTACTCCTGGTTCGCCGTTGAGCGGCATGGTGAATACCTATTACGCGGGCTCCGGCGCGGCCAGCGCCGGCTCGACTTCTATCACGGTGGCTACGCCGTCGTCCGGATCTTCGACGCAGATCGGCGTAGGCGACTTGTTGTTGGTGATCCAGATGCAAGGCGCGACGATCAACTCGACCAACACGAGTTCGTATGGGGATGGGGCACCTGGCGACCCAGCTTCGGGCTCAACAGGCCTCGGGAGCTCTGGGGAGTATGAGTTCGTTACGGTTTCGAATGTGACGGTAAATGGGGGTACGGACACGCTCACGATCGTGGGAAGCGGCGCAACTGGTGGATTACTGAATTCGTACGCCACCGTGGCGGCAAGCGCTACGCAAGGCGCCCAGACTTTCCAGGTGATTCGAGTGCCGCAGTATGCGTCTGCGGCAACCAGTAGCTCGCTGGCGGCGCTCCCGTGGAATGGCTCGGTGGGCGGAGTGTTAGTGCTGGATGTGGCATCGCAGTTGACGCTGGGCGGGACCGTGAGCCTGGACGGAGACGGATTCCGCGGAGGTGGTGGGCGGATTTTGACCGGGCAAGGCGGGATGCTGGCGACAGATGACGTGACCCTTTCCACGCAAGCTGCCAACGGTTCAAAAGGTGAGGGAATTGCGGGCACGCCACACTATGTAGCGCCTGCGCTAAGCACTATCACGCTGACGACGATGGCGACCAATACGGGTCAAGCGTATACGGAGGGTTTGCCCAACGGGAGCTATGCTCGCGGCGCGCCAGGGAACGCCGGGGGCGGTGCCACAGATGCTGATCCAACCGCGAACGACCAGAACGACGGAGGCGGTGGCGGCGGAAACGGCGGAACAGGAGGCCAAGGCGGATTTGCTTGGGAGAGCGCCGATACTGTCGGCGGCTTTGGCGGTGTGTACTTTCCAGCGAACACGGGTGCAGTGGTTTTGGGCGGTGGAGGTGGTGCGGGCACTTCGAACAATGGCGCTTGGTGGAATCCGGCGACGAACACCGGCAGTGACGATTGCGGCGCAGACTGTACGGGTATCTATTCGAGCGGCACGGCCGGCGGCGGGATCGTCATCTTCCGCGCAGGATCAGTGACGGGCACGGGAACTATCACCTCGAACGGGCAAAATGCGTTGGACATAGAAAACGACGGCGGAGGTGGCGGCGGCGCTGGCGGCTCGATACTCGTTTACGCAAATAGCGGATCGCTGACCGGTTTGACGGCCATCGCGGACGGTGGCAATGGCGGAAACACTTGGCCGGACAAGGCGCCCGAAACATTTCCGGGGAATCGTCACGGACCAGGTGGCGGTGGCGGTGGTGGCATGATATTTACGTCGTCAGCACCCGGCAGCGCGGACGTCAGCGGTGGAGCACCTGGAGTTTCCACCCTGGCCGACGATGCCTACGGCGCAACGAATGGCCAGCCCGGAGTAGTGGCTCCCGGCGAAACGATTACCGAGACGCCCGGGACGCAATCCGGCGCCTATTGCGCGGGCGCGGATCTGGCGGTTACGAACTCCGCGACGCCGAATCCGGTGATGGCTGGCGGCGCCATCACCTACACGCAAACCGTTACGAACTCCGGGCCGCAGGACGCGCTGAATGCAACGGTCAGCGAGCCAGTTCCCGCAAACTCGATCTACGATTCGATTGCGGTTTCAGGGCCCGATGCCAGCGGATGGACTTGCCCGACGCCGGTCAGCGGCGTGATCAACTGCACGAATCCAGACGTGCCATCGGGGTCTGGCGGGGCCGCAACGTTCACCGTAATCGTTACGGTGAATCCGGCAACGGTGAGCGGTACGCAGATCGCGGACACGATCTCCGTCGCATCCGGCACCAACGACCCGAATCTAGCGAACAATTCGGCGACAGCGGTGGTTATCGTGGCCGCTGCGAATTCGGCTGATTTGAGAATCACCAATACCGCGTCGCCTAATCCCGTGCTCGCGGGAGCGAACATCACTTACACCGTGGTGGTTAGCAACGCGGGGCCGGCAAGCGCAAGTAGCGTCGTTTTCAACTCGGCGATTCCCGCGAACACAGCGTTCGTATCGGCGGCGCAAACTTCCGGCACGGGCGGATGGACTTGCTCGCCTTCATCGATTTCCTGCAACATTGGAACTTTTGCGCCGGGCGCTACCAGCACGTTCACGGTAGTGGTGAAGGTGAATAACACCACGCCTTCGGGCACGCTGATCTCCGATATAGCCAACGTGTCGTCAAGCACCACCGACCCGAACCCGGCGAGCAACACCGCGACCGCAACCGTTGTGGTCGCGACCGCCGGACAGGCCGATCTGGCAGTGACGAAGATCGGCACGCCGAACCCGGTGCTCGCGGGCAACACGATCACGTACACAATCACAGTGACTAACAATGGCCCGGCGACAGCCACGGGGGTGTCTCTGGCGGACACATTGCCGGCAAACACCACTTTCACGTCGATTGTGGCTTCGCCTGCGGGCGGTTGGACTTGTGGGACGCCATTGGGAGGCATTGAACGGTGCACGAATGCTTCACTGGTCGCTGGCACAACTACGTTCACGCTGTTGATGAAAGTGAATGCCGGAACGGCGCCGGGAACGGTAATCACCAACACGGCGAACGTGTCCGCCACAACGACCGATCCTTATTCCGCAAACAACTCGGCGAGCACCACTTCCGTGGTCACTTCTCCAACGCAGGCGGACGTTGCCATCGTGAAAACGGCCTCACCAGAGCCTGTGGAGCAGGGAACGAATCTGACGTACACGCTTCAGGTGACGAACAACGGCCCGGCCGTCGCACAGAACGTAGTGGTAACCGACCCGCTGCCAACCGAGGTTACATTTGTATCCGTTTCGATCCCAGCGGCTCAAGGCACGTGTTCGCAAAGCGCAGGAACGGTCTCTTGTAACATTCCGTCGCTCAGCGTCGGAGGAGTGGTGATCATCACGATCAATACCACGGCCTCGACGTTTAGTTCGACGACGCTGGCAACGAACACGGCGACTGTTAGCGCAACCACCGGCGATCCGAATTTAACCAACAATACATCGACAGCCGTCTCGACGATTGAATCGCCGACCGCCGTGGAGCTGGACTCCTTCACCGCGCAACTGCGCCCCGGTGGAGGCGTAGTGCTCCAGTGGCGCACGCGGGAGGAAACGCGCAACTTGGGTTTCCACGTGTATCGCGAAGACGCTACCGGAAGGCACCGGCTCGATCCCTCTCTGATTGCGGGATCGGCGCTCTTCTTCCGCGGAGGGTTTCCGCAGCATCGGGCGCGGACGTACGAATGGATCGACCCGCAGGGCGGATCTGGCGCCTCATATTGGCTCGAGGATGTGGATTTAAATGGCACCAGCACGCTTCACGGTCCGGTCTACGCCGAGTCCTTCTCGGATTCCTCCGCGCCCGTGGCTCAAGCGAGGCTGATGACGCAACTGAATCAAGCGATCGCGGCAACTCCGGCGCGCGTGATGCCACGGCTAGCGACGCCAATGCCACAGATTCCCGCGCTTGCTCCGGGCCTACATCCCTTTTCGCTCGATAGCCGGCCAGCGGTGGAGATATCCATCTCCACGGAAGGATGGTACCGCGTGACCGGCGCGCAGTTGACTGCGGCAGGCTTGCCGGCGAACTTGAACGTACAGAGCCTGCAACTATATGCGGAAGGCGTGCAGCAGCCGATTTTGATCTCCGGCGCCGGCCACGGAATACTCGGACCAAACGATGCCGTTGAATTCTATGGAACGGGAATCGACACACCGTTTTCCGGCACGCGCGTGTACTGGCTGGTCAGCGACTTCGGACGGAGAAATACGATCGCGTCGATTCCGGCAGCGGGCCGCGGGGCGTCCACGGCGGAGAGCTTTCCATTCAGCGTGCTCTTTCAGCAAAGGACCACCTACTTCGCCGCGTTACTGAATGGCGAAGACGAAGACAACTTCTTTGGCGCGATCGTTAGCTCCACGCCTGTGGACCAGGTGCTGACTGTCGCGCACGTGGATCCGAATTCGACGATTTCGACGACCCTGGACGTCACACTGCAAGGAGTCACCCAAGGACAAGAGCATCGCGTGTCCGTAGCGGTCAACGGCTTCCCGCTGGGCGAGATGGATTTCACCGGGCAAGCGAACACTAGCACCACCTTCCCGGTGAACGCCGGCGTGATTCAAAACGGAAACGACACAGTCACCTTAACGGCTCTCAATGGCGACAACGACGTGAGCCTGGTGCAATCGGTTCAGTTGAATTACGCGCACACGTACACGGCGGATTCGGACTGGCTCAAAGCGACGGCCGAGGCCGGCGCGAACCTTCGCATCGATGGATTCACGCAACCCTCCGTCGAGGTATTCGATATCACCGATCCCACGTCGATCGTGCAGCTCAAGGCCCCCGCGACGTCAGACGGGTCGAGCTACGGCGTTACAGTCGCGGTAGACGGGCCGTCCGGGTCGCAGCGCACTCTGCTGGCGTTTGCGGGCGATCAGATTTCCGCACCGGATTCGCTGGCGTTCCATGCGCCCAGCTCGATCGGTCGGGACCGCGTCGGCGCCCAATTCGTGGTTATCACTCATCCCGACTTTTTGTCGAGCGTGCAGCCCCTTGTGAAGCTTCACGAGGCAGCCGGAGAATCTGTCTCGGTCGTCACCACCGACCAGATCTACGACGCCTACAATTACGGCGAACGCAGCCCATACGCAATCCGTGATTACCTGCAATTTGCCGCAACGCAGTGGCGGGTGCATCCTCGCGCCGTCCTGTTGGTGGGCGACGCCTCGTTCGACCCGCGCAATTATCTGGGATTTGGCGACTCTGATTTCGTTCCGACGCGGATGATCGAAACGGCTGCGTTTAAGACTGCTTCCGACGATTGGTTCACGGACTTCAATCAAACCGGCTTCGCGACGATTCCCATGGGCCGCCTGCCGGTACGCACGCCGGAAGAAGCGGCCCTGGTGGTCTCCAAGATCGTGAATTATGAAAGCGGGCAATCCAACGGCAGCTGGAACAACCAGGCCGTGGTTATCGCGGACCAGAACATCGATACGGATTTCACATCCGAAGCCAACGCAGCCGCCGCGGTGCTGCCGCCATCACTCCAGGTCACGAAAATTCTGGCGGATGGGCAGGATCCGAGCGTCGTGAAACAGAATATTCTCGGCGCGTTGAATAGCGGCGCTCTGCTGGTGAACTATACCGGCCACGGGGCGGAGGAGCAGTGGTCGTTCTCCGATCTCTTCGACGATTCGACGGCCGCGACTTTGACGAATGGCGACCGACTGCCCATGTTCCTCCTCATGGATTGTCTCAACGGGTTCTTCCACGACGTCTATGCTACGAGCTTGTCAACCTCGCTGATGCTCGCGCCCAATGGCGGCGCGGTCGCGGTTTGGGCGTCATCGGGATTCACAGACGCGCCGCCGCAGGCGACGATGGATCAAGCGTTCCTGAGCGCGTGGGCGGCGAATCCGCAATTGCCCATCGGCAGCGCGATTTTGGCAGCCAAGTCGGGCATCACGGACCAGGATGTTCGCCGCACGTGGATTCTCTTTGGCGATCCTGAGATGCGCTTGCAGTTGCCAGCGTCAACGGGATCGTGGCTGCCGCGGCCAACGCACATCATCGTCCGCACCCGCCGCCCCTACTGACCGCCGGAAGTTACAGATCTGATCGAGCCAGGCTCCGGCATTCAATCATGTCGCAGGCCAGCGCCTGCATCTTGACGCTGGGAGGATTGGCGCGCGCTAAGGCGGAATGTAGCAACCGCGATCGTCACTACTATAATCCGAGGCTTTAGAACTGATTCCGTGTCGGGCTGCGCAGTTAGTTAGAGCCTGCCCGCCTGTACGAATAATAGGCGCCGAGCACCTTCAATCTGTCCAGGTGCGGTATGGGGGCCGGCCCCGGATTGACGCCGAACCACATCACCAGCGGTTTGCTTGCGCTGAAAGCCGGCCACTGCGGCAAGCCTGGGCCATTTGGATTCAGATTGGTCGCGAAGTTGACCCAGTAGCTCTGCATCTCCCGCGAGATTGCCAAGTCCCTCGCTGTCGGCGCAGGGCGGCCGGGGCCGCCGAGGTTGCCAAACACGTAGGCAACCTCTGATCCATGGCCAGAGCCGTTGGGATCCCTCTTGGTGGGCAGATTGAAATAGTACATGTAGGCCTTGTGCTTGCCGTAAGACGATTCGAGACGCGCCCAGGTGTACTGGTTCCAGTCGAAGAGCGTATCGCTGGTAAGCTGCGTGCCGGACCGTGTGGCTTCCGCATCAGTGGCATGTGGGTAGGCTGCAAGGATGGCATCCGCCTCTTTGCCATACCCGCGGCGAACCATCGCTTCGAAGGCTGCCGGATCGGTCTTGCGAACGCCGAAACCCGCCGCCTCGTCCGAAACGTCACCTACGAGGATGGGCGTGTCATTGAAGTGGCCGTGTTGCCAGAGTTCGTACTGGTCACCAACCATGACGTAGCCATCGACCGGTGGCCAGAAGCGCGGCCCACCCCTAGCGCGTTGCGCTGCTAACAGCTTTGCGGCCGGTAGCGCCCGCGCCTCCTTCAATGTCAAGGCACCGAGGCTCTTGAGCCACTTTTCACCGGCAGCCTCGGACATGCTCAGCGTTTCGACAGTGGTCCCGGCCCACGGGGAATTCTCTGGCGGCGTGAAGCTAGAACCGCTTTCGGAGATCGCGGCGCGAAAGAGTCCCTTGGCCAGGGGGGAGCCGGCCAGCATACTGACCGAGAAGCCTCCTGCGGAATGGCCAAGCAGGGTGACCTTGGACGGATCGCCGCCGAATTTCGCGATGTTCCTCTGGATCCATTTGAGCCCGGCGATTTGGTCTAGCAGTCCGTAGTTGCCCGATCCGTGGCCGCTTTCGCGGCTGAGCTGTGGCGTGGCGAGGAAGCCAAACGAACCGACCCGATAGGAGATGCTGACGAACACCACCCCTTTCTGGGCGAAGTGGGTGCCGTCATAGAGCGGAGAGCTGGTCATCCCGCCCGTGAAGCCGCCACCGTAGATCCAAGCGATCACCGGCAACTTCTCTTTGGGTGTTTTCGCGGGCGTCCAGACGTTCAGATATAGGCAATCTTCGCTCACGGAGGTTCCGGGACCCACGGGACCACCTCCACCTCCGAAGGTGCTCTGCATACACGCCGAGCCGAACGCAGTGGTCTGCCGAACTCCGTGCCAAGGTTTCACGGACTGGGGTGCCTTCCAGCGCAGGGCGCCCACGGGCGGCGCCGCGAACGGGATACCCTTGAATTCCGACACGCCATTCACCACGGTCCCTGCGATCGTCCCGCCCATGACGTGCGTACGCGCAATCTGCGCCATTGTCGGGGGCCCGACCGCAACGAGTGCAAGCGCCATCACTGAAGCTGCCCAGATGCTTTTCATATCCGATCCCTCCCCGTTGGAACCAGCGCGTCGTCGTGAAGGCGCGCGACACTTCGTGATGCACGCTTGGTTAGGCGCTCCACGCGGATTGCCTTTCGAGCGCCGGATATTACCATGTAAAACTTCGATTCAAGACTGTTGATCTTCGCTGCCGCGGATGGCATCTTCAATGATGATGGCTTCAAGTACTGGCAAATCCGGGCGGGCGTTTACGCGAACCTTAACCATTCGAACCTCTCGCCGAACAGAATTGAAAGACGTAACGGACGAGATCGAGGCGGCCGTGCGCGATTCCGAGTGCGCCAACGGCACGTGTATTCTCTACGTTCCGCACACCACCGCAGGCGTGGTGATCAACGAAGGGGACGATCCCGCGGTTGCTCGTGACATCGAGGCCGCGTTCGACCGGCTCGTTCCGCGGGACGCCGGCTATAAACACGCGGAAGGCAACGCCGATTCCCATATAAAGACAGCTATCGTGGGCTCGTCCGAATCCGTATGGATCGACAACGGACGACTGGCGCTCGGGCGATGGCAATCAATATTTTTCGCGGAATTCGACGGTCCGCGCACGCGCGAGCTGCGGGTGAAGGTCGTTGGCGACGACGCCGTTCCCTCATGACGGGTTTCCTTTTCGCGGATGGTGAGAGCGCCGCTGCTGCACGCTCACGCGCCGGAAAGCGCGCCTGCCGCTAGCATGGCATTCAAATCTGGATTCGTGGCAATTGTGGGGCGGCCCAACGCGGGTAAATCCACGCTGGTGAATACGGTTGTGGGACGGAAAGTGGCCATTGTCTCGCCACGGCCGCAGACCACCCGCAATCGAATCCAGGGAATTTTGAATCGGGACGACGCGCAGATCGTCCTCGTCGATACTCCTGGCATTCACAAGCCCGACAATCCTCTGAGCCACCAAATGATGGGCGAAACCGAGCAGTCGCTCGATGGCGTCGATATTGTTTCGCTGATCGTGGACGTGACGGCGAAATTCGGCGCGGGCGACCGCTTTTCGGCGAAGTGGTTGCGGCGCTTTCACGGCCCGGTATTCCTGCTGCTGAACAAAGTGGATCGGATTCGCAAGCCGCTCCTGCTGCCGCTGATCGGCCGCTGGCAGCGGGAATTCGAGTTCGCGGAAACTTTCCCCATCTCCGCGCTTAAGGGCGAAGGCTGCGCGGACTTAGTCAAAGCATGGATCGCGAGACTCCCGGAAGCGCCGGCCCATTTTCCCCAGGACCAGTTCACGGACCAGCCCGAGCGCTTCCTGGCCGCGGAATTGATTCGCGAGCAGGCGCTTCTGATGACGAGAGAAGAAGTGCCGCACGCGGTCGCCGTCTTCGTCGACCAGTTCGAAGAGCGAAAGGACTTGATCAAGATCATGGCGACGATTTACGTCGAGCGCGAGGGCCAGAAGGGAATTCTGATCGGCAAAGGCGGTGAGACGATCAAGAAGATCGGCACGCTGGCGCGCAAGGAACTCGAACCGATTCTCGGCGCGCACGTATTTTTGGAGTTGATGGTGAAAGTGCGGCCCAACTGGCGCCGGAATCGCGCAATCGTCCGCCAATTGGATTGGCATCGCCAACTCGATCGGATCGGCGCCGGACAAGCAGAGGAAGAAATGGACCAGCCTCAAGTATTCGACGAAGAGGAGCCGGAAAGCTAACCGTCAGGAGGCCTTCGACGGAGCGATTTTCAGCGCGCGCATTTTTCGATACAGGTGGCTGCGTTCGAGGCCCAGCGCCGCAGCGGTATTCGTCATATTCCAGCGATTTTCCTGCAACTTGCGCAACACGAACTCGCGCTCGTACGCCTCGCGCGCTTCGTGCAGTGTTTGGTAGGCCCTCTCCGCGTCCTTGGGCGCGCCCCGAAACAGTTCGGGAGGCAGATGATGTGGCTCGATGCGATTCGACGGCGACATGATCACCAGCCGCTCGACCAAGTTCTTTAGCTCGCGGACGTTTCCCGGCCACGGATATGCCAGCAGAATTTCCAGCGCGGCCTGGCTAAATTCCTTTGGCTTTTTTCCGTAAGCTTCGCAAAAGCTGGCCAGAAAATGCGCGGCCAGAATGGGAATGTCTTCAGTTCGCTGGCGTAGCGCCGGGACGTAAAAGGGAATCACGTTGAGCCGGTAAAAAAGATCCTCCCGAAAAGTTCCCCGCGCGATTTCGTCTTCCAGCTTCTTATTCGTGGCGGCCAGAACGCGCACGTCCACTTTTACCGCCTGATTTGAGCCTAGCGGTTCCACGCTCTGCTGTTCCAGGATGCGCAGTACTTTTGACTGAGTCTTTAAACTCATATCGCCGACTTCATCAAGAAAAAGGGTGCCGCCGTCAGCCTTCTGAAATTTTCCGGCTTTGTCCTCGGTGGCGCCCGTGAAACTGCCCTTGTGATGCCCAAACATCTCGGACTCGATCAGCTCTTCCGGAATGGCCGCGCAGTTTACCTCCACGAAAGGCATGGCGCTTCGCGGGCTGTTGGCGTGCAGCGCTCGCGCGACAAGTTCTTTACCCGTTCCGCTCTCGCCGAAAATCAGCACGCGGCCGGCAGTCGGCGCCGTGAGCGCGATTTGCTGCCGCAGCGCCTTCATGGGCACGCTCGAGCCTAGGATCTGGTAGCGCTCTTCCAACTCAGCGCGCAGCCGTTGATTTTCCTGGTCGAGCCGTATGAAATCGAGCGCGTTGCGCACCACCAGCGCAACTTTTTCAATCGAGAGCGGTTTTTCAAGAAAATCGAATGCTCCAAGCTTGGTGGCTCGCACGGCCGCTTCGACGTTTCCGTGCCCCGAAATCATTACCACCATCGGCGCGTCGTCGCGCGCTTGCAATCGCTCGAGAGTTTCCAGTCCATCGACGCCGGTGAGCCACACGTCGAGCAGCACGAGGTCGAAATCCTGGCGCTCGACGCGCTCCAGGCATTCCTCGCCCGACGAAACAGCTTCAACTTCGTAGCCGTCGTCGCGTAGCAGCGCTCCGAGAGACTCGCGGATGCCGCCTTCGTCGTCAACAATGAGGATGCGCGTAGGCATAGAGACTGGAGTGTTACCCCGCTGGGGTGGAAGCCACCGGATCGACCGCCGGAAAGCGGATCAGGATGCGCGTGCCAACGGGTAGGTTGTCTTCCACGCGGATCGTGCCGTTATGTTCCGCGACGATTCGGCTCGCAATCGCCAGACCGAGGCCCGTGCCGCGATCTTTGGTCGAAAAATGCGGCAGGAAAAGCTTGTCCTTGTCCGCGGGCGAGATGCCATGCCCGCTATCGGAAACCTCGATTTCCACGGCATCTCCATCGCCCACAGTTCGCGTCGCCAGCCGCAGTTGACGCACGCGCGCCCCTTCCATCGCTTCCGCGGCATTGTCGATCAAGTTGGCCAGCACCTGCCGCATGAGCTCCGAATCCACTTTCACCGGAGGCAGGGACTCCGCCAGATCGGTGCGCACCGTAATTCCTTCCAGCCGATCCTGGAAGAGAGCAATCGCGCTCTGCACCACCGGGTTGATTTCGGAGGGCGCCAGCCGCGCCGCCGGAAAGCGCGCAAATCGCGAAAACTCACCTACCAGCGACTCAAGCGTCCGCACCTCGCGCTCGATCAGCGATGCACACTCCGCGGAAAGCTTTTCGAACTCCGTCCGCACGGGCGGTTCTTTCGCGGCGGATGTGCGATCCAGATATCGCGAAATGCGTTGCGCGGAAAGCTGAATGGGCGTGAGCGGATTCTTGATTTCGTGCGCGATTCGTTGCGCCACTTCCTGCCATGCAGCCGCTTTTTGCGCTCGCAGCAGTTCGGTCAAATCGTCAATTACGACCACGAACCCCGGATTCGAGCGCCGCGGACCAAGCGAACTCACCGTCACGGCCGTGCGCACCAGCCGCCCTCGCGTGGCAATCTCCAGTTCGCGCGAAGCCGCGCCCATGCGTAGCGAACGCCGCATCAGATGCTGCACCTCCCGTGCTGCGTCCTCACCTAGGAGATCGGGAAGCGTTTGCGCCTCGCGCGCATATTCGCCAAGAATATTGATGACGGCGCCGTTTACCCGTGCCACCGCGCCCGACGGGTCGAGCGAAACCACCCCTGTAGGTATGTTCTCCAGAATCGCTTCCATCAGCTTGCGGCGGCGCTCGCGCTCCTCGACCGCTTCCTCCAGGCTATGCGTGAACTCATTAATTTGCCGCCGGCCTTCGCCAAGCTGCTCGGCCATGCGGTTGAACGACCGGACTAGCGTCCCCAGCTCATCCTGAGCCTGCACGTCGATCCGATGCTCGAAGTTTCCCCGTGAAAGCTCGCGCGTGGCTTCCGCTAGCGACTGGATTGGCACGGTCACCTGCTTGGAAAGAAATAGCGCCACCCACGTGGTGCTAAAAACCAAGAGCAGCGTGATCAGGAACAGAGCGAACAAAATTTCGCGCTTGTAAAGGCGCAGGTGCTCCTTTTGCTGCTGATAAATATGCGTCTGCTCTTCGATCTGATCGTAGCGTTGTAAGAAATCGCCAGGGACCTTCCGCGCAACCACGATGGTTCCGGCCGCGCAAGGTGCGCGGCCAGCAATATACGATCCACTTTTGCCCGTCCAAATCTCCGCGCCCGTCGGCAATGTGCCTACGGGGCCCGCTTGGCGGTGAATCGCGTTCGCTGGAGCAAGAGACTCAGGGAAAACTTTGTCGATCGCGCCGGCCGCGTTCACGCGCCAAACCGCATCGGCATCCGGAGCGGCGGCGTGCGACGCGTCCGCCCAGTCGGCGTGCTGCTGCTCGACCATCTGGCAAATCGCCGCTGCTTGCGCCGACATTCGCGAATAGCCGCGCGTGGTGAACTCATTCAAAAGCGCGCTGCTCTGCTCGTTGGCGATTTCGAGAGGGCGCGGAAACCAATTGTTCAGCGTGCGATTTACCAGCGCGTAGCTGAAGAAAAACAGGAACACCACCGGCAACAGCGACACTCCCATCGCGCCCAGAACCATCTTGGCCTTGAATCGCGACCCGATTGTTCCGGCGCGTCGCTCGGACAATGTCCGCACGATCGTGCGCGTAAGGATGAGAGCGAACACAAGCAGCGCGACTCCGATAAATATCGAGAGCGCGACGGATACGGCAAATTGCGTTCCTTGTTCCGGGCGAAACGGAGGGTTGAACGATCCGAGCGTAATTACGAGCGCCGCGAGCAGTACCACCACGATTCCGCCGACGATCAGCCACCACGAGTTTTTTCGGTGCGGCCGCGTTTCGTTCATCGGCCCTCCTCGCGATAACGCCCCAGCGGGCAGCGGCCGCAGAGCGGTTCGGCGCGCCTGCAAAAGTTCTTGCCTGTGGTCACGATCAGCGCGTGCAATTCGTTGAAGCGCCGCGCATCGCCGGGAAATTGCCGTTCAAAGGTCCAGCGGAGGTCTTCGTATTTCGTGCTTTCGTCCGCCCAGCCGTGCCTTATCAGCATGCGCTTGGCATACGCGTCCACCACGAATACCGAGTGCCCGCCCGCGTAGAGCAGGATCGAATCCGCGGTTTCCGGGCCTACGCCGAAGACGCCGAGCAGCTTCTGGCGCAGCACGATCGTGGGCGTGGAGAACATGCGCTTCAACGACCCGCGATATTCAGCGCGCAGGAACGCGCAGAAGGCCTTCAGCTTGCGAGCCTTTTGCCGGAAATAGCCCGACGGACGAACCATGCGCTCCAGTTTTCGCAGCGAAACGTTCTCGATTGCAGCGGGGCGGAGCAGCTTGGCGGCGTGCAGATTGGCGATGGCCTTTTCGACGTTCGACCATGATGTGTTTTGCGTCAGGATCGCGCCGACGATAATCTCAAACGGGGTCTTGCCGGGCCACCAATGCTGCGGCCCGAAATGTGTGAAGAGCGCGTTGTAATATTCGTCGAGTGGCGGAGGGGTATTCGCAAGCGAGCGAACCGAGGCTTCGGCGACGCGCCCGCTGGGGGGCGGGGAAGCCGCAAGGGGCTGAAACGAATCGCCCGCGTGAGTTGCCGCCGGAGAATGATTTGGTTCAGGTGAAGCGACCACGCTGGTCACTTTGCCACGATAGCGGCGGGCCGAATGTAAGTCAAGGCACAGGCGTGGCCGTTTGGCCACACGCATGTGGCTTCGATGCCTCGGTTGGTCAAGAACGCGCTGATCAGAAGATTGTGTGTCGATTGGGGACGTGCGCGACTTGGCCGTCGCTTCTGAGAGCCCAGGATCAGCCGTTCTTTTTCTCGAAATCACGCATGAAGCTGACTAAAGCCTCGACCGCTTCGATGCTCACCGCGTTGTAGAGCGACGCGCGCATCCCCCCGACGGAGCGGTGTCCTTTAATGCCGATGAGTCCGGCCGCAGTGGCTTCCTTGGCGAATGTTTTCTCAACAGCTTCGTCCCCGCCCGCCACGCGGAAGACGACGTTCATCCGCGACCGCGATTCCTTCTCGACCGGGCACTTGTAATAGCTACCGGCGTCGAGCGCGTCGTAGAGCAGCTTGGCCTTGGCCTCGTTGCGCTTTTCGATTGCCGCCAGCCCTCCCTGCGCCTCGATCCAATCGAACACTAGTCCCATCGCGTAGATTCCAAAAGTGGGCGGCGTGTTATAAAGCGAACGGTTTTTGATAAACGTGCGGTACTGCAGGATCTTTGCGATCTTGTCGTTGCCGCGTTCCGCCAGCTCAGTCCGGACGATTGCGACCGTCACCCCCGACGGTCCCATATTCTTCTGCGCGCCCGCGAAAATCAGGCCGAAGCGCTTCACGTCCACCGGGCGGGACATAATGTCGGACGACATATCGGCCACCATAGGGACGCTGCCGGTTTCCGGGATCGAGTGCCACTGCGTTCCTTCGATCGTATTGTTCGTGCAGATGTGAACGTACGAAGCGTTCGCGTCAAACGAGATCTCGCTGCTCTTCGGCAAACGCGCGAACTTCTGTCCTTCACCCGACGCGGCCAATCGGCAGTCCGCCACTTTTTTGACTTCTTCGATTGCCTTGGCCGTCCACGCCCCGGTGTGCAGGACGTCCACGGGCTTCCCGGCCGCGTAGAAATTCATGGGCACCATGGCGAATTGCAGGCTCGCACCGCCCTGTAGAAATACGACGGAGTAGTCCGCCGGAATCGCCAGCAGACGCCTCAGCGATTGCTCCGCCTTGTCGTTGATCGCTTCGAACGCCGCCGACCGGTGGCTCATTTCCATCACGGACATGCCCGTCCCGGCGTACTCGATCAGTTCGTCGCGCATCTTTTCGAGCACGGGCAGCGGCATTGCGGCCGGTCCGGCGTTGAAATTGAACGCCCGCTTCGCAGGTTTGCTGGCAATCGTTGAGGAACTCACTGTCACAATTCTCCCGTTTGAAGGATTTGCCGCGTCAGCCACGTGGAAGTAACAAACGCGAAGCATGAGAATAACAGAAGCCGCCGCACTCGGAACGCGCTAAATCACCCCACAACTCGGTAGCGCGAATTCCAATTTGCCTGTGTGGCTCCTGCTTTGGCCGAGCGCTTTCTGATATCTGTTGGTGTTGCCGCGCGTCGACCCGATGGGCGTTAGTTCGCCGGAGTGGAGTTGAGGGAGGATGCCGGGAGCGCCGGGACGAATTCAATTATGAAAACGGCTTCACGCGACCGGGGAGTTTCGCCGGGCTGCGGATGGCGAGGCATGCGCACGGCACCCGACAAACTTGCATGCTTGATCGCGGCGTCGTCCAGCGCGGAATTGGTTGTTGCCAGGATCTCGACCTCTGTAAGTTGGCCCTTGGGGCCGATCATCCCGTGCAAGGCGACGACCTGCGGAGCCGAATCAGGGCCGAGTTGCAACGCGGTCTGATACCCCTTATCGATCAGACGCGGCACGATCACCTGACCGACACCCAGCGCGTTCAGTCCCGAGGTGTCAAAAAGATTGCTGGTGTTGGTGGGGGCCGCGGTGACGCTATCGATGCGCGCCTCGATCACCGTCTGGCCGTTCTCAATAATCGTGAAGCCGCCCGGAATGATCTGCCGGTGAAAATGGAAAGCGTTTGCGTAATCGAAGCGAATGTACGCTCCGGGGTAGGGCGAATATGATGTTAGGAGCCCGCTTTCCGGGTCGATGCAGTATTCAGACTCAGCGAAGCTGCGGCCATGCGGAAACTGCGGTTGGGCACGGCGGCTGACGTTGCGAGCTACCAGCACGCAGCGAACCGCACCGCCGTTCACGTTGCCAGTCGCCACGCGCAGGGAGGCAAAGGGACCGATGCTCGGAACGTACCGTCCCCACATGGCCATGCGGACCTGCGCCAGTCGAAGCGGCATCGCACCGCCCGCCTGATTGCTCCAAAGCAAGCGGTTCTCGGTAATAAATACGCCCGAAAATCTCGGCCCTTGCGCGGTCCAGCGATAGATGGTGTGGCTGGGGGACATGTCCTCCAGAATCCAGCGCCCATCGGAGGAGGACGATCCGTACGTTGTGAAAGACGTTTTCATGTCGTATGGATGCAATCGGATGTCTGACACCAACCGCGCGTTTTGCAATAACTGCAGCGTCTGCGCACGGTCTTCGGGAGTCGTGATTCGTTGCACGCCGCCGCTGACCGGCTCGGCCTGATCGTACGGGACGGGAATGTCGGTCAGAGGCACCAGACGCGTCAACGGCGCGGACTGGCGCGCAGCCGGCGCCGGCGTCGAGATCTGTGCTCCGGCACAAGTCGCCATAACAGCGGCTGCGAGAGCGAATCCGGCGAATTGGAAAGTACGCGCCAAACGCATACGGCGAACCCACGTGAGAGGATAATTATGAAAGTCGATAAATGCAAGATCGAGACTTTTTCGAAGCGGGCGACTGCGTGAATGGTCCGTCCCACGGCGGCATGGCGGAAGGCGCGACTCGATCCAGCGGCTGAGCCATTTCACCGTAAAGCGCTGCGCTCGAAGGCGCCTAATCACCCCGCCAAGCGATACCCCGGATTTCAATTTAAGCCGTGCGGTCCCGCCTCGTTGCACTTGTGAATTTTGGCTCACTCCCGTAAATTTCATATCTACTTCTGAAAGGGAGCTACAAGTGCCGACCAAAAGCAAAGCGGCGCTGCGACGTGCGCATGCAAAGAAGCCGCGCAAGCCGGTCCGAAAATCGAAGTCACGAGCGGAAGTTCGGGTCACCAAGCGCGATAAAGCCGCCGGTGAATGGTTCGCCAGGCTCGTGGCGCTGCAAGCGCGCTTGCGCTCGCCGACCGGCTGTCCGTGGGACCGCGAACAAACGCACGCGTCCCTGCGCAAATACCTGGTCGAGGAAGCCTACGAAGTTCTCGACGCCATGGATTCGAGCGATCCGCGAAAATTCGCGTCCGAGTTGGGAGACCTGCTGTTGCAAGTCGTCTTTCACGCGAATATTGCCGACGCCGATGGCCGCTTCAATATCTCCGACGTGATCGAGTCCGTTTACGCCAAAATGGTTCGCCGCCATCCTCACGTGTTCGGCAACGTCATCGCGGAAACCCCCGGCGCGGTGCTGAAAAATTGGGAACAGATCAAAGCCGCCGAACGCGCCGCTGAAAAAGCGGAGCAAACCACTGTAAAGGGCAAGTCGTACGACAATGCGGCTCAACAATCTCCCCCTAAAGCCGACGAACCGGAATCGATCCTCGCCGGCGTGCCGCGCTCGCTGCCCGGCGTGCTGGAAGCCTATCAGCTGACGCGCCGCGCTTCGCGCATCGGGTTCGATTGGGACAACCTCGAAGGCGTGCTCGACAAAATGGACGAAGAGCGCCACGAGCTTTTGTCCGCGCTTCCCAGCGCCCATGCGACCTCCGAGCACACCGACGCGCGCTCCCATGCCGAGCGGCTTACGCCGGAAGTTGAGGAAGAAGTTGGCGACCTGCTGTTCGCGGGCGTAAACGTCGCGCGTTTCATCGGCGTCGATCCGGAGAGCGCGCTGAAAAAAGCCAATCGTAAATTCAAACGCCGCTTTGAGTGGATGGAATCCGCTGCCGCTCGCGAAGGCTCGCGACTTGGCGATTTGCCGCGCCGGCGCATGGAAGAACTCTGGGACGAGTCGAAGTCTTCCATTTAGTTGGATGACAATAAAGTTTCCCGGAATGCGCCCCGCGCTCTGCATAAGCTATCGTTATGTCGTTCGCAAGAATTAGAAATTGGACTTATAGTCTTTCGCGAGGCTTAATGCATTACGGAGGTCGTTGAATCCGTGACCGCACCGTCTGACGTCAATCTGTGGTCCACCGCCGAGCATGCGCTCGAATATCTCCGACGCGCCGACTCGATTCCGCATCGCGTGGAGGGCGAAGCGACCTTGCTCGAATTCCTTCCGAAGGAGCCACTACGCATTCTCGATTTGGGCAGCGGCGCGGGACGCCTGCTTTCGTTGGTCCGGGTCGCCCGGCCGCAGGCGCACTTCGTCGCGCTGGATTTCTCCTCGACGATGCTGGACCAACTGCACCGGCAGTTTGAGGGCGATCCCGCGATAAAAATCGTCGCTCACGATTTCGATCGTCAGCTGCCCGATCTCGGCCTATTCGACGCAATCATTTCCAGCTTCGCCATTCATCACGTTCACCATGAACGCAAGCGCGATCTCTACGCGGAAGCCTTTCGCGCGCTCAATCCCGGAGGCCTCTTCGCCAATCTCGAACACGTCGACTCACCCACTCCCTCGCTTCACCGCGCGTTCCTGAAAGCCATCGGTTGGGAGGACGAAGATCCTTCCAACAAGCTGCTCGATCTGGACACCCAGTTGCGCTGGCTGCGCGAAATCGGCTTCGATGATGTTGACTGCCACTGGAAATGGCGCGAACTGGCGCTCTTCGGCGGCGTTAAGCCCGCGCAACTAGAAAACGGAGCGTCTGGCGGCGCACTGGCATGAGCACTCCGTCAGCTCCGCAGGAAATTCAAGTTCGCCGCTGTTCGGATCTTTCGGAAATCGAAGAATGCGTTCGCGTCCAGGACATCGTTTGGGGCCACGAAATTAGCGTGCCCGTTCCGATGTTCGTGGCCGTGCGCCACGCCGGCGGACAGATCCTGGGCGCATTCGAAGGCGCCAAAATGGTCGGCTTCACGCAGGGTCTTATTGGCTTGCGCAATTTGCCCGCACGGTCCGGATCGGCGCAGCAGGTCGGCTCGCCGTTCATCTACTCGCACATGACCGCAGTGCTGCCTGAATACCGCGATCGTGGCGTGGGACGCAGTTTGAAACTGTTTCAGCGCCAAGACGCGCTCAAGCGCGGCATCGATCTCGTTGAATGGACCTTCGATCCCTTGGAATTAAAGAACGCGCATTTTAATCTCGTGAAGCTCGGCGCAATCGTTCGCCGCTTCATCCCGGATTGCTACGGTATTACAGGGAGCCCTCTGCACGCCGGGATTCCCACGGATCGCTTGCTGGCTGAATGGTGGCTCGCGTCCGAACGCGTCAAATCGATTCTCGCGGACGATCCGCCGCCATCGGGAGGAAACGCCGTGCGCATCTCGCTTCCAGCGGATATTTCCGACCGCAAGTCGAAGGACCGCGATGCGGCCATTCGCATCCAATCCGAGGCGCGCGAACAATTTCAAAAATGGCTTTCGCAGGGTTACTCGGCCACTTCAGTCGAAAATTGCGGCGCGACCGTGGACTACATCCTCGAACCGGCTGATGCCATTGCCGGCCTGCATCTTCCTCCGCTCGTGCCGAAAGGAACGGAATGAAACTCCGTAAAGTCACCCTGCGCGAAATTCATCTGCGCCTGCTTTCGCCTTTCGAAACCAGCTTTGGCAAAACCGATATTCGCCGCATCGTGCTTCTGGAAGCCGATGTCGACGGAATCGTTGGTTGGGGAGAATCCACGGCCGGAGAGGGGCCGTTTTATTCCTACGAAACCGTTGAAACCGCCTGGCACATCCTGCGCGATCACGCCTGGCGGATGATGAAGGGCAGGGAATTCTCATCAGCAGCGGACGTTTGGGAGTTGCTCTTGCCGATTCGCGGACACAACATGGCTAAGGCCGCTCTCGAAACCGCTATTTGGGATTCGGAAGCCAAGCAGAAGAACGTTGCGCTGGCTAAACTGCTCGGCGGCACTCGCGCCGAAATTCCCTGCGGCGTCTCCATCGGCATTCAGCCCTCGATTGCCACGCTAATCGAAAAAGTCGAAAAAGAACTTGCCGCCGGATACCAGCGCATCAAAATTAAGATCAAGCCCGGCCTTGATCTGGAGCTGGTTCGCGCGCTGCGCCAGCGCTTTCCGCAAATCCGCTTAATGGTTGACGCCAACTCCGCCTATCGCATGGAAGATGCGCCCCTGCTCAAGCAGCTCGACGCATTCCACCTAATGATGATCGAGCAGCCGCTTGGCTATGACGACATTTACTCGCACGCCGCTCTGCAGCGCAAGCTCGATACGCCGATTTGCCTCGACGAATGCATCCATGACGTCGAGAACGCGCGCGCCGCCATCGAACTGGGAGCTTGCCGCATCATCAATATCAAGCTCGGTCGCGTGGGAGGCCACGCTCCCGCCCGCCGCGTCCACGATCTTTGCGAATCGAAATCCATTCCCGTATGGTGCGGAGGCATGCTCGAATCCGGCATCGGCCGCGCCCACAATATCGCCATGTCGTCGCTCTCCAACTTTTCCTTGCCGGGCGATGTGTCCGCCAGCCGCCGCTATTGGAGCGAAGACATCATCGATCCGGAAGTGGAAGTTTCAAACCAGGGCGCCATCCGCGTGCCCACCGCGCCGGGCATTGGCTACACGCCGCGCCTCGACCGCATCGATTCGCTAACGGCCCGCCTTGAGGTTTTGGAATAGAAACCCGGATGTCCTCGAATGAAAACTGTGAAAGCATGGAATCTTGAGCGCCCCGCAACAGGAAATCACGCCGAATAAAATTAATGCAGCAGGCCGGCGTCCTAGCCGCGCTCTTGTCGGGGCGTCGCTCGTCCTGATTTTGCTGATCTGGTCTTGCAACTATATTGTCGGCAAAATCACGCTGCGCCATATCGATGCGTTCACTCTCGCCTCATTCCGTTTTCCGGTGGCCGCGGTTGTCGCGCTCTCCGTTTATTTCTCGCGCAAAAATCGCGTTCGCCCGCGCCTCCGCGATCTTTGGACGTTCATTTACCTGGGATTTTTCGGAATTCTGATTAATCAGGGCTGCTTCACCGTCGGCTTGAGCTTCACCAGTTCGGAGCATTCCGTCATCGTGGTCGCGCTCGGCCCGCTGCTGGTGCTCCTCTTCGCATGGCTGCTCAAGCTCGAAAAGCTCACTGCGGGCAAAATCATTGGCATGGCGATTTCGATCGCAGGAATTCTCCTGATCGAAATGGGACGCGGCTCCTCCCTCCATTCGCCGCTGCTGCTCGGCGATCTGATTACTCTCGTCGGCATCACCGGTTTCGCTACCTACGCCGTCCTCGGCAAGCGCGTGGCCGCCGATTACGACGCCGTCTCCATGACCGCTTTCAATATCGTCGTCGCCACCATTCTAATTTCTCCGTTGACCGTTCATCAGGCGCTGCGTCTCGATTGGAGCAAAGTTGGCTGGGTTGGCTGGACGGGCATGCTCTATATGGCCGTACTCAGCTCCACCGTCGCCTACATGGTGTTCTATTGGATTTTGCGTTACATGGACGCGTCGCGCGTGGTGGTGCTGAACTATTGCCAGCCGGTGATTGTGGTTTTGCTGTCGATTCCGATCTTGGGTGAGCATCCCACGCGCAACTTCGTTGCAGGCAGCGCGCTGGTCCTGCTAGGGGTTTATTTGGCGGAGCACGTCACGCGACGAAGAAAAGCCGCGGCAAGCGCGTAGGTGGCCTCGTCGACCATCATCCGGTGGGTTAGGTACTCGGGGCAAAACTGCGTGCGGGGCTCCGCCAGAAGCCCCGCACCAACGCTCAAAGGAGCATCTCAAAACGACGCTCGTGCCGCAGAACGTTCCTGCTCTTACTTATGCGCCATTTCCAGGTCGATCAGGATGTGAAGCTCATTCCCAACCATGCCCGGATCGGCCGCCACGCCAAAGTCCTGCCGGTTGATCGTGGTGGTCGCTGAAACGCCGCGGCGCCATCCGCCCATCGCTTTAATCGGCTTGCTCAGGTCGCTCACCTTCAGCGTTACCGGCTTGGTGACGCCGCGAATGGTCAGATTGCCATTCAGGTCGTAGGTGTCATCGCCTGTCTTGGTGATGCTCGTGGACTTGAAGGTAATCGTCGGATACTGCGCCACATCGAGGAAGTGCTGGCTCTTTAGATCGTTGTCGCGCATGGCCACGCGCGTGTAGACGGTATCCGCGGGAATCGTCACGTCTACCGTGGACTTCGTGATGTCGTTATCGTCTGTGGTGATCGTGCCGGTTACTTTCGTGAACTCGCCCTGCACCGTGGAAATCCCCAGGTGCTTGACGAAAAATTGCGCGTTGGCGTGATTCGGGTCGATCTGCCACGTCGTCGTGGCCGCCATTGCGGGAATTGCAAATGCTGCCGCCAGCCCCACAGCTACCAGCCACTTCTTCATCTGCTGCCTCCTTGGAATTCCTTGGTTTTGCGATTTCCTGCTCTTACGATTTCGCCGTCCGGCGCTGCTGCCTTGGACGCGACTTGCAGGTTCATAAGTCCCATCCAATCCGGGAGCAACCCCACGCTGTTGCCTCGGTCCCCGGCGCACCGTTCCACGTTGGGGTGGGAGGCAAGTCAAGCCGCCGGAAGTATATACCGCTCCTCGCCTGGGTCAACAAGTAACGCACCGCAATTGAGGAGTCTGCGGCTCTGCGCCACCAGGGGCCTCAGTTGCGAATAGAAAATCCTGAGCGAGAATGAACCCGATAGATTGCCAGGATGCTCCTGCGAAATTGTCACTCTGGGGACGCGCAACGCGATTCCCGCACCACTTGTACCCGGCTCGCGCGGAAATCGCGCGTTGCAGAGAGGATGAAGAATCTCGTGCCGGAACGGCGGGTGAGTCTGCGCAGTTTTATCTCCTCATAAATGGGTCGAATGCCGCATAAGCAGAGACAATTGGACATACCCACGCGCAGACTGTACTTTTCTGTCAGGAGCTTTCGATGCCCGCTAAAGATCGTATTGAAGAAGCCGAACCATCCGCGCAGATTCACGGCCGGGTAACGGCGCAGTTCGGCGCAGCCGCCAATGCTTACACCGTCAGCCTGACGCATAGCGACCCCGCCGCGCTCGAACGCGTGGTCGAACTCGCCCGTCCCAAGCCAACGGATGTGGCGCTCGATATCGCCACTGGGGCGGGCCACACAGCCTTGGCGCTTGCGCCTCACGTCGCGCAAGTCGTTGCCTACGATCTGACGGAGCCTATGCTGGCCGAAACCGCGCGCAATGCCTCCGCCCGCGGACTGAGGAACGTTACCATCCGCCAGGGAACGGCCGAGTCGCTCCCGTTCCCGGACGCCAGCTTCGATATCGTCACCGTCCGCCAGGCGCCGCATCACTTCGCCGACGTTCGCGCCTCCGTTCGCGAAATGGCGCGCGTGGCCCGCCCCGCCGCGCGCGTGGTGATCGTCGATAGCACCGCGCCCGAGGACGAAAAACTCGCGAGCGAGTGGAATCACCTCGAAACACTTCGCGATCCTTCGCATGTCCGCAATTATCGACCCAGCGAATGGCGCGAGTTCGTCGCTTCTGCTGGGCTGAAAATTGTTACTGAGGAAGTGGGCGCCGTTTCCGAAAAGGGCGGCCCAATGGATTTCGCCGCGTGGATTCGCCGAATGAATACTCCGCCGGACGCTGCTGCTGAAGTCGAGCGCCTCTTCCGCACCGCCTCGCCCGCGCTCGCGCAGGCTTTGCGCATCGAGATCATCGACGGTAAGCTCTACTTCCGCGTCCCGCAATTCACTATCGCCACCCTCAAGATGTAGTTGATCCGCCTCGTTTGCGGGCGAGCCGACTACCGGTGTACCCTTTGCGTGCATTGGGCGGTGCGATGGAATGCTTGATGAAAATGGCGGCTGGAGCTACCCCTTCGAACCACTGGTTTACGTCAAGGCTGGCGTGTATTTGCTGCTTGATACTTTTCGCCGCGATCCCGGCTTTTGGATTCTGCTTCGAGCCACACGCAACTGTCGCTTGTGATTTTCTAAACAGCGATGCAGTTTTTACTGGCAAAGTGCTGTCAGTGAAGGCCATCGACGGCGGGGATGCCTGGCAGTACCGTGTGAGCGTGATCCGGCTCTTTAGAGGGCCGCACAACAAAATTATCGATATCTATACGGGCAACGACAGCGGCGGATATACATTGGACGCGAACGGGGAATATCTCATTTTCGCGTACACCGATCGTGATCAACTCTGGATTACTAACTGCGATGATACCACTCCGCTTTCCCGAGCTGGCCAACTGATCGGCGAAATCGAGAGCATCGCGATTCCGCGGGATGGGATTATCGAGGGCCGCGTCATTCTTAGCTATGTGCCCTCGAACAAAGGACTCCCTGGAGTTAACGTTTTCATCCACGGTGAACGCAAAACTTACAGGTTGATTACTGACCACCGCGGCTGGTTCCGGCTGGACGTTCCTCCGGGCGTGTACTCCATCGAACCAATGTCAACAACCGCGCATCCGATTGTCGCGTACGACCTGAACTACGGCGGGAATTCAAAAAAATTCGTCGTTAAGCGTGGTAGATGTGCCGGCTTCGAGTTTATAGCCAACTCGATCTACAAATACTGACACAGACGAGCCGCTAGCTCCGCGCCGATTCATTCCCGATCGCCAGCGGCTGCACCTGCGGCTTCGGCCGCCCTCCGCCGCCCGGCTTGCTCTTCTCGAATATCTTCGCGGTCACCAGCATTCCGGCAAGCGTTGCGGCCATCAATGCGCCTTCCGTCCAGCCAGTCACTACTTCGGCGGTGCCCATCAGCGTCAGACCCACAAAGCAAAATAGCAAATGGACGCAAAAAACTTGCAACGACGCCTGTCCCAGCATCACCAGGGGCCGGAACGCGACCCATTTCAGCTTGCTATTGAATCGAATCAGCACGGCCGCCACGGCTGCGAAGTCGATGATCCTCACCACGCCCAGATGCCATTTGTCGAAAAGCACTCCCAGCATCGCCGGCTGCACGTTGGGGAACACCGCGTAGCGCATAACGCAAAAGCCCAGCGCGATCGCCACCGCTGGCCAGACAACCTTCCGCGCCCACTTTTCGATCGGTAGATCGTTGCGCACCCACCTCGCTCCCAGCCATAACCCGCCAACCCAAAGAAATTGCCACGCCCACAGATCGAACGCGCCCATGTTTCTCAGCGGAATCCTCATCGCTACCACATGGGAAAGCCCTACGTAAACCGCCTGCTTCAATCCGCACTGCGCCGCCAGCCAAACTCCGCCACTCACGCCCAGGACGTATTTCCATCCAAACTTTTCTCCGAACTTCAGCGCTAGCGGCGTCAGCACCACGGAAAACAGGATGTACATCGGCAAAATATCCAGCAGGGGTGGCCGGTAGATCAGCAGGGCCGCGTCCAGCAGCGCGCGATGCGGCGCCGCAAAATAGAAATCGAGCATATTGTGAACGCCCGGCCGAATGCCGCTGGCGGCCAGCGGCGCCAGCACTCCAAACGCCAGGCACAACAGCAGCACGTGGTACGCGTAGAGGCGCAGCCCTCGCGTTCCGGCTTTTTTCCCCATGGCCGGGTAACCCTCGCGTTGCGCCAGCTTCAGGTAATTTCGCCCGCTGAATAGCGCCGCGAGCATGATGAAACCCTCGGAAGCGGACACAAAACCAAATGGCTGATTACTGTATGTGCTGATTACGGTCGGAAGGTGAGTGAGGGCGATCCAAACTAGCATCAAACCGCGAGCCGCGTCGAGTTCCAGCCGGCGCTTCATGGAGGTGTTCTGAACTTTGATGGTAACACGGCCCAAAGCGTCGTCCGTGCCGCTGGCCTTCTCTATGAAAGGCCGACCCACCCTCATCAGCCCGTTGAATCCAAGTGGGGTCAGCAGCCTTTGACTTGCCCCTTTCCAAGCCATCGTTGACCATTGCCTAATCGATGGCCTTGCTCGTCGGCAGTCCTGCTCAATTGGGTTGTGTGCTCATCCGCTCATCGCGAGTGAAAGGGAATTGCGGCCCGCGCCCGGAGGGGGTATCTTTGCCGGGAGGGATCACCCGAATGAACCAGCGGAAGATACAGGCTTTGGAGTTCTCGTGCCTGATGCTGTTGGTGATGGGATTAGTCGGATTCTGCGCCCGCGCGACTTTCGCCGCCAATCAGCCAGACGTGCCCACCGTTGACGCAGGCATCGGCTCCTGTCGCGCAGATTTTACCGTAAAGGACAGCACGGCGAAGCCGCTCTACAATGCCAAGATCAAAACCACTATCAGATACGGCTTTATGAACCTTCGCAAAGCGCAACTCGAAGCGCCCACGAATACCAACGGCGAGGCTCGCTTTACAGGACTCCCAAATTTCTCGAAGAAGCCGCTCAAGTTTGTAATCAGCAGCGGAACAGTCTCAAAGACCGTTACCGACGACCCCACCAGCGACTGCAACGCCAATTTCCATCTCACGATGAGCGTTCACTAAATGCCTCGATTTCTACGCGGTATGCGCACCGCCTGAGCTATTTCGCCATATTTTTGAATGCCAAGACTGCGTTTCGAATCCCGCGCGACCGTCGGCATGTTTTCCGAAAATGATCGGCGCAGCTCCCGGCCGCGTTTTCCAGAGCGCATGTTAAAGTTTTTTTCGCTTCTTCAAAACTTCCTCGTTGTTAGGCGCTTACAGCGCCATCCTCCCGCCACGATTTGAATCGCCACCGCTGGCCCTGCATCCCATGTAGTATCCGGTGCCTTTGCTCTTAGGATACGGTCAAGGGCTTTGGAACCTCTGGCGCTCCGGCTGCCCGGTAATTGAATTTCGGTTCAATTGCCGTTACCGGAGAAGAGCTTCGATGTTTGACCCAATCAACATTGAAGCAGCTAAAGCTCTCTCGGTCGCATCGCCAGGGCAAGGGCGCCGGCACTCTCATGTCCGACGAGCCCAGCGCGCAGCAAACGCCGCGGAGATTGCCAACGCATCAGTGCGCAAGTGCATCTATCCAAAGGAATCACCTAGCGCAAGCATTCAGTTTGCGCGCGGAACCGAACGCTCTTCGATAGTTCTAGGGCGATCACAGCAATTGCTCTCAGGTCTCTGCCCGCTTGTTTCGTCACCTGGGGTAATGGAACTATGCATCAGCATGTGAATGTCGCTCGGGTTTAGCCCTAGGAGAAAGAAATGTCAGTGCAGACCTCGCCGTTCGTGAGTAGCACCGCAGATGCAGAAGAGGTTAAAGAACCACGCACAGCTCCCGCATCTCATCGTAAGATGATCGCCTTCAAGCCGCGCCGAAGCGTTGCGGAAAAGGACCTGGAAGGAACCCTCCTCTCGGCAGTTATTGCCGCAGATAAGGAACTCGGCCACGTCCTTCACGATCTGGACGAAATCTCCAGCGCCCTGAAATCGGGCAAGCCAGACGCGGAAGTTCTGCGCGTTGCCGTTCATCCTGCCGTCTGGTACGCCGTGAAACACGCTTTGCTCGAACGCGAACTCAGCCATCTCGCTCTCTGCGACGATCTCACCGCGCTTTACAACCGACGCGGATTTTTCGCCGCCGCCACGCACCAACTCAAAATGGCGCGCCGCAATCAAAAGCCGGCCGTGCTGCTTTTCTGTGATCTTGACGGGCTCAAAGCCATCAACGACTCCTTCGGCCATCGCGAAGGCGATCTGGCCATTGTTCGCGCTGCTGACGCTCTCGAAGAGGTATTTCGCGATTCCGATATCCTTGCTCGCATCAGTGGCGACGAATTCGCCGTGCTGGCCATGGATCTGCCACCTCGCCATCAGCAAACCGTCATGGCTCGCCTTCAAAAGTGCCTCAACAAAGTGTCCCGCGACGAGACGCGGTACGAACTCTCGCTCAGCGTGGGTGCGGCGTGGTTCGACCCGCAGCGTCCGGTCGGCCTCGGCGACTTGATGGAAGAAGCCGACTGCGCCATGTACGAGCGCAAGCGCGGCCGCTCGTCTCCCGCGCGCAAAGAAACGCCCACTCTCCGCAGGGAACCCGTCGCCGGTCGGCTGGAGTTCGCCGGGCTGGCCCAAGAAAAAGCCTAGCCAAGAGTATCGAGCCAGGTGGGCGCGATCCCGACGCTCTGCTCGCGCGACCGATGCGCGAGAGGCAATGATCGGTGAAGAAATACACGCACCGGGACGTTCCGGGTAAGCGCCTCTGCGGTCTTTTGTTTTCTATCACTTACGTGCGTTTCTACTCGATTGCCTGTTCCGGGTAACAACACCTGATTCGTGACTGATGAATAGCGATTGATGGGAGCCGAAGGCCAAGACTTCGCGCAGGTGAAACCTCGCAAAGAGTAGCGCGTTTTGCCAAGCGCGGTTTTTCCGGACCTGATGCGCCGACCCCCTAGAAGCAATTGCGGGGTTTGCGCGATTAATTGTCGCGAGATTAAAACCCCACCCTTCCATCGCGTTACGGCTGGTGTTTCCGTCGGCTGCGCTCCATTCCTTCGCCATGGCGAGCAAGGCAGGAAGGATCCGGCGCCCTGAAGTGCGTTGAGGGGCAACAGGGTGGCTGGTTGCCAGGCCTTTGGCCGCGACATGGATGACTTCGGAGTGGGTGATTGTGCCGGGGCTGACTGCGACGAGGGGCGAGGCGGAAATCTCCCTGCTGCTGGCGGCAGCCACTTTGGCGACGAGTGTTCCGTCTAGACGCATAACCACAGATCGACGATAGCAAGAATGGGGGTGGGAAAAGCAACTGGTCGGAAGTACAGGTTTAGGACAGGTGGCGGGCTGGAGTTATCGCGGTTCCGCCTCCCTTACCGAATAAGCGTCATTCGTTGCGGTTTGACTTGTAAGCGGCGGAAGCCCGCGTACGCTAGCCAGTATAGAGCTATCACGCCCATGGCGGAGGCCACAATCAACAGGGGCAGACGATCAGGCAGAGCCTTTCCAACGATTGTCTCAATCGGCAGGGTTTTTATCCCGCTGGCGTTCGTCGTCGGACGACACCATCGCCAGACCGCCCAAGCCACCGAAGAAGATGCCGCGCACGTGAGCAGGACCACCCACGCAGCTCCCAGCCTACGAAGTAGGGAAGGAAGTTCAGCGGCAAATAAGGCCAGCAACGACGCGGCGGCAACGGTAGCGACGCCGAGGATCGCCTCTCTCGGCGGCCGGGATGAAAAGCACACGCCGAACAAGCTGCCGAGCGCGAAAGATCCTAGAGGAGGCAGGATCGTCGCCGCGAACAGCTTGTGCCGTGAAATAGGCAGGAGAAACAGCCAGCGCCCCGTGCCTCTAAGCCCCGCAATTGTCACAAAAAATGAGATGAAAACAATAACGATCCCGAAAAAGACCGTTCCTATGCATCCGACGACCAGCAGCGCGCACGAAAACGCGATTGATTCCTTGCCAGCAAACGAGCGCAGAATTGGCAGTCCTGCGAATGCAGGTAGCCGTAACCGGCTATTGGCAGATTTCTGTTCGACCGGTTCGCGCGGCGCGATTTCAAACGCCTGCGGGAACGACACCCAGTCTATCCAGAACAGAGCCACGGCCGCCAACGCGCAGGCCGGGAGGACGTACGCGGGCGCGACCGCTGGCTCCGGCTTGTAATGCATTCCAAGAGCTGCGATCAGGACAGCATAGGTGCCCAGCCCGATGATCCATCTCCATTTCCGGCGCACCTTCCACTCGTGCATCCCCACCGAGTGGCGGGCAACAAGTCCGACTGTAGTGACGGCACTTGCGTCCAAGGCTACCGCAGACAGGTCGAGGTGGGAGATTGCCACGGCAGCAGCAACGGCCGTGAAAATGTATACCCAACAATAGGTGATATCCACTAGCAGATGGCTCGCGAAGAGATTGCGTGCATGGATTGGCAGAGCCGATTCGAGCCGAGTGCCTATCGGTCGGACTCGGCCCGGATAGATCACCGAGAAACAGGTCACGACGATGACCATGTCGAAGGTGATTAGAGGGTGCCCAATCGAGGGCAAAACCCCGAAGTCAAACAGGCACACAAACGCCCAGAGGGCAAGATGTGTCTTCCACGAATGCTCAAGCTCGATGAGACGGAAGATCACGGCTCTTGCTCCTGTTTGCTGCCCATCAGCTCCACAAACAATTCCTCCAAGTTCGTCCGCTCGCAGCGTATTCCGTCCGATCCCAGCGACTGTTCCAGCAGTTTCTTGACGGCTTCTGGCGTTCCCTGAAAGACGGTGTGCCAGTCTCCGTAGTGCTCGCGCGCACGAACGTATCCCGGAATCCGCGCCAGAAGCTCCGCGTCCGCTACGGATCGCGTCGGAACCAGAGCCACGCAGTATTCCTCACGCAAACGGTCTACGCTGGAATCGAGAAAGACAGTCCCGTCATCCAGCACGACGACCCGGCTTCCAATCCGTTCGATGTCGCCCATGTAATGGGACGAAAACAGAATGGTTGTCCCCGCCCGGTTGAGTAGTTGGATAGCGACCTCTAGGAATTCACGGCGTGCGGCTGGATCGAGTCCGGCAGCAGGCTCATCTAGGATGAGCAATTCGGGCCGGTGGCAGACGGCGCAAAGAAGAGCCACGGCGCGGGCTTGCCCTTTGCTTAGCCCCAAAATCTTGTTGTTCGCATGGAGGCCGAACCGATCAAGAATTTCGCGCTCCAATTTGTCGTCCCAGAGCCGGAACAGATAGCGGTGAAGGGCGATCAACTCCGCGACTGATGAAGTGCGAGACAGCACCTGCTCTTCGGCGACGTAGCCGATGCGCCTCTTAATCGCGACCGCGTGCTCGCTGGGAGAGACGCCGAACACGCGGACGGAACCCGCTTGCGGGAAAAGCATGCCCAAGGCGATATGGATCAAGGTGGTCTTGCCCGATCCGTTGCGGCCCAACAGCCCCACGACCTCGCCCTCGGTGACGGAAAACGTTACTCCGTTCAGGACGGGAACACCGCGCACGTAGGCCCTGACCACGTTAACAAACTCCAAGGCGTTGTTCACGTTCTCTCCTTGGCCACTGCGCGGCTGGCGGCGCTATACGCCCCCTGCAACAATTCATCTTGCGCGTTCCTGAGAATCCCGATCACGTCATCCAGATCGAGTCCAACCATGTACGCCAGCGACAACAATTTTCGCGCCGCCGCGTCGATTTGCTCGCGCTGGTGCGCCATTTTCAATTTGGGCAGTCTGCTGCAAACGAACGTGCCGCGCCCGCGCTGGGTTTCAAGAAAGCCGAGCGATTCCAGCTCGTCGTATGCTTTCTTGACGGTCAAAGGCGCAATGACCAGTTCCTCGGCCAGTTCACGATGTGAGGGCAGTTTTTCGCCGGGCTGAAGACGCCCTATCGCGAGAGCTTCGGTGATTTGGCCCATGATCTGGCGGTAGATGGGCAGTTCGTTTCCCGCCCGCACTAGGATCTGCATACTGGCGATATATAACACTATAGCACTATCAGTGGCAAACTTTTTGAACGCGTCTTCCTTCGGGGATTAGGGGATTATTGGATCGAAGATGGTTGGAATTGTACGCAATCCTGCGTCTGTGTATAGTCGCGTGCAGCTCCCACCCATGGCGAAACGCGCAATCAGCTTCGAAACCGTTCGCAAGATCGGACTCACGCTTCCCGGCGTGGAGGAGAGCAGCATGCACGGCGCCTCGGCGCTCAAGGTTCGCGGAAAATTACTGGCCTGCATTCCCGTGAATCGCTCCGCCGAGCCTGGCTCGCTGATGGTGCGTGTGGATTTCGAGGAGCGCGCCGCATTGCTCTCCACCGCGCCGGACATATACTACGTCACCGATCACTACCGCCCGTATTCTGCCGTACTGGTTCGCCTCTCCCGTATCGACATGCCAATGTTGCGCGATCTACTCGGCATGGCCCATAAATTCGTCACCCGCAAGTCAGGTCGCGCTTCGTCCTAAGTCTCCTCTCGCGGAACTCTAGCCAACCTGCCTCTAATTACTGCTGTATCAGTTAGTTCGGGCCGTTTCTTCCCATATCCCCGTCGATACTCGCAGGTACAGTAGTCGCCCCCCTGTACTTCACCTGTACTTCAGACCAGGTGTTTTCCTCTCCCAAAGTGCGGTATAGACCTTAAGTCCGCGGAGCTCTGAATTCACGTCCACCGCTCTTCCGCTCTCGGGATTACTGCCCAGCGTTCAGTCCGACGGACATAAGCAGAAAGAGCTTAAGGAGAGTTGTGGATGAAAAACCGTCTCGAGCTACTCGCGTGTATTTTTGCGCTGGGATGCATGTCTATCGGCTGCGGAACGACGACTGCCGGGCGCAATAGCATCACCACGAATCCAACCAACCCGACCAGCCCGACGAATCCGACAAATCCCACGAATCCAACGGATCCATCGAATCCGAGCAACCCGACGGATCCCAGCAGCCCAAGCACTCCGTCTGATCCAACAACTACGAGTCAGCTGGAAATCACGACGACTCAACTTCCCGATGCGACCGGTAATTCCCCCTATAGCGCTCTGCTGGCTGCCACCGGAGGCACGGCACCGTACGTATGGTCCGCTTCAGGAGCATTGCCGGCCGGACTGACCATGAGTTCAGCAGGGGTTTTTTCAGGAACACCTACGACGACGGGCCAGTCCATGATCCCGGTTACGGTAAAAGACTCGGAGCAGACTCCCCAGACCGCGCAGGTGACACTCGCGCTTGATGTGGCGACTGGCGCGCCAACTTCCACGGGAGGTAGCCAGCCGTCTTCATCGCAGTACTATGGGCCGGGAATCAACATGATCTCGCTGAATAACTTTGCGTTGAATAGTTCAACGGAATACGTGGACTACACATTTACAGCGCAGCAAACTGGAAGCATCGCCACCCTGATGCCTTACTTCGTCGATTGCAAAACAGAAACAGGTAACTCCTGCACAACGGGTACGGGACTTTATGGCGCCGGGGATGGCGCCAAGCTGCAAATAAACGTCTACCCAGACAACGGTTCCGGAGAGCCGGATATGAGCGCGCAGCCGCTTGGAAGCGTCACTCCTTTTTGGGTGTGCGGCGGCGGGGAAATCACATCAGCATGCAGGGCACAGTCGTCCACCTTTCGAAAGTTGTCTTTTGGGCAAGCGGTCTCGGTCGTCGCGGGCACGGAATACCACATCGTTTTCGAGAACATCGCCAGCAATCCGACGGCGAATTTTTCATCACTCGATGCGATTTGGAGCTCGTCGTCTCTAACCTGTCCGAGTGTGACTAGTGCTGCGCAGCCTACGTTTACTCCTAAGCAGTTGGGAGTGCTGAGGAGCAGCGATGGCGGTAACACTTGGGGCCCTGCGTCCGGCAACAGCTGTAACACGCCCATTGTTGACCTGGGATATTCCAACGGATTTCATCAAGGCAATGGCTACACGATGATCGGTGATTTTAGCGCCACGATTGGTGGATCCGACGATATGGTGAAGGAGCTATTTACCGTTGGCGGCTCGAGCAAAACGGTTAGCGCTGTGTCGGTGTTTGTCAATCTCGTCTCCGGATCCGAAGGCCTGTGCGCGGCATTGGAAGACAGTTCCGGAAATGTTTTGGCTAAAGGACAAGCCACCCCGGGTTCGGGTACTTTCTCGTCTTGGAGGACCTACCACTTCAGCTCGCCGGTTACGCTCGCTGCCGGCAAAGCATATGAGCTGGTACTTACTGCCACTAGCACTTATTCGGCTGGTGCGCTGGAGAACGGGAGCCAGAACGGCGAGCCCTTCTCTCCAGATACGGTCTGGAGCGCCACCAATGCTGAAGCGCAATTCTCGACCAATGATGGCGACACATGGACAGAGTGGGGGCCGGCAGGGGCGAACGACATAGCGGACCTCATGTTCTACTTCACGCTGCAATGAGCCGCTAAACTTACCACTGGCGGTTGCGGAGGATCCGAAAAACGCGTAGTTGGTGGGGGCGTAGGCGTTGCGGATTCCGCGGTCCTCCGCGCAACACGATCCACACGTTGTGCTTCGATCATGGGACTGCGTGCGCTTGCGTCCTGTGATAGTGTAGAAGTGACGATGCACAAGTACTTCCAGGCCGAAGCGTACTGATATGAACGACAATTCAAATTCGGAAACTCACTCACAGCAGAAAAAGCGTTACGACGAGCACCACGACGTGATTTGCATAGGCGCGGGGCCGACGGGGCTGGCCTGCGCGATTGAAGCCAAGCGGGCGGGGCTGCGGTCCATGGTGATCGACAAGGGCTGCCTCTGCAACTCTCTTTATCACTATCCGGTCAACATGCATTTTTTTACCACAGTGGAGCGCATGGAGATCGGCGACCTGCCCATGACCAGTTCCGGTGACAAGCCCACTCGTCCGGAAGCGTTGAAATATTATCGCCGCGCAGTGGAACATTACGGGATCGACACGCGTCTCTACGAAAAAGTCCTCCGCATCGAGCATGGCGAGAAGAAAGAGGGCTTTCGCGTTCACACCGAGGGCGCCGACGGGGAGAAGCGCGAATACCAGTCGTCGAAAATCATCATCGCCACCGGTTACTACGACATGCCTAACTACATGGGAGTGCCCGGCGAGGATCTTCCGCACGTGTCGCATTACTTTACCGATCCGCACCCCTACTGGGATCAGGACGTGGTGGTGATCGGCGCGCGCAATTCGGCGGCGGAAGCGGCGCTCGATCTGTTTCGCGGTGGAGCGCGTGTCACGCTGGTGCATCGCGCTGCGGAAATGGGCAAGACGCTGAAGTATTGGGTCAAGCCCGATATCGAGAATCGCATTCGCGCCGGAGAAATCCGCGCCATGTTTTCCACGCAAGTCACCCGCATCGAGCCGGGTCGCGTGTGGGTCCAGAATTCACATCACGACGAAGAGCTTCCAGCCGCGCACGTGTTCGCCATGACCGGCTATCATCCTGATTTCAGTTTCCTTGAAGCGCAGGGTGTGCGGCTTGACCCCGTGACGCGGCGTCCGGAGTGCAACCCAGATACTCTGGAAACGAATGTGCCGGGAATGTACGTGGCTGGAGTGGTCGTCGGAGGGAAGCACACGTCGGATATTTTCATCGAGAACGGACGCTTCCATGGACGCCTGATTATCGCGGCAATGACCGGGAAAGGCCGCATCAACGAGCCCGCGCCTGTGTCGCCGCCGGGAGAATAGCCTCCAGCTCGAACGATATGGCCCGGATGTAATTGCTGCTGATGAGCGAATTTGATAAAGTAAGATTACATGCCATCCGTTATTGGTGAAGTCGCGGACACTTTTGGCGCGCTGATCAAGGGTTTCAGCGTCACGTTGCGGACTATGTTCCGCAAGACGACCACGGAGAACTTTCCGGAGACGGCGCCTAGCGTCCAGCCGCGGTATCGCGGCATTCACGTGCTGCAGCGCGACGAAAACGGATTGGAAAAGTGCGTCGCGTGCTTCCTGTGTTCCGCGGCGTGTCCGGCGAACTGCATCTTCATCGAGGCCGCTGAAAATACCGAAGCCCAGCGCATCTCCGCAGGCGAACGCTACGCTAAAACTTACAACATCGACTATTCTAGGTGCATATTTTGCGGCTATTGCGTTGAAGCCTGCCCCACCGACGCCATCACGCACGGCCACAGTATTGAGCTTGCCCCGTACGACATCAACGCGATGATCTACCGGAAAGAGCAACTGCTCGAGACTTGGCCGCCCCGCGCGCCCCGGTCTTAGCCCCGCATGTGATTTGCAAGGCAGTCCGAGTCTGGAAGTGTGGTGTGCGTGCATAAAGTCCGCGTAGGCCTTGCACCTAGCGTTTCGGGCTTGACCTGCCCCCAAAGTTTGCGCAGTGGATCATACGACGTTGGAACCTCCTGAGTGTATAGCTTCTGCTTGTGGCAGTTGTCCGAATGGCGGCGCGGAGGGAGCCGAAGGCGACCGGAGAGCCGCCATTCGGCGCGCGAACGCGCTCGGCGTTTCGTAGCCCAAGCTGCTGTGCGGTCGCGCTTCGTTGTACTCCTTCCGCCACGCCGTGATCTTCCGCCGGGGCAGCCCGGCTTCCCGATAGACTCGATATACTCGCTTGTGATTCCCATGCTCTCCGGTCTGATCCAACACAATCTGCAACCGCCGGTAGCCCCAGCGCGGCTTCTCCCGCGCCGCTTCCGTCAGCCGCTGGCGCAACTCCGCATCCTTCCGGCAGCTTCGATAGCGATAGCTCGACTCCGCCAGCACCAGCAGCCCGCAGACCCGCCGCTGGCTCACCAAGTAATGCTCCCACAGCCAGCGCGCTTCTTCCCGACGGCCTACGAGCTCCACCCGTTTTTTTCAATCACCGCTTTGAGCATGTCCTTGTCCAGGCTCAGGTCGGCGACCAGCTTCTTCAGCCGCTGGTGCTCATCTTCGAGGTGCCGCAGCCGCTGCGCTTCGCCCACGCTCATCCCGCCGTACTTCGCTTTCCAGGCGTAGATGGTGTGTTTCGACACGCCCAGTTCGCGACCCACATCCGCCGCCGTGCGCCCCGCTTCCATCTGCTTGAGCGCCCCGATCATCTCCACTTCCGAGTACTTTCGCTTGGACATCTTTCCCCCTCTCCGCAAAATGCGAAAATCATATATGCTTCTGCGCAGTTTTAGGGGTCAAGGTCACGACGAGCGAGATTTTCCTGCGTCATTCACACCGAAGCACACTGGTATGCGCACGCAGCGGTCGATTCCTGAGTAGATGTCCGGGCGTCCACGGACGCGAACGTCTTATGTAGTGTTCAACTGTTTCGGCCTCAATCTACATGCCCGGCATGTTCTGTTGTATTACGGGTCGCCGTTCGTGGACGGCACGATTCGCGACATCTCACCTCTTCTATCTCGAAGTCGCTGGTCGAAGTACCTACCCCTTTTGGAGGGCAATTTCGTCCTGGGAGAGTTGCTATTCAACTGAGTGCCTAGGACATCGCAGCGTGAGACTCTCCCCTGGACCGAGATGCTTCGCAACGCCATTTGAGCCAAGCAAAGGGCTCAAAATTGCGCTGTCCTGTCTGGCTTTCGCGTTTCTATTTGCCCCATTGCTTTGGTTTTGCGCCAAAGCCCTTACATATAGACTTTCTTTCCCACGGCGTATTTTGTTGAGCTGCCCCATTTTGCCGCGCGCGTACGCCTCTTTTTGTTCTGAGCGTCCTCTCGTTTCCTGTTGCGCCTGAAAGTATTTCACCGCGCTTTTGCAAATCTCCGCGAATGAATACTTACGTTGGGTGGAAATTACAGTGTTAGGAGGCGGAGCGCGATGTGCAGGCACATGATTTGCGCGCAGCTGACAGATATCGGCTCAAGGACACAAAACACGAGCCGGCACGGTGCGCGCGTGCCGAGGTTCAGCGTGGGCGGCCACAGATGCACGGCGAAGATCGCGATCGCACAAGGCGCAAATATCGCGCGGTGACGTTGTGACGGCGGTATACGAAAAGCGCACGAACACCGAACGTGACTCGCCATCGAAGCTATGCGGAAGGACTGACGGTGGCCATCGTGCGGCGTGCTACGCACAGAAACGGAAAGGTTAGCGAGCGAAACATGACGCAAATGGGCGGTCGGGTCGACGCAACTGACGGTAGTGCCAATCCTGGCGCGGATTTGCTGGGCTTTTGGAGGGTGAGGCAAGTGGTCACCTCCAAGAGCGTACTTGGAAAACGGCGCGCGCGGCCCGCGCCGCTTGCGATATGCGCGCGTGAATTGTCCACCGGCGCAAATGGCGAAGCGCCGAGCGTATTCCGTCGACAGCGCACGGTAACGCGACTGGTCACCGCTCATACGCTGAAAACATGTGGCGCAGCTCAGCCTCAATGTGGCCGCTCGCACCAAAAGCAATGCCCGTCCGCGAAGGCCGCAAATGAAGGCCGAGGCGAGAGCGCGAATCGTCGCGAGCAGCTATCGCGGGAGCGGTTGCTTTTCGCCGCGCACATTGCAAGCAGTGAGCGGGCGCCGTTCACGAAGCGGGGGCCAGGCGACGATTGCCGGCCGCGAGCTTCGTGGGACCCGCGCGTCGAAGCGCCGCGTTCGACGATCGCAGCAGCCGATCGCGCCGCCGAGGAGTTGGCCCTGGTTGTGGCGATGACTCCTTCGTGCGGCGATCCATCGGCTCCGGCTTGCGCCGTTGCACCCGAGCGGATGCGGGAAGTGCGCGCGCCGCGGCGACGGCGGTCTCGTTGGGAAGTAGATCCACAATTCCGAGTTCGTCTGAATCGGGCGCTAAGTAAGCACAGTGTGGGCCGCTTGGAAGCTTTCGATTCGGAGGCGAACCAGTTCGTTCATCCGAGAGAATGCTTTCAGTACGCAAAAGCGTCAGGGAAAGCTGTGATTCGGCGCGTGGAAGGGCTGCGGTTACGCGCGGCCGCGAAGGAGCGCGCGTGTGCGCGGGCTGATGCAAAGGCTCGGCGGTTGATGGAAAGGCTGGAGCGTTGCGATTCAATTGCGGCGATGCAATTTGCGCGGCTGGTAGCGCGGGCCTCGATGCAGATGGACGGACAGCAATCGGCGAATGATGTTCTCCGGCCATCGCTGCGGCGGGAGCAAGCAGCGCGCGCGACGCGTTGCCGAGGGAAACTTTCGCGGGCGCGAGTTTTGCCGCTCCGGCGCGAAATGCTTGCGAGCGGCGTTTTTCCAGCATCCAGCGAGCCAGCTTGGCATCCACTTCCGCTTCGATCCAGCGTTGCAACACCTCTTTCAGCTCACCGCGTAGATTCGCGGCATTGTTCAGTCTGGCGAGTTCCAGAGATTCAAGCGCGTCGAGCGAACACAGCTCCAGATATTCGCCCGGCAAAGTTTTGCTGTCCATGGCCCCTACCTCCGTGCGTGCAGGCTTCATCGCACATACGACGCGAGCACAGATGCGAATGACGAAAGGCGATGAAGCGATGGCGCGGATGCTAAACCTGCTTCAACGCGAAGGTGCGCGCAAAAGTTTTTTTGCGGTGTGTACCAAGCAACGATTCGCGTCAATTCGGCAGCCTCGCTCTATGCAGCGGAAAAATAGCGAGTTGCGCGATTCAGCTGAGACGGCCCGGAGCGGCTGAAGAAGCGCGCCACAGTCGCATCTTGAGAATTTTGCAAGGAAACCTGGCGGAGCGGGCGGACGAATAATGCGAGGCATGGATTTCAACACGGGATTGCGGGGCGTGCTTTTCGAAGCGCGGCATTACGAACGGATGGGTTCGGCCATTTGGCTCTATGCGTGGCTAGTGCTGCGGCAGACGCATCAGACCGGCGAGACTGGCTGGGTTTTAGGCGGCGCTCCCGTTCGCTACAAGGAAATCGAGGAGGAGACCGGGTTTAACGCCCGAACTCTGGAGCGCTGGATGAGTACGCTGCGCCGCTACGGTTATATCCAGACCGAAGCGGCCATGGGAGGGCTGATTGTACGCATCACCAAAGCGAAGAAACACTCGCAGGCGCGGAATTCTGCGGAGTCCGGCGGAGCCGATAGGCTGCGAAGAGCCTCGGAGCGGATACGCAAAATTGCGGGCGGGGTACGCACTTTTGCGGAGGGGAATACGCAAGATTGCGTAGCATTGCGCCCTCAAGCTTTGGAAAACACGCAGCTTCCGTTGCGGATAAGTAGTTCATCGGTAGAAGAATCTCTAGAAACAAATACAACCGGCAATCGCGAAGAAAATCCGAACCAAGATCAAAACCAAATTCAAAACCTGAATCCTTCCTGTTCAGGTGAAAGGCAAAACCAACAACCAAACCAACCGCCGACTTCGGCCAGAAATCTATTCGCAGATCCCGGGCGAATTCCGCGCGTGAGAGTGCAACCGCCCCGACAATCGTGGTTGGCGCTTGCCGAAGCGCGTTTGCGACAGCAACGCATGCGTGCGGAACGCGACGAAGCCGTACGACGCGAGTTGTTCGTTGGTGCGGGGCCGGAAGTTCCCACTCAGGCGCGGAGAGGCGCGCGGGAGGAGCCGGAGGTGAAACGTTGATGAAGACGCGATTCCGATTGCGCAAGGAAGTGGGGCACGGAGGAGTTGTTCCGGACGGCTGGCGGCTGGCGTGGTACGAGCCCCCGCGGCGGGTGGGTATTTACTATCCGGCGCCGCTGCACTGGGTGCTGCGCGGGCTGCGCGAATTCTCGTACCGCTTGCGCTCGGCACTGCGAGCGCCGCACATCGAACGAGCGCAGGCATTTGAAATGAACCGCGCGCATCGCGACCGCCAGCGCCTGGCGGACGAGTACGCGCGCGGCTACATGGCCGGATGGCGCGAATGCTACGACGCATGCCTCGACGCGGTGGAAGAGGAAATTACTCGCGTCGGCGAGGTGTGGGAAATCGGCGACGTGCTGGCTGGACCAGCGAAGCCGACTCGAAAGAATTGAAGTTGCGCCCCCGTGTCGCGCGTGTTTGTGAAGCAACGAAGCCTTTTTCGAGCGCATTCCTCGGAAGACAAATTCTTCGTCGCTGCGCTGCTCAGAATGACGGCGCGCTGACCGGAGTAAGGCGGGACCGCAGCGCGGCAAGACCTGCAGCGGCGAAGCGAAGAGTTCCAGAAGCCACTTTCACAGACTGGCTTCCAGTGCATGGCTCGTTTGCATGCAGTGGGGTCGGGGAATGGTGAAACGATGAAAGCCACAGAGGTTTTTGACGTTTGCCATACGCGGTATCGCGGACTGCGGGAGTGGCTCGCGGATACGCGCGGAGCGGTTCGGTCCGTTCATCTCGATACGCCCTCTGACGGCTATCAGTGGCGGCCGAGCCGCGCGCGCGCGTGCGAATTCGTGGCCGATTTCGAGCGCATTGGAAGGTACGCGCTGCGGCGTCCGGAATGGAAAGGACGGCTGAAGCTTTTCGAAGCTTATTTTCTGCACGGCGCTGACTACCGCCGCGCGATCGGCATCGTAGGCGTGGCGGAGGGCACGTTTGATTATTGGTACCAGGAAGTGAAACGTGCGCTGGGCCCGGAATTTTCGCGCACGGGCTTGTATCCGCCGGCGCGCTATTTCCGCCACTCGTAGGTGGTCGTTCCGTCCGATTTGGCCGCCCGCTTGTCAACTAGGATAGCGCCGACGCCGGTTTGGAATCGTACCGACCCAGAACTAGGGTACGTCCCTAAGGTGGTCTCCTCATGCCAAAAGTGTCCCGCTCATCATCCAATGCGGCAGCACATTTACGAGAGATGAAACACGGAGGACACTAACGTGAACCTACAAAAAGAAACTTCGAAACCGAAAAGCAGCAAGGCGTCCGTGACGTTGCTTGGCCACGTGGACAAAATTATTCCGCCGGCGGCCCCCTATCTCCCGGAGCGCGCGCAAATCGTAGTCGACGAAGCGGACAATACGTACCGCGAGATTCGCATTGAGAACAGGCTGGATGACACGACCGGAAGATCGTTCCGCTTAAAACTGGGCGCGGAAGTGGGCGTGCGGATCGAAGCCGATTTGAAATGGACCGTGAGCAAAGCGGACCTAAATTAAGCTTGCGTTCCGAGCGGCCGTATTTCGGACCTTGGGTCGGACGTGAGGCGGAGCGGAACGTGCGCTAGTAGCGCGAAGGTTTCTTCAGTCCGGCGCGCAGGTCTCGAAAGAAGGACCAGCCCATGTCGAAAGGGAGCAGTAGCAGATTCTTGATCAGATTCGAGCGCTTTAGATTTTTCGTGCGAGCCCCATCCGATTCCGCTTTCTTCACCTCGACCACGGCCGAGAGGTATTTTAGAAAATTGATGCCGCATTTGTCGCACGTCCCGCCGTGGAGCTGTTGGTGATGGCACGCGGGGCATTCGAAGCGCAAAGTGTTGTGGCAGCGCGGGCAAAATCGCGCTGTATCGCTCGCCTCGGTTTGGCATTTGGGGCATTGCATGGCTCAATTTTATCGCGCGGTGGCGCGATTCGGCCGAGCAGCTAATGGTGCTGCACCTTCGCGGTCACCTGTACCAAGGGACAGGTGGGACACGCATGGCGGATCGTGAGGGAGAAGCATCGCGGATCGAGGCCGGAAGGCGTACCTGGACGCGGACGATCCGTTAACTAACGCAGCGACGCTATGATCGCCACGCTGATCATCAGCACCATGCACTGATGAAACGCCACGATAACTCCTGGATTTTTGGGCTTCAGATTAACAGCTTGGAAGAGCAGAAATCCCACCGCGATCTGCGCCACAGCCAGATAAAAAGCCACGGGATACATTGGCATGAGCCATCCCAGCGTTCCCACCAGGGATAGCGCCACCAGGATGTGCGCGGCCACGGTCCAATGGGCGAGCCGCCGGGGCTTGTAAAAAGGCCCGATCGGCGTGCCGAAGCCGCGTTGTCCGGTGGTCATGCCTCCCAGAAACACGGCCAGTAGCAGAGGATGCAGCGCCGATTGGTGTCCGAGGTAAGACCAGAATCGAATGCCGGTGTAAGCCAACGCTGCGAGATAACTCAGAAAAACTCCATAGGCGAGGAGCCCGTGCGTGCCATGAACGAACGCCGGCATTTTTCCAGAAAGGACGTAGAGCGTCCCGATGCCGAAGAGAGCCGTGGCGAGGACCATCGCCAGACCGGTAATCGTTGCGGAACTCGGCGCGAGAATAGCCAGTGCCACGGCGATTAGGCCCACCAAAGTGGCCACTACGCGATGGGCCGCTTCGGGGTCTCCTTCAACCATTAATACCAAAATGTTCCGGGTATACGGCCAGCGAGTACCAAGCGACAGCCCGTAGCCAAATCCCTCGACGATGCTGCCGAGAAGGATCAGAACGGCGGCGAGGATGACCTCGGCGAGAAGCAAGCCAGCGACCAGCGCGGCTTTGCCGGTTTGTGCGCCGGCCGTGGCTTTCCAAATACCGGCAACGATCGCGCTGGCGACCAGACCGGCGACGACCAGTCCAATCACGCGCACGGTGCGCGTCATTTGTCCTTCGATAGATCCTTCAACGGTTGAGGGGGGTGCTACGGTCGTTTGTCCCACGGAGGTTTGAATCTTCGGAAACGCTGCGGAGAGCGATTTCTTTTAGATATCCGTCTTTCCGCCAAGCCGTCAACTCACGGTTACGATAGCAATTGCCTGGTTCCGCTGCCGAGCCAATTGTGGAAGTGAAGCGCGCTGGAATGTTTTGGATCGAAGCACGTTCGAGTCGGTAATTCCGGGTCGAGCCTTGGCTAAACTGCTCACAGATTTTAGCACAGATCTTTTCAACGGCGTTCGACTGAGCCTGAACGCAATGACCCTGAACCCAATGACAAGGAACAGCCCATTTAGAGGGAGCGGCGACTCAGTCAGTCGCCTTGACGAAAATTGACGCCAGAGCGCCCGTCGCGATCGTCCGAATTAGGCGTGGCAGTTTGGCGCCGCGCGGCGCGCGTTGGCACGAGCAGACGCACCACGTGGCCAATGCGTTCCACGCTGAGTGGCTTGGCGATGCAAACCACCGCGCCCAGCGAATGCGCGTTGGAATAGTCGCTTGGGTACGCCAACTGCGTCGTCAACACCACGGGAACGCCGCGCAGCCGCTCCGTGGATTTAATGCGGGCGCACAGGTCGTAGCCGGGCAGGTCATGGCCTTCGATTTCAGCGATCACGAGCGCGGGCAGCATCTGATCGAGCAGCGCGTGAGCCTGCCGCGCGCTCCGCAAAGCCATCACTTCGTAGCCCTCTTCATCGAGGAAGGTCCTCAGCAATTCGCGGACGCCCGAATCCGAGTCGACCAAAATCACGAGCGGCCGTTCGTCCGGCGCAGCTTGTAGCGGGGCGGCGTTGGAGTAGGCGCGGTCGTTCGCGCGCTCGAGGCCTGCCGCCGCGGATGCATCCACGCGCATGTCGATCGCCGCGGGCTCCAAAGCGACGGCGACAGCGAAGCGGCCGCCGGCCAACTCGCTCACGCGCGCCACGCGCCCGGGACGTTCCGCCTGAGCAACAGCGGGAGACTTGCTGTAGGGAAATGTGACCGCGACGGCCATCCCAAGTGAAAAATTGCCGCTCGCGGTGACGAACAGAAATCCATTGCGCGAGACATCCACGGTCGTGGAAATTTCGTCGATCGCTTTGTCCGTTTTCGCGCTGCGCACGCGCACGGGAGCGGAGATCACAGCCCGCCGGCGCATCCGGCGGTCGGCTGTGTTTTCGCCGCTTGGCGCGGGCGCGTCCTTCGCAGTGCCCGCGCCCGGCGGCGCAGTGGGTCTTTCAAACGGTTCGTTGCGTCTGCCATTCCAAAACCGAAAATTCTCGTTGTCGCGCATCCTCAGATTGATCCTTTATTTAGGCGTGATTATGGTTCGCTCTAATCGAGTGTTTAATCTAGCAGGTCCTCACCGCACCGCGCCGTAGCCGCCAAGGCACACTCGATTGGTACCGAAGTTTTGGTTACTTTTGGTACTCTCATATTGTCGTAGGCAGACCGCCCGCGGCGAGTCGCGCCCCGCCCGCCGTAAATTCGGTCTTCGCGCGACTGCCGTAGGTTGGCATGTGTCCGGTGTTGCGGCATCTGCGAGGAGACTTTGGCCAAAAGCGCGTCCTATCGCCTGTCCGTACTCGATCTTTCGCCAGTGGCATCCGGGTCCACAAGTACGGATGCGCTGCGCAACACGCTGGATCTGGCACGTCTGGCCGACGACCTGGGCTACACGCGCTATTGGTTGGCGGAGCACCACAATACGCAGCTGATCGCCAGCTCCACGCCGGAGGTGATGATTGGCCACGTCGCGTCGGTGACTAAGCGCATCCGCGTGGGCTCTGGCGGCGTGATGTTGCCAAATCATGCGCCTTTGCATGTCGCGGAAGCCTTCCGCGTGCTTGAAGCGCTGCATCCGGGTCGCATCGATCTGGGCCTCGGCCGCGCGCCGGGCACCGACTCGGTCACGGCGCTGGCTTTGAGGCGGTCGCGCGCGGCGCTAAGCGCTGAGGATTTTCCTCAGCGGCTGGATGAGCTGCTAGCGTTCCTGGACGGAGGCTTCCCGCAAAACCACCCTTTTGAGTCGGTTCGGGCCATGCCGGACGATGTGCCGCCTCCGGACGTCTGGCTGCTCGGCTCGAGCGATTTCAGCTCCGCGCTGGCTGCGCAATTGGGGCTTGGGTTCGCATTCGCGCACCACATCAACCCGCTGCCAGCGGTGAGGGCGCTGCGCGAGTATCAAGATCGTTTCCAGCCATCGGCTCGCATGGCGAAGCCGCAGGCAATCATCGGTGTGTCTCTTGTATGCGCGGAAACAGATGAAAAGGCGGAGCTTCTGGCGCGTCCGCTGGAGTTGACGCTGCTGCGATTCCGGCAGGGCAGAAGCGCGCGCTTCCCAACCGTGACCGAAGCCACCGAGTACCCGTATACTCCGGAAGATCGCGAGATTATTCGCTACAACCGCCAGAGAACGTTTGTCGGGTCGCCGGAGACGGTTCGCGCGAGGGTTAGCGAGCTGGCCGGGCAGGCGGGCGTCGAGGAGATCATGATCACGACGATGATGCACGATCATGCCGATCGCCGCCGTTCCTATGAGCTGCTGGCGCAAGCCTTCGAGCTCGGGTAGCCGGTGTAGGCCCTCTGCGGATCGCCTGGACACCCGATGGGAGTTGCAGGCATGACCTCAGAAAATCTAAGGTAAGGGATTGCATTTAGCAGGGTTTCGTGGTACCGTGCGGGTGCGTTTGTTGCTCTTGTGTTCCTTTTGACGAGTCTCGATGAGGCTGCCGGGCAACCGCCCGACGGCCTTTTTTTGTGGCGCGACAGGGAAACTTGGTGACAAGTAGCTTTCAGGACGGCAACCGCCGTTCTTTGATTAGTTAGGAGCAAAAGCAGTGGCCAGAGAGCAAGGTACAGTGAAGTGGTTTAATGCCGCCAAGGGTTATGGATTCATCCAGCGCCAGTCAGGTGAGGATGTTTTCGTTCACTTTTCGGCGATTGAAGCAGAAGGTTACAAGAGCCTGAACGAGGGCCAGGCTGTGGAGTTCGAAGTTAAGCAGGGCCCGAAGGGTCTTCAAGCCGAGCGTGTGGTGAGCCTCTAAGCTCTTCCTGGGGACGTTTCAAGCACGGAAAATTGAATTCAACACTGGGGGCGGATCGGTGACGAGCCGCCCCCGTGCAAGCCGCAATAAACCCCGTAGTGAGATATAAAGAGATGCTGGCGATCCAGGGTCGTGGCCCGTCAAGCGCCGCAGGGCTGCAGCCTCGTCAGAACGAGCCGAAACCACATCCGCGTTTCTTGCTTTCAAACTTTGGGAGGCGCCATGCAGGTACTAGCGGAGGGCCAGACCATTCGGCACGAGCAATACGGTGTTGGCACGGTTAAGGAATCCAATCACGAACGCACAACCGTCGATTTCGATAGCCACGGCGTGAAGAAGTTTGTCACGTCCATTTGGACCGCGGAGCTGGTAGGGGAACCGCCCGCCGACCGACCTGTCCGCAAGCGCGGACGCCGCAAAGCGATCCGGAAGTAAGCAGGCGATAATCTCATTTCACAGGCACAGTCCGATCGCGCGGACGTGCGTTGGCCATGGCTCGCGTTTGTGCTCCTCAGGCTTCCACCAGCTTTTCTCGAACGGCAAAGCGAACCAGATCGCTGAAGCTTTTAAACTCCATCCGCTTCATGATGCGGTTGCGGTGGCTTTCGATCGTGCGTGGTGAGACGCCCAGGTCCGACGCGGCTTCCTTGTTGCTTTTGCCGCCCGCCAGCAGTTGAACTACCTCAATCTCACGGTCGGTGAGCCGCAGTGCGTCGTCCGCGGACTCGCCGCTAATCCCGTCAACGAAATTCCTGGCCATAGAGATCGCCAGCGTGGTGGTGAAAAACGGCTGATGATGGCGAATGTGATCCACGGCGGCCAGCAGTTCCGAATCCGCGTCCGATTTCAGAACGTAACCGATCGCTCCGCAGCGCAGCGCCTCGCGCGCAAGCTCGTCGGAGAAATGCATCGAGAGAATCAGAAACTCGGTCGAAGGTGAATCCTGCTTTCCCGTCGTAAGCACTTCGAGCCCGCTGATCTCCGGCAGGGTCAGATCCAGAACCACCAGATCCGGTTTGCCCGCCTTGATCATACTGATCGCCTCGCGGCCGCTCGATGCTTCCCATGCCACCTCAATATCCGGCTGCGATTCCAGCAGCGTGCGTACTCCGCGCCGCACCAGGGGATGGTCGTCCACCACCAGAACGCGATAGGAGCGGTCGAAACGCTTCGCGGCCTCCCTTGCAAGCTCTTTCAGGGCCGGATGGTCGATGCTTTCGTCAGCGTTATCTTGTTTCTTACGCAAGTGGCCTCCTTGCCAGCATGAAACGGATCGACGGGAAGTGGCTCTCGTTCTGCCGCTGTTTTTCGGAGAGGTTTGAGCGGCCTAGCGGGCAAGAGCACTCGAACCGTGGTTCCTTCGCCCGGCACGCTATCCAGTTCGAAGCTTCCGTCGACCTGCTGCACTCGCTCGCGCATGCCGGAAATGCCCACGCCTAATACCGCATGGCGGCGCGCGGCCTCGGCCGGCGAAGCAAGCCCGCAGCCGCGGTCGCAAATTTCCACGCGCAGCTGCGAATCCTTTTGCTTCACGCGTATCTCCGCAAAAGGACTCCCGGAATACCGATGCACGTTGGTGAGGGCTTCCTGCACCACGCGAAATACCGTGGTCTCGATTTCCTGGCTGTAGCGGCCGAATGGATCGGCGATGTGAACCGTGGCGCGGATCCCGCTGCGCTCAGAAAATCCTTTGGCATACCAACGCAGCGCGGGGCCCAGGCCGGCGTCGTCGAGCAGGGGCGGATGCAGCAGGTACGAAACTGTCCGAACTTCCCGAACGGCGCCATCCGCCAACAGGACTGCGGATTGCAACAGGGAAGCCGCCAACTCCGCGTCTTCCGGTAGAGCTTCCCGCAGCCGCCCCAGCGTCATCTTGAGAGCGGCGAGGCTCTGGCCCGCGGACTCGTGCAGCTCGCGCGCCAGATGTCGGCGCTGGCTGTCCTGTTCGTTCATCAGCTGCTGCGAAAGACGGCGGAGATCCTGCTGCGATCGCGCCTGTTCGGTCACGTCCTGAATTACGCCGATCGCGCGATCGGGCTTGCCGTCCTTGCCCTGCAAGGGGAGCGTATGGGCCAGATGCACGCGGACGCGTCCATCGGGAGCGCAATAGCGTGCGGCAAATGCGAAGGGCTTTCCCTCCAACATGGATTTTTCGCAGAAACGGCGTGTGCGTTCGCGGTCACTGGGATGCATGCGCTGCCAGAATAATTCCTCCGACCAGTCGCCTTTTGAATCAATCTCGTACATTTTCATCATCTGCGGAGACAGCGTGATCTGGTTGGTTTTCAAGTCCATTTCCCAGCTACCGAAATTCGCCACCTCCTCGGCCCGCTCCAGCAAAGCCTCCCTTTCCGCGAGAGCCTTTTGCGCTTGTTTCTTGAGCGTGATATCGCGCGCCATTAGACACACCGCAGGTCCCACCTCGCCGGAGGCCTCCAAGGGGATTGCGCATATGGAAAAAAATCGCGGCATGACCACGACTTCCACCTCGACTACCTGTTCTTCACGACGGCCCATTGCGGCCGTGCGGCGGGCCAAATCCTGCACTTGTGCGAAAAGCCGCGGAAGGATCACCGAATTCAGGCGGCGCCCCAACAAGGATTGCGAATCACATTGGTCCTCGGAGGCGCACGCGTTCCAAACGGCAGCGATTCTGAGGGAAGAATCGGTGACCAATATGAACTCACCAAACGCTTTTACTAGGGCGTCAAGCGTCTCAAAACGATCCTGCCTTCGTGACTGGCTAGCCGGTTTTGACTTCCGAGGGCGGGCGGGTTCCATTTTGGGAATTTGTTTGGTAGGAATGCTTTGGGCCCGCACTCGGCGGCGCGTTGAGTGCGTGGGCTGGGTATCCATGAGCCTGTAGGTAACCTCGTCGTATCTAAGTGTCGTATATGCTGCCCTAGGTCGTGGGTTGTAACCGTTCCGAGACGAAGAATCTGCCGACCCCGAGTTGCGCGAAACTACGTCGAGATGATCTCGGTGTCAAGTAGTTTGCGATTCAGCTTGGTACAGTAAGCACGGAAACTTCCGCACTTTTCCGCACAGTAAAATGCGTATTGTCCCGAATTGTTTCATCCGGCCAGCGCGCATATTCTTCCCCGACCTCTGGAAGGGTAGGTGTATTTGTTTAATGTGACGCCACGCGCCGCCCGATAAGGAAGTATGGGAGCGCGTGGCGATCATGTTCTTGGCTCGCGGGCGTTTTTGCAAGACGTCTTGGCTGCCCAGCCAAAAGTCGCGAGAAAATGCAACACAATCCCAGGTTGCGCCGTTCGCCGCCCGCAAAAAGGGGGAGCTATGGCCGTTTCATTTCCAATTTTGATGGCTGGCAATCCATCGTCCACCACTGCGGCGATGCTTTTTCGTCTTGCAGCGCGAGGGTGGGGCGCGCGACGCGCCCAGACGCTGGCGGAAGCGAAAGAGCTGATGGCCACTTTCCAGTTCGTGGCGGTCCTGGCGCCTGAAAATCTGCCGGATGGCCGAGGATACGATCTGGCGGCCTTGGTGGCGAAGCAGTCCGGAAACCTGTACGTGGGGATCGCGCTTTCGGAAACGCTATGGTTGCCCGTGATCGAAGGCGGAGGGCTGGTGCTGGGGCAACGCGCGCTGAATGCGAGCGTGTTTGAAAACGAAGTGGAATTGGCGCTAGGTCAGGTTGGTGGTGGTGACACTCGCGTTGCGGAAAATCGCAAGGTAGAAGCAAGACCGGTGGCGCCGCACCGCATTGCGCCGCTGAAGCGCCGCGGCGCAGCAGCCGCGTGAGCCTCTAATGCCACATTTACGCTTGTTGCGACGGCACGTTCGGTGCGGGAACTTCCGCAGGCTTTGTTTTTGCCAATCTCCACCACAGCGCCCCGCCAACAATCAGCGAGACCAGCCCGGCGGTCTGCGCATTGGTCATGCCAAAAAACGAACGCGGGTTGATGCGAATGAATTCCACCAGGAAGCGCTCGACGCCCGTGAGCACAAGGTACGCGGCAAAAACATCTCCTCGCGGCGGCGCGGCAAAGGATGACCGCCATCCGCGGCTGGCAGCCTCCGACACAATGGCGGATTCGCGCAACGCGACGGCGGAGTCCCGCCCGCGCACTTCGGCCTGCGCTTTTCGATTGGCCTTGGAGGATTTTTTCGGCGCACGGGAGCTTTGGTTCGAACGCATTGCGGCGATTTGCCGCGCGCCCAATCGCCACAGCAACCAAGTGATCGCGCACGCCGCGACGAACTCATAAATCGGCGTTGGCTGCACGCGGCAACTCGCCGGCCAGCCCCACGCCACGCACGTCTGGGTGGTCGGCACCAGTCCGTGCGGAAAACTCATGCCCCACGGAAGATTGGTCGGTTTGCCGTAGTCGCCGTCGCCCGATAGGAAGCAGCCGATGCGCCCGATTCCGTAGCCAAGAGCGGCCGCCGGCGATCCGACGTCGAGCATGGTGAGGAGCGGAATTTTGCGCCGGTGCGCCAGCCACACGAAAGCGGCGAATCCGGCGATCAGTCCACCGAACCACGCCAAGCCGTACCGGCTGAAAAGCTCGCCCCAGGGATCGGCGAATAGCTGGCGCGGCGATTCCAGCACGTGATACAGCTTCGCGCCGATGATGCCCGCCAGGCAGGGAACCGCGATGAACGCCTCCGCCATGCCGGAATCTTTCGCGGCGATTCCGCGCCGGGCGAGATCGGCGCGCAAGACGAAATACGCCAGCACCATCGCCGTCGCCACCATCAGTCCAAACGTGGGGATCTGAAGCGGCCCTAGTTGCAGGAATGGAATCATCGTTGAGGGACGTTTCAAGTTTCGTCTGGATCGCGCGCGGTGTCAAACGGCTTCGCCCACGAGTCGTGTATGATTTTGAATTTAGACACCGTAGACAGACTTTAGCGGGAGTGGCATCACGGGCCTATGCCGAAGCGAATTGGCAACAAGTTGAAAGACCCTAATCAGATTGCGGCCGCCGTCGTAGCCGCATCCACCCCAGAAGATGCTTCAGAACAACCGAAGATCACGTTTGGTCTATAGCGGAAATCGTTGAATTACTTTAAATGGCCTTATATCTATATATAATCTGTTGGTGTCTGATCCTGTACCATCCGTCCCATTGACCTGCGCGAAACCTTTGGGCTATTCTCTGAATCCAACTATTTATGACAAAGCGCACAAGCAAACCCAAAGGCGAGGACAAGACAAAAGCAGCTGCTAAAGTTACGGGGCAGATCGCAATAGAGAGCAGACCGGATACCCCGTCTTACTACGCCAACTACGTGGCTGTGTCCCATACTCCGTATGATTTCACTCTCAGTGTGGCGAAAGTTCCTTCTCCGCTGACGTCTGAGCTCATGGCCTTAGCCCAACAAGGAAAGCCTATGCCGATGGAGGCCCTGCTGCAGATCGTACTGCCTCCACTTCTAATTGACGGGCTTATTAAGGCATTAATCGACCAAAAAGAAAAACACGCAAAAACGCTACAATTGCAGGTGGAAAACAATGAGCGAGAGCACCAGCACATCAAAGTGCCTAGTTCTATCAACTGAATCAACAGCCGAATCCATGCCAATCGAAAGTGAGGCTGTCGCTGGTCGTGCGAAGCATAGCGATAAAAATCTGGAGAACGCGATCTACGCCTATATACAGGCAATTCGCGCCCTTGGCAGAGTTACAGTCAACACCACTCAGATCGCCGATGGCTTGTCGCTTAGCGTTTACGACGTAAATCGCGCCGTTTCTTCCCTCAGGAAAAAGGGCGTGAGGACGCTAAGTGTCTGACAGTATTCGCGTTCCAGTAAAGACCATTGGTAGCGACAGATGGGGACAACTGAACGTCTTTGGCGAGCACCATCTGATCTGCGCCGAAAAGGTTACGGTTAGAGAGCAGAATTACACCTTTGCTGGACAACACCGCGTCCGTCTCTATTCATTCAAAAAAAACGTACATTGGAAAATCCCGGAAGGAATCCAACTAGACGTGGCCGGGGTCACTCCGGCACAGCCTCCGCCTCGCAGGCAGATGCGGTAGGTCAGCCGCCCCACTCAAATTCACACACTCCCCGCGCCGGGAGATTTGCGTGGTCCTCGGCGTAGCTGCGTCCCCGCTTGGCCGTTGCAGTAGCCGAAGGGAGATTCCTCGTCGCTGAGGATAGGCTTGCGGTGCCGTGTGGTCCCAAGGTGATCGCGAGATTGTTGCTGGAATTGAGCTCTGGCTGGTTCGAGTAGGAGTAGAATCTGGGCAGAGAGAGCCCCTGACCGTCCCGTCGGGCCCCCAAACGATCTGCGTTTCGTGGCGGGATCACGGCAGGTGCGAATATGAAGTGCCGCGCTCGAAGTCGAAGCTCCTCGTCGAAAGCATTCCTTTCGCAAGTTGGTCATAAACTAGTGATCGCTGCCGCGTGCGCCGCGCTATTTTTTGTGGCGCAACCGGCGCTGGCGCAGCGCGGCGGTGGGCGCGCGGGCGGCTTCAGCGGCGGACATTCGTTCGGAGGCGCACGAAGGGGCGGTGAGCATTCCTTTGGCGGCATGCGCGAATCGAGGCCAATGCGTTCGATTGGTGCGCGCGGCAGATGGGCTCACGCTGAGCTGCGCAGCGGCATCAAAGTTTTTTCCGGCGCCGGGTCGCACGGCGTATCGGCCGGCGGGCGCGCGATGCAGTTTTCCACTGCACGCGTGAGCCGGAGTGCAGTGCACGACGGCATGGTCTCGTACTCCGGCGAAGCAGCCGCGCCCCGGCACGTCACCATCGGATTTCCGCCAGACGCGGACGCGCGAATTTCGCCCTCGGCGCGCCGGTCCGGAGCGCCGCTTCGATTCGCGGGGCAGGGGCACTCGATATGGCAGCAAACGTCGCCACGGGACGCGCCGAACCGGGTGTCCGCAGGCGGGGAGTCTCGAAACTCGCGCGTGCGTGAGTGGCAGTCGCCCGAACAGCTTGGCGATCGCGGCGATCGTTCCGGCCGCAATCGCGATCACTTCCATGGCAGATTTCGCAGGCGTTTCTATTCGTATGCCAGATATCGATTTGTGGGCTACCCATGGTTTTTTCTTGGATATGGCGGTTACGGGCTCGGCTACTGGCCTAACTGCGATCAACCGCTCGCGGCGAATTCGGATTTGGATTGGCAGTGGCAGTACGACGACAACTGTGAAAACCTGGCGCCGCAGGACGACTCCATCGTTGCGTACGGTGCGGATCCGAGCTACGCGGCTCCGCAAGCTGACACGGAACAAATATACGGGCCCTACGTCGAGCAGAATCCCGCGTCCGGTAATGCGAATGCGGCCGATGCTAAGGACGCGGCACGCGCGCAGCCAGCGCAGTCCGAAACCGGCCAGCCCGCGCGCAGCAGCGGACCTCAGTCATCGGCAACTCCGGATACTCTGCTCTATCTTGCCGACGGCTCCAACTACGCGGTGATCAGCTATTGGATTGCCGGCGGGGAACTGCACTACACGACCAGCTATGGCTCGGACGACTCCGTCCCGTTCGGACAAATCGATTTGCAGCGCACCGTGGACGCCAATGCTGCCCGGGGCGTTCCGTTCACCCTGCGGCCCTCGCCAAGAGTCGATTCCAACTCCGCACGCTAGGAAACGAAGATTCCCGGTGCTCAGCAGGTTGGGCGTACCCATTCGGCTAGCTGCTTCCACAAAAAACGCAAAAAAGCGCGTGCGGAAGCGCGAATGCCTTGGAGATTTTTTCGTTACAGAGAAAAGGACTTGACAAATAATCACAGAGGATGTATAATCCCTTTCGCTATCCTCGAATTGTGCGCAAGCAAGACCCCCTGAAATTCTTTCGAGTCGCTACTTAAGCGTACTTCCCATGTTTCTCAGTGGGCGGTTAGCGTCGTTCCTAGCCCGAGCTATGCGCGAAGAATCGCTCTAAGCTTCAGCCGCAGTAGGAAGAGGGATTCTTCGTCGCGTTGCTCAACAGAATGACAACATTGGGCGAGAGCCTCGCCGTGAATCGTGGCGCACGGTGTACGCGCCTCGCGATTCTGGGATTTGCTGTGCGAACTTCGGTAAGTCCGCGGGACTCCCGAGACCAGAGGGCGCAGCGGCGAAATTCTGTCCGGAGCTCGCAGAACCGCACTGGTTTTACTTCCCGTTGTAGCACCATCCTTGCATTTGCAATCGCACCCAAAAACCACCATTAGCCCAACGCCGCGTACGCGCCAGCTCGCCGCTGGATCGGGCGCGATATCTCTGGAGAGATCCATGCCGAATTACAACGCGCAAGTACCTCCGTATTCAATTTTTCCGGGAGACGTGGCGCTTGCTTTCAATAGCGAAGCACCGTCTGCTGGGCAAGCCAGCCAGCAATTCGCGCTGCCGAGCTACGCGGGATTTCCGGAGAATGGGCGCACCATCCGGTGGCAAACGATTTTCGGAACGGCGCCATCGGCGGTGAACGTGGTGCTGCAGACGGCAATGGTCGATTCCGATTCGCAGTACGCGTCGATCGACACGTCGACGGCCACTTCGGGCGAAGCACGCACGGTCACGGGAGTGCGGGCGAATTTCGTTCGCGCGAAAGTGACGTCGATCACCGGCGGATCGGGCGTGATCGTGCAAGTGCTTGGGTAGCGGCTCGCCGCGCCGTGAATGGCGATGCGAGCACTGATGCGATGAAAGACAGGCTCACTAAAAATGCGGCAGGCCTGAAAGATATGGGCTGACGAATGGCGTTCAGGGGTATGCGCCCGACTGTGATCGATCTTTTAGAAAAGATTCTTTCGATCGGGCAGGGCGCCTAGCGGCTCGGCCCAGCCTCAAAGTTCTTATACGTGTCGCGTTGTTGGGATGTGGCCAGGACGCGCGTTTCCGCATACGCCGAGAGCAATCCCCAAAAGTAGAGCGCGCCCATCGCCGCAAAGCAAAACTTGGCGAGTTCGAGGTAGCGGTCAACCATTTGCGTGACGGACCAGCCGTACATTGTGGTGAGCAGGCTGGGGTCAGAGAGATTCACGCCCTCGATTTCGCCGAACGGAATATTTCCGAGCGGTCCCGACCACGAGCGGAAAACGTGCATGAAGGCCAGCGCTCCGATCACCAGCAATCCCCAACGCAGGCCCCAGCTTCTATAGAGTTTGCTATCACGAGACGCGTAAAACATCGCCATCAGGATTGTGGACCAGACCATCGCGCCGCCCTCGCCGCCAAAAACAATCAGCGCTCCCTGATCGAAGGGCGACTGGCATTGGATGACCAACTGCAGAACGAGTACCGCGCCAGCGGCGCAAACCCATCCCCATCGTTGCGCCCTCCAAGCGAGAAATCCCCAGGCGAGGATGCCAGCGGTTAGTGCTGCGACGATAATCCAGTGGCGCTCTTGGCCGATCATGGTGACCCAGAACGTGGGGATCGCCCATCGGCCCGCGAGCCATGCAGTGGCGGCATGGCCGCACTCGTGCGTTACCATTTCGAGCATGCCTGCCACCATGTTGAAGCCCGTGCCCGTGATTCCGTACGCCAGCAGCAACGCCAACGGCAGCGCGAGCAGCCGGTACTTGAATTCCATGGCGGCATCTTTTCGGGCGTCGGCAGGCGATTTCTCTGGATCGGCCGAGAGAGTCGTAGTTAGGGAAGCAGCCAGAGACGAGACCATCGCCGCAGTCGCTGCTGCGTCAGGCTGTTTCGCGGCCGCGTTGAACACCGGCTCTGGCGCCGTGAGATCGGGCTTTGTGGCGGATGCGTCGGGTGGCGGTTGATACTTCGAAAAGACGATTCCGCACTTCAGACACTCGGTTGTCTGCAAGGGATGATCGAACTGGCATTTTGGGCAGCGCATGGTGGCATCGTGGACGTGGTCGCGGCTCCTGCTCTGCCGATGGAAATCCCGGGGCAGAAACCGCCCCGGCAGGTATACGGTTAGTATGGATAAGCCCTTGCGACCAGGTGAGAAGATAAATTCCTTGGTTCACTAAGGATAATCCCCCCCGCAGCGCGGGCGGACGCAATCACGAACGCAATGAGCAAATCCAAACAGAATTACAGCGGGACGCTAAGGCTCATCGCGCGAAACAAGCACTTTCGTTACCAGCGGCGCAGCGATGGCGCCGCCGCAGCGCGGGCGAATTTCGTTCGAGCGAACGTGACGCCGATCACCAGCGGATCGGGCGTGATCGCGCAAATCATTCGATAAATGTTGCGGATGCGTGCGGCGCCACGCAGCGCCGAGCTGATTGCAGATGGGCGCTATTTCTTGCCTAGTCCGACCCGGATGGGAAGCAGCGCTCGAAGGCGTCCATCCCGCAGCCAGATTCCCAGCCAGGCAATCATGCTTGTTGATAGCGGGACGAGTATCGGATAGGGCTGTCCGATGCGGGTATAGGCGGCGACGGCTCCGCCGAGATAGCCGGTGAGAAGTACCGCACCCAGAACCGCAGTGGGTGGAATGAGGAACAGGATGATGCAGCCCAGTTGCAGGCATGCGAGCAGCGTCAGAGCGCTCGCCGGCCATCCGATTCTTGCAAACTCCGCAACATAGCCCGGGTTTCCGGTCAGCTTCCAGGTAGCGCTCATCCCCACAACGAAAACGGGCCAGAGCGAAACAATCCAGCCAATCCACAACAGCCACCGCTTTCCCTTCGTTTCGCGTAGTGAAAAATCAATAGCAGTCATGCGCTCTCCTTTGGCGTGTCGCGGCTGCATGGATTGCGGCGCGCATCTTAACTGAATCAAGCGTCGACTGCGAGATTTTCTTTCTAAAGCGCGGGCGAACTTTCACGCACCCCGAGTCGAAGACACGGCTCGACTCAATCATGGCCACAGACAAGCACAAAACAAACCGAAGGCCACGCCGACGCAAAAGGTGGGCTCTGGATGAAGCGCTCCGGCGGGAGGGCTTGGACGAAATTGCCTACGCTCAGACCCTAGGCGGCTTCTTTCAGCAACTGGAAAGCAAGGCCAACATGCCGAAGCTGAAATTGAAGCTCGACGGCTTGAAGGAGCTGAGCCGGCACCTGGAACCGAAGCGGGCCGCGTCCAACGCAGAGGACGACGCGACCATGATCGTGCAATTGGTGCATAAGGTGGATCGTCCGCCACGGCCGGACACGCCGGAAGCGGATGACAAGCGAGGCGAGACGCGGCCGGAGTAAGAGGGATACTTCGACGCCGCACAACTCAGAATGGCGACCGCCGAGCGGAGAACTTTTGGCGCGTGGCGACGGGTGGAACCATGGTGACGATCACATCCGGATTCGAGCGCTGGGCGCGTGACGCGCGCGGCAGGTTCGCGAGTTCAGGCGGGAAGAGGGATTCTTCGGGGCAGAAAGCGCCCCTCGGAATGACAACTGGCGCGGACGACTCGTGGCGGCCAAGTGGCGAGAGGGTTTCGGAGCAAGGTCGATCGAACGCGGAACCTGCGACGGTTCAAAAGCCGGATCGCCCCAGTCGCGAACTTCTCCTGCCTTACACGCCGTTTGCGAAGCAGCAGGAATTTCATGTGTCGCCGGCGAAGTACCGGCTGTTCGGCGGCGCTGCCGGACCCGGCAAATCGAAAGCGCTGCTGATGGAAGCGATTTTGCAGGCCAACGAGACGCCCAACGCAAACACTCTGCTGCTGCGGCGCACGTTTCCGGAACTCGAGCAATCGTTGCTCCTGTATTTTCGGCGCGACGTGCCTCGCGAATTGTACGAGAGCTTTAATGAGTCGAAGCATGTGGTGACGTGGCTCAACGGTTCCACCACGCGCTTCGGCTACTGCCAGCGCGAACACGACGTCTACCAGTATCAGGGCGCGGAATTTTTGTTCATCGGCATCGATGAGCTGACGCTTTTCACGCTGCGGCAATGGCAATTTCTCACCAGCCGCAACCGCTGTCCCGTGCCGGGCGCGTTTCCGTGCATGGCCGGTGCGACGAATCCGGGCAACATCGGTCACGCGTGGGTGAAGTCGCTGTGGATCGACCGGCAAGCGGCGCCGGGAATGGAAAATCCGGCCGAGTACGATCCCGCGGATTACGAATTTATTCCCGCGCGCGTTTCGGACAATCCGATTTACGCGGGCGACGAAAGCTATCTGAAGACGCTGCGCGCGTTGCCCTCGCACCTGAAGCGCGCGTTTCTGGATGGCGATTGGGAAGTTTTCGCCGGACAGTATTTCGACCGCTTCGATTACTCGCGGCACGTGGTGCGTCCGGAAGCGATTGATTGGAAGCCGTGGTGGCCGCGGTGGATCTCGATTGACTGGGGATTCGAGCATCCGGCGGCGGCATATTGGCATGCGCAGATTCCTAGGGACGCATCTGGTTCCGGAGCGCACTTGTCGCCGTACGTGGCGGAGCATGGCGGGATACCCGCTGAGCAAGACAGCGGCGGCAAGCCGCCGCACTTCACGGTAGCCGGGACGGTAGCCACATATCGAGAATTCGTTACGCGGCGGACCTCGCCTCGCGATTTGGCGCGAGAGATTATCGAGCGGTCCCAGCTGAGTGGCGCCGGTGATTCGGAGGCCGGCCAGGGTTTCGACGTAGCTGAGGAATCGGCTTTTCGCTCTGGCGGCGGAAATCAACAGCAGATCCCTCACCGGCCGCAATACGGCTTTGCCCGGGATGACAACCGTTGGACGAGAGCGGGCGGCAAGGAAAAAATCGACACGATTTATCTTTCGCCGGATGCCTTTGCGCGGCGCACGGACGAGGCTTCGATCGCCGAGCAGATGGGCGACGTGTTTGCCGCAGCGGGACTGCCGCGTCCGATTCCCGCTGACGACGACCGCGTGGGCGGCTGGATGCTGATGTATCAAATGCTCGACGCGGGCGAATGGCTGCTTACCGAAAATTGCATCGAACTGATCCGCACGCTGCCTAGCCTGGTGCGCGACACGGCGCGCGTCGAAGATGTGGAAAAAATGGACGGCGACGATCCGGCCGATGCGGCGCGCTATGGACTGAAGTCTCGTTATGCAAACCGGCGAGCAGGGCAGGGCAAGCCTCCAATGGACGAACGGTTGGCCGCGCGCGTGCTTTCGCCCGATCCCACCATTCGCGCGATTCAGGCGCGCAAAGCGGCAATCGACGAAGCACGCGGCGCGCAGCCGGTGCCGTTTCTGCGCCGGTGGCGAAACGCGATGGACCGGCGCAGGAGCTAGCGGGCGAGTCAGGGGCTCGTGCGCCTGCATGGCGTTCGGGCGGCATCTGACGGTTAGCGCGAATGTTTCTTCAGGGCGCATAGAGCGGTGCGCGAAGAGCGGAAAAAACAGCGGCGGCAAGCTGCCGCACTCCACACACAAAAATGATCAGCATTCGTGAAATTTGGCGACGGTTAAATTGCAAGCTGGCGTCCGCGAAACTGCAAGGCGCAGCTGCACCGGCGGGCGCGGCGTGGCAGTCTAGTACGCCACGCTGGAAGACACGTTATGCAAGCGGGCTCGAAGTGGCGCTGGCGCGCGCGCGAGAAAAGACTGCGTGGCTGGGCGACGAAGTCGCGAGACAGCGCGCAGAAGCCGATCGGCTGCGCGCTGAGTACGCGCGCGTGCGAGTGGAAAATCGCGCACTGCTGAATTCGATTCTGGGCATCGCCGGAATTCCACCTATTTCCGTGGCGTCGCAAAACGCGGGCGCGACCGAAATGGCGGCTATGAACTCCCAGGGAGTCCCAGCGCATACCCGGGCGCTGGGTTTGCAAGAGGAAGTACCCCGCAGCACTCCTTCAACCCAGCCCGGCCCCGAGGCGCCCGCCATGGGGCCGGTCTCACCTTTCATCGGTACAGCGAACGAAGACACGCAAACGCAAACCGAATCTTCCAATCGGCCGCGAGCGCGGGCAAACGCAACGGCGAAACATGGGAAAACTCTTTCGAAGGTGACCGCGCCGATGCGGCGGCGTTCGTGGCAACAGATCAACCGCACGCTGGAATTCGAAGCCGCGCGCAAGAAATCTGGCCGCGATGCGGAAGGACTCGACGCCTAGAGCCATCTCATAAATAGGCAGTCGCAAGAAAAGCAGTCTCTCAGGAACGAAAGCCCAATGTTTTGGCCCTTACTTGCCGGAGCTGAAGCTCCAAGCCCCTAAAAGCTATTTATCAGAAAAGTTCTAGCGGTTCAGCCAGCAAATTGTGGGAGGCAATATGCCGTTTATCAACGGGCGTTATTACGTGAATCCGATCATGGGCGAGGCGCTGGAGGCGGCGCGCGAAGCGGAAGCCGCGCTTGCGACTCTCGAAAACCGCGCGCGACAGAATTCCGGAGCGGACCAAGGCAATGCCAGCGGGGACGCGAATAACAGTGCGGGCGATGGCTTCGGCGATGAATCCGGCGCGCATGGCGCGCCCGACTCCGATGGGCCGATCCATCGCGTGGAAATCGAGGCTGCGGAGCTTGTGCCGGCGCAGTCCGGGCGCGCGGCGAGCGGTTACGTGGCGCGCGTGCAGCGGCGGCCTGCCGCTGGCGCGGAGTCTACGCGGAGCCAAGCGGGCGGACCCGGAGGACGGGCTGCCTCGAATGACGGCGCGACGGGTGCACTTGTCGGTGGGCAGCGCAGCGGAAACGCGGCGGGGCGTGCGGCGGGTCACACTGAAACGCACGTGTTCGCGGATCATCGCGATTTGCTGAGTTTTCTGCGCGACGAGCTAGCCAAGGATTCGCATTCGCGTCACTCTTCGTAAATTGCACGCGAGGGAAGCGCGAAGAAAAGCAGATTCACTTCCGGCGGGGGCGCCGGGATGCAACATGCAGGCGTCGGCCAAAAAAAGACTCGCTTGGGACGAAAACGAGCGAGCGCTGCCGGCCAAATTTGTCATTCTGAGGAGCACGGCGACGAAGAATCTCTCCAGCTGCGTGACAAGAGAGATCCTTCGCTACGCTCAGGACGACAACGCGATCCTTTATGCTTGATGCAGAGTGGCATAACGACGGTATGGCAAGCTCGGAGGCGACGAATTGCTCTTTGGCGATAGCAGCAATCGCCGCATTTTCGCGAGCGACGGTGCGCCAATCAGCGGCTGGAGCCGAGTATACGGAACCCGCGCAACCGAGCGTGCACTTTGGATAGAATAGCGCGCAGAGGTTCGCACCCTTGAGAAGCAGTACGGGTTGGCGGGGCGGATCGTCGAGCAGGCGACCGTCCCACAGGCACGGCGAAGAACGCGGATCTGGTTCGCGGCTGAAATTGGCGGGGCCGCGCTACGCGTTCATGTTCCTCGCGCTGGCGATGATTGCGATCGGCGCGGTGATGTCCTGGGAAACGCTCCGCTATTTCACGCGGGCGCGCTCGCATGGCGAGCCGCTGGCGCAAGCGGCCGCGGCCGCAAAGCCACCTTCGGCAGACGCGGTGCACTTCGCGCCGTGGCAGCAGGACGTCCTTGCCGATTTTGCGCAGGCCGCGCAGCAGGCCAAATCCCGAAAGATTACGAATGCGGAAGTACAAGTGGACCAAGCGGTGTCTGAAATGGAAGAGGCGCGCGTGCGGTCGAGATCCGCTCCGGAGAGCTTTTTTAGTCGCGCGTCGACCGCGCTTGATGCGATTGCGACGGCGCAGCCAAGCAAAACGCAGGACACGGCGCAGAGCATGGCTGCGGGCCGTCTTTTCCAGCATGTAACGCAGGCGCGTATTGAACTGGCCGCGATGCGATCATCGCAAGAGCCAATGCCCGCCGGTAGCACGCTAGCGGCCGAGGCAGTGGCGCGCGCCGCGGGCACGTTGGCCGAAGCAGACGCAGCCAATGAAGCGGCTGCGCAAGCGAATGTGCCGTCCGATGCGCCGGAGAAACCGTCACCATCCGCCGCCGCGGCGCCGCGGATGCCGAAGCTTCCGGCGGGGCACGTCGCGCTCAACGCGCCGCGTGAGCTTGCGGAGAACGCCTTGCTCGATCCGGCGGCCCTGGGCGGGAATTTTCTGGACGCATCGTTGATGCCGGACGATGTAGAGATTCTCCTTCCTCCGGAGACGCGGCAATTCGCGGACAACGTGCGTGTGGAGAATTTGACGATCGCGGGCGCGTCGCAAACTCTCGACGGGATTCATTGGCGCAACGTGACGTTCATCGGCACGCGGCTGCGCTATGAAGATGGCCAGCTCGATTTGCGGAATGTGCGATTCTTGCACTGCACGTTTGGGTTTCCGTCCGATGCGCGCGGCGCAAGCGTGGCGAATGCGATTGCGCTGGGAAAGACCTCGTTCACGATTCAATAAGCGCGATTCGCCTGCGTGTGGCGCCTCTTAAAAGATGTGCGTAACCCCTACGTCGTTGAGAAAAAGTGACCTTGGACATGGCGACGCCGCACCCACCCTTTGTACACAAGGCGAAGGATGGGCCGCCCGAAAAAACCTCGCACGATTGAGTGGACGAAGCAGAAGTTCACGCTGAAAACGTCCACACCTGAAACCGAAAGCAGATCCCTCACCACCGTTCGCCGAAAACAGGCGACCGGGTTCGGATTGACATTGTGTGAAAAAGCGACCGCGAGTGGTGGCAGATGCCTGCCCGATTGTGGAGCTGGCCACGAAAATCCTGATTGGTTTATCCGTGCGCGAAAGCCATCGTGCGCTCAAATCCCCGAAGCGAGAAACGCATGCCAATGCAAAAGTCCACGCAGACGCCCGCCAATAAATCCGAGCTGAACGCCGCGACACTGCCGACGCAAGGGACCGCACGGCCGGCCGATCCGGCCATCGTGCCGGTGGAAGGGCCGAGCACGGCGACGAACGCCATGACCAGCGCGTCGAGCAATTCCGGAAACGCCGCGGCGAGCGCGCCGTACGGGCCGAATAATGAACAGCTTCCCGAGCGGTTGCAGGAAGCTTTGCGCAGGCTGGTGTTCGAGTTCGGGACCGAATCAGAGCTTTCGCGCCGCCAGGAAATTCGCCGCATCAAGCAAGCGCACCAATTCTGGCGCGGGCTGCAATATTTGTGGTGGGACGAGCGCGATCAGAACTGGCATTTGCCCTTCGAGCAGAAAATGATGGAGGGCGGTTCGCTGGAAGATTTGCCGCGCTACGAGTTCGTCACCAATATTTACCAGGCGTTTGGGCTTTCGCTGATCGCCGTTCTTTCGCAGGACGTGCCGCGTGTGCGGTTTTTCCCGACTTCGGCGCAGGCCGAAGAAGATGTGGCGGCTGCGAAAGCGGCCACGGAAGTGGCTTCGCTCGTCGAGCGCAACAATCGTATCGGTAATTTGATCGCGGACGAAGCGTTCAACCTGTGGACCGACGGCAAGGCCGGCGCGTACGTGCGCTTCGTCGTGGATGGCCAGCGCTTCGGATTCCATCCCGAGACGGAAATCGGAATGCGCGAAGTGCGCGTGGGTGGCGATGTGTACGTTTGCCCGGAATGCGGCGCGGAGAATTGGGCGGGTGCCGAGGAATCCACGGCGAAGAGGGGCCCTTCGGGCGCTGCGCGCCCTCAGGATGACAACGTTTTCGAAGCCGACGCTACGAGCACGGGAACAGCAGGGTTTTTTGGGGATGGTGAGGCGACGCCGAAGCGAGCTTCGGCGT
>JBOGMX010000004.1:0-135594 GCA_050746725.1 Candidatus Acidiferrales bacterium | reverse complement strand
CCGTTCGACTTGCATGTGTTAAGCACGCCGCCAGCGTTCGCTCTGAGCCAGGATCAAACTCTCATTTGAAGCTGGTTGTTACGACCGTGGAGATTTGCATCCGCACGATCGGAACGAATTTTTGAATCGCTCGGTTTCTACTCAAAACCCAAAGACCTGCTTGCGCAGACCGATGGGCAAACCAAACGGGTTCTGGCTTGTATTACCTTGATTGTCAAAGAGCAGGTACTTCCTGTCCGGCAGGAAGAACAGCAGACAATCCGTGATTCTACGCTGACACCCAGGAATGTCAAGGGTTCAACAAAAGAAAATTCGGAGAGGGAATGTTTCGCGAAAAACAGAGCGGCGCAAGCGTGACGACATTCTGCGCTGCCTAGTTAACTCCTCGGTTTGCCATCAAGCGTCGGAGGAGGCGGATCTGGCCCGCATGATAAACGTCGTGAAAGGCGACGCCGTAGATGACGCGAGCGATTCTTCGGCTCCGCGGACCGTCAGACACTTTGTGGACGGCCGCGGCCAGTGCGCGATGCTCGTTTTCAAGCAACTCACGATCGACGCGCCAAGCGCTCTCGGTCGCTTTTCGCGCTTCCGGGCGTTTGAAAAAGTTGCTTCCGTCAAGCGCGAATGACCCGCGTTTCCCGGCCTCAATCTTACGGCGAATTCTGTACTTCCAATACGCAGCGTGAAGAGTCAGCTCCCAAATGTTGTGAGCGCCGGGAGCGGGTCTCCAAGCGGCCTGAGCGGCTGAGACGCCTCGTATCGCTTGGCGAAGATTCGGCCCATGCCAGGTCTTCTTCGAATAGGCTTCGTCGATCAGGGAGGAAAGCAAGGCGTCGCTCATAGTTTTTCGCACCTGCTATAGAGTTAGCGTTGCGCGGATGGCTTAGCTTGGGCGGGTTCCGGCTGCGTATTGAGGAAGCGGCAGACGTTTTTCACGGCGTTGCTCAGCCACGCGGTTTCCGTGGCGTAGATGGTGTCGCCTCCGTGAGCGATGATCATCAGGCGATAGCTGCCGGACCAGCCGCCGGCGTAGAGCATGTAATCGGAGTGGCGCGGATTGGTGGTGATGGTCACGTTGGGACATTTTTCGCCAAGATGCTTGATGATCTCGACCGGATCGACGCTTGATTGGCGCGCCATCACGAGTTTCAGCGCCTTCGGATTCGGTTTGGGGCTCGCGGCGGCGAGGCCCGCGAACAGCAGAACTGCTATCGATAGTGCGACTTTTTTCATGACCGCACTCCTTGCGCGTTGTTCCGCCGGCCACATGCGGCTGGCGCTGTACTCACGCATGAATTAGAACACGGCGCCGCGATGAAAGTTGCCCTGGTCCCGTTGATGTGTCGCAGCTTGACATGGTGGGGAGGCGGCAGCAGACTTCGGGTGATACATCCCGAATACAGAGGGCGCGATGGCTAGTTCTTCCACGAAAGGCGCATCCACGGCGAGTTCGAATCCAGGCGAGCAGATTTTGCAGCTCGCAACCGGCTACATGGCTCCGGCATGTCTTTACATTGCCGCGAAACTGAGGATCGCGGATCAGCTTGCGGACGGGCCGAAAGTGATCGCGGAGCTGGCGGGAAAGGCGCGCGGAGTGCATGAGAACTCGCTCTATCGCGTGATGAGGGCTCTGGCAAGCGTGGGTGTGTTCACCGAGACGGAGCCACGGACGTTTGCGAACACGGCCGCTTCCGAACTGCTGCGCGCGAGAGTGCCTGGATCGATGCGCGAGGTGGTGCTTTGGACGGCCAGCCCGACGCATTTGCGCGTGTTCGCAGAGTTGCGGCATGCTGTGGAAACGGGCGACATGGCGCTGAAAAAAGTGACCGGGCTCGATGCGTTCGAATATTTGAAGAAGAATCCCGCGGAGGATGAAGCGTTCAACGCGGCCATGAGCGGATTGACGGCGAATTTTGCGCCAGCGGTGCTGGAGGCGTACGACTTCAGCGGGCTTGGCACGGTTGCCGATATCGGCGGCGGGCACGGCAAATTGATGACGGAAATTCTGAAAAAGCACTACGGATTGCGGGGAATCGTGTTCGACGCGCCTCACGTGGTGGCTGGCGCCGGGCCGCACATCGAGTCGATGGGGCTCGGCGAGCGGTGCCGAACGACCGCAGGCGATTTCTTTCAGGCTGCTCCCGAAGCTGACAGCTACGTATTGAAATCGGTGATCCACGACTGGAACGACGCCAGCGCGATTTCCGTGCTGCAAAATTGCGTGACGGCGATGCGCGGCGAGGCGGGTAAAGTACTTTTGCTCGAAATGGTGTTGCAACCGGGGAACGAGCATGACATCGGGAAGTGGATCGATCTGGAGATGTTGATGATGGCAGGCGGGCACGAACGAACCGAGGCGGAGTTCGCGGAGCTTCTCTCGAAAGCGGGATTGCGATTGACGCGCGTGGTGCGGACCAAGTCTCCCGTGTGCGTGATCGAGTCGGTGAGGGCGTAGCGCCAAAGCGGGGACACTTTGGCGCTAGCCTCTCGTGGCCCTACCCACGCTCGTTAATGCCGGCTCCGATTAGTGGTTGTCATTGTGATTCTGGTTTTGATCGTGATTTTTGCGCCATTGCCAGTATTCTTTCTGCTCTTCCTGATTGCGCTTGCGGAAGTCCTGGTTGTGGCGATGCGTTTCGTGTTCCCATTGATGGTACTGGGTGTTTTCTCCGCGGTTCCAATTATGGTAAGTGCCGTCATCGGGATCGTAGACGCGATATCCAGCGTGCGCGGCGCAACCGATCAAGGCTATCGGTGAGATAAGGAGTGAAGCGAGCACGAAATGGGAAATGGCGCGTTTGCAGAGATGGATCATGAGATTTTCCTCCTTGTATGGCCCGCGACCTATTTTCGCCTGTCGTGAAAAACTCGATCGAGCCGTTCACGGGGTGGGTCGCGTGGCTTTTTTTCACTCTACTTGAGATTTCTTCGTCAGGGCTTTCACGGAGCACGTTGTACAACTCCTGTTGCGCGAGATAACTACGGCTCAGCAACCGAGCACATGTATTGACTGCACGTGCCCGGCCAAAGGACGCGAGAGAGCAGGTCTTTACCGGACACGCGGAGTGATCTTTTTAGAGTGCGGGATGGACTTACGCGCGCGGGGTATGACGCTAGCCGCTGAATCCGACCCGCGCTTTGCGCCAGGAGTTTCGTTCTCGCACGGAGGTGATGTGCGCCACGTGGTGCCGCCCGTGCCAGGCATACAGCGCGAGATTTTGATCGAGAGCGACAGGGCCGAGTTCCGGATGGCGGAACTTGCGGGACCAATCGGCGGACGCGAGCGAGCGCAGCAGTAGCACCCAACGATCATGCAGATATTCGAGCAGCGCGAGCGATGTCTCGATCGGCGTATCGCGCGAATCGGCGAGTTCGGCCCAGCGGGCTTCGTCATAGGGCTTGATGGTGGGTTCTTCCTCGGTGAGCGCCAGTTTGAATCGCACGTAGGAATTCATGTGGCTATCGGGAAGATGGTGGACGACCTGGCGAATGGTCCAGCCGCCGGGTCGGTAAGGTGTATCGAGCTGCGCGGGCGTGAGGCCGGCGATGGCTGCGGCGAGGCGCTTGGGCGTTTCAGAGATTGCATCGATGAATTGCCGGCGCTGATCGGGACTGAGCGGCACGGAGACGGTCTCAAATTTGCCGATGGGATAGCGCAAGTCGGGTTCCATGAGTTTTTGTCTCCCAGGCGCGCAGATCGCGATCGCTCACGAAGCTGCATGCTCGCGGCGTGAAGACAGTGTTGCGCCACGTACGGGCGACGGCAAGTTCCAATTTGGCGGCGAGGAATTGCTGTGGCGCGGTTCCGAATCTAGGAGCGGGCGCCGCGCGATTTGGCCGCTTCGTAGAGCGGCGAAAGTTCGCGGAGACGCTTCACGGTTTCGACCACGCGGTTGGCGACGTAATCCACATCTTCGGCGGTGTTGAAGCGGCCGAGGCCGAAGCGAATGGAGCTGTGCGCCAACTCCTCGGGCACGCCAAGCGCGCTGAGAACGTGGCTAGGCTCGAGAGTGGCGGAAGTGCAGGCGGAGCCGCTCGAAACCGCCACGTCATTGATGCCCATCAGCAGCGCATCGCCTTCGACGCCCGCGAAGCTGAGATTCAGATTGCCCGGCAGGCGATGTTCCATCGAACCGTTGATGGTGACTTCATCGAGGTGGCTGAGGATCGCGTCTTTCAGCTTGTCGCGCAGCACACCCATACGCGCGCTTTCTTCCCCTATTTCCCTGGCGGCAATTTCGCAGGCTTTGCCGAGGCCGACGATGCCCGGAACGTTGAGCGTGCCGGAGCGCAGGCCGCGTTCGTGTCCGCCGCCATCGATCATGGGCGCGAGCTGCACGCGCGGATTTTTGCGGCGCACGTAGAGCGCGCCCACGCCTTTCGGTCCATAGAGCTTGTGCGCGGAAATGGAGAGCAAGTCGATGCCGTCGCGCTCCACATCGACGGGAATTTTGCCGATGGCCTGCACTGCGTCGGTATGGAAGAGGACGCCGGCCTGCTTGGCGATTTTGCCGATTTCGGCGATTGGCTGCACCACGCCAATTTCGTTGTTGGCGTACATGACGGAGATGAGGATGGTTTTCGGCGTGATGGCGCGGCGAAGATTTTCCAGGTCGATGCGGCCGTCATTCGCGACCGGTAGGTAGGTGACTTCGCAGCCGATTTCTTCGAGATGCTTGCAGACATCGAGCACGGCTTTGTGTTCGGTGGCCTGGGTGATGATGTGATTGCCCTTGGCGCGATGAAATTCGGCGACGCCTTTTAGGGCGAGATTGTCCGATTCCGTGGCGCCGCTGGTGAAGATGATTTCTTTCGGCGAGGCGTTGATTAACCGCGCGATTTGGCCGCGCGCATTTTCGACGGCTTCCTCGGCCTTCCATCCGAATTCGTGATTGCGGCTGGCGGCGTTGCCGTATTTTTCGGTGAAGTACGGCAGCATGGCTTCCAGCACGCGCGGATCGATCTGCGTGGTGGCGTGATTGTCCATGTAGATGGGAAGCTTGGGCGGCATATCGACTTTATTCTATGCTGCGACGCGGGGCCCGTCCAGCGGGGGTGCGGCGAGCATCCAGTTGGGGGCTCCCAACTGGATGCTCGCGGTTCTTTAGGCCTTCAACCGAGGGAAGCGGCGTATTCGGAAAAGCCTCCGATGGCCCACGGATCCACGATGTACAACCACACCTTTGTCGCACTCATTGTTGGCGCGTCGGAGACGCAGCATGAGGTGATTTGCATTGTTGGTATGACGCTGCCTCTCGACGGGTAGCAGCTCGGCGGTCACTTCGTATCCGCCGCATTTAGGGCAGCGGAACGTTAAACGCGGGGCTTGGTGTTTGGTGCGGGTTCCCAGTTCTCGAACTTTTCTATTCATCGAAAGTCTCCTTGCTTACAGGAATGTACTCCTAATAGAAGTAAACCCCATTCGCAACTCGACTGATGAAATGACCGGCCCTCGGTTTAATGGCGAATCGCCGCGCTCTATGGCTACGGCGCTAATCGTCGCCACGTGGCTTATCGGTTGCGGACTTTGCCGAGCAGGCGGAGCATTTCGATGTACATCCAGACTAGGGTGACCATGATGCCGAACGCGCCGTACCATTCCATATATTTGGCCGCTCCCTGGTGCACGCCGGTCTCAACGAACGCGAAATCGAGAATCAGGTTCAGCGCGGCGACGATCACGATGATGACGCTGATGGCGATGCCCCACGGCCCGTTGCTATAAAGCAGCGGCACGTGATGGCCAAAGAAGCCCATCACCATATCGACCATATAGAAGAGAAAAATTCCTCCGGTGGCGGCGATCACGCCGATGGTGAATTTGGGCGTGGCGCGAATGATTCCGGAGGTGTACAGCAGAAGCATGACGGCGGTGACAGCGGCCGTAAGACCGAGGGCTTCAAGTGCGATCCCGGGATAAGCTTGATTGAAAACGGCGGAAATGCCGCCGAGAGCGAGGCCTTCGCACAGCGCGTAAGCCGGCGCAGTGGCGGGCGACCACTCTTTCTTGAAAATCGTGACGATGGCGAAAACGAGCCCGCCGATGAGTCCGCCCCACATCCATGTGGAAACCGATTCGGGCTGCGATTGCACCAGGTACCACGTCCACGCGGCGGCTGCGGAGGCGCAGAACAGCAAGAAGCCGGTTTTATTCACCGTTCCCTGCAGCGTCATCGATTCGCCGGCTATCGCGAACCGATTCTCGAACGTTTTCTCGTTGAGCGCGGGATTGGACGTTTTGAAAAGGCCGGGCATCGTTGACTCCTCTCAGGCTGCCGTCCGGTTCGGACGACGCATCGCGACGTCGATTGCGGCGGTGGCTTTAGAACTTTTTCGGTAAATTCCTTTATAGCACATTAGACGGGCCGACCGGCGTTTCGCACCGCTTAGAGCCGCGCAGACGGCGTTTCTCGTTTTTGAGCTAGTCGTGGCGCGGCGGGGCCCATTTTTTCAGGAACTGGACGATTTCGGCGGGCGAAAGGCGGGAGCTGTCGTCGAATTGGCCGTTTTTCTGGCTGTAGACTACTTTGCCCGTCGGATCGAGGACGGCGAGGCTTGGCACGCGCACGGCTTGGCGCAGCGGGACGCCATATTGGTCTGCGATATCAAGATTTTTGTCGCCGTCGCCGATGTTGACGTGAACCACATGATAATTGGCGCTGATTAAGGGCGCGATTTGCGGCGAGTGAAACGCGGCGTTGAGCACGTGGCAGTCGTAGCACCAGTTGCCGCCGAAGACGAGGATTACGCGCTTGTGATCTTTGGAGGCGGCGCGCAAGGCAGCGGCGATTTCCGCGCGGGCTTCGTTTGGCGGTGGATATAAGTTGACGTCTGGCTTCGCGGGCTGCGGCAGCTGGAAATTCGGGTCGGGAGCGGGATCGGTTCTCTGCGTTTCTAGGATTTTCCACGCTCCTGCTTGCCGCTCCCACAATTGTGCGGCTTCTACGACGGCTGGCTGCATGCCCGTTTTCGAGCGCAGCTTCATTTCAATGCGCAGCGTAAGCTCCACCACGTCGGTCTGCGGGCGTTCGATTTGCAAAACCTTCGGATCGAAGTCAGTCAGTCCGTAAGATTCAAGCAGCTCCCAAAAGCGCGGCTCTTCGCTCGGATCGTGCGCGGTGCCCTGCGGGATTTTGGCGACTGCGGGGGGAACGGCGGAATACATTCCAACGAGCGCAGACTTGTCTCGATTGACGATTGCGGCCTTCCATTGTTGCAAGGGCGCGAAAGCGGCTGACGCGGAGGAGTTGCGCGCGGCACGCGCATGGGCCCGCGACGGAGACGGCTGCGCGGGTGCGCCGATGGATAGCGCCAACGCAAGCGCGAGAACGAAACCGGTTGCGCCGAGCACCGAGCGAGCCTTCATCGTCATTTCCAAATCTGTTTCCAAGCAAGAGCTATTGGCCCTGGGTTGATTCTATCGTATGAGCCGGATTTTCGAGCGGCAACCCACAGACTGCATTGGACTAATCCAAAAGCGCTGATACAATGCACCGGACATGGCAGATTGGCGTCAAATTCAGGCACGAATCCGCAAGGCTAAGAGCGGCCGCGATCCTTCGGCGAAGCTTTCGGAACTCTATCAGCGCACGCGCGACGCGATGGTGGCGTGGGAACTCGGCGCGATCGAAGAGAAAGCCGAACGCCAGGACGAAGCCACGAAATGGTATACGATCGCCGCGCAACGATTCCGCCGCGCGGACTGGAAGAAAAAGGCGCAGGAGGCGTTGACGCGGCTGGGGGCGCCGCTCCCGCCCGAGCAGTCTCAGCCAGCAATGGCGCCGCAAGAAGCTCCGCAGGAAGAAGCACACCTCTCCGAAGAGCACACGCACCAAGAACTTGAGCATGAACGGGCTGTCTCCGAAGTTCCAGTGGAGGGGCCCGATTACGAATCGCAGACGCGGTTTTTCGGCTCGACCGATCTCGATCAGCGGCACGAGGACCGGTTGAGCACGGGAACGGGAGAGATTACGCCGACGGATGTGCAGCCGGCGGGTTCGACGAAACAGCCGGCAAGTTCCAGCGGCGAGGAAGCGGGCGGAAGAAAGCGGCGTCGTGGACGACGCGGAGGACGAGGTCGACGGCGTAAAGGCGCGGGTGCGCCGGGATTGCCGTCACAAGCATTCGCTCCACTTCCGCAGGCGCGCGAGGAGCAGGCCGGCGAGCACGCCGAAATCGAGGCGGAGCGCGCTGGATTCGAACCTCCGACGCATCCGCCCGGTGCGCACGAAGAGATTCGCCGCGAACCCGCGAGGCAAGTTCGCGAGGCAGCACCTGCGCCGCAGCTTCCCTCGGAGCGCATCGCACACGGGCGTGCGGGCGATCCGGCGCTGGCTTCACAGATGAATCATTTGGAATCGCTGATGCGGCGGCTTTTGGGAGGCGCGCTGCATCGGTTGAGCGAGGCCGAAGACGCGCCGGCGGGGCCTGGCGTGTTTCTGCTCTCAGATTCCGATCAGGTCACGTCCTATTACGTGGAATCCTGCCAGACGCTGCGCGTAGGGATCGCGAATCTGGTGCGCGGGCGTGGCGGCAAAGGCCGTCCTGGAGCGCGCGGGTTCGCCGACATCGATCTGAAGGAAAAACTGGCGGAACACCTGGGAATCGGCGAAGCGAAAGTAGGGCCGTATTTGAAGGAACACTGCGTGGTCCGCTGGATTCAGCTGGACGACGAGGCTCCGCAATTGGCACACTTCGCCATCGCCGTGCTTCGGACGCCGCTCAACTTCGGATAACTTCGGATAACAGCCGTTCGATCGGGCATGGTTTCCCCTCGCCGAGCTGACGAGTTTGACGTATCTGGCGTGATTTCATCCGGATACCCAGTACTTGCCGCCTCTCAGTTCGCTGCATTTTTCGACCATTCAACCCTCGAATTCCACTTTTGGGCGCACTTGGGTGGACCAAAAGACCCAAACTAGGCAAACTTTAGTACGGTAACCGTTTAGGGGGCTAAGCGGCTGCCCGCTGCGGAGTCCCGGAGGATTCGCGCGGGAGCGTTGCAAATGCTCAGTTTCAAATACGCACTAAATGCAAGAAAGGTGGATGCAGATGGCTAGCAACGTTGGAACTCGTCTTTGGAAGTCGTTCGACTGGGCGCTTTGTAAAACCGCAGGCGCCGCGTTTGAAACCATTCAATTTTTCGACAGCATGAAGGATCCCAACCCTTCCTTTACGCCCAAGTGGTCCGATAAACCTCTGCTGAAGTCGTGGGAAAAATCGAAGCCCACGCTCGGCTGGCCGAGAACCACGGATTCCCTTTGCCCCGATTGTGTGAAGGAAGCGCGCGACGCAATTATCAACGGCAAAAAAGATTGGACCGATCTCGTCGATCAGAAAGTGGGCGAGATCAAGGCGCAGATTATCGAGCGCGACGGGCAGGTCTGGATGGTGAAAGAGTGCCCGCAGCACGGGAAATACGAAGATTTGATGGCCATCGATTCGAAGTTCCTGGCGTGGATCGAGAGCCAGTTCCCTGGCCGCGACATCCCGGCGCACAACGACGAAAAGCTGCACCGCCACGGATCGAGCAACGTGCGGCACGGCCGCGGCGCGGTTTTGACCGTGGACCTGACGAACCGCTGCAACATGATGTGCGACCCATGCTTCATGGACGCGAACCAAGTGGGCTACGTTCACGAGCTGGCATGGGAGGAAATCACCGAGATTCTCGACAACGCGCTGATGATCAAGCCGCGGCGTCAGATGTCCGTGCAGTTCTCCGGCGGCGAGCCCACGATGCATCCGAAATTCGTGGAAGCCGTCGCCTACGCGCGCAAGATCGGCTACAACAGCGTGCAGGCGGCGACGAACGGCATCGAGTTCGCCAAGAGCAAGGAATTTTCCAAGAAGGCCTTCGAAGCGGGCATGCGTTACGCGTACCTGCAATTCGACGGCATCGGCAACGACGCGAACAGCCATCGCCAGGTGGGCAACCTCTTCGACGTGAAGCTGCGCGCTATCGAGAACATGCACGAAGCGGGCATTGAAATCGTGCTGGTCACCACCATCGTTAACAACGTGAATAACGATCAGGTGGGCCCGATCGTGAAGTTCGCGATGGAGAATCCCAAGAAAATCGCGTTCGTTTCTTTCCAGCCGGTTTCGTTCACTGGCCGGGACGAGGACATCACTCCCGAACGCCGCATGCGGCAGCGCTATACGCTTTCGCATCTGGCCAAGGACGTCAGCCAGCAAGTTGGCAGAATCGAGCCGACACGGGATTGGTTCCCGCTCTCGTTCATTAGCACGTTCGCCGGCTTCTCCGACATGTCTCACGGCCCGGATTCGCAATGGGGTTCGCTATCCTGCGGCTGCCACCCCAATTGCGGCATCGGCACGGCCATGATGATCAACAAAAACACGAAGGAATGGGCGCCGGTATCCCGTTTCCTCGACGCGCAGCAGCTTACCAAGGACGTCACGTCGATTACCGACCAGGCGCGCGGGAAGAAGTTCTCCAATCTAATGATGGGCCTGGCGCTGCTTCGGAATTACAGTCCATTCCAGGCGCCGCCCAGCTTGAAGTTGAAGGACCTGTGGGTGAAGTTCGACAAGACTTGGGCGCTTTCGAAGAATGCAGACAAGAAGTATGGGCGCACCAGTCCGGATCGCACCTACGAAGACGCCATGAAGCGGCGCGCGGAAGATCCGTGGAACTTCCTCTTCATCGCCGGCATGTGGTTCCAGGATCTATTCAACTACGACTTCCGCCGCACCGAAATGTGCATCATTCCCTATGCCACGCAGCAGGGAGAAATTTCCTTCTGCGCGTACAACACCGGCATCGGCTGGCGGAAGATCATCGAGAACATGCACAAGAACGCGACCGTCGCCGAATGGTACAAGAACCACGGCAAGCACCAGATTTACGCCAAGGGCAAGAAGGTTGATTTGGCGACTTACGAGCACTCGCTGAAAATCGACGAGGAAGATGCAAACCGTGTGCGTCATCTGGAGCACGATATTCCGCTAACCGCTGCTGAAGAGGACCGTATTCGCCGCAAGAAAGCCTTCGAGGAAGCGGCCAAGGTGCGCAAAATCTACGAGGAACTTGTGCTCAAGAAGACGTCGGAGCCCATTGTGCAGATCGGGTCGATCGACGAGATCCTCACCGCGGTTCCGGGTGCACCGGTGAAGCGCGTGCAGATCGAGACTGCGGCTGCGAACGGCAACGGAAACGATCACGGCGCTGCCGTGACGGAGCCTTCCGAGGCCGCGCCCGTCGCTGGCGACTAGTTCTCTCTCAAATTGGGCGGGTTTTACAAACAGCCCCGGCTTCGGCCGGGGCTGTTGCTTTCTGCGGGCTATCCTGCGGCCGATACGGACGGAATTCGCGGTATAATTGGGCGGCATTGAGGAGCCGAACATGCCGATCTTTGAATATGTTTGCGATGATTGCGGCGAGCGGTACGAGCAGATCGTGCTGAGCAAGAGCACCAAAATTGCTTGCCCGAAATGCGAAAGCGCGAAGAACACGGTTCAGCTTTCCGTGTTTGCGGCGCCGGCGAACGGCAGCAAAGCGTCGAACGGCGGGTCCTCAACTCCCAGCGGCGGCGGGTGCTGCGGCGGCGCCTGCGGCTGCCATTAGAGCTGGACGGCGGTGGCTCCCAGTTCACCGATCTTCAGTCCTGAAATCTTCCGGTTTTTCCGCGAACTCGCCCGCAACAACCACAAGCCCTGGATGGACGCAAACCGCGACCGGTATCGGTCCGCGGTTGTGGAACCTTTTCGCGTTCTGCTCGATCGCCTCACGCCGCATGCGCTGAAACTGAATGCTCGATTTGTGGTGAGCGGCCGCGTGGGTCAGAATTTTTCGCGCATCAATCGCGACATTCGCTTCGCCCGGGACAAATCTCCTTACCGGCCACAAATGTATCTCTTCTTCGCCGAACCGGGCGAAGGCGGCCAGCTCTACGTGGGGCTCTCAGCGGAAACCGTGACCTGCGGATTCCGCGCCTACCGCGAGAGCCGCACATCGCCGCTCGCCACGCTCGCTCGCGAACGAGGACAACAGCACCCAGAATACATAGAGAAGCTGCGCCGGAAGCTCGGCAAAAAGTACGAGTCTTACTGGTACGCCAGCGAAAAGGGCGAGTGGACGAAACACGCGGGCTGGCCTTTGGCGCCGGAGAATTGGAAGAAGCTGCGGGCATGGATCGTGCGGAAAAAGCTCACGCGCTCGGCGGCCACGCGGGCGGGATTCGAGCGTGAAATTGCGGCCGTATTTCGCGAGGTCTACCCGATTTATTCCTTCACCACTTCTCCGCACTGGAATTCGAGCCGCTAAAGTAGTAAGAAGTGGCGCATGTTGAAACGCATAAGCGTATTCGCCGTTAGCTCCGCCGTCCTTTTCCTGGCTGGTCCGCTACTTTCGCAAAGTCGCGCGCAGAGCATCGTCCCCAAGCGAAGCGCGTATACAGCGATCGATTGCGGCCGCACGTGTCTCTACGGCTTTGTCGACCAGTATCTGCACGCACTAGTGGATAAAGACCCATCGCAGTTGCCATGGGCCAAGATGGTCCGCTTTACTGAGAACAATGTTTCGTTGCAGGTCGGCGACGGGCTGTGGGGCACGATCAGCGGGCTTGGACCCGAGGATTTGCGCGCCGCCGATCCGGCGCAGGGCGAAGTGGCGTATTTTGGCGTTGTCTACGAGAACGGCAGCCCCGGCTATTTCGCGATGCGCATGAAGATCGTCGATCACAAGATTGCCGAGGTCGAAACCCTGGTGGATCGGAAAGGCAATGGACCGGGCCCGTTCGGCGATCCGGAGAAAATGATGGAGCTGCCGTTCATGAAACAGGACGTGCCGCCCGCCGAGCGCACTCCGCGCGCCAGAATGATCGCGCTCGCGGACGGCTACTTCAACACGCTGCAGCTCAATGATGGACATATCTACACGGTGTTCGATCCGAAATGCAGCCGCCGCGAAAACGGCGTGTGGACCGCCGAGGATCCGCATCCGGACCTGAAATCGGAAACGCTGCTTGCCGTTGCAGGACGGCTTTCCTGCGAGCAGGGATTCAAGCTCGGCAACTACCGCTGGGATGACCGGCTGCGTGCGCGGCGCTTTCCGCTGGTCGATGAGCAAAAAGGCCTGGTGCTGGCTGCCGGATTCATCGACCATTCCGGGCGGCTGCGAAAATACACGACCACCGATGGCGTGGTGCACGATTCGCCGATCAAATCGCCGCATTCTTTTTGCGTGCTGGAGATGTTCAAGATTATCGACGGTAAGATCCGCCACGCCGAAACCATCTTTATCACCGTGCCGTACAACATGCGTTCGCCGTGGTTTCGGGACGGCGATTGACGTGCACGGCAGCGCGATGTTTTTCGGGCAGGAGCTAACCCATGGTTGATTTCTCCAAGCAGACAGCGATGAAAGGATTCTTCGCGCCCACGCGCTTTGAAGCGGACGTGTACGACTGCGAAGTGACCGGCAAAGTGCCCACCGATTTAAATGGCGCGTTCGTGCGCCTGGGAGGAGATTGGCTCTACCCGCCGAAATTCGAGGACGATTCTCCCTTCAGCATGGACGGCTACATCAACATGTTCCGGTTCAAGAACGGCAGCGTTGATTACAAGGGCCGCTGGGTGAAAACGCCGCGATTGAAAGCGGATCTGAGCGCGCACAAGCAGCTTTTCGGCAAATACCGCAATCCGTTCACGGACGATCCGAGCGTGAACGGGCTCGATCGCTCGGTGCAGAACACCACGCCGCTGGCTTTTGCCGGAAAGCTTTTCACGCTGAAAGAAGACAGCCTGCCGTACGAGATCGATTGCAACACGCTCGAAACCGTTGGCCCGTGGAATTTTCACGGCAAATATCGCAGCCTTACGTTTACGGCGCATCCGAAAGTTGATCCTGCCACCGGCGAGATGATCTGTTACGGATACGAGGCCAGCGGGCTCGAGACCAACGACGTGTTTCTCTACACGATCGATAAGAACGGAAACGTGACGCGCGAAGTGCGTTTCAAAGTGCCGTACATCAGCATGGTTCACGACATTGGGCTGACCGAAAAACACGTGATCATTCCAATCTTCGGCTTCGTCACTAGCATGGACCGACTGAAGGAAGGCAAAGTCCACTGGGGCTGGGACAGCGGCAAGCCAGCTTACGTCGGCGTCATCCCGCGCGACGGCGAGGCCAAGGACATGCGCTGGTTCAAGGGGCCCAAGGGTGCAACGGTTCACACGCTGAACGCGCGCACCGAAGGCGACAACGTGATTTTGGAAGCGCCGATCTACGATTCGAATCCGTTTCCGTTTTTCCCCTCGGTGGATGGCGCTCCATGGGATGTGCAAAAAGCGCGGGCCTACATCCGCCGCAATACGTTCAATCTGAACTCCAAGGATGACGGCTTTCAGGAAGAAAAACTTTTCGAGATGAACGTCAGCGACCTGGGACGCGTGGACGACCGCTATTTGACGCATCCGTATCGCTACGCGTTTACCGCGTTTGCCGATCCTTCGCGCATGAGCGAAGCCAGACGAACCGGCGCGTGGCGAGGACTCGGCGGCATGATGAACAATTGCTACGGACGCTTCGACCTGGCCACGGGAAAAATGAACACCTACTTTGCAGGCGAGACGCACGGCTTGCAGGAAGTTTGCTTCGTGCCGCGCCCGAAAAGCACCGCCGAAGGCGACGGCTACATCATGGGCGTGGCGTCGAATTATGCGGAGATGCGCTCCGAACTGATCATCGCCGACGCGCAGAATCTGGAAGCGGGAGATATCGCGCGCGTGATTCTGCCTTTTCGCTCGACGGCGCAGGTCCACGGCAGGTGGATGGGCGCGGACGAACTTCCATTTTCGTGATTTGCATGGTCTGATGCGGACGAATTGCGTCGGAATTGCAAACATGGGCCGCTGAGCGAAGAACGTTCGCGGCACTCCATGTTGCGTATAATGCTTGCATGGCTATCAGCCGAGCGCAGGCGCGCAGCGAGCACGCTTCCCAAGCGGGGGCGGGTCACGATCAATTCAGCGAGACGATTTACGGCCTGATCTGCGCGGCGTGCCATAACTACATTCTGATCGATAAGACGAATTGTCCGCCAAGCTGCCGCGAACACGAAACCTGCCGACAAGCCTACGCGTAGCCCCTGACTAGTAGGTTAAGACGCATCTGTGGCTCCGGAAAGCAGCTCTGATGTGACGAAAATCTCTTGCTCTCCCCCTGTACACGGTACGATGATGGAGGAGCCGTACCGAGATTTGGGGAGTGCGTGATTCCCAGGTGATGCTGCTGCTTCTTTTTTCGAAGTAGCGCCTGTGGCGTCGGAAGTCCGTCGCGCTTGAGATGCTCCTCCGATTCCGCGATTACTACAGTTCTTTGGTGTCTGCCGGGCCGCTCGATTCAATTCGCCGCCCTGATGGCACTACTCGCGCGCGATTCGCGTAAGAAGCCGATGGCGCGCTCTTTTGATTGCCGCATTTGCGAGGACTCATGACTCCACGAAATGATCTGCAAAAGCCTTCACGGAAGTTTTTCTTGTGCCTTCTGCTCCTCTCGACGCTTACAGTCCTGACTTCGTGTTACGCCGGCTCCGACCCCTCACCGGTAAGGAACGCACCCGACTCTTCGGGTTCCACCCGCGTTTCGGTGCTCACCTATCACAACAACAATTTCCGTACCGGACTTAATCCCAACGAGACCATTCTGACCCCGGCCAACGTGAACCCGAAGCAGTTCGGCAAGATCGGCACGCTTAGCGTGAGCGGCCTTGTCGATGCTGAACCGCTTTACGTGAGCGATCTCAACATCAACGGCAAGGCTCGTAATGTCATTTTCGTCGCCACCGAGCACGACATGGTGTACGCCTTCGATGCGAGCAACGACACACAGATATGGGCCGCCTCGATGCTGGCCAAGTTCCCTGGCGAGACACCCAGCGACGAACATCGGTGCCCACAGGTGGCACCTGTGATCGGCATTACCTCCACACCGGTCATCGACCTCAAAGCCGGTCCGCACGGCACTATCTTCGTCATGGCCATGTCCAAGGACACCAGTGGGGATTATCATCAGCGCATGCACGCGCTCGATCTCGCCACGGGAGCCGATCGCATGGCCCCGCGGGAAGTCCATGCCACCTATCCGGGAAAGGGCACAGGCAGTTCCGGCGGCATACAAACTTTCAATCCCGGGTCCTACGAAGAACGCGCCGCGTTGCTCTTGTCCAAGGGCGTGATTTACACCACGTGGACATCGCATTGCGATTTCGCTCCGTATACCAGTTGGGTCATGGGTTATAGCGAGTCCAATCTCAACCAGCTCACGGTCCTGAATCTCACCCCCAATGGCACGACGCAGCGCGGCAAAGAGGGCGGCATTTGGATGACTGGTGATGGTCCGGCCGTCGATCGATCCGGCAATATTTACCTCCTCGTCGGAAATGGCACCTTCGACACCAATCTAAACAGCAAAGGATTCCCGGCTGAAGGTGACTACGGAAACTCGTTCGTGAAGCTTTCCACCAAGGGACATAAGCTCGCAGTGGCCGATTATTTCGCGATGAACAACAGTACAGGAACCGCTGACTCGGAATCTTCTAGGGATACCGATCTTGGATCGGGGGGTGAGATGCTTTTGCCCGATATCAGGGATAGCAGCGGAAAGGTCCTTCATTTAGCGGTCGGGGCAGGCAAGGATACGAATATATACATCGTCAACCGCCACGACATGGGCAAATACAAGCCGAACGACGCCGGAATTTATCAGAGGCTCACGGGCGTTTTGCCGGGAGGCGTCTGGTCCAGCCCTGCGTATTTTGACAATGCGGTTTATTACGATTCGGTCAGCCATCCTATGAAGATTTTCCCCATTTCCAACGGCAAGTTGGCGTCGGCTCCCTCCTCTCAAACCAAATCTTCTTTTGGCTATCCTAGCGTGACGCCTAGCATCTCTTCGGACGGCACAACGAACGGGATCGTATGGGCCGTTGTGGCTGGCCCAGCGGCAGGGTTTCGCTTCACTGGCAGCTCGACTGGCACGCTTTCTGCTTACGATGCCACCGATCTCTCTAAGGAGCTTTACAACTCCAATATGGCGGCGGGTTCGCGCGACACGTACCCAACCGATAGATCCGACAAATTCATCACTCCGCTCATTGCCGGCGGAAAGGTCTACGTTGGCACGCCGAATGCCGTCGTCGTTTTCGGTCTTTTGAAACAGTAATGCTGCACTCGCACACCGATTCTCGCGGCGTCGGTTCTATGTGGGAAGGCGTTTTGTGACGGCGCGCTTTTCCGGCATGCAGCTACCTTGCTGAAGACGTAGCGGTGGCGTGAAGGTGCATCTTTGAGTTGTCGCATTTGTACGCGAGCGGCCTGTGTTGCGATTCTTTTCTGTCCTTTGGCGAGCGGGCTGCGCGCGCAGCAGAAATCGGCAGTGCCGGTAGTGATTTGCGAAGGCACGCAGGCGTTGAAACTCGCGGCCGCGCCAGCCGAGGACAATCGGCAAGCACCCTCAAATTATTCATCAATCACGTTGACGCATCGCCCCGCTGCCAATACGAATGCAGCCGCGGACTCGGGGCAAAGCCAGCCCGCGCCTGCGCAAACGATTGCATTGACGGTTCCGCGGGGCACGCCCATTCAGGTGGTGCTCGATAAAGATATTCGCGTACGGAAGGTGGGACAGCCAATTCAGGGCCGTGTGGCCGAGGCAATCTACTCGTTCGATAAACTGGTGATCCCGGCGAACAGCACGGTGATCGGCAAAATTAGGGCGATTCAAGGCGTTTCCGACGGGCGCCGCGCGGAAGCGGCTCTCAATGCCGATTTCACTCCCGCGCACAGAGTGGATGTTGAGTTTAGCGAGTTGGCGCTCCCCAATGGCCGGCGCATTCCCATTCAAACGAAGGTGACACCTGGTTCCGGCCAGGTAATCCAGTTTGTTTCCGCCACGGGCGACCAAAAACGCGGGTTCGCCAGCGAGGTTGCGAAGAGGAAACAAGACGCAGAGCACAAGGCACACCAGCAATGGAATGCCGTGATCCAGCAGGTAAAGGCGCCTGGCAAAATTCACCGTTTGGTGCGCTACGCACTGGCCGAGCTGCCGTTCCGCCCGCATTACATCGACGCACGCACAGTCTACTTCGCCGAGCTTGAACGCCCGCTCAATTTCGGTAACGAGCCCCTTACACCCGCGCTGGCCGAATCGATCGCGCATCCGATGCTTGTGCAAGGCAGCGTGGTGGAAGCGCGGCTGCTGAGTCCCCTGAATTCCGCCACGGCGCGATGGGGCGATCCGGTCCGCGCAGTCGTCATCAAGCCGCTTTTTGACGGGAGGCGGTTGGTCGTGCCCGAGGGAAGTTTGCTGAAAGGTTCGGTGCTGCAAGTTCGCCCAGCGCGGCGGATGTCCCACAACGGCCAGTTGCGTCCCGTGTTTCGTCAGCTCACCTTGCCCGATGGCATCGAGCAGAAAGTTGAGGCGAGTCTGGCAGGCGTGCAAGTTGGTAAAACTCAGGGGCTGAAGCTGGACGCTGAAGGCGGCGCGCAAGCCACCACTCCCAAATCGCGCTATATGGATGCGGCGATTTCCATCACGCTCGCCGCTGCGTCGCAAGGAGACGATTTGCTGAATCAAGGCGCAGGCGGCGTGGGCGGTTTCCGCCTGGTAGGATTAGCGGTCGGAGTGGCCACGCGCTCGCAGCCTTTGGGAATGGCGATGGGAGCCTTTGGCGCAAGCCGCTCGATCTACACTCATTTCTTCGCGCCCGGCCGTAACGTTGTGCTGCCGAAATACACTGCCATGGACATTACCATCGGCACGCGGTCGGGTACTTCTCGGTCCGTCGTAGACAACCTTCCGTCCTCCCATCCATCACATCGCTAGTATTTTTCGGATCGACCCTGCCGCCACTCGTTAAACTCGAATAGCATTTCGTCGCCGAATCCCAGAAATCGTAACCGGCGGCTTCGAATAGAACGCGATGCTCTACCACACCAGCCCGATCGTCCGTTGCAGAAAATGCCGATGCATGCTGCCGGTGGTCTGCGACGTTCCTGCGCAAACAAAAAAGCCGGTGCGCCGAAAAACTGCGTCTCGGAGCACCGGCCAGGTTTCGGTTTGCGATCACGGCGCGAGTAATCACGCCGCGCCGTCAGTTAGAAGTGGAACACGACACCGACGTACGGTTCGGCCATCTGTGTTAGCGCATTCGCGGTTTGATCGCCGAGTGCGAAATCGGGCGCCTTGTAGATCAGCCCGCGATAGCCTAGCCGCACGGAAAAGTTATGAGTCGCGTTGAAATCCACGCCGCCGCCATAGAGGAACACCATGCGGTCCTGCGTTAGCGGGTCGGAAAAAGAACCCGCCATGACTGGCGCAAAGATCAGCCCGCCGGTACCAGCTTCGACGAAAGGACGGAACCGCGCATCAGGGGATACGCCGAACGTGTTGACGTACGCCAGGGTAAGTTCGTTGGCGTTACTCTGCGTTTGGTCCCCCGAAGAGTAGTACTGCGTGAATCGCGTACGCCCGTAGTTCACTTCGATGGCGCTCCAATTGTTGAAGTGGTAGCGGTAGTTGAGCAACAAGCCGCCCGAATCGGAGGGCGTATCCGTGAGCCCCAACCCCGTGGCCTGTTTCTGAAAGTTCCCGGTGAAATCGGCGGAGACTTCCGACTGGCCGTTTAGCTGCGCTAGCGCTGGGATGCAGAATAGAGAAAGTGCGAGAACAAGTATGGCTGTTTTGATCCGCATGCGATTGACCATCCTCCACAAGTGACAGTAGTTTCCTCCGCGGACACACGTGCACCGTCGGAGTTTTTCTTCCTTTTAAAACGCGTGATACGACTGCTTGCCCCGAGACAGTCCGAGGAGCGTCTCGCTTGCGGCCTCGGCCGCTATTAGAGAGACCCTGAGGTACCCACCGCTCGACTTCGATGCTGGATGGTTGGCGCAGGTTGGCCCACAGTGGCTGGTGCGCTCGAAAAAAAAGTGAGTTGGTGGAAATTATGCTGAATATGGTTAATGGCAAATAGTGGTTACTATTTTAGGTATATTGGGGTCGATTCGCGCCACAAGGAAGCAGCGAAGCGAATCCGCTTCAAGAGAATTGCTTGCCGCCACGCCGCGTGCCTGATTGACCATGGAGATATGCTAAGTCTAAGATATTTTCGCTGGTGGAGGACATCATGGAAGAAAACGAGCTGCGCAATAATCTGAAGCACTTCTTGGACTGGCATGAGGCGCATGCCGATATGAAAGCAGCGCTGAAGGATTTTCCGGAAAAGCTTCGCGGGACGCGTCCTCCGGGGGCGCCGCATTCCGGCTGGGAACTGCTCGAACATATGCGCATTGCCACCCACGACATTCTGGAATTTTCGCGCGATGCCAAGCACGCTTCGCCCGACTGGCCCTCTGGATACTGGCCGGAAAAGCCCGCACCGCCGAGCGCGGCAGCGTGGGAGAAAAGCGTGAAAGCGCTGGAGCACGACTTGGGAGAAATGGGGAAAGTCGCCTCCGATCCGAAAGCCGATCTCTTTGCGAAAATTCCGCATGGCTCCGGTCAAACGATTCTTCGCGAAGTTTTGCTGATCGCCGACCACAACGCCTACCACTTGGGACAATTGGTATTGGTTCGCCGGCTGCTGGGTTGCTGGCCAGAACATTAATTCGCGTTTCATCTCCGCGCTTGAAAGTGGCATCCTATTAATTAGGAAACGGAATCTCGAAAAAACGATCTGACCTAAGGACCATTAATGACCCGGGAACAGGCTGTCGCTGAATCGGCACCATCACAAGAAAGCCAGGAGCGCGTCTGGGAGTCGTTTCGGCGCTGGGGTTATTTGCAGGCGAATCTCGATCCGCTCGGCGATTTGCCGCCTGTACCAATACCGGAGCTTGATATTTCGGGTGCTGATGCCGAAGCCGCTCGGCGCGTGTATTGCGGCACGGTCGGCGCCGAATTCATGCACCTTGAAGACCGTGAGCGGCGTGCTTGGGTGCAGCAGCGCATGGAGTCGAAAGCGGAAGAGCAGGAGCCGGATCGCGCGCGGATTCTCGATCTGCTGGTCCGCGCCGAAGTTTTCGAACAGGTGCTGCAGACCCGCTATCTAGGCACGAAGCGGTATTCGCTCGAAGGTGAAGCGGCACTGCTGCCGCTGCTGGATTCGATTCTTAGCGGCGCAGCCGAACAGGGCGCCGAAAAAGGCATGCTGGCCATGAGCCATCGTGGCCGGCTGAATGTGATGGTCCACATCGTGGGCCGGCCGGCCGCGGAGGTGTTCGCGCGGTTTGAGGACGTCGATCCGCGCAGCGTGCTGGGTAGCGGGGACGTGAAGTATCACCTCGGTGCGACCGGAATCTTTCACGCCGCTAGCGGAAGCGAAGTGGGAATTCACCTGGTATCGAATCCTAGCCATTTGGAGGCCGTCGATCCGGTGGTGATGGGCCGCACGCGCGCCAAGCAGATGCGCCGCGGCGAAAACGGACGGACCAGAGTGCTGGCGATCACGATGCACGGCGACGCCGCTTTTGCCGGACAGGGCATCTGTGCCGAAATGCTGAACATGGCCGATCTTCCGGGCTATACGGTGGGCGGCGGAATCAACATCATCGTGAATAATCTGATCGGATTCACCACCTCACCGCGCGAGGGCGTTTCTTCGCGATTTTCTTCCGACCTGGCCAAGCGCCTCCCAGTTCCGATTTTTCACGTCAACACCGAAGATCCGGAAGCGGTGGTGCGCGTGGGGCGAATCGCGCTCGATTATCGCTATGCTTTCGGCACGCCGGCGGTCATCGATTTGATCGGCTATCGGCGACACGGCCACAGCGAAGTAGACGATCCCACCATTACGCAACCGTTGCGCTATCGGAAAATCGAGGCGCACGACCCGCTCTGGAAAATCTATGCCGAAAAAATCGGCGCCGATGCCGAGCCCATGGTCCGGCGCGTCCGCGAAGAACTCGACACCGCGCAAAAGGAAGCCCGCGAAATTGAAAAGCGTCCGCCCATGCGTCGTCTGCCGAGCTACTGGAATCAATACCGCGGAGGGTGTTACGACGCTTCGCTCGAAGTAGAGACGGGGGTTCCCGCGGAAGATCTGGCGTCCATCGGAAAAGCGCTCACGCAATATCCGGACGGATTCCATATCCACGCGAAGGTGAAGAAGCTACTGGAACAGCGCTTGGAAATGGCCGGCGGAAAACGCGCGCTCGATTACGGCATGGCCGAAGCTCTGGCGTTCGGCTCGTTGTTGAAGCAAGGCGTTCCCGTCCGTCTTTCGGGCCAGGATAGCCGCCGCGGAACTTTCAACCAACGCCATTCGGCCTTGATCGACGTTGAGACCGAGGAAGAATACGTCGCGCTGCAGCATCTTTCACCCGATCAGGCGTGGTGCGAAATCTATAATTCGCCGCTTTCCGAGGCGGGCGTGCTCGGCTTCGAATACGGATTCAGCCGTGATTATCCGGAGGCGCTGGTGCTGTGGGAAGCGCAGTTCGGAGACTTCGTGAACGGCGCGCAAGTCATCATCGACCAATTCATCGCCGCTAGCGAGGATAAATGGAATTTGCTCTCGGGGCTGGTGATGCTGCTGCCGCATGGCTACGAGGGGCAGGGGCCGGAACATTCCAGCGCACGCATCGAGCGGTTCCTGGAATTGGCCGCGCGCGACAATATTCAAATCTGCCAGCCCTCGAATTCCGCGCAATATTTCCACCTTTTGCGGCGGCAGGTGCTTCGCGAATGGCGCAAGCCGCTGATCGTCTTCACACCGAAGAGCATGCTGCGGCATCCGGCGGCGGCGTCTCCGCTTTCGGCGCTAACCAGTGGTCGTTTTCAGACGGTGATCCCCGATGAGGGCGATGGCTCGGCCGAGCGCGTCCTGATCTGCACGGGCAAGATCGGCCATGAACTGAAGACGGAACGCAAGCGCCGCGGAGAGAATTCGCCGGCGATCGTGTCCATCGAGCAGCTGTATCCATTCCCGCAGAACGAACTCTCGGCCGAAATGGATCGCCACGCGAACGCGCGCGAGTTTCTGTGGGTGCAGGAAGAGCCTGGAAATATGGGCGCTCGTGGGTTCATACAGCCGGAAATCGAGAGGCTCTCTCGCGGCCGCGCGGTTCTATCCGTCAACCGGTCCGATAGCTCCAGCCCAGCGACCGGCTCGCATCGAGCGCACGAAATGGAGCAAAAAACACTGCTTGCGCTCGCGTTCCGCGACGGGGAAGACGCCTAGTTTGAGTCGCAGGACTGAACTTGTCCTACAAGCGCGAAATAATCAGGCCGTGATTGTCCCGCAGCGCTCCGCCCAATTTCCGAGAAGAAAAGTCGGCACTGCCGCAGTCAGTCGCTATCCGAAACGCCCCGCAGACTGGTACCTTCGTAACATTGACCCTGCCGTGGGCCGCCGCTAAATTGATCCTCGACAATTCGGCGAGGCTCTCAGGAGTAAGGAGCCCAAGAGCAAGGGAACAGCGTGTGTACCCTTTAGGCACACGCGTTGTACTTTGCGCTTGGAACGGCACCGGACCGCGCGTACCTTCTCGGTGGGGTAGTTTCCCATATCGAGGGGGGACGCACATGAACAAGTGGATAGCGGTGGTGGTGTTGGACCTGTTGGTTCTGACGGCTGCTGTAGGTTTGAAGGTCATGACCACTCGCGCGGCTCAGTCGAGCGCGACGCGGGCGACAGCTGCAAGAATCATTGCCGGTCCGGCTCCCTGGTAGCAATCTTTTGAGCTAGTGTCGGCTGCCCTTGCGGGTAGTCGGTGGTGCTCACCCGGGCCTCGCGAGAGGGATTGAATGCCAGGCCCGACGGTGTATATGCTCTCTTTCATCTTAACCCTCGCGCTTGAGGGCGCATTCGTTTTGTGTGCGTTCTACAAGCGCGAGTTTCTGCGTTACCTCCCGCTAAATCTCTACATGGTGTTGTGTGTAGTCGGGAACTTGGGTGTATACATTTGCATCCGGACGTACGGAGTCCACTCCCGCGAATATTTTTATTCCTACTACTCGTCCGACATTTTGCTGTCCATGCTGATGTACTTCGTGATCGCCGAACTCTTCAGCCAGGTTTTCGCGGAAACCAATTTTAACCGTTACGTTCGCGGCGCGGCTTTGGTCCTGCTGGGTTTGACGGCGCTATTTGCTTACGTATCGGTGCGTACGGCCGGGCAGGATCTGACCACGCAATTCGTGGTCGAGTTGGAGCAGGATATGAACTTCGTCGGCGTGATCTTGATGTACGTGCTCTGGGGCGCGGTGATCAAGCTGCGCGAGGCACGCGTGCGACTGGTCCAGGTGGTGCTGGCGCTAGGTGTATATTTCAGCGCCGTGGCCGGCGTGTACGCGCTGCGGAATCTTTTCCCGGATTTGGAATACAGTGTATTGCGCTGGATGCCAGCCGTGATCGGGCTGTGGCTGCCACTGGCTTGGACCTATACGTTCGTTAGAGTTCCTGAGGAAGCCCGTTTGTCTTCCGGGCACATGCTGGTGACATCACATTGATTGCCTCTCTCATTTTCGTCGCATCCGTGGCTGCATTCGTGCAGTTCCTGGTGTCCTACTGCCACTCGGTGGTAGCGGCATTCGGCAAGATCGACGTCTCCGCGCGCGTGCGGGAGGTTGCGGGGATGGGGAGTCGCGACGTGGCCGTGGACGACTTTGCACGGTTTTTGCAGCTTCTGCATCTTTGCCCGGAACACAACGCGGATCGCCTGGAGATTCGCGCAGTGAGGCTTTATTACGCGCTGCTGCACGCCGTGGGGCGCGTATCGCAGGCGCTGGTTCCGCGTGTGGCGGCGTGGGCGGATCGCGAGCGGCTGGGCTGCTCTCACTTCGCCGCGGTAGCTCTCGACCGCCGCATGGAATTCAGCCGCGACCTATTCGCGCGGCAAGCCGGCATTCTGTAGCTCGCCCTCCTCGAATTTGCTGAGGCGCTGCCACTGGAGCGCACTCCTGCTCCCAGGCTTCATCCGAGATTCCAGCGCTCGACCCATCGATCACGGGCTGTTAGTATTATCAAAAGGCGGCGCGACCCGTGCCGTTTCCCAATGAAGCCGCTCGAACAAAGCGTGCTCGACTACATCGGCGAAATGCGCCTGCTGCGCCCGGGAGACCGCGTCGGGGTTGCTGTTTCGGGCGGCGCGGATTCCGTGGCTCTTTTGCGGATTCTCGGCGACGCTCGCGAGAAACTCGGCCTGAAATTATTGGTCGTTCATTTCGACCACTGTTTGCGCGGTGCGGAATCCGATGCGGACGCCGAGTTTGTGGCGGATCTGGCGGGGCGCAACGGCCTTCCTTTCGTTTTTGACCGCGAAGACGTCGCGGCCGCGGCCAAGCGGAACAAATGGAATCTTGAGGATGCCGCTCGCAGGCTGCGCTACGCTTTTTTCGATCGCGTAGTCCGCGAAGGCCAGGCCACGCGAATCGCCGTGGCGCACACGGCGGACGATCAGGCGGAGACCGTCCTGGCGCATCTAGTTCGTGGTACCGGGCCAACTGGCCTTGCCGGAATCTATCCGGTCACTGGCGCTGTGGTACGGCCGCTGCTCGCCATTCGCCGCGAAGAATTGCGAATTTACTTACGTAGCTGTGGCCAATCCTGGCGCGAGGATTCATCCAATTCGGACGTGCGCCGCGTGCGGGCAAGAATTCGAGCGCGCTTGCTGCCACTCCTGGAACGCGAATTTTCGCCAGGCGTGGCCGGCCGAATTTCTAACCTGGCCCGGCTTGCACGCGAGGAGCAGGAATTCTGGGATGCGCTGACCGAAGAGCGGCTTCAGGCGCTGGTGCGGCGTGATGAGAGCGGCCTTTCGATCCGCGTTCGCGATTTGCTCGCGCCGATGAACTTGTCCCGAACTGGTCGGGCGCTGGAGGCGCGCGAAGGCACTGCGAACTTTCCCCAGCGCGCACTTACGGAGCGCCTGATCCGCCGCCTGTATCAGGAACTGCGTGGGACGCGGCAAGGCTTAGCGGCGCGGCATGTGGAGCAGGTGATACAGCTCGCTGCGCTTTCTGGCAGTGGCCGCCGCGCGGAGCTTCCCGGCCGAGTAGTCGTCGAAAATAACTTCGGCGCGCTGAATTTTGCGCTGGGAAGTCGGCCAAATGCCGGCCGGAAGCTCGCTGACCGGAACCGTGCTTCGGGCGAATATGCATACCCCGTCGAGCTTTCGGGAGAAGGCTGCGCTACTGTTTCGGTGCCGGAACTGCAGAGGCGCTTCCGGCTGAAAGTGATTGACTGGGCATCCGCGGAGCGCGAGACTATAAGCGGATGCTCGGCCCTCGATGCGGACCGACTTCGGATGCCATTGATTCTACGAAATTGGCGGCCCGGCGACGCCTATCGCCCTAGGGGACGTCGCCAAACCCACAAGCTCAAGCAGATGTTCGTGGCCGGGCGTATTCCTGTTCGCGATCGCGCCGCGTGGCCCATCCTGGAAAGCGATGGGCGAGTTGCTTGGGCGCTGGGCATGCCCCCGGCTCGCGAGTTTTGCGCAGGCGAAGGTACCGCAACTGGGGTGATAATCGAAGAGGAGCCTCTGGAAGCGCCGGAGGGGAAAGTCCGATCCATGCATGAGGATACGCCAGGCGAATGCGAGAATTGAATACTCCCGTCCGGCTGGCGCGTCTAATGTAGATGGGAGAAGGGACTCGCGGCGAGGTTGGTGTCTGGGGTATTTTCAATCTCGCTGACTGGTCTCCACGGCGAGAAGTTTCGCCGGCGGCCCGGAAGGTGTCAGGGTGAGGTAAAAAGTGAACTCAACAGTCCGTACGGTCTTATTTTGGGTTTTGATGATCGCGCTGGCAGTCGTGCTGTGGCAAATGGCTTCGCGGGGCGGACCCGCCGAGCATCAGGACCAGCCGAGCTATAGCGCGTTCCTTTCGAAGGTAGACAACGGCAACGTCAAGGACGTGACGATCTACCTTTCCGCCAACAGCGCGGAAGTCCAGGGTGAGTACAACCACGGAGGCAAGTTCCGCGACGTGACGATCGCCAACGCCGCGATTCCGGACGTCACCAAGGTCTTGCAGGACAAGGGCGTCACCTACAACTACAAGGAAGTGAAGAACGCCGATTGGCTCACGCTGATCATCAATTTGTCGCCATTCATACTCATTCTAGCCATCTGGATTTTCATGATGCGGCAAATGCAGTCCGGCGGGAATAAAGCGCTCAGCTTTGGGAAATCCCGCGCCCGGCTGCTGACCGCCCAGCAAAAGAAGGCCACGTTCAAGGATGTGGCTGGAAGCGATGAAGCCAAGGAAGAGCTGAACGAAATTATCGATTTCCTGAAGGACCCGCAGAAATTCCAGAAGCTTGGTGGGCGCATTCCGAAGGGCGTGCTGCTCGTCGGCCCTCCGGGAACGGGCAAGACATTGCTGGCCCGCGCGATTGCCGGCGAAGCGAACGTTCCATTCTTCTCGATTTCCGGATCGGATTTCGTCGAGATGTTCGTGGGCGTCGGCGCCAGCCGGGTGCGCGATCTTTTCGAACAGGGCAAGAAAAACGCACCGTGCATCATCTTTATCGACGAAATCGACGCGGTCGGCCGCCATCGCGGAGCCGGGTTGGGCGGCGGGCACGACGAGCGCGAGCAGACGTTGAACGCACTGCTGGTGGAAATGGATGGTTTCGAGTCCAACGAAGGAGTGATCCTGATCGCAGCAACCAACCGGCCGGACGTTCTCGATCCCGCATTGCTGCGCCCAGGACGTTTCGACCGCCGCGTGGTGGTTCCGCGTCCCGATGTCCGCGGCCGCGAGGAAATTCTTCGAGTTCACACGCGCAAAGTTCCTCTCTCCGACGACGTGGATCTCTCGGTGATCGCCCGTGGCACGCCGGGGTTTTCCGGCGCGGACACCGCCAATCTCGTCAACGAAGCGGCGCTGTGGGCCGCGCGACAAAACCGCAAGCTAGTGATGATGGCGGACTTCGAGATGGCCAAGGACAAAGTCCTGATGGGCGTCGAGCGCAAGTCCATGATCCTTTCGGACGAGGAGAAGAAAAACACCGCGTACCACGAAGGCGGCCACGCTCTCGTGGCGGCCATGACTCCGGGCGCCGATCCGCTGCACAAGGTCACCATCATCCCGCGCGGCATGGCGCTGGGAGTCACAATGCAATTGCCGATCGACGACAAGCACACCTACACGCGCGATTTTCTGGAGGCGCAACTAGCCGTCCTGATGGGCGGTCGCGCGGCCGAGGAAATTTTCCTGAACCACATCACCACTGGCGCGGGTAACGACATCGAACGCGCCACGGAAATCGCGCGCCAGATGGTTTGCGAGTGGGGCATGAGCACGCTCGGCCCGCTCACTTTCGGCAAGAAGGAAGAGCAAATTTTCCTGGGCCGCGAAATCGCGCAGCACCGCGATTATTCCGAGGACACGGCGATCAAGATCGATGGCGAAGTGCGGTCCATCGTCACCACCGGCTACCAGAGAGCCCGGAATATTCTGGAAACGAATCGCGAGGCGCTCGAGCGCATCGCCAGGGCTCTGCTCGACCGCGAAGTGCTGGATGCCAACGAGCTGAAGCTCGTGATGGAGAATAAGCCGCTTCCAGAGAAGGTTCCGCCTCCGCCGCCGGCCGCCCCGCCGGTGCCAGCCAAGGAGCCGCAGCTTACGCTGCGTCCTGACGCGCGGCCCGTGCCCGGCATGGCCAAGGGCGAAAAGCCGGCGCCAGCCTGATCGATCTGAACCGACACCAATTCACTTGCCAAAAAGGGCGCCGTCCGCGGCGCCCTTTTTGTTTTGGTTGGAACCTCAGTTGTCGCTTTTTCGCGGGCTACTCTGCGCGCTTCGGCGATGGCTAATCTGGCGAGTGCTTTTGTCCGCCCTGGCACCCGGCTGCTTTCCCAATCGCGCTGACGACATTCTTGAGACCCAATTCATTCACCGGCACGACTTGGAGTTCCCCCCCAGGTTCGATGGGTGAGCCCGCGAAACCTCTTCGGATATCTATGTATCGACTTCCGAGCAGCCCTTCCGTGGAGACGGACGCGAGCGAATCCTCGCGAATCATGCTCTCGTATCGCTGCTCGATCCGTAGCAGCACCACAACGCTGCGATTTTGATCCGTTTGGTTTCCAGCAAGTGGCAATCTTCTTACGGTTCCAATCTTCACGCCGTCGAGAGCAACCGGCGCGCCGGACTGAAGTCCCTCGGTCTTAGGAAGGAAAAGTCGCACTTGGTAAGTCGGCACAAATAGGCCCGCACTCCACAGGCATAAAACCGTTGCAGACACAGCTACCACGGTCACGATCAATGCTGTTAGCTTCAGTGCCTTCTCTGAAATACGAATTGTAATGTCACGCATCGACGCACGCACGACGGGGTGGTTTCATCATCATGAAGGCTTGAGCGTCCACACGCGGATGGCTTTTGTGGGGTTGGTGGGGCAGACGACTTGGCAGGCGCCGCAGCCGTTGCACTTATTCAGGTCGATGCCGGGATAGGAGATGAATTGGTCCGCGTCCCACTTGATTTTGATCGCGTCGTAGGGGCAGGCCAGTTCGCACGCGTCGCATTCCTTCTTGCCGAGCACCAGCAGGCAAAGATTGTCGTCGACGATCGCTTCGCCGATCACATACTTTTTCTTTTCGGGCATGGCCAGCGCGGTCAAGGCTCCGGTGGGGCACACCTGGCTGCACGCGTTGCACGTCTCCAGGCAGTAGTGATAATTGCGATCGTACTTGATTACGGGCGCGCCGAAGCCCGCTAACCCCGCCTCGTGACCGGTATCCGGGTGAATGATTTTGGACGGACAGGCGTGCGTGCAGTTGTTGCAGCGGATGCAAAGCCCGGCAAAGCGATCCTCCGGCACGGCGCCGGGCGGACGGAGCAGCGTGTTCGCCGCACGATAGCGCGCCGCGCCCGAGCGTCGTGCCCACAAAGCGAGTAAAGCGCCCGCTCCGCCAGCGAAGAACACGCGCCGGGCCGCATTGAACCCACGAGTGGATCTGGCAACGAGTCGATTTGCGGGTTCCTTACGAGAAGATCGCGCTGCAAGGGCTGAAACTCCTGCTATTTGGACAAGTGGAGCATCGGGCCCCGCGCTCCGACGCCCCAAAACCTGTTCCGCAGGTTTCTGATTCCTCGCGCCAGCGGTCAATTTGGACCAAAGCGCTTTCCGCGATAAATAGAGCATGTCCTGGAGGCCGCTGAGGGGGCAGATGCGCACGCACCATAACATCCCAATCACGAAAGTAGCGCCCACCAGAAAGCCGAGTCCCAGGCACACCAAAATGACGGAGTAGACGTTAGTCGCCTTGGTCAACGCAAATGGGCTGCTGAATATACAGAGAGGGTCCATCCACAGCAACACGGGATAGCCGACGATGGCTCCGGCGATCGTCAAGATCGCGACATATCTGCCGATCGGCGGACATTTGCTCCACCATTGGTTCTTGCGCATTCCGAAGCGCGAGGAATTCTCCAGCAGGAAACCCGTGGGGCAGAGGTAGAGGCAGAACCAACGTTTCTTGAACGAACTGACGACGGCCACGACAAGAGCGAGAACCGCCCCTACGCCGATTGAGCGCGCGGCGATGATCGACGACAGGGTAACGAATGGGCTGATTTCCTGAAAAAATCTTGGCGCGATTGACCACGGCACCAACGGCCACGCCAGCACGATTGCGCCGACGAAGCACGTCAGCTGAATCAGCCGCCGCGGCACTCGCCGGAGAACGTTCATCCCAAATAGGCTCCTTGCTGGTGCAGCAAGTTTTGCAGCTTAGCTACGTTCACGTTGCGAGGCTTGCATTTATCTTTGATGCAGAGAGCGGCAGCAAGACCTGCGGCTTGTCCAGTAACCCAGCAAACCGGAATGAGCCGTGTAATATCCGCGACTTCGAATTCGGCGGAGATGCAACGTCCGGCAGCCAGCAGGTTTTCAACCTTTGCTGGAACCAGCGTGCCGTACGGAATCTGAAATTCGGGAGCAAGCGCATAGGCGCCGGAATAGCCGATGACGTCCTTAAATTTGGCTCCGCTACGGATCTCCTGGTTCGTAAGTCTCTTCGCGCCCCCTAGCAGTCTGCTGAGCCGCACGCCGAGTTGAGGAGCGGTTTCCGTCAGATAGACTTGTTCGTTTCCTTTTCTGCGTTGCAGCTTTTCGACGTTGCCCCAGGTCCCCATGCGGAGTTTGAGTTCCAGTTCAGTTAGGTTCGCGACGTCCAAAGCATCTCCGATAGGACCTTTCATGTTGAGCCAATTCACGCGCGGAGCAGGAGTTGGGTTACCGGCGTGGCCGTTGAAATCGCTCACTCTGCCTTCAGATGGCCGTCCTTCGCCGACCTTTCCGACCATAGTCCTTCGCTGCTTATCCGGGTCTTCCGATCCTCGTCCCGGAAACATATCTACCTCGTCGATGTTACCGATTCGGCTGACTAGGCCGATATTGGATTTCACTTTTTCGAAGGCCGCCCCCGCGGCGGCGTAAATGTCGCCGTCTCCCGTACAATCGATCACGACATCAGCGAGGATTGCCTGTCGCCCGGACTTGCTTTCAAAGACGGCTCCGCGCGCGGCTCCTCTGGAGTCGACAATGGCATCGACGCCCCAGCAATCGAGGTAGGCGGTGATTCCTGACTCGAGCACCATGTTGGCCAGCAGGTATTTCATGGCCTCCGCATCGAACGTCGGATAGATTGGCGCCTTGTGTCGATCGATGATGCCGAATTTGGTTACGTCCAGTTTCTTCATCAGCTCTTCGGCGATGCCGAAGATCACCTGTTTGTTTTTTCGGTCGTACAGCGGAAATATTCCCAGGACGAGTCCGCCGGTCGCGAGACCCCCAAGGTAGCCATACCTTTCCACCAGGGTGACGTCGACGCCCAGCCGCTTGGCCGAGAACGCAGCAGCCGTTCCCGCCGGGCCGCCTCCGATGACCAGGACGCTGGTCTCGTGCAAGACAGGCAGTTCGCGCTGCGGTTGCACCACTTTGCCGCCTACGACTCTCGCGGGAGGTTTGGTTTCGCGCTCCGGAGTTTCCTGATGTGTTCCGGCTTGATTGGCGAGGGCTGACGAAACCGGCATGAGTGATCCGGCCGCAAACAGGCCCCCCGCGGCAATCGAGCGACGCATTAGTTCTCTTCGTGTAAGTTTCTTGGGCATGTGTTCACTCCGTCCGAGAGTTGACCGAAACGAGCCCGGTTCCTGCGTCAAGCTGGTGATCTATACGGTGCTGATCCTATACCAAGGCGAGCGTCGGAGGGAAGAGTTTGGCGCTGAGTGATTGCTCGACACACAGCTGAGAAACGGCGTCTCTTCGATTTGTACGGAAGGCCCGTGGCGCATTGCGCTCGCCACGGGCTTTCCGCTTTAAAAAGTGAGGCTAGAAGGCGTACTTGACCGCGAACTGCATGACTCTCGGACCAACGTCGGCTTGAATCTTGCCAAACGAGCTGCTGGTCATGCTTAAGTTGTCGGTACCCACAGCGCTGAGGCCGCCAGTGCCGGGATTCACGAAATTGACGTGATTGAAAAGGTTGAACGCTTCGAAGCGGATTTCGACGCTCTGCCTTTCCGTTATTGGGAACTTGCGCGACAAGGCCACGTCCACATTGACAAATCCCGGTCCCAGCAAGTTGTTGACGCCCTCGTTTCCCAGAGTGCCTGTCGCCGGAGGAGCGAACGCGCTCGCGTTAATCCAGCAGTTTTGGCTCAGATTCCACGAAACCTGCCGCGGGGTGCAGTAAGGGTTTGCGAGCAGTTGATTGGGGCGTTGCCCTCCCTCTCCCGTCAGCGCATTGTCCACACCGGTGACCACGTCAAAATAGCTGCCCGTGTGCGCGGTCACGATCGGCGCAAGCGTCCAATCCCCGGCGATCAATCGGGCGGCTCGTGACGAAAAATGCGGCGACTGGAAAACTGCGGAAAGGTTGAAGTTGTGGTGAATGTCCACATACGGGCAGTTTCCGCGGTCGAATCGGCGATTCGACGGGTCGGTGTAATCAACGCCGACCCCTGTCTCCACTGGGTCGGCGATGCAATGCGACCAGGTGTAATTCGCCAGCATCTGGAAGTGGTTTGAGAAACGGTGTTGCGCCGTAACGATCAACGCGTTGTAGCTGCCCGTCCCGCCGTCGTCCACGTTCGAAACCGTTCCATAGTATTGCGCCTGGCTCGGATCCAACTGGTTGAAAACTCGGCGCTGGTTGTCGTTGAAGGCGTTTGAGCATGGCCCCGGCGCCGCTAGCCCATATTGACCTGCTACGCAGTTGCCGGGAACGTAGACCCCGGGATTCAGATCTTGACCACTCCAAAGGTGTACATCGTCGTTGCCCAAATAGCTCGCTTTCAAAAGCCACGCTGCCCCCAATTGCTTCTGAACTGTCACGTTCCATTGCTCCACGTAGGTGTTGTGGACGTGCAGTGGAACCGTATAGTAGGCTGAATAAAATGGGTACTGGCGCGTGGCGTTCTGCACAATTGGAAATTGGTTTCCGCCGGGATAATAGGACCAGACATTCGCGAATGAATTCTGTGCCCCCGCTGTAGGGATGACCGCGATCGCTCCGCCCCACAACGGCTCCCCCGCATATGGGTTGTAGAAAATCGTTTGTGGCATGTCGTAGAGGATTCCCCAGGACGCTCGAATCAGCGTTTTGCCACTGCCGGTGGGATCCCACGCCAACCCAATGCGCGGCGCCCAATTGTTCCAAGTTGTGTCGTTCGGCCGGCTACCGGTTTGAAAGCCTGAATCTCCCGGATAGAGCGTTCCCGCAGGAGCATTCGGATAAATTGTCGAATGCACGTTATTCACAAAATCTGCCATATCGAAATGCGTGACTTGGTTGAGCGGGAAGCTGCCGTTGAGATAAGGCTCCCAGCGCAGGCCATAGTTCAGCGTCAGACGCGGATTGATCTTCCAACTGTCCTGCACGTATAGCCCGATGTATCTCCAATTTTCGTCGTCATGCTCAAGGTTCAACTGGATCATTGAATCGAGAGCCCCCGCTACGAAATCCCCCATGGCGCTGCCGGTAGCCTGGCCCGAGAAGGTAAAGAGCCCGTTGCAAAAAACGCAAAACGTGGAAGTTTGCGTGGGGCGAATCCAGTCGGCCCCAAACTCCAGCTGATGGGAGCCTTTGGTCCAGCTAAAGTCGTCCGAGAGCTGCCAATTCCTGGTGTTTACAAGACCGGGAGTTGCGAATCCTCCGGCGCTTTGAAAATCTCCGGTGATGTTGATGTTGGAATAGTGGGGGAAGGCTAGATACATGTCCTGCACTCCGATGTCCGTCGGATTGACAATCGGCACCTGAAATTTGGTGACTCCGTCTGTGTTGTACGTGAAGTGGAAGGAGTTCAGCTTGTTGGCACCCACCAGATAGGTGTGACCAACCACCAGCGAATTCACTAAGTCGTCGGTGCCCGCGTTTTGAACCGTTAGCTCGCTGCCGTTATAGCTGGATGGCTGCAGGCTGTGGGTCCCGAAATAGCGCACGAACAAGGTCTGTTTGGAGTTGATCTGATAATCGACTCTCGCTATGCCCATGTGCTCATTTTGATTGTTAATTGTTTGGTAGGTAACGTTGCCGCAGGGTTCCGGGCCTACCGGGAAGTGGCTCGCGAAACTTGTAACCACCGACGGGACCGCGTAGTTCAGGACGTTGTTCGTGTAATAAGAAGAACTCAACGTCTGGGGTGTATTGAAGCACTGCGATTCATACGGCTGCATGTTCCCTGATAGCTCCGACAAGGTTGGAAGGACAGCCGTGCTGGCCGCAGGCTTCGATCGAACCAATGTGCCCTGATAGCCTAGAAAAAAGAACAATTTGTTCCGCTTGATAGGTCCGCCGATAGTGCCGCCGAACTGATTACGTTTTAGGCCGTCGCTAAGCCCGCTTGGATGAGCAGCCGACGTGGTGAAGTAATCGTTGGCGTTGAAATCGTTGTTGCGGACGAATTCGAACGCGTCCCCATGAATCTGGTCGGTGCCGGATTTGGTGACCATGTTGATCGCCCCCCCCGAATGCTGCCCGTACTGGGCCGGAAGCGCGCTGGTTTGCACGTTGAATTCCTGAATAGCGTCAGGGAAAGGCGTCGGCAGATTCGCATTGTTGTAGGGATCGTTGAATGTTCCCCCATCCAACAGGTACGTGGTTCCAGTCAGCAGGCCGCCAGCAACGCTCACCGAGGACTCGTTCGGGTAGTTCTTACTGGAGTACAGGATTCCAACCGTCGGCGTCCCGCCAAAGCCGGCTTGGACGGTATTCGACGCGCCCGCAAGAGTAATGAGTTGGGTTACTTGGCGCCCGTTGAGCGGCAGATCGACAACGGATTGCGAGTTGACTACCTGGCCTACGCCCGTAGTCGTCGTGTCCATAATCGGCGCCGTAGCTTCCACTTGAACGGTTTGTGCCACCGAGCCAACTTTCAGCACCGGGTTGACTGTCGCAGCCGACCCCACTTGCAAAAGAATTCCGGTCTGCACGAACGTGGTGAAGCCTTCCTTCTTTACCTCCAGCCGGTAGGGACCGAGCGGCAGGCTCGGCAGCGAATACACGCCGCTTGCATCGGACGTCGCCGTCCGAGCGACTCCGGTTTCCGTTTGCGTGACGGTGACTTTGGCTCCGGCAACTACCGCTCCGCTGACGTCCTTCACCGTTCCAGAGATTTGCGATGTGGCTTGGGCGAAAACTCCCGCACACGTCCCCAAAAACAAGACGCTCATAACGACTAACTGGGCCGAGATCCGCTTCATGATCCCTCCATAGCCTTTCTAAATTTCGACTAGGGCCCGGGTTCGAAAGCTTTGAGTTGCGAAGAGTGACAGGTATGCCGCAATAAACTAGGAATACCACACCGAAACCGTGGCGTCTTGTCTCTCCCCAAAACGTCTCCACGCGCCATGCCATATACAGCTGGGTCTGGCGGTTGTCAAGGATCAAATTATTGCGGTATCACCGAGACATAAGACGCCGCGACCGTTCAACGAGGAATGAGTCCGTCGGCGGTTAGTGACGCGTCAGTTTTACTTGCGATGCTGGAGCCCAGTTGGGTTTAAGGCGATTGGACGATCAACCGGATTCTGGACAATCCTGTCCTAATGCTCGTCGGAGGTGAAACCCCGATTCGCGCAGAATTGGGCGTAGAATAGGGTCCATGGCGAAGCGTCCCGAAGACACGTTTGACCTTGAATGCCCGTGCTGCCGGGCGAAGATGACCGTGGACCGCGCGCTCGGCGCCGTGCTTTCGCACGTACCGCCGCCGAGACCGCCGTCTTCCGTCGATTTGGACGACACTGCCAGATTGCTTCGCCAGCAGGCCGAAGCCGTGGAAGCGAAATTCCGCGCGTCCGTGGAAGCGGAAAAATCCAAGGAAGACGTGCTGGCGCGAAAGTTTGCCGAGAGCCTGAAGAAAGCCAAAGACGGGCCGGTCGAAAAGCCCTTCCGCCACTTCGATCTCGACTGATTTCCGCCAATGCGAGCCTCGCTTCTTGCGCTCGCGATCCTCGCCATTTTCTCCGCCGCCACCCCTGGCTTTGGCGCACCGCATCAACATCCGGAAAAACCTTCGCCTCCGCGTCAGCTCGATAAAGGCATCGTCTGGCACCGCGACCTGGCCACGGGCGAGTTGCACATGTCGTCAGCGGGCGGCGCATCCGCTGAAAATGGGACCGGCAAGCAGCTTGGCCGCGCTGCGCTCGAAGCCCTCACGCAGATGGTGCCAGTGACGTGCATCGTTTCGGCCTCGGACGGAGAAGCTGTCCCCGGCCTGCGCCGCGATGATTTCCGCATTTACGATGACGGCGTAGCGCAGCCCATCGCTTATTTCGACGCATCCAAGCAACCTGCCAGCGTCGCGCTGGTGATCGACGCGAGCCCCAGCGTCTTGCCCGATTCGGACGCCATGAAGCAGGCCGCCGACGCGCTGATCGATTCTCTTGCCCCGCTCGACGAGGCCGCGCTGGTTGATTTCTCCGCGCACACCTATCTGCTCGCGCCGTTTTCGGACGTTCGCGAAGTGATGCGCCGGGCCATCGAGCGTATCAACATTCGCGCGCTTTTCGGCGATACCGGCGGCTCGAATATTTACGAGGCCGTGTACCTCGCCGCCGAGAAGCTGTTTCCGGGGCGCACCGGGCGCAAGGCCATCGTCCTGCTTACCGACGGGCAAGACAGCGGCCTCGGCCTTACGCTCGATCCCCGAAGCGAATCGCCGCATCCTGGCGACGAAAATCGCCTCACCTTTGACGACGTGGTCCGCTCGCTCGCCTCGCAGGATATTCAGGTCTTCGCCGTTTCCACCGAAAATCGCCCACGGATTATGACGCCCGCGTGGCTCGCCGCAAACGCCAACACCAGCCTCGTTTCTCCCAATGTGCTCGCCGCAGGCATTCCCGCCTACACCGATTATCTGGCGGAGCTTGTCCGCCGTGCCGGCGGCCAGCTCTACTTTTTGAACGAATCGAGCACGGTGGCCGGGACGTTTCAGCAGATCGCCGAAAAAATCCGCGCCGAATATACGATTGGCTTCTATCCGTCGCGCGGCGCGAACGCCTCCGCGGCGCCCGGGTGGCATTCGCTCCGCGTGGAAGTGGTCGGGCACGCGGGTGTCAACGTCTCGCACCGCGCCGCGTACTTTGCTACCACCTCGGCGCGCTAAAGGGCCGCGCAGGATCGGCGGACGCATCACCCTAATGGATTCACCCGGTGCCAGTGCAGGTGCGCCATCGCTATCGTCATGGCGCGCACTGTGGTTATGCTCGAATTGTGTTTAGACGTGCCTTAGATCGCTCGATCGCTTGCTTGGTGTTCGTCACCGGAATGTGCGATCTCGCCCTGAAGCGCTTCCGCGCCCGCCACTGGCCGGTGCGCGATGCGCGGGTGATGAGCACCGAATACGAGAACGGAGCCGTTGGCTGGCATCTCGTAACCGTCTACTACGAATACTTCATCGATGGCGTGCGCTGGGGCAGTTGGCAGACGCGGCCGTTCGTCGCCGAGTCGTCCGCGAAAGGTTACGCACAGGCGCTGGCCGAAAACACGCCACTGAAAGCTCGCGTGAAGCCGGCCGATCCGACCGTCGCCGTGCTAATCGAGGATCCCCTACACTGCTTCCGCGTGAGCGCCCACCGCCAGCCAGCATGACAAATCTGCCTGATCGCTTACCGTTTCGCGCGATCCATGATTCAATATGCGGTCCATGTTACGCCGCTCAAAATTCAAGCTGCGCCTGCCGTCGCGCGCGCTTGCTCTGGGCGAACGCACGCTCGTCATGGGGATTCTCAACGTCACGCCCGACAGCTTCTCCGATGGCGGCAAGTTCCTCGATGTAGATGCAGCGGCGGCGCGCGCGCTTGAACTCGAACGGGCGGGGGCCGACATCATCGATATCGGCGGCGAATCCACGCGCCCCGGCTCGGAACCAATATCCGCGGAAGAAGAGCTTCGCCGCGTGCTCCCTGTTCTCGAAAGTCTGCGTGGCCGGCTGACGATTCCCATCTCCATCGACACCAGCAAACCCGAAGTCGCGGAATCGGCGGCGGCAGCGGGCGCGGAAATCCTGAATGACGTGTCTGCCCTTCGCGCCGGCCCGGCAATGGCGGAAATCGCCCGGCGTCGCAAGCTTCCGCTGATCCTAATGCACATGCGCGGCGAGCCGCGTACGATGCAAAAAATGCCTTTCGCGCGAGACGTGCTGCGTGACGTTACTTCTGGGCTGCGCAAAGCGCTGGACGCCGCCCGCCGAGCGGGCGGGCCCAAATCGCAAATCGTGCTCGATCCCGGAATCGGCTTCGGCAAAAGCAGTTCGCAGAATTTTGAATTGATAGCGCGCCTGCCGGAACTCGCGCGGCTCGGATGCCCGCTGCTCGTGGGCGCTTCGCGCAAGAAATTCGTGGGTCGAATACTTGGGGATCTTCCAGCGAGCGAGCGTGTGTGGGGCACAGCCGCCACTGTGGCCGCATCGATAATCGGTGGCGCGCACATCGTCCGCGTGCACGACGTGGCGGAAATGGCGCAGGTCGCCCGCGTCACCGACGCGATTCTGGATCCCCGCCTCGCTGCTCGGCCGGCCCGAAAGAAATGAACGCCGCCGCGACGAGCATCACCGATCACGCCAATGCCCGCAACGCCTTGCTGGCGGGCTTCCTCGGATGGACGCTCGACGCGTTCGATTTTTTCATCCTCACCTATCTGCTGACGACCATCGGTGCGGAATTTCACCGCTCGATGGTGGATATGACGCTCACGCTTACCGCCAGCCTGGTGATGCGCCCCGTGGGCGCGTTTATTTTCGGCTTGATGGCGGATCGGTACGGCCGCCGCTTGCCGCTGATGCTCGACGTTCTCTTTTATTCGGTGATCGAGGTGCTTTCCGGTTTCGCGCCGAATTTCACCGTTTTCCTGATTCTGCGTCTGCTGTACGGCATCGGCATGGGCGGCGAATGGGGAGTGGGCGCGTCGCTGGCGATGGAATCGGTGCCCACGAAGTGGCGCGGAATTCTATCCGACGTCTTGCAAGAAGGCTACGCGCTCGGCAACCTTCTGGCCGCTCTCGCCTTTTGGACGATCTTTCCGCACTGGGGCTGGCGCGCCATGTTTTTCCTCGGCGGCTTGCCTGCGCTGCTCACGTTTTTTATCCGTGCGCGTGTGAAGGAAAGCGAGGCGTGGCGCGCGAACGCCGTCGCGAAGAAAGACTGGAGCGCGTATTTTCGCGACGTGACCGCCAATTGGAAGCGCTTCCTGTATCTGGTGATTTTCATGGCCGTAATGAACTTCATCTCGCATGGCACGCAGGACCTTTACCCATCGTTTTTGCAGCACGACCTGCATTTCAGCACGCGCGCCACAGCAATCGTCAGCGTGGTCTCGATGGTCGGCGCGATCGCCGGAGGCGTGCTCGTCGGTCTCTACTCCGATCGCAAGGGACGCCGCCGCGCGATGGTTTTTGCCATGCTGCTCGGGATCGTGCTAATTCCGCTATGGGTATTTGCGCCGCGCCTGATTCCGCTTGGCAGCGTTGGCGGCGAAGTCGCGTTGGTCAGCGTCGGCGCGCTGCTGATGCAATTCATGGTGCAAGGAGCGTGGGGAGTGGTTCCGGCGCACATCAACGAGCTTTCGCCCGGATCGCTGCGCGGATTTTTCCCCGGTTTCGCGTATCAGATTGGAGTGCTGATCGCCGCCGGCGCTGCGCCCATCGAAGCCGTGCTTGGCAAGCATTTCACTTTGGCGCAATCGATGGGGATGTTCGCGGCGATTGTCTTCGTGTTCGGCGCGATCATCACTTCCGCGGGGCCCGAAGCGCATCGCGTATCATTCGGGCCAAGCGCATAGGCCTAATAGCTGTCAGTCTCGCCAAAGGGCCGCACGACAAACAGTTCTGGCCGAGATCGAGTGTATATTCAGGGCCGACGAGCGCCCGGCGAACGTGGCGGCATCACCGTGGGCATGCTAAAATAGCTGTGCGTTTGTCGCTCCAGTAATACTTCGCAACCGATCGGGCTTTCCGGACGCTTCCGCAGCCCTCGTTCGTTGGACCGCGGCGCAATCGGAAAAACCACAACTTCAAAACCATTATGACCACATCGATACGCAATATAGCCATCATCGCGCACGTGGACCATGGCAAGACCACCCTGGTGGACGCCATGCTGCGCCAGAGCGGCGTCTTCCGCGAAAACCAGGAAGTGGTGAAGCGGGTGATGGACTCGAATGAGCTGGAGCGCGAGCGCGGCATCACCATCCTGGCGAAAAATACTGCGGTCACGTATCACGACACGAAAATCAACATCGTGGATACGCCCGGCCACAGCGATTTCGGCGGTGAAGTGGAACGCGCTCTGCGCATGGTGGATGGCGTGCTGGTGCTGGTGGATGCGAGCGAAGGACCGCTGCCTCAGACGCGCTACGTGCTGCAAAAAGCGCTGGCTGCGAAGCTGCCGCCGATCATGGTGCTGAATAAAATAGACCGGCCGGACGCGCGTCCTGCTGAGGTGCTCGACGAAATTTACGATCTTTTCATCGATTTGGACGCCACCGAGGATCAACTCGACTTTCCAGTCCTCTATACCAACGCGAAAACCGGCGTCGCACATCGCAAAATCGGCGACGAATCCGAGAATCTTCAGCCGCTCTTCGAGCAGATTGTCGCGTCGATCCCGCCGCCATCAGGCGATCCCGCCGGCGCGCTGCAAATTCAGGTGACCAATCTCGATTACAGCGATTTTCTGGGACGAGTTGCCATCGCGCGCGTGTTTCAAGGAACCCTCAAGCGCGGCACGGAAGTCGGCATCGCCAAACTCGACGGCTCGATCCAGCCCACGAAGATCACCAAGCTCTTTACGTTTCGCGGCCTGGAGCGCGACGAAGCCGAGGAAGTCACTTCTGGCGAAATAGTGGCCATCGCCGGCGTGGAGGGAATTCAGATCGGAGAGACCATCACCGATCTAGACCGCCCAGCGCCGCTCGAACCGTTGACCATCGATGAGCCAACGCTCGCCATGGTGTTCACTATCAATACCTCGCCCTTTGCCGGGCGCGAAGGACAGTTCGTGACGTCGCGCGATCTGCGGGCGCGGCTGGACAGGGAATTACTCACCAACGTTTCGTTGCGCGTGGAAGACATCGGCGCCACCGACGCGTTTCGAGTGCTCGGACGCGGTGAATTGCAGCTCGCCATCCTGATCGAGACAATGCGGCGCGAAGGCTACGAGCTGATGGTCGGCAAGCCGGAAATCGTGGTCCGCACCGAAAATGGCCGCCGCCTCGAGCCTCTCGAATTGCTCGTGGTCGATTGCCCGGAGACGTTCATCGGAATCGTGATGGAATCGCTTGGCACGCGCCGCGGCGAAATGAAAAAGATGGTCAACCATCATTCCGGACGCGTGCGCATGGACTTCAGCATTCCGTCGCGTGGGTTGATCGGCTTGCGCGGCCAGTTGCTGACGGACACGCGCGGAACCGCGCTAATCCATTCGCTGCTTGAGGGCTGGACGGAATATGCCGGCGATATGGCCATGCGTCCCACGGGCGCGCTGGTGGCCGACCGCGCGGGCGTCTCCGTTGCCTACGCCATCTGGGGCATTCAGGAACGCGGCGAGATGTTCATTGGTCCGGGCATCGAAGTTTACGAGGGAATGCTTATGGGCGAAAATTCCCGCGAAGACGACATGAACGTGAACATCACCAAGGAAAAAAAGCAGACTAATATGCGGTCGTCTTCCGCGGACGAAGCCATTCGCCTGATTCCGCCGCGCGATATGACCCTCGAGAAAGCCATCGAATTCATCGCCGACGATGAATTCGTCGAAGTCACGCCCAAATCGATCCGCCTGCGCAAAAAAGTCCTCGACGCCAAGAAACGCCCCAAGCGGTGGCAGGAAATCCGCGCCTCCGCCGAAGCCTCTTCTTCTTAGTCCCATCCGCAGCCAGCTGCTAACCATCGCCGGCCTGGATCGTCGAAACCGGAATGCGAGTGGAACTTTTCGGCGCGTCCGTCCGTATTACATGCCGGATGGAGACCTGCGACGGGACTGCCGATCATGCCATCGTCGCGAGTGGTCGCGCGGCGTTCACCGATAAAGCTTGCCTGCTGCGGCATATATAGGCTACAACATGTAGCGCTACAATCTATAGCTTATCGCGCGCGTCCAGAAGTTACAGGATCGCACCATGATTAAACTCGCGAACGTGGAGAAGTTTTACGAATCGAGGGCCGGCAACACTTGGGTGCTGCGGCGCATCAACGTGGACATCCGCGAGGGCGAGTTCGTCACCATTATGGGGCCCTCCGGCGCGGGCAAGTCCACGCTCATGGCCATAATCGGCATGCTCGACGGTGACTGGCGCGGCGAGTACTTCCTCGATCAGCATGCGGTGCACCGGCTCGACAACCGCCACCGTGTGGAACTGCACAAGCAATATATCGGCTTCGTCTTTCAGCAGTATCACCTCATCGACAATCTAACGGTCGCCGAAAATCTGGATCTGCCGCTCTCCTATCGCAACGTGAGGAAGTCCGAGCGGCAGGCGCTAGTGGCGGATATCCTCGACCGCTTCCAAATCGTCGGCAAAAAAGACCTCTATCCCAATCAACTTTCCGGCGGACAGCAGCAGCTGGTGGCAGTGGCTCGCGCCGTAATCGGCCGCCCAAAGCTGATTCTTGCGGACGAGCCTACGGGCAGCCTGCATTCGAGCCAGGGAAAAATCATCATGGACACGCTGAAAAAGCTGAACGAAGACGGCACCACAATCGTTCAGGTGACGCACAACGAGGCCTGGGCCGCGTACGGCAATCGCGTCATCCAACTGGCGGACGGCTGGATCGTCGAAGGCCAGGAACAGTCCGGCGCTTCGGCTTAACTACACGTCCGGTGCGGAGTGGCCTATCGACGCGCTTACTGTATATATCGTTAAGCTTTGGATTTAGATTGTTGGCCGATTCGCTAATGCGCGCTGCGCGGGCGATGGCCGCTGCCGGAAGGAGTCGCCATGAGCGGAACTGGCACCCAGGTCAGGGACCATGCGGGCGAGCGATCCTCGAGAGACGGCGAGCGCGGCGGGCGCTTCTTCGAATCGGTAGGGCAGGACGTCCGCTTCGCGCTGCGCGTCCTGCGCAAAAGCCCTGGCTTCACTCTTGTTGCCATCCTCACGCTGGCGCTCGGAATCGGCGCCACCACCGCGATTTTCACCGTCGTCGACCGAATCCTGCTGATGCCCTTCGCCGGACCTGACTCCGGCCGCATCGTCGTGCTCATGAATTCGTTTGGCAACCAGCGCGGCTATTCCATTTCGATCCCGAAGTTCATGATGTGGCGTGAACAGTCGCGAATTATCGAGGACGCGACGCTCTACGGTTACCCTGGAAATATGCGCGTTAATTTGATGGGAAGGGATCAGCCCGAACAATACAAGGCCACGCAGGTATCATCCAATTTCTTCTCGTTATACGGGATTCCCTTCGCCAAAGGCCGTGGCTTTACGGCGCAAGAGGATGCACCGGGCGGACCGCCGGTAATCGTGATCGGCAACGGCATGTGGCGCACTCAGTTTGGATCCGACCCGCGCATCGTGGGCAAAAGCATTAACCTCGATGGCACCGACTACACCGTCGTTGGAGTGATGGCGCCGATCTACACGCCCGATCTCAACGTCGGCGACATGTGCCTTCCGCTGCAGGCCGATCCTAGCAGCAGCAATCAGGGCAATTATTTGATCGGCGCGGCGCGCTTGAGGCCCGGTGTCACAATGGCTCAGGCGATCGCCGCCACGAAGGTATTCGCCGAGCAATTCCGCCGCAAATATCCCACCGCGATGAATCCGAAGCAGAGCTTCACTTTGGAAACGGCGCTTCAAGTGGTGATCGCCGGTGTGAGCAATGCGCTATGGATCTTGCTCGGGGCGGTCGGGTTGGTGCTCCTGATCGCTTGCGCCAACATTGCCAGCCTGATGCTGGCGCGCGCCACTCTGCGCCGGCGCGAAATTTCGATCCGCGTGGCGCTGGGCGCGGCGCGCGGACGAATCATTCGGCAAATCCTCACCGAGAGCATTTTGGTGTCGCTTGTGGGCGGCGCCATCGGCATCTGGCTGGGGTTTTTCGGCGTGCGCCTGCTTTTCGCGATGAATCCGGTGAGGATGCCGCGCCTCGGCGAGCATGCCGAAGCGCTCACGCTTGATTGGCGGATTTTGCTGTTCGCGCTGGGTGTTTCGGTGCTGGCGGGCGCGATTTCGGGTCTCGTCCCGGCAATCAAAGCATCGCGAACCAATCTCGCGGCCACCATTAACGAAAGCGGCTCTCGCAGCGGCACGGGATTTCGCGGCAGCAAGACGCGCTCGCTGCTGGTGGTCTGCGAGATGGCGCTGGCCATGGTGCTGCTGGTGGGCGCCGCTCTTCTGATCCGCTCGTTCCATGACTCCATCTCCGTCAATCCCGGGTTTCAGTCCCACAACATTCTGACCATGGACATGTCTTTGACTGGAAAACGCTTCCAGACGTCGGCAAGCGTTGCGGAAGTCGTTCGCGAGGGAAGGCAGCGATTGCAAAGCGTTCCGGGCGTTGCAGACTCCACGGCTTCCTGCTGCATGCCGCTGGAAGGCGGTTACGGCTTGCCGTTCACGATCGCAGGCCGTGCTGGCGCGAGCGCGAATGGCGGAGGCGGCTGGACCAGCATTTCCCCGAGCTACTTCAACGTATACCGCATCCCGCTGCTGCGCGGACGTGTGTTTACGGAGCAGGACACCGGAAAGTCCGAGCTGGTCGTCATTGTCAGCGAAAAAATGGCCAAGCAATTCTGGCCAAAAGGTGACGAGATCGGCGCGCGAATCACCATAGGAAAGGCTTTGGGACCGCAATTTACCGAGGCGGCCAGGGAAGTGGTGGGCGTGGTAGGCGACGTGCGGGACGCCGGCCTCAACAACGATCCGCCGCCGATGATGTACGTTCCCGTCGCGCAGGTAACCGATCAAATGACGGCGCTTAGCGCGACAATCGGGCCGCTGCAATGGATGGTCCGCACTCGTGTGGCGCCCTTTTCACTGAGCCAACAGATTCGGCAGCAACTTCGCATCGCCAGCGGCGGAGTGCCGGTCGGCACCTTGCGGACCATGGATGAAGTCGTGGCGCATTCCATCGCCTATCAGAGATTCAGCACCACGCTCCTCACGATTTTTGCCGCCATCGCTTTGTTACTTGCCGCCGTGGGCATCTACGGCGTGATGGCCTACTCGGTGCAGCAGCGGACGCAGGAAATCGGCATCCGCATGACGCTCGGCGCCTCACCGCAAAACGTTCGCGCCATGGTGGTGCGCCAGGGGATGCTGCTGGCGCTGATCGGCGTGGTGCTCGGCGTGGCAGGCGGGCTGGCCGTCACGCGCGTGATGCGCAGCCTGCTTTTTGGCGTGAAACCTTGGGACCCGCTAATGTTCGCTGTAACGGCAGTGTTGCTCGCGGTTGTGGCGCTGGTTGCGTGTTACGTGCCGGCGCGGCGCGCCTCGCGAGTGAACCCATTGGTGGCGCTGCGGTACGACTGATCGCGTCTCCTATTGCAAACCAATAGGCGGATGTATATGCTTATGTGGGGTTCCAATAGGGACGCGAAAGGATTTGGTGATGACCGCAGGAAAAACCGACGTGTGGCAGGGCACCTTGGCGCTGATGGTGCTCAAGACCCTCGAAACCATGGGGGCGATGCATGGCTACGGCATCGCGCGCCGCATCGAGCAGACCAGCGGCAACCGGCTCGCCGTCAACTACGGCACGCTGTATCCGGCCCTTCTGAAACTGGAGCAGGAAGGCTACGTCCAGTCCGAATGGGGAGTATCAGACAACAATCGCAAGGCCAAGTTCTACAAGCTCACTCGCGCGGGACGCAAGCAGGTGGAGCGCGAAGCCCGCGAATGGACCGAAACCACCGCCATCCTGGCGCGCTTCCTCGCGCCGGAGCGGCAATCGTGAGGCGCTACACGGGTTCTCAGCCAGCTCACTCCGTCATCCCGAGCCCGGTGCCGCGCCTTTCGCGAACGGGGGCGAGGGATCTGCTTCTGGCTTTCACGCGCCCGCGCTTGCGCTCGCGAGTGCCGTGCTTCGACGGCGAAAACCGCGCGACTGAACTTTTTCACCGTCGCGGACGTAACACAAAGCGTATGGGAGATCAGTCATGAGGCCGCTGCGAGCCTGGCTCTTGCGCCTTTGCGGGCTCTTCGGCAAGCGCCGCCGCGACCGCGAGCTCGCCGACGAACTGGAATCGCATTTGCAGATGCATATTGACGACAACGTGCGCTCCGGCATGCCGCCTGAAGAAGCGCGCCGCCAGGCGCTGATCCAAATCGGCGGCGTCGAGCAGACGAAAGAGATGTATCGCGATCGCCGCGGCCTGCCGTGGCTCGAAACGTTGCTGCAAGATGTGCGCTTCGGCTTCCGCATGTTGGCGAAGTCGCCCGGACTGACGGTCATTGTGATTATCACGCTGGCGCTCGGGATAGGAGCCAACGCGACGATATTCAGCGTTGTGGATAGTTTCCTCATCCGGCCCTTGCCGGTCCCGAATCCCGGACAGATTGTTGTGCTCGCGAGCCTTCAGCAAGGGGCGCCGGTGGGCGCGTCAAACTTCTCCTACGCCGATTTTGCCGACTTCAGACAACAGACCTCCGGAGTGTTTTCCGACTTGTTCGCGTACACGCCAGATCCCGTCGGTCTCAGCGCAGACGGCAACGCCGAAGTGATAACCGCCGCGTGCGTCACCGGAAACTATTTTTCGGGTCTGAGACTAAAGCCGGCGTTGGGGGGATTCTTTCTTCCGGGCGAAGGCGAAAGACCCGGCGGCGCGCCAAACGTCGTTCTCTCTTATTCGTATTGGCAACGGAGGTTCGGCGGCAGCCGGAGCGTGATCGGCAAACAAGTGCGTGTAAATGGCAGCCCGGGGACGATTATTGGCGTTGCCCCAAAGGGATTTCACGGCACCTATTCGATCATGGACATGCAGGCCTACCTGCCCCTGAACATGTTTATGCAGGGTCCGGACTTGACCCGAATGTTCACGGTTCGCCAGATGCGCTTGCTAAGGGTGATGGCGAGACTAAAGCCCGGAGTGAGCGTAGATCAGGCTCAGAGCGCAGTGGGCGTGGTAGCTGAACGTCTAGCGCAGCAGCACGCAAGCACGGACAAAGGCGTTTCCGTTCGGGTGATGCCTGAGACATTATCGCGACCCAATCCCGACTTAGCAACAACGCTTCCTGCTGTGTTGGGGCTGTTTCTGCTGTTAGCCGGACTTGTCCTGGTTCTGGCGTGTTTGAACGTCGCGAACATTCTGTTTGCGCGAGCCACCGTTCGGCAGCGTGAGATGGCGATTCGCTCCGCACTGGGGGCCGGGCGGACGCGGCTCATCCGTCAGGTTCTTACCGAGGCGCTTATTCTGGCGCTTCTTGGCGGCGCGGCTGGCGTGATTCTAGGCAATTGGGCCAGCGTTTCGATTGGCTTCATGCTGCCGAAAACGAATCCGCCGTTTCATCTCGACTTCAGTTTCGATTGGAGGGTATTTGCGTACTCGTTCGTGGCTGCGCTGGTCGCAGGTTTCATCGTGGGCATGTGGCCTGCGTGGCGGGCGGCTCACACGAACCTGAACACCGTACTGCACGAAGGTGGTCGAAGTGATTCTTCGGGACCCGCCCGTCATCGGGTCCGGAGCGCACTGGTGGCACTGCAACTGGCGGGTTCGCTCACGTTACTTATTGTCGCGGGCCTTTTCGTGCGCAGCCTCGGCAACGCGGAGAGGAAGCGTCTCGGTTTCGATCCCACTCACCTCTTGAGCGTCGTCCTGGACCCGCATGAAATTGGTTACAACCAAACTCGCACGAAGGCCTTTTACCGCCGGCTCGAAGATGGCGTGCTAGCGATGCCTGGAGTGCAATCGGCAAGCCTTGCCTTCGATTTTCCGATGAGTCCATTCTCGGATAGCAGGCTCATCGAAATTGAGGGGCATCCCGTGCCCGTCGGCCAACAGCCTCCCCTCGTTCTTTTCAATCAAGTCGATCCGGGTTACTTCGAGACCATGCGAATGCCCTTGTTGCGAGGACGGCCATTCGTCGATTCGGACAACGAAAAGGCTCCGCCAGTGGCAATCGTCAACGAGACTATGGCGGCCAAGTTCTGGCCCGGGCAAGAACCTATCGGGAAGCGCTTTCGCATTGTTGGATCGGCATGGGCCGAGATCGTCGGGGTTGCTGCCAACGGTGTTTATATGGATTTGGGCGAGACCCCTCAGCCGTTCTTCTACGTTCCGTTGGCTCAATCCTACACGTCGCTTCGGTCGCTCGAAGTTCGATCGGCCATTCCTCCGAAGGCGCTCATCCGCGAAGTGCAACAGAAAATCCGAGCCCTCGCGCCGGATTTACCGATATTCGATGCGGAAACCATGAAGCAAACTCTGAGCGGCGCTAACGGCGACTTCATTTTCCGCTTTGGGGCGACCATGGCTGGAGTGATGGGATTCATTGGACTAATCCTCGCGGCCGTTGGCGTCTACGGAATGATGGCTTTTTCGATGGCGCAGCGCACGCGCGAGATAGGCATTCGCATGGCTCTGGGGGCGAGCCGGCGCGACGTTCTGCGGATCGTGCTGCGCCAGGGTCTAGCCATTGTGGCGGCTGGAACAGGGGTGGGGTTGGCGTGCGGCTGGGTTCTGACGCACGCCATGGGCCGCCTCGCCGCGGGACCGGGCACGGCCGGACCGCTGATCTATAGCGGAGCGACGTTGCTGCTGATCTGTGTGGCGCTGCTGGCCTGCTGGCTTCCGGCGCGGCGGGCGATGCGCGTGGACCCGATGGTGGCGCTGCGGTACGAGTGAGGAGTTTTCGATGGATATTGCACGGCCGGAACTGAAGCGGCGCAAGAAAATACGCCGTTATATCTACGCCGGAGTGGCTGTGTTGGCCGTGGTGCTGGTCACCGCGGCGCTCGCGCGTCTCAAGCCCGCCGCGCCCAGCGTGGACCGCTCAACGATTTGGACGGATACGGTGAAGCGCGGCCCGATGCTGCGCGAAGTGCGCGGCTTGGGAACGCTGGTGCCGGAAACCATACAAGTGGTTCCAGCGATGTCCGCGGGCCGCGTGGAGAAGCGCTACGTGTTGCCGGGTACGGCGGTGAAAGCCAACACCGTCATCCTGCTTTTGAGCGATCCGCAATTGCAGCAGGAAACGCTCGACGCGAAATATCAATTGAAGGGCGCGCAAGCCTCCTACGAACAGACCAAAGCGCAGCTCGAAAATACGTTAATGGATAAACGCACCACGGCGGCGAACGTTTCCTCGGAGTACCGCACGGCGGAAATGAAAAAGGAAACAGACCAGCAACTAGGAAAACTCGGCCTGATCGGTCAACTGGACGTGAGGACGACACAGGTGCAGGCCGAGGAACTGGCGAAGGAAAACTCGCTCGCGCAGGAAGAGGTCAACACGTTTGCAACCTCGATTCCCGCGCAGCTCGCCGTATCGCAAGCAAGCGTGGACCAAAAGCAGGCGATGTATGGACTGAAAAAATCGCAGCTCGATAACTTGCAGGTTCGCGCGGGAATCGATGGAGTACTTCAAGAACTTGACGTGGATGTGGGCCAGCAGGTCACCGAAGGCACCGTGCTTGCGAAAGTAGCGCAGCCCACGCAACTGAAAGCATCGTTGCAAATCGCGGAAACGCAGGCGAAAGACATCGAGCTCGGCCAGAAAGCTTCCATCGATACGCACAACGGCATCATTCCGGGCCACGTGATGCGCATCGATCCGTCGGTGGTGAATGGCACTCGCACGGTGGACGTGAAGCTCGATGGCGCGCTCCCGCCCGGAGCCGTGCCGGATTTGAGCGTGGAAGGCACCATCCTAATCCAACGTCTCGCCGACGTGCTCTACGTGGGCCGGCCCGTGCATGGCGATCCGGAAACAACGGTCGGCTTGTTTAAACTCACCGACGAAGGCAACGAAGCGGTGCGCGTGCCGGTGGCGCTGGGCCGCGCTTCCGTGAATACCATTGAAATTCTGAAGGGGTTGCACGTCGGCGATCAGGTGATCCTTTCGGACATGTCCGCCTACGACAACGATGATCGTGTGGATTTGAAGTGAGCAACGAATCGCAGTGATAAGGAGCGAACTATGAGTACTACGGCTCAGCCGCTGATCCGTTTGCAGGGCATCTCGAAGGTCTTTTATACCGACGAAGTGGAAACGCGCGCGCTCAGCAGCGTCAATCTCGAAATCAAGAATGGCGAGTTTGTTTCGATCGCCGGCCCATCGGGCTGCGGCAAATCGACGCTGCTTTCGATTCTGGGCCTGCTCGATTCGCCCAATGAAGGCGCCTACTGGATTCACGAGGACGAAGTCGAGAATCTATCTCTCTCCGATCGCACCCGCATTCGCAACCGCGAGATCGGCTTCGTGTTTCAAGCGTTCAATTTGATTGGCGATCTCACCGTGTACGAAAACGTTGAGCTGCCACTCACCTATCGCAGCATGGGAGCGGCTGAACGCAAGCAGCGCGTCCAGCAGGTTCTCGATCGCGTGGGCATGGCGCACCGCACGAAGCATTACCCCTCGCAACTCTCGGGCGGTCAGCAGCAGCGCGTGGCTGTGGCCCGGGCGCTGGTGGGCCAGCCGGCCATCCTGCTGGCCGACGAGCCGACCGGAAACCTGGACTCGAAAAACAGCGAGGCCGTGATCGACCTCTTGCGCCAGCTGCACGCCGATGGCGCCACGATCTGCATGGTTACTCACGACCCGCGCTATGCCAGCATCGCCGACCGCACCATTCACTTGCTCGATGGCTGCATCGTGGAACAGCAGGTCAATGCGGGCACCGCGTACTCGTGATTTCGGCTGCCGGAAACTGGGTTGAGTCGCATCGTGTTATTCGCACGCCTAGGTTGCATCCAGGAAGATACGTGTGAAGCCTCAAAAAGCCCGTAGGGGCGTCGGAGCTATCCAGGCGACGTTATGCAGCATGGGCTCCGTCTGAACCCCCCGGAAACGTCCGTAGCGCCAATCGGGAAAACGCAAAAGTCACGCTGCCGCTTCTCACGGAGGAGAAGCGACGGGAAGGTGGGGGCGCGGGGCCTTTGCGTGTTGGGGTGTAGGGGAGAAAGCCCCGCGCGTAATGGGGAATTTACCTGCTCGGCCGCTCGCTGAAATTTGCTTTAGAACTTTCGCTCTGCTGCAAACCAAGCGTGCCAAAGCTCTCATGTGAGTGGTAATGGCAATCGCACCGCCAAACCCACGTGAGCTCGCGGTTCGTGACAGTACGGGCCTTATCGATTAAATGGCGACGGCAGGCGCGGCCGGCAAGTAATTTTTGCTGTGCGGCGCGACAATCCGTCCTAAAGAAAACACCGGGCGCATTTCTCAGGCATTTATTCGGAAACGATCGCGTCGGCCTCAATTTCCACAAGCATCTCCGGCGCGATCAAGCGGCTCACTTCCACCATGGCTGTGGCTGGGCGTATCTCTCCGAAGAATTCTCCGTGCGCCCGTCCAAACTTTTCCCATTCGGCGATGCGCGTCACATACATCCGCGTCCGGACCACATCCTTCAGGCTCGCTCCTGCTTTGGCCAGCGCCGATTCGATGTTGCGCAGCGTCTGCACCGTCTGCGCGTAGGGATCGCCGGCGCCTACCACCTTACCCTCCGCGTCCGTGGCGGTCGTGCCCGACACGAAAACGTGCGAGCCGATCCGCACGGCCCGCGAATAGCCAACGATAGGTTCCCAGGTTGTTCCGGTTGAGATGTTGCGCCGCTCCATTTCTCCTCCTGTTTGGGACCGCGCTTGTGCGGCAAGCTATTTTGAACTACGGATCAAAGCGTGATCGCAGTTCCGGCGGCACTACCGGACACAAATCGGTCCGCGTGCCGAAGACCCTGTAGCGAACGCGCGCAACGAAATCGTACATCATGTCCCGCAGCGCATGCGGGCCCGCGCGCAGCACTACGGACGCAAATTTCCAGCGGCCTCCCAACCGCGTGAGGATATAAAGGAACGCGTCCGATCGCACGAGTAGTGCGCCTTGTTCGGTCAGCACCGCGATGCTATCCGGCAAAGTGGCTCGCACGCCTTCCGCAACGCGCGCCCGAAACGTTTCGCCCTGCAGCGGCGCAAATCGAAACGCGTCGCCCGAGCGGTCGTGTTTCAGAACGAATTTCACCGCGCCGTGGCACAAGGCGCAGTGCCCGTCGTAGAAAAGTATCGCGCTCTGAGTATTTGCCGCCTGCACGGGCTCGGGACACACCCCTTCCGCACAGAATAGCACGCACCCCGATCACGGCTAGATCGGTGTGAACGAACAGCCAAACTCTCACGAAGTCAGGTGGCTCACTCCACGGATTCACGACGGTTTCGACGGGAGTGTGAATCATCCCTCCGATTGAAGAACAGAGAATGTATGGAGAGTGTTGCGTACTCGGTTTGCGAGCTGGGTGGAAGCGTGCGTTTGACTGCCGGAGACTGCATCCTACGGGGAATCACGGTAGAACTCGCCACGCCGGGGTGGGAGCCCAATCCACCTGGGCACGTCCGCGTTTACAGGCCGTCGAAGCCAGCGGGGAACTTTCCGCAACAGCGGCTCAGACATTCGATGCGCCCCGGTATTTTGGATTGGCTACTCCGCGGAATGATTTCATGGCGTGACGAGCCTCTTCTTCCAAGGCTTCCCACGTCTCGCACCATTCGGTAACAACCTCGAACTCCCGAGCCTTTTCGTTCCACCGCCCTATCGCTAGTTCTACCAGGCAACAGCCAACGAAGAACTTACGTCGCGAAATACTTACAACTTCAAGATCGAGCATGTTGCACAGCTGTCGAGTGTAAGGACCTTCTCTCAATGTTTTCTCATTGAAGAGATCGTCCTTCATCAGTCTCCTGGAGCCAGTCCGGTCACGCGATGACGAGGCGGCAACCCACTTTATGTATCGCTCTAGGAGGTGACGATCGAATGGCAGCAGAAACACAACGAAAAGCACCACGATCATCAAGATGGCGACGGTTCCCGATGATGACCCCGGCAACACTACGAAACACACCAGTAGCCCTTTGGCCGAAAATACGGATTGGACGAGGCTGACCATCTTACTTTACTAGATCACAGACAAGAGTATACCGCCCTGCCGCCACGATGAAAATTGGCGACGGCTATCACACCTTTCCCGCTTGGAGCTCCCGACAATCGGTACCGGCTCAGTTGATCCCTGCGCCCCGTTATAAACAGCTGGCGCCGTAGCTTCGTGAATTTGTTTTTAGTAGACTTCCTCGCCGCCATCATTCGTGGGGAGGAGCAGTCACTGATGAAACCTATTGACTATGCGAAGGCAGCAGGTATGGCCGCGTTGGTTCTCATTCTTGATTTGCTGATAGCCTTCGGCGTTGTCTATGTCTACGCCTTGTTCTTTAATCCGGGACACCCCAGAGCTTATTACGCTACCGCTGGCATACCTGTTGCCCGCTGGTCCACGCGCACCGCGGGAACCGCACTCATGTTTGGCGCGGCTTGGCTATGTGGAAGCCGCAATCCTAACCGCAATGCGTATGGGTTCGCCTTAGCTCTCACCGGTTTCTACGCCCTTCTGGACAGTGCAAGCGGAGGATTCGTCGGCGTGTTCACTTTGAGCTTCGCCCTAACCATTGGCCTCAAGTTAGCCGGATCATCAGCTGGCGCTTTCGCGGCGGTTCGCAATCGGCGCGCCTTTCAGATGGAGCGCAAAGCGCCTGCTTGATTTATGCGCCCTCTCGTAATACGTACCGGAGCATCCGGTTCGGGCACAACAGCCATTGCTCAATCAGTCGTGAGAACGACCCGCTATACACCGGAGTCCAGGGCGTTAGCTTCAGGATTTGCCAACTTGTCGGGACAAAAACGATAACATGTACGAACGCGCTGCCGTTCTGAGAACGGCATGGCGCTCGCCTATTTTCCCACGGCATTCGAAACGGGTTGCTGCGGGTGATGCCCGGGCACTACCGACAAGTCGACCGTGATCACGTAGATAGCGATCGCCGCAAGCATGAAGAACAGGCCGACCCAGAGGCGCCAGTCGCGATGGGCGCGCTTCCAATAGGGGGTGGTATCCCTAGGAATATGTTCGCCGTCTACCGCTGTCTCACGTTGATGAACGTGTTTCTTCTCGCGCATCGCTTACCCACCTATCAATTGCCGGCCGATTTCGCAGTCCATGGACGCGTGTGGCGGGTGGCACATCCTTTCCAGCCAGCTCTAGCCAGCGGAATTCCGCTCTCCGTCGCGAGTGCCTCGGGCGCATCGTATCACACCGTGCTTCAGGAAGAGCGAATCCCGAACGTGTCGGGCGCCGATCCTTCGCTGGTTTTGCGAAGGGTGCGAAATGTGGGAAAGGCAAAAGTGGCGCGCCCTAGGGGACGATTTCCTAACTTTTTGGCAACGAGGTGAGCCAAGCTCTTGGAACGATTTATCACGGTACTGACGCCCGGCAACGTGCTTAAGGCTGGTGCACGGATCGCGTTTTGGCTCGTCGATACCGGAATCCGCCGAATTTGTACGTCGTCGTTTGGGCAGCACCCGAAATCAGGATGTAGACTTCGATGACTCGATGTTTTTCCCACATCGTATGCAAGACTCTCAAACTATTTGGCCCCAACACAGTCGAGGCGCTTAAATCAACAGTACCAGCGCGGCCGCAATGCCCAATATCGCAGATCCAAATACAGCAACCAATACAGAGGCGGGCCTTCAGCTCGCGTCACCGTTCGATAGAACAGGATTGCGCTGCCGGTCGTGAGACCTCTTACTGCGTTGAATAAAAGCGCTGCAGCTGCGAGCACCATCCACTCTGAGCCAACCCCCACGCTGTAGACTCCCACAAGCAGCCTCTGCGCTCATGAGTAGGTCAGGTATGTCTCGCAGAAGGCAGAGGCGGCAGACTTCGTGGCGCTGTCTATTCCTAGGAACAGGCTGCCCGTCAGGCGTCGTATGATCCGCTACGCAAACCGGTGCACGCAATTTTTCGATTCTCTTTCGCCTCTCGCACGACAGTTCTTGGTCAGCCAACTTTCGCAATTTCCCGCGAACCTCGCGCCGGTCGATTCTGCATTCTGCGCTACAATGGATTTTGGAAGTTTCTGGGGGAGACGGCATGATCCATCGCTTCGTCTTTCATAACGACCAATTGTTGCCCGTCGAGGAAATCCGCCTTTCGCCCGGCCAATCCGGGCTGCTCAACGGTTGGGGCCTGTTCACCACCATGCGGGTTGTCGAGGGAATTCCCTTCGCTTTCGAACGCCACTGGAAGCGCCTCTCGCACGACGCCCAGATCACCCGCTGCCCGCTTCCGTTCGATCCCGAAAAAGTTCACGATCAACTCGCCGAAGTTTTGCGCGCCAACAATGTCCGCGAAGGCTGCGCACGGGTCTACATCATCCATAATCGCGCGGGCGGTTTCTGGCGCAGCGATGAAGGCATGCCCGCCGCCGATCTGCTGATTTATTCCGCCGATCTGCCGCCGGTTCGTCAAGCCGTCCGTCTGGCGATTCGCGAGCATGGCCGCCATGCGGCGTCGCCGCTTGCCGGCGTAAAAGTCACTTCTTGGCTCAACAACGTCTGGAATCTGGCCGAGGCCCAGCAAGCCGGATGGGACGAGGTTGTCCTGCTCAACGAGCGCGGCGAAATTTCCGAATGCACGGCCGCGAATATCTTTTGCGTGCAGGAGGGCGGCATCGTCACACCGCCGCTTTCCTCCGGGTGCCTGGAAGGCGTCACGCGCAGCCTGGTTCTCGAGCTCGGTCCCGCCGCGGGCATTCAGGTCGACGAAAGAACTCTGTTCCCGGAAGATATCTACTGCGCTGATGAAGTTTTTATTTCGTCCACCAATCGCAACGCGATCGGAGTCGCGGAGGTCGGCGGCCACGCCATGATGACTCCTCTCGGTCCGATCACGAAGAGAATCGAAGAGGCTTTCTCAGCCTACGTTCGCGACTACGTAGATGCGCGCGTCGCTGTTTCCGGAGGACGCTGATGCGTATCTCCAGCGCCGCGTTTTTGAATCGCCATCGATTCATCGGCGCGCCCTCATTCCTCAAGTTCATTTCAGGAGGTGAATTCCGATGACCGAGCTATCGAGCAAAAATTGCGTCCCGTGCCGCGGTGGAGTGCCTCCGCTGGCGGGCAAGGAACTCACGAGCCTTTCGGAACAGGTGCCGGATTGGAAAGTGGTCGACGGTCACCACATCACCAGAGCCTTCAAGTTTCCCGATTTCCGCCAGGCGCTTGCGTTTGTCAACAAGGTCGGAAACGTTGCCGAGGAGCAGGGGCATCATCCGGATATGCTGCTTTCGTGGGGCAAAGCGGAAGTCACCACCTGGACTCACGCCATCAACGGCCTCACCGAAAGCGATTTCATTCTCGCCGCGAAAATCGACCGGCTCTAGCGTCCTGTAATCGCTCCCGATACTCCGTTACGCTCGCGATGCGAGCCAATGGTAATCATCGGCGATGCTGGCGGCATGGCGTCTTTGACTCCGCGGCGGGACCTCTCTAGAATTAAGAGCCGTGCGCTCTATTTCGCGCGACTACGGTTACCGCTTCGATATCGGCGAGTATTTCCCCCGCGCCGTAAAGACGCTGTGTATCGTCTGCATTAGCGTTTTCTTTCTCCAGGAACTTTCGCGGTTGATCTACGGTCCCGCAGGCTGGGATTTCTGGATCCGCTGGTTCGGCCTTTCCCCATACGCCACGGTTTACGGGCTTCGCATCTGGCAGCCGTTTACCTATCTTTTCCTGCACGGCGGAATCCTTCACATCCTGCTGAACCTGCTGTATCTGGCGATGTTCGGCGCCGAGCTGGAACACACCTGGGGTGCGCGGCGATTCTACATCTACTTTTTCGTGTGCGGCGTTGGCGCCGGAGTGATCGACATCGTGGTGAAACTGATTCTCGATCCGCACGGAATCGGCACCGCGCTGATTCCCACCATCGGCTGTTCCGGCGCGATCTATGGAATCTTGCTGGCGAATGCCGTGCTGTTGCCGCACCGCCGCGTGTGGATGTTTCCGCTGCCGGTGTCCGTCTCCATGCGAATCTTCGTGATCATCATGGGCGCGATCGAGTTTTTCGGAACCATCGGCGCGACCGGCGACAACATCTCACACATCTGCCATCTGGGTGGAATGCTGGCGGGCTACATCTACCTTCGCCGGGGCACGCATCTCTACAACTGGCGCAACGGACTTTCGGACTGGAGGCAGCGCCGTCTGCGCAAGAAGTTTCAGGTTTACGTCCGGCATCATCGCGACAAGCCGCCTTCGCGCCCGGATAACTGGGTTAATTAGCGGCCTTTCGCAAGCTTTTTCTTCCCGCCGCGCTTCTTCTCTACACCGGCGGATTTGCGCGGCGCGTTTTCGCCAACTTTTATAAGCCGCATCATGTTGGTGGTACCGCGCGCTCCGAGCGGCGTGCCGGCGACGACTCCAACGATATCGCCACGCTTGACGATGCGCTCCTCGCGCAGCCGAGCCTCGGCTATTTCGGCCAGTTCATCGATGGCGCGGATGCGATGGATGCGCCGCGGAAATACGCCCCAGTAAAGCGTCAGGCGTCGCCGCGTCTCCTGATTGGGAGAAAATCCCACGATGGGCGCGCGCGGCCGGTATTTCGAAACCAGCCGGCCGGAAAATCCGCTCTCCGTGAATACGGCCACAGTGGACATACGCAGTTCCTCTGCGGCGTGGCAGATCGCTTCGGCCACGACCTCGCCGATGCGCAGCTCGCCGAACCGCGCCGGCCGCGGCAATTGCGTCACGCTCGATTCGGCTTCGCGGATGATGCGGTCCATCATGGCCACCGATTCGATGGGGAAATCTCCCACCGCCGTCTCTCCGGAAAGCATCAGAGCATCGCTACCGTCGAAGACGGCGTTGGCCACGTCGGAAGCCTCAGCTCGCGTGGGCCGGGGCGATTTCTCCATGGAATCGAGCATCTGCGTGGCGGTGATCACCGGCTTCAGCGCGTTGCGCGCGCGCGAAATGATTTCTTTCTGTGCCACGGGTACTTTCTCGGGACTCATTTCCACGCCCAAATCGCCGCGAGCGACCATCACTCCATCGGCGGTGCGAAGAATTTCGTCCAGGTGCTCGATTGCTTCCGGTTTTTCGATCTTGGCGATCACGGGCGTGTTTTTCCCCGCGCGCGCGATGGCCGCTTTGGCGGCGCGGACGTCCGCCGCCGTGCGAACGAAACTCAGGGCGATGAAATCGGCGCCCAACTCGAGCGCAAATCGCAGATCCTTACGGTCCTTGGCCGTGAGCGAAGGGACTTCGAGCTTCACGCCGGGCAAATTGATGCCCTGATGCTCTTTCAGAAGCCCGCCGTTCTCGACGTGGCACTTTACATCTCTGCCGCGCACGGCGACCACGCGCAGTGCGATTTCGCCGTCGCTTAGGAGGATCCGGTCGCCGGAGTGGACGGAGCCGGGCAGGGGACGGAACGTGGTGCTCACCTGGTCCGGTGTGCCGGTAACCTTTCGAGTGGTGATCACAAATGCTTGCCCGGAGCGCAACCGGACCGCCGCTCCGCCTTCGAGCTCCCCGGTGCGAATTTTGGGCCCCTGCAAATCCGCGAGTATACCGATGGGTTTCTGGAACTTCGCCGAAGCGCGGCGGATCAGGGTCATACGACGGGCATGTTCGGAGTGCGTGCCGTGCGAGAAGTTGAGGCGTGCTACATCCATGCCAGCCCGCATCAGGCGTTCGATCATGCGCTTCGAGGATGTGGCCGGCCCAAGGGTGCAGACGATCTTGGCGCGACGGCGCGTCATCGCGATCATTTCCGCACTCCCGAACAGCCGATCGAAAGCAGCGCAAGGCACATCGATTGCGATGCCCAAAACTGCCTGGCCCATGCCATCCTTTTTGCCCCCTTGGGAATCTCAACTTGCGAGGGATTACGGAACTTGCAAATCTTAACATCCTGCGGCGCCGTCCGCCTGGAGCGACTGCTCCGGGAGTTTTCTGGGATGCAATTGACCGGGAGGCCGGGGCGTGGCAGCATGAAATCCAGGTGAGGCGCAGGTGCGAAAGCAGGCTTGGTTTCGCGTCGTACTGATGATGGTGCTGATCGCTGGTTTGGGCATACCGCCCGGGGTCTGGCCAGTGTTCGCGCAGCAGGAGGGGCCCATGAGTCCTCCTCCGCCGCAACAGCCGGAACAACCGCAGCCTCCCACGTCACCGCCCGGAAAATCTAACCAGCAGCAGCCTCCTCCGCCATCTTCTCCGCAGGCGGTGATCACCGTGAATTCGAACTTGGTTGATGTGGATGCCACGGTGACCGATCATGACGGCAACCTGGTGACCGGATTGAAGAAGGAAAACTTCCGAGTCTTCGACGATGGCCAGCCGCAGCAGATCACGAATTTTGGTCCCACCGACGCTCCGATCACAGTGGTAATTTTGCTGGAGTACAGCAGCACATTTTGGAATTATTTTGCATCGCGCGGGGCGGAGTGGGCCGACGGCTTTCTGAGCCATTTGAAGCCGCAGGACTGGGTGGCCCTCAAAACTTTCGATTTGAACACGCATCTTGTTCAGGATTTCACCCAGAATAAAAGCGAAGTCGATCAGGATCTCCGCACGCTCGGATTTCCCACCTTTCATGAATCGGTGCTATTCGACGCTGTCTATCAGACGCTCAACCAGTTGCGCGATGTGAAGGGGAAAAAATCGATTCTGGTGATCGCTTCCGGTTACGACACGTTTAGCAAGCACAACCTCGATCAGATCATCGACCGGCTGAAGGAATCCGAAGTGACGATTTTCTGCGTCGGGATGGGCCAACAGCTGGAAATGTACAACACCGGGTCCGACATCGGATACCTGCAGGCGAAGAATCAGCTCACCACGTTTGCGCGCTTGACTGGAGGCTATGCGTTTTTTCCCGTTTTCGACGCAGACATGCCCAATGTTTTTAATACCGTCGCCGAGTTTCTCCGCTTCCAATACACCCTGGGCTTTACGCCCACCACGCCCCAGGACGGCAAGTACCACAAGATCGTGGTGAAGATTGTGGACGACCAGGGCAATCCGCTGGAGCTGCGCAACAGGAAAGGCAAGAAAAAGGGCGTGGACGTCTACGCGCGCGAGGGATACATGGCGCCCAACGCAACCGCGGCCGGAAACTAGGACCGGCGCTTCACGCGGGCCCGCACGAAACACCGGAGCAGCAGTCGCGCCAAGCGCGCTTCATCGTGGCGGACTTTTCCGTCTTGCCGCAACAATGCGCCGGAAACGCAGCGAAGCCCCATCGTTCCGAGTTCCTCATAGGAAGGATCGACAGGCTCAGAGCCTTTCAGCGCGTAACGGCGCACCAAGCGGGGCGCGACGGCCGCGCGGTTGATGACGGCGAAATCGAAAAGTCCCGGTCGCGTGTGTTCGTAAATCGCGCGCACGTGGTCTGCCACGGTGTAATGGCGCGTTTCGCCCGGCTGGGTCATCAGATTGGCGATGTAGACGCGCACCGCGCGCGAATTTGAAATGGCGTCGAATATTCCAGGCACCAGCAAATTCGGCAGGATACTGGTGTAAAGTGAGCCAGGCCCCACTAGGATCAAATTCGCGGCCCGAATCGCGCGGACCACTTCGGGCAAGGGACGAACTCGGCGCGGTACCAGCCGCAGGCGCACGATCGGTTTCCGCGATCGGGAAATTTTTGTCTCGCCGGGGACTATCGTGCCATTTTCTAATTTCGCTTCCAGCGTGACGTTCTGCGCCGTGGATGGGTAAATGCGCCCGCGGATGGCGAGCACCTGCGCGGAAAATTGCACGGCCTTGGGGAAATCGCCGTTGATGTTCGTCAGCGCGGTGAGGAAGAGATTTCCGAAGCTGTGGCCCGCGAGGCCGCGGCCGGTGGGAAAGCGGTACTGAAAAAGATTGCCCAGCAGGTTTGGATCGGGCGATAGGGCTACCAGGCAATTTCGAATGTCGCCGGGAGGCAGCACGCTATATTCGCGGCGCAGGCGGCCGGAACTTCCTCCGTCATCAGTAACGGTGACGACCGCGGTGAGATCGGCGATGGGAAGCAGGGGATCGAGCTTGCCGTGCTCGGCAACGTGCTGCTTGAGTCCGCGCAACACGGCCGAAAGGCCGGTACCGCCTCCGAGAGCCACAATGCGGACGGACGACTGGTTTTCTGGAACAACTCTCATGAAAAAAGAGGCGAGCTACCCAGCAGAGCCATCCCGCTCAGGATAGAGCAACTCGGTGAAGCGGGGGTCCTCCTGCAAGAACGAAAAATCGTCGTCGTTGCGGGCGTGGTAGCGGTTCTCCGGGCGCAACTGAATGGCCAGCTTCAGATTTTCCATGGCGGAATCAGCTTCTCCGGTAAGGCAATCGAGCGCTGCCATGGCGTATACCACGTGGTCGGCTTTCGGAGCTGCCTTGCGGGCGCGGTCCAGGTGTTCGCGAGCTTCGTCCCACCGGCCCATGTTCATCAGCGCCACGCCCTGGGTGTAGTGGTCCTCGGCGGATTTCGGCGCGGGAGCGGCCGACGGCGCAATGCGCTGGGCGCAGACGCGCAGGTGCATCTGCGCGCGGTCGTTGAAATCCTTGGCGGGTCCTTCGATGATGCGCTCGAAAAGCTCTTTGGCGCGCGACCACTTCTGCTGCTGAAACTGCTTGAGCGCTTCCTCGTAGAGCTTCAGTTGCTGTTGTTTTGCCACCGAGTCAGGATCGAGAAGGAGAGTTTTCGTTTTCGCTTTTGAAGCTAAAGCTTTTTTGCTCATAGACTTGTGTAACAAGCGAGAGATTTCCGCGCCCTTCGCCGGACGACGTTCCACACTTAAGCTGCAGGAGATTACTAAATCGAACCATAGCAAAATTGAGTGAAAGAATCAAATCCGTGCACTCCAGCGCTATCTTCGCGAAAGAGTCGCACCTGACATGCTGGGCACCGCGCCGCACTCCAAGTTTTCGCGCCCCGCGCGGTATACTTTCTCCGCTTCTAGCGCGCAAGACTAGTGAGGTGCAGCCGATGCCCGAGCTTTCGTCCGTGGTCACCGAAACACTTGCTTCGTATTACGAAGAAGTGCGCGACCAGGTGCACAAACTCGTCGCGCCGCTTTCCACGGAGCAGCTTTGGCGAAATCCGTATGGCTATGGCAACAGCGTCGGCCACCTGCTGCTGCATATCACCGGCAATTTGAACCATTACATCGGCGCGCGCATCGGCGGCACCGGGTACGTCCGCAACCGCCCGCTGGAATTCGCGGATACTTCTCACCGCCCAAAAGAAGAAGCGCTGTCTGCTTTCGATCGCGCCATCGATATGGTGGTCGCGACGATTCGCAAACAATCGCACGCGGATTGGGTTGCGCCGTATTCCGATCCCACGTCGCCGCATGATTCGAATCGCTTCTCGGTGATTCAGCGCATGGCCGCGCACGCCAGCCACCACGCCGGCCAGATGATCTATCTAGCGAAGGAATTGGCGAGAACTCGGCCGGGAGCGCGCACGGCGGATTAATACCGCGCCGGAGTAGATCGGACCGCAGATCAGCGTTGCAGCATTGCCAGCGCGGCGAGAAGGACAGCCGGCGTGCAAAGCACCGCGTCCGCTGAAATCCGCAGGACGTAGATCGAAACACGCCGCCAGCTGACGCTGAAACCCGCCAGTGCGAGCGCGCTGCCAGCCGCCGCCTGCAAAACGGGACGGAGATCGCGGAACTCAGGGAACGCCACCGCCCCTAAACTCAGCGCGGCGATTCCTATTCCCAGCGGAAACATGATTCGAGCCACGGCAATCGTCAGCGCGGGCGGCTGTTCGGCGCCGCCGTTGCGCAGCGTGACCCATTCCGCGTACTCGATCAGGGCTGTATTCATCCACGCGACCATCACGAACGCCGCGAACGCCGCAACTTCCGGAACGCTGGGTCCACCGACCCGAACGAGAACTGGCAGACACGTGCCGGCGCAGAACAAAACCGCCACGACCAGCTCCTTCGGAAACCATCGCTGTGCCGCGTTTCCCGATAGATGCACCACACCAAAGTACGCGGCGACAATGGCCGCCAGAACCACGCCGCCGCGCAGCGTGCGCTCGTCGAGCTTCGTCCATGCCATCCAGGCGGCCAGAAGCAGGATCAGGCAAAATGGCGCCACGAACGCGGCGCGATATTCCCGGTAAAATTGGTGCCGCGGCGCCAGCGGCACGCGTTCGCTTTCGCGAAAACTATCCAGAATCCGGTCGGCCACGTAGATCAGCCATACGGCCATGGCAAGCACGGCCGTGTCGGTGGCGGGCACGCGCACGGCCAGCGATTGGCTGAACAGCATCAGCCACAGCACCGCAATGATCGGCGCGTCCAAGCTCAGCAGGCCGGGCCAAATCCACGGACGCGTTCGCAATCGCAAGGCGGAATCCATCGTTACCAGTGTACGGGAATCGGCCGCCGCTTGCGGCCCTCCCGGGCTTCGCGTCGGCCGTCCTCGCCTTTTATGCCGTGCGCGACTTTCCTGCGGTCTTCGGTTTTTTAAGCGTAATTTTCCGGCCCCCGGAATTGCCCTGCTCGCGGCGTTATCGGCCGAAGGAGTTCTTGCGCTTTCCTCGATTCGCTGTATCTGCCCCATTTCTCTCACCCGGATCTCTTACTCTTTAGCGGCAGTGCGACGCTATTACAGAACTATTACAAAACGATCCGCACGCCGTTGCTATCCTAAGCTTGCGGAAAGTTGGCAGGTATCTTAGGCACGCCCAGGGGATCCATGGCGCTTCAAATCGACGACATCGCGAAGAAAACAGCAGGCGACAACGACATCAACTGGGTTACCGCTACGTTCATGTTCTTGTTCCACGTGGGCGCCGTTGCGGCGCTTTTTTTCTTCTCGTGGAAATTGGTGCTTTTGGCGGTATTTCTGAACTGGGTGGCCGGCAGCTTGGGCATCGGCATGGGCTATCACCGGCTGCTCACGCATCGCGGCTACAAAACCCACAAATGGATTGAGTACATTCTCACCGTCTGCGCGACGCTGGCGCTAGAAGGCGGACCGATCTTCTGGGTGGCCACGCACCGCATCCATCATCAACATTCCGACCACGAAGGCGATCCGCACTCGCCCATCGACGGCAAGTGGTGGGCGCATATGGGCTGGATTCTAGTTGGCAAGTCGATGCATCACGACACGACTACGCTCGCGCGCTACGTTCCGGACCTAGCCAAGGACAAGTTTCACGTTTGGATCACCAAGTATCATTACGTGCCCATGATCGTTTTGGGCCTCATTCTTTACGCCATCGGCGGCGTTCCGTACGTTCTCTGGGGAGTTTGCTTCCGCACCGTTCTGGGTCTGCACTCCACTTGGCTTGTGAATTCAGCCACTCATTCTTGGGGCTATCGCCGCTTCCAAACGCGCGATCTTTCCACGAATAGCTGGTGGGTGGGACTGCTTGCCTGGGGCGAGGGCTGGCACAACAATCATCACGCGCATCCGGTTTCCGCGCGCCACGGGCTGGCGTGGTACGAGATCGACGTGAACTGGTACGGCATCTGGCTGCTGAAAAAGCTCGGCCTGGTATGGAACGTCTACACCGCCAAGCTTCCATCGAAAGATTCCGAAAAAGTGCTGGGCGCAAACCATCCGGCCGATGTGATCGCTCCCGCGCAAGCAAACACCGATTTCGCTTCCGTATAGCAAGTCTGCCTCCGCGTACTTGCAAAAGGGCCACGCTAGGTAGCGTGGCCCTTTGCTCGTTGGAAGCAACATTCGTGCGCGCGCTCCAGCCCCGCTAGCTCCGCTGTACAATAGGACTACCGAGCCATGCGCGCTATCAGCCGCAGCAAGACGATCATCTTTCTAGTCCTGGGCGTCGCGTCGATCACCGCGGCGGTCTTCCTGAACGTCAGCTGGATCATGCGCAATTGGCGCGATGCCGTGTTGTTGTTTTCCGGCATCATCTTTTTCCTAGTGATCATCACCGGATTGGTTCTCAATACCATTTTCCTGGTCCGCGAAATCCGCCGTAACGAGCAGCACGACAGCTTCATCAATGCCGTTACGCATGAACTGAAAACGCCCATCGCCTCGATCCGTCTATATCTCGAAACGTTGCAGCGCCGCGAGCTTGATCCTCCGCAGCAACAGCAGTTTTACGGCCTCATGCTGGAAGATACCGATCGCTTGCTGTCCACCGTCGAACAAGTGCTAAAAGCCGGAGAAGTACGTGTGGCGCACGCTAAGCGTCATCCAGTGGAATTCGATTTCCGTGGCCTCGTGGGCGAATGCATGGACTTGGCGCGCACGCGTCATCACCTGCCGCCCACCGCGCTGTATTGGCGCGACTCGTCTTTGCAGAGTGGCGATGGTGCGGTTGGCGCGAGCAGCGGTGCTCCGGTTACCGTCCATGGCGACCCCGAAGAACTACGCACCGCCATCACCAACATTCTCGACAACGCCATCAAGTATTCCGGCAGGCAAATCGACGTCTCCGTGCAAGTAGAGCCGGTGCCCGACGAAAGGCGCGTGGCGCTCCGCGTGTGCGACCGCGGCATCGGCATTCCCGCGCACGAACTCAAGCGCATTTTCAAGCGCTTTTATCGCGTCCGCGGGCGCCCGTTCTCTCACGCGAAGGGAACCGGCCTCGGCCTGTTCATCGTCCAATCCATCGCCCGCGCGCACGGGGGCCGAGTATTCGCCGAAAGCGGCGGCAGCATTCCCGGGACCACCGTGACTTTTGAATTGCCGAGACTCGCGCCGTGAGCCGCATTCTGTTGGTCGAAGACGAGATGCATCTCGCCGAAGGCCTGCGCTTCAATCTCGAAGCCGAGGGCCACTCCGCCGACCTTTGCGCTGACGGCGAGTCGGCCGTACAGCGCTTAGTGAAAGAGCGCGAGAAGTTCGACGCGGTCGTGCTGGACGTGATGCTTCCTGGTATCGACGGTTTTGCCGTTGCCTCCGCGCTGCGCCAAGCCAAAAACTACGTTCCCGTGCTGATCCTTACCGCGCGTGGGCGGCCCGAGGACGTCCTCGAAGGCTTTGCCTCCGGTGCGGACGACTACCTCGCCAAGCCGTTCGAGCTACCAATCTTCCTGGCGCGCTTGCAGGGACTATTGCGCCGCAGCGCCTGGCATGCGGGTTCGCTGAAATCGAGTCAACCGGCGGCCGAATCCGCGAAGAACTCGCCCGCCGCGCGTACGCCCGCAGCTTCAACCGCGGTTGCAACAACGCCGGGCGAAGTATATTCTTTCGGCGGCAAGACGCTCGATTTCGATACGCTCGCGTTTCTCTCCGGTCGCGATACGATTCAGCTCACGCTGATGGAAGCGAAGCTCCTGCGTCATCTGATTCGCAACGCCGGTCGCGTAGTTTCGCGCAAGGCGATCCTCGAAAACGTCTGGGATTTGCGCGAGGACACCGACACGCGCGCCATCGATAATTTCATCGTCCGCCTGCGCCGCTACGTGGAAGATGACCCAGCCAAGCCGCGCCATCTGATCACGGTTCGCGGCGTGGGCTATAAACTCATCGCTTAGGCCAACAAATGCTCGGGCGTGTCCACATAATTGGAGCGTCTGGGAAGCTCAATGGCCGATTTGGGGGCCTGCTCCGTTCTAACGCGCTTCTCTAGATAGACGTGTGAAGCTTCACAACGGGTTTAGAGCGACCGGATTGCGGCGAAGGGGTCAAAGGCTGAGAAGCCACTGTACGCGGCGCAGGGGGCGGCCCAGGGAGGGCGTTTTTCCGATCCGTTTTCCTCCCTTTTACTTGTTTCCTCCTGCGAGCCCCGGCGGAAACGGGCTCGACATAGCGATTTGAGGATGTCCGGTACGAAATTCGGCCCCCTTTGGTTGCGGCGGGTATCGGCGGCTGCTAAAATCTTTAGGCTGCGCGGCTGGCAGAACCACCGTTCCTGCGCGCCTGCGACCGATTCACGGGCTAGCGGGAAGCCATAAAACGCAAAGGGGAGAGCGATTGGCCAAATATGATTTGGTGATCATCGGCAGCGGCCCGGGCGGATACGTGGCCGGCATTCGCGCCGGTCAATGGGGACTGAAAACCGCCGTGGTTGAGAAAGATCCATTCCTCGGCGGCACCTGCCTGCACGTGGGTTGCATTCCCACCAAGGTGTTCTTGCACCACGCCGACCTGTACGACAATTTTCTGCGCGCCGAGGAATTCGGTTTCGAAGTGAAAGGCGTGAAAGTGAACTGGCCTGCCATGCTGGCGCGCAAAGACAAGATTGTGAAAAAGCATGCCGGCGGGATCGGCATGCTCTTCAAGAAAAATAAAGTCGATTCCATTCAAGGCTGGGGACGCATCGCTGGGCCGGGCCGCGTGTCCGTGGAAAAGGACGGCAAAATCACGGAAATCGAAACCACTTACACCATGCTGGCCACGGGTTCCGAGGCGCGTTCGCTGCCGGGTCTGGAAATCGACGGGAAGACCATCCTCACCAACCGCGAGATCCTCTCTCTGCAATCGATTCCCAAATCCATGGTGGTGGTGGGATGCGGCGCCGTCGGCGTGGAGTTCGCGTCGATTTTCAAGACCTTCGGCTCGGATGTGACCCTGCTGGAAGCCATGCCCAAAATGGTTCCGCTCGAAGACGACGAAATTTCCGCCGAATTGCTGAAGGCGTTCAAGAAGCGCGACATTCGCATCGAACTCGATGCCACAGTCGAATCAGTCAAGAAGAACGCAAGCGGCGCCACGGTGACCTATAAAGACAAAACCGGCAAGGCGCAATCGATCAGCGCGGAAAAAGTCCTGATCGCCGTGGGCCGCCGGCCGCTCACCGAAAACACCGGCATCGAGAAAACAAAAGCCAAGGTCGAGCGCGGGTACGTTCACACGAACGCCTACATGGAAACGGCCGAGCCGCGCCTCTACGCCATCGGCGACATCGTCGCCGGTTTGCCGCAACTCGCGCACGCGGCGTCAATGGAGGGAATCATCGCCGTGGGCCGCATGGCTGGAAAAGAGGTGCAGCCCTTCGATCACAAGCGCTGCCCCAACGCCACCTACTGCGAGCCGCAGATCGGCTCCATCGGTTTGACGGAAAAGCAGGCGCGCGAAGCTGGATTCGAGGTGAAAACCGGCAAGTTTCCTTTTCTGGGCAATAGCAAAGCCAGCATCCTCGGCCACCATGAAGGCTTCATTAAAGTGGTTGCCGAGGCGAAATACGGCGAAATCCTTGGCGTTCACGTGATCGGTCCGCTGGCCACGGAAATTATCGCCGAGCCGGTCGCCGCTCTGGGTTTGGAAGCCACTCTGGACGATATGGCCGCCACCATTCACGCGCATCCAACTGTATGGGAAGCAATGGGCGACGCGTTCAATTCCGTGCGCGGCCTAACGATCAACTTCTAGACTCGCGCCGCGAGGGATTTGCATTCAAGAGTCGCATGCAGCAGCCCGAAAAAATCTGTTGGGTGATCGACGCGGGGCTGATCGCCTACGGCCCGGCGTGCGTCTTGCAGCGCGAGCTGGTTGAAGCGCGCAAGGCCGGCGCGATTCCAGACGTGCTGCTGCTCTGCGAGCATCCGCACACGATCACGCTCGGCCGCAACGGCAAGCCCGAAAACTTGCGCGCCGGCGAACGATTACTCACGCAAATGAACGCCGAGTTTCACTACACGGATCGCGGCGGGGACATCACCTATCACGGCCCTGGACAAATCGTCGGCTATCCGATTCTGGATTTGGCCCAACATCAGCGCGACATCCGCTGGTACGTGGAGCAGCTCGAAGAGCTGATGATTCGCGCCACCGCGGACTTCGGACTCGCCGCACATCGCAGCGAAGCCAATCACGGCGTGTGGCTCGACGCAGCGGCCGGAGAAGAGAAACTTGCCGCCCTCGGCGTGCATCTGAGCCGTTGGGTCACTTCGCACGGTTTCGCGTACAACGTGACAACGGACCTGCGTTATTTCGATCTGATCGTCCCGTGTGGCATCGCGGGAAAACGCGCCACGTCTCTGGAACGCGCGCTTGGCCGCGCCGTACCGATCGACCAAGTTCGCGAGCGGCTGGTGGCGCATTTTGCGTCAGTTTTCGCGCGCGAGCCGTTGCGCATGGACCGACAGGAATTTGACGAGCGCCTGCAATTGGCGCGCGCAATTCACTAATCCGCTGATTCGGCGGTAATTTAAGCTGCATCTAATTTAAGCTACATCTAGAGGTTGCGTACCGGCGAGGCGGCGTCCGGCCCGTCTGCAAAGGAAGTGCACGGCAATGGAAACCAAATTGAGCCGCGAGCGGCACTTGGAGCTGTACTACTTCATGCAGCTCAATCGCCAGCTCGAAGAGCGCCTGGTTCGGCTCTTTCGCCAAAATAAAATCGTCGGCGGTGTGTATTCCAGCCTGGGGCAGGAAGCGGTTTCCGTCGGCACCGCCTACGCGCTTGAGACGCGCGATTGGCTCGCGCCCATGATTCGCAATATCGGCACGCTGCTCGTGAAGGGCTTCAAGCCGCGCGACATTTTCACCCAGCACATGGCCAAGTTCACCTCGCCCACGCACGGCAAAGACGGCACCAGCCATTTCGGCGACCTGCAAAAACTGCACGTAGTCTCTCCGATTTCCATGCTTGGCGATCTGATTCCCGTGATGGCAGGCCTCGGCATGGCCGGCCGCTACCTGGGCCAGAAGATCGTGGCGATGACGTGGATCGGCGACGGCGGCAGCTCCACCGGCGCATTCCATGAAGGTTTGAATTTCGCCGCCGTGCAGCATGCGCCGCTGGTGCTGGTGCTCGAAAATAACCAATGGGCGTATTCCACGCCTGTTTCGCACCAGGTGCCGCTGAAAAATCTGGCCGACCGCGCGCTTGCGTATGGGATCAATAGCCGCATCGTCGACGGAAACGATGTGATTGCTGTTTACGAAACGGCGAAGTGGGCCATTGATGAGTGCCGCGCCGGCCGGGGTCCCATTCTGATCGAAGCGAAGACCATGCGCATGAAAGGCCACGCGCAGCACGATCCCGCCGAATACGTGCCCAAGGGAATGTTCGAATATTGGAAGGCGCGGGATCCGATCGCACGGTACGAAAAATATCTCACCGACCATGGCCTGTGGGATGAGAAGGCCAAAACTGAAATGGACGCGCGCATCGAGCGCGAGTTGGACGCAGACCAGCAATTCGCCGAAGAATCGCCGCTCCCTTCGCCGGAGATCGCCGCGCAGGGCGTTTATTGCCAGGGCTGCCACACCATCTACGCCGACTGGCAGCGCCCCAAGAATGAAGTGATGCCGCCTGCCGCCAGCATCGAGGTGGCCTGGAAAGTGGCCGATTTCGGCGGGGCCGCTGAGCCGCATTCGCCAGCGGTGCCAGAGCGAGCCGGGAAACCGCAACACAAGCCGGAGCATAAGCCGCAAGTGCAAGCTTCCGCGCCGCATCCGGCCCCGGCGCATCCAGTGGTCGCAGCTCCGGAAAAGCCACCTGTGCCGGACATATCGCAAGCGACTCCCTTGCGCGTTCCATTCGGTCGCGGACCGAAAGACCGCGTTTTCGAGCGCGAGCAGAAGCAAAATCAGCCGGCAAAACCAGATCGCCATCGGCGGCGGAGGCGCTGATCGTGTCCGGGGTCACCATGCTCGAAGCCATCCGCGAGGCTCTCTTCGAGGAATTTGACCGCGATCCCGCCGTGGTGGCGCTCGGCGAAGATATAGGTGTCTACGGCGGCGCGTTCAAAGCCACCGAAGGGCTGCTGGCCAAGTTTGGCCCCGAGCGCGTGATCGACACGCCTATCAGCGAAACCGCCATCGTCGGAGCAGCCTGCGGCATGAGCTACCTTGGCTTGCGACCGGTGGTCGAGATGCAATTCATCGATTTCATTGCCTGCTGCTTCAATCAGGTGACAAACTTCATAGCCAAATCGCACTATCGCTGGGGCGCGCCCGTACCGATGGTCATCCGCGGGCCCTCTGGAGGTGGCGTTCACGGCGGGCCGTTCCATTCCGCGAATCCGGAGATGTATTTCGTCCACACGCCGGGGCTGAAGGTTGTCTATCCTTCCACCGCGTACGATGCCAAGGGGCTCCTGAAATCCGCGATTCGCGATAACAACCCGGTACTGTTCTTCGAGCACAAGTTCCTTTATCGCCGGGTGAAAGAGGAGCTTCCGGCCGGTGAATACACCGTTCCCATCGGCAAGGCCGCAGTTCGCCGCGAAGGCCGCGATCTGACCATTATCAGCTATGCGGCCGCCGCGCATACGTCCGTCGAAGCCGCCCGGCTGCTAGGCAAGGAAGGAATAGATGCCGAAGTGCTCGATCTGCGCACGCTGCTACCGCTCGATCGAGAAGCCATCGTCAATTCTGTAAAAAAGACCGGCAAGCTGCTGATCGTGCACGAAGATACACGCACTGGCGGCATTGCTGGAGAAATTGCGGCCATCGTATGCGAAGATGCTTTCGGGCACCTGGATGGACCCATCGCGCGCGTCACGGCGCCCGATACCCCGGTCCCGTATTCGCCGCCGCTGGAAGAATTTTTTCTACCCAGTGTTGAAAAAGTTGCCGCCGCCGCGCGGGAATTGGCACAATATTAATCTCTCAAGAAAGCAGGTCTTGCGCCGTGGGAAAAACCAAGGGACTCAATCAAGCTGAATTCGAAATCGGAACGGACGTGCGCATAGCCGACCGCGCGTTCTTAGAGCAATTTCTGGAAGCCGGGCAATACCATCACGAACTGGAGCCCGAGCAGCTGGACTACGCCGACCGTGTGGCCAAAGTAGAAAAGGTCGAGTTTTTTCACGGCGGCGACGAAATTTATACCCTGGAAGGCGTGCCGGGCGTCTGGCACGAGGAGTGCCTCCGCAGGGCCTAAGCTTCAGGAAATCGAGGAGGCCACGATGGCAGTTGACATAATTATGCCCCAAATGGGCGAAAGTATTTTTGAAGGCACCATCACGAAATGGCTGAAAAAGCCTGGCGATAAGATCGACCGCGATGAGCCGCTCTTTGAAATTTCCACCGATAAAGTCGACGCGGAAATCCCATCCCCCGCGGCGGGTATTCTGAAAGAGATCAAAATCAGCGAGGGCCAGACCGTTCCGGTGCAGACCGTCGTCGGCACGATCGATGCTGCCGGTGCAGCCGCTGCCGCCGCGCCTCCAGCGCCCGCGAAACCAGCCCCGGCCGTCGCCCCTAAAGCGGAAGCGCAAAAGCCCGCTGTGGCGCCGCCTGCACCACCCGCGCCCGCCGCCGCGCCCAAGGCTGCTCCGCCGGTTTCAGCCGCTCCCGCAGCCGCCACTGCAGAACACCACGCCGGCGATGGCGATAAGATTCGCACATCGCCGCTGGTGCGCCGCATGGCGCGCGAACATCAGATCGACCTTTCGCAAATACCTGGCACCGGCGCCGGTGGCCGCGTAAGCAAGCGGGACATCCTGTCTGCTGTTGAAGGCGGCGCGCCTACCGCAGCTTCACCCACAGCCCCTCCGCCGCCTTCCGCGAAACCCGCGCCCAGCGCCGCTCCCGGTTCTGTGCTCGAAGCCGCCGTTCCGCGCGAGCGCATGTACTTTGGCCATTACGAAGTGCAGCCCATGTCCGTGATGCGCCAGCGCATCGCCGAGCACATGGTGCTTTCCAAGCGCACCTCTCCACACGTGTATTCCATCGAGGAAACAGACGTCAGCAGCCTGGTCGCGCTGCGCTCCAAGCTGAAAAGCAAATTCGAGGAGGAGACCGGCACGAAGCTCACGTACATGCCGTTCTTCATTCGCGCCGCGGTGGAAGCGCTGCGCGCGTTTCCGACGGTCAACTCGTCCGTCGACGGCACGAACTTGGTGATGCACAAGGAGTGCAACATCGGGATAGCCGTGGCGCTCGATTGGGGATTAATTGTCCCGGTGATCAAAAACGCCGAGGAGAAAAATTTCCTCGGCCTTGCGCGCTCCGTCAACGATCTTGCCGAGCGCGCCCGCACGAAGAAGTTGAAGCCGGACGAAGTGATGGAAAGCAGCTTTTCGATCACCAACCCGGGCGTATTCGGCGGCCTTTTCGGCCTGCCGGTGATCAACCAGCCCAACGTCGCGATTCTCGGGCTTGGCGCGATCGAAAAGCGTCCTGTGGTGGTTGACGACGCCATTGCCATTCGCTCGATGGTCTATCTCACGCTGTCCTACGATCATCGCGCCGTGGATGGGGCCGTCGCGCACCAGTTCATGGCGCACGTCAAACGAACGCTCCAAAATTGGACCGAGCCGATTCTCTAACTCGTTCTGCAGCAGCCCGTCGCCAGTAACGCGCATTCGCTTTGCCGCCGTAGTTGGCCGCAGCGGTTTCCGATGCGCCCGAAGCGGCCGTTCGCTTCGGTTACACGGCTCAACAACCATGCCTGATCCTGATCCACGCGATCCTTGGGGCGTTCCTCCCTGGACGATTGATTTCCATCCGCCGGAGCTGGCGATGCCGGAAACGGTGGATGTGGCCATCGTCGGGGCAGGCTTTTCGGGACTATCCGCCGCAGCGTGGCTGCGCTTCTTATCGGCGCACACTTCCGTTGCCGTTTTCGAAACCTCTCACGTTGGCGCGGGCGCCAGCGGGCGCACCGGAGGTTTGGTACTCGCCGAAACGGCCGCGGGCGATCTTCGCGGCCTCGGAGACGTCTTGGCGGGCCTCTCGGATATTCTTGGAAAGCTAAATATTGAATGCGATCTTTTTCTGCCCGGAGCGTGGGAAGTCGCGCGCGGTGAACCCTTCGAAAAGCCGTCGGGCGTTCCGGTTGCTGGCTCACCGATCCACTGGTCCGATTCCGGCGATCTCCACATCGTTAGCGAAGTCCCGGGCGGTTCGCTCGATCCCGGAGAACTCGTTGGCGGCCTAGGGCGAGCTGCCTACCGACTCGGCGCCAAAATTTTTGAGCATTGCCCTGTAAGCTCGATCGACTGGTCGACCGTACCCGAACTTCACGTCCTCGGCGGTAAAGTGCGCGCGAAAAAAGTGCTGCTGGCCACTAACGCGCTTTCGCTCGATCTGTCTGGCCTTGCCAAACGCGCCCAACCCCGCCTAACCCTTGCGGCATCTACCGCTCCACTCTCGGACCGGCAACTCGCCGCTGTGGGCCTTGCCGAGCGCAAGCCTTTCTACACGATCGATCTGCCCTATCTTTGGGGGCGCCTCTGCGCGGACAACTCCGTCGTTTGGGGCGCAGGTCTCGTCAGCCCGCCGGATTCGGGAGATTTGGCGGAGGTTAACATCGCTGCAGCCGAACCCTCACGGATGTTCGCGTCGCTTGAACGCCGCGTGCACGGTCTCCACCCGGCTCTCGCGTCTGCGCGGTTCACGCACTGCTGGGGTGGCCCGATTTCGTTTCGCGACGGCTGGCGACCGGCGTTCGCGCGTCACCCGCGAAGTCCGAACGCGATCGTGTTGGGCGCGTACAGTGGCCATGGCGTCGCGCTATCTGTGTATCTCGGCGCTTGGGCCGCTGAAACCCTACTCGAACGCCGCGAATTGCCCGACTGGGGTGCCATAGGATCGGCGTGACACAAGCGACGGCACGGCGCGCCCCGGAAACACCGTGCTGGGGCGCGTTTGCCCGTAAGTCGCGACGCTTGGTTTAATCCGCGATATGGCCGTGTAACACGGTTTCGCTCGACGGAGACTCCGCCGTTTCATTCTTCTCCGCCGTGATGAGGATGTTGAAATTGCTCGCGGTCGTCTGAGTTTTCAACTCGCCTTGCAGCTTGCTGCCATCTATTCCGATCGCCCCCTGCTTCACCGGATCCCGGCCGTGGGGCTCGAGCCAAACGACGTAATCGTTCTCCGGCGGGTTTAGGCTTCCCGGGAGAGCTAAGTTCTGAACCTTTATGTCCAGGTCAAGGTTCCCGTTGGTTTTGTCTTTTGTGACTTTCACCGTTCCGCTTGCCGCCGGAACCATTTGCCCAGGCATCAGGTGATAAGTCTTGCTTGAGGAGCCTGAGAATGGCCAAAAGGCGAGCAACGCGGCCATTGCCAAAAACGCGCTTACTTTCATTGGTGCTATCCTCCCAAAAACATCAGAATTCGAATCGATCTCAACTAGCGTCGGCCCACGAACGTAACTCGCGGCATATGCGACCCAGCACAGCTGTGCTAGTACTGCCAGCCGCTAACTTAGTTGACGGGGGGACAGCCCGCAATCGGGCGTTCCGCGTAAGAAGGCCCTCGCGCCTGCCGTAATTGCGATCGGGATTAAGCCCACACCCTCAAGAGAAGGCCTTATACCCTGCGGGATCTTTCCGATGTCGCGCCGTGCTTGGGCCTCGCGTGTTCAACCGCATGCAATCCGCCAGGCGCAGGACCAATTTCTCCTTGGCGGCGAACAAGCGTTTTGTCTGCTGAAGGCAGACCCGATGTGGTTCAAAAGCGGCATCCCACTGGCGTGGCCGTCCACAGTCCAGCAAGGTTATTGAGCCGGGCCTCAACCCGTTTCCCCGCCAGTTGGGCTCGTTCCGTCTTAGAGGGTCATATATTGTAGAGCTTGCTCGTTAACGTGGGACGATGCACTTCCGCTGCACCAACACGCCATCGAATGCCATGAGGGCCCGGCGTTTGCAACTCATCGAGTGTTGCCCGTTCACCGCAGCACCGCATTCGGCGCAGGCGGTAGCGCCTCTCTGGATATTCATGTTCCGCCAATCCAGCCACAGAGCCTCCAGCAAAAAACTTTCCTCATCGATGGCGACGTGAATCGAGTACAGAAAGTCTTTGTCGCGTGGGGTCAAGGCGATGGGCGTGGCGTGCGTCGGTCCCAGTTGGTAGCCGAAGTCGCACAGCGTAGGCAGCGTTTCGCCGCAGCCGCGGAATCGGCGGCGCGGATGGAACCAGACGCCTTGGGCGTGGTCAATGGGCTCGCCGCAATGCAAGCACGTGAACACGTCTTGATTTTACTCTTCTCTGAAATCTTTGGCCTTTTTGAGATTTGGTAGCGCTAACGGGAATCGAACCCGTATTTCAGCCTTGAAAGGGCCGCGTGCTAACCGTTGCACCATAGCGCCGCTGCACGGAAACGTCTGCCGCAATCTTTTGATTATCCGGGAAAGCCATTAGATTGACAAGCCGTCGACTGCTTCTCGTTCACGGCGGTCCGCGTTAGAATGAAGCCCATGCGCGTGCGCGTTCTCTTCTTCGGCCAGTTGAAGGACATTACTGGTATTTCGCAGGAGGATGCGGAGCTTTCCGAAGGCGCTCGCCTCGAGGATCTTTTCGAGCGCTACGGACACCGTTTTCCGAAGCTCGCCGAATTTCGTCCGTCCATCGCGGCATCGGTGAATCAAGAGTACACGCAATGGCGCGCGCCGCTTTCCGCCGGCGACGAAGTGGCCTTTCTACCTCCGGTGAGCGGAGGCCAGCAGGCGGTCGTCGAACAGCAGGATATTTTCAGGATTATCCGAGAGCAGATTCGCCCGGATGATGTCGTTGAGTCTCTGAAAGCGCCGGAAGATGGCGCGCTGGTGGTGTTCGATGGGTTCGTTCGCAACAACTTTAAAGGCCGCCAGACGCTCTATCTGGAGTACGAGGCCTATGAACCGATGGCGTACTCGAAAATGCGCGAGATCGGCGTCGCCATCCGCGAAATCTTTCCTATTCATCGCCTGGCCATCGTCCATCGCCTGGGGCGGCTCGAAATCGGCGAGACCAGCGTGTTCATCGCCGTCAGCTCGCAGCACCGCACCGCGGCTTTCGATGCCTGCCGCTTCGCCATCGACACGCTCAAGCACACCGTGCCCATTTGGAAGAAAGAGTTCTTCGCGGGTGGAGCTGTGTGGGCCGAAGGCGAGCAGCCCTCCGCGCCACCCGCGCCAACAAAGACAGAATCAGGCTCGTAATGAAACTTTTTCCCGAAGGGCTTGGCGCGCTCGCCGCGTGCGCGATGCTTATCGGCGCTGCGCTGGCGATTCCCCCACGCGCTCTCTCACAGAATCCGTCCGTGATCCGCGTGCAAACCGACCTGGTGAACATCTTCGCCAGCGTGCTCGATGCCAATGGGCAGCCTGTGACCGATCTCACCAAGGATGATTTCCACATTTCTGAAAACGGCGTGCCGCAGAAAATCGTGCGCTTCGAGGCGCAGACTGGACGCCCGCTCGATCTCGCGCTGATGATCGACACTAGCGGCAGCGAGTACATGGACCTGAAATTCGAGGCCCAGGCCGCTGAGCGCTTCATCGCCGAGGTGGTTCGTCCGGGCGACTCGCTGGGATTTTTCGAGTTCGATCAAGACGTCACGCAGATCGGCACGTTCACGGACGACGTGAAGCAGCTTCAATCCGACGTGCGCCGCATCGAGCCCGGTGAGGGAACTTCGCTCTACGACGCAATCGTCCTCGGCTCAAAAACGCTCGAAGGCCGTCCGGATTACCGTCGGCGCGCCATCGTGCTGGTTACCGACGCGGGAGAAACCACAAGCGTCTCGCACTTCGAAGATGCGCGCCGCGCGGCAATCGCTTCGAGAGCTTTGCTGTATTCGGTCATCGTTCGCGCCGTGAAAAATGAAAACGGCCGCAACACCGGCGGCGAGCACGCGCTGATCACCATCACGGACAGCACTGGCGGAGCCCTCTATTTTCTTGACGATGTGCGCCAGGTTCCGGAAATGTTTCATCGCATCGACCGCGAACTCCGCACGCAATATTTGATCGGCTACTACCCCCATCCCGATCCGCCTCCCGGCAGCGATCGCCACGTACTACTTACCGTGAAGGGCGGATACACCGTACACTATAAGAAGGAGTATTTTACTGGCGCCTCGCAAGAGTGACTCGCGAGTGGCGCTTCGGTTCCTATGAATCCGTTTTTCCAAGCCGCCATCGAAATTGCGCAAGAAGCAGGCGCGATCCTGCGCGCCGATCATCAGCGACCCAAGGAGATTGCTTACAAGGGCGAAGTCGATCTGGTCACTGAATCCGATCACCGGTCGGAAGAGCTAGTGGTCTCTCGCCTGCGCGAACGTTTTCCCGATCACGCCATTGTCGCCGAGGAGGGAAGCTGTAAGGACGTGGTTGGCGCCCAATATTGCTGGCATGTGGATCCGCTCGACGGAACCACCAACTTTGCGCATGGCTATCCGTGCTTTGCGGTTTCGCTCGGACTATTAGAAGACGGCGAGCCGATCGTCGGCGTGGTTCTGAATCCAGTGTACGACGAACTCTTCACGGCGGCGCGTGGCGAGGGCGCTTTTCTCAACAACCGCCCTATTCATGTCTCGGCGGTGAAATCTCTTTCGCAAAGTCTGGTCGCCACGGGGTTTCCCACGCACCATCGCAAGAAAAGCGCCAACATCAACTACTACTGGGAGTTCACGCTGCGCTCGCACGGTGTCCGCCGGGACGGCGCGGCCGCTCTGGACCTCTGCGCCGTGGCTTGCGGCCGCTTCGACGGATTTTGGGAATTCGGGCTGAAATCGTGGGACACGGCAGCGGGCACGATTCTGGTGCGCGAAGCGGGCGGCATGGTCACGAATATTGACGGCAAACCGTATCAGCCAGGCGAGCGGGTCTGTATCGCGTCGAATGGACGGATTCATGGCGACATGCGCGAAATCATTGCGCGCGTTGCGGAGCAGGTGGCAAAAGCTTAGATGGACGTTAGCGAATTTGATTACGCGCTGCCCGCGGAGCGTATCGCGCAACGGCCGCTTGCCGAACGCGACGCGTCGCGGTTGCTGCTGCTCGATCGCGCCAGAGGCGCATGGGAAGACCGCCAATTTCGCGAGTTGCCGGAAATATTGCGCGGAGATGAACTCATGGTCGTGAACAACACGCGTGTCGTGCCTGCGCGCCTCTTTGGCCATCGCGCCGGCATTCACGCGCAGCTGCCCGGCCGGCGCAATCCCGCGCGTCATGAGTTTCTGCACGCGCAAATCGAAGTTTTGCTTGTCCGGCAAATTTCGGCGGATAAGTGGGAAACGCTGGTGCGCCCGGGCAGGAAGATTCCTACGGGCGAGCGGATCGTATTCGGCGACGGGGAACTTGAAGCTCGGGTGGAGGGCCGCGGGGAGTATGGCATGCGCGTGCTGAGCTTCGCATCGAAAAACGGATTCCACGAAGCGCTGGGCCGCCTGGGACATATTCCGCTGCCCCCTTACATCAAGCGCGCCGATGAGCCGATGGACCGCGAGCGATATCAAACCGTCTTCGCGCGACAAGGAACTGCGGTGGCTGCTCCGACGGCTGGATTGCACTTCACGCCACAGATTCTCGAACGGCTGCGCGCAAGGGGAATTGAAATCGCCGAGGTGACGCTGGAAGTTGGCCTCGGTACGTTCGAACCGGTTCGCACCGAGCGCCTGGAAGAACATAAGATTCATGCCGAATCGTATGAGATTCCCGAATGCACCAGGGCGGCCATTCAAAAAGCGCGAAGCGAGCATCGGCCGGTGTTGGCCGTGGGAACCACCGTTGTCCGCGCGCTCGAGGACTCGGCTGAGAAAAACGGTGGATTGCCGGTGGCAGGAAAGTTCGAGGCGAATATTTTCCTGTTTCCTGGAAAGGTGTTCCGCGTGGTGAATCAGATGCTCACGAATTTTCATTTGCCGCGTTCCACCCTGCTGGCGATGGTCGCGGCGTTTGTGGGCCGGGAAAAAATCCTGCGCGCCTATCGCCACGCGGTTGAGTCGGGGTATCGATTTTACAGCTATGGCGATGCGATGCTAATACGGTGACTTGCGATGCGCTATCTAATCATCAGCGACATTCACGCGAATTTGACGGCCCTCGACACGGTGTTGGCAGCCGCTAAAGGCAAGTGGGAAAAATCCATTTGCCTTGGGGATCTCGTCGGTTATGGTCCTGAGCCGAATGAAGTGATCGAGCGCGTTCGGTCGATCGGCGCCGAGACGATCCGCGGAAACCACGACAAAGCCGTGGCGGGCATCGACGACATGGACAGTTTCAATCCCATCGCGCGAGCGGCCGTACTTTGGACTCGTCAACAACTCCGGTCCGAAAATCGCGGCTATCTGGAAAATCTTCCGAAAGGGCCAAAAGCGATTGACGGATTCACAATCGTTCATGGCTCGACTTATGACGAAGACGAGTACGTTTTTTCGCCGGCGTTGGCTCTGGATGCGCTGACGAACTCTCTTACTCCGATAACGTTTTTCGGCCACACCCATGTTCAGGGTGGTTTTACGCAGCGCGGCGAAGACGACGTGCAGACTCAGCACGCCGCTCCGGGCGCCGCTCGCGAATCTTCTAATTTAACGATCGAATCGGGCACCAAATACTTGCTGAATCCCGGCTCCGTCGGGCAACCGCGCGACGGCGATGTCCGCGCCGGTTTCGCCATCGCGGATATGGAGCGTCAGTCGGTTGAGTTCTGGCGCGTTCCATACGATATTGAGAGAGTTCAGGAGCGCATGTCGCGAGCCGGTCTTCCAGAGCCGCTGGTTTTGCGCCTAGCATTTGGACGCTGAGCGACAGAAAGGACGAACGCGACGAGCGATTTCAATCAAGAAGAAAAGAGCCGATTTCCAGCGGCATTCGTCGTCGGGATCGTAATTGTGTCGCTTGTGGCGATTGTTCTGGTTTTCGCCGACCCATTCGACGCACCCAACGCAACCTGGCCATAAGCCGAAACTACCGTTTGGCGTTGCCGCGCAGAGCTACGCCGCGAACATCCATTTTCAGAAACTCGTGATGGCGGAATCTTCGAACCTGCTCAATGAAAAGTTCACGTACCTGAACGGATTGATTTCCAACGCCGGCACGAGAAACATTGCGGCTCTCCAAATCACGGTTGAATTCCACGATTCGTTCAATCAGGTGATTCTGCGCGAGACGCATCGCGTCATTTCGGCAACGGGCAAACTGCTGGAGGCCGGTCAGCAAGAGCCGTTTCAAATCACGTTTGAAAGTGTTCCCGTGGAGTGGAATCGGCAGTATCCTACGATTCACACGACGGGCTTGGTTTTGAGATAAGGAGCACTGTTTTTCTAAACGCTGGAGCGGTTGTCTATGAACGAATGGGCTGAGCTGGACCGCGCCCTGGGGGCGATGGCGGCCTCGGGCCAAGTGGAAGTCCGCGAGGATGGTGAATGGCTCGCGGAACTTGCCGGGCTGCACTGCGAACTCCGCAGCCAGGGCAAAAATTCTCTGGTTCATCTTTGGTCGGACGAACGCAGCGTGACGCGCCGCGTGCTATGCGTTCGCGAACAGTCCGAAGATCGAATCATCCTTGAAGTGCAACGGTTCGGACGGGCCAAACCCGGCCGCATCGAGTTCCTTCGCGCCGATTCCCCGCGTTCGGCCGCGCGCATCACGCGAGAGCAATTTCGCTCGCGTTTCCGCCGCATCCTTTCCGAGCGCTTCCCCGACGCGCACATCGGCTCGCTCACCGCATCGCCAGACCTGCAGCGGTCGTTTTCCGGCTGGTACGCGCGCGGACTCATGCGCGAAGGATCGCGCGCCCATGCGGTGATGGCGATCGCGCCCGGCGAATCCACGGCTGCGCTTGAGGCAATGCTGGCATACGGAATCATCTGGCTCGACTGGACCCGTAGCCGAGCGCAGGGGCAGGCCATCGAAGGACTGCGGTTGTTCGTCCCCAAAGGCGGCGCAAAACTATTGCGCGAACGGACTGCAGGACTCTGCGACTCCGCACACACGGAAATTTTCGAATACATCGAGTCCGATTGGTGGATGCAGAAAGTTGATCTGGCGGACGCCGGCAATCTGGAAAGCTGGCTCGTGCCGCGAAGGGATTCGGAATCCGTATTGCAGTCGGCGTACGAAGCGGCGCGGCGCATCTCCACTCTGGCGCGCGTCGTGGACGATCCTACCGGTGCGGTCCGCTTGCGCGTGCTCGCGGGAGCGAAGGAGGTTGCCTTTTGCTTTCGTGGACTCGAATTCGCGCGGTGGTCAAAAGAAGGGATGAAATTCGGACTTGGCGATGCCCAGGAGTTTCTTACCAGCGTGAAGGAGCCGGCTCTCGAACGCCTGATCCGAAGGCTGGAACTGCATCGAAGCCCGCTCGCAAGCGAAACAACTCACAGGCTCTACCGCTTCGCGCCCGAGCGATGGCTCGAAGCTTTGTTGCAAGGAGATTGCACGCGGCTGGACGCGCAGCTCGATCCGCAATACCTATACTCGCAGGTGCCCGCGCTGGCTGGCGGTGACCGCGGGATTCTGGATTTGCTGGGCGTAACACGGCGAGGGCGGTTAGTGGTGGTCGAACTGAAAGCATCGGAAGACATTCAGTTGCCTTTGCAATCGGTTGATTACTGGCTTCGCGTGCGACGGCATCAACGAGACGGCGATTTTGAAAGATACGGCTATTTCCCGGGCGTCACGCTCGATCCGAAGCCACCGCTGGTCTGGCTGGCGGCACCGGCGTTGCAATTCCATCCGAAAACCGAGACGTTACTGAAATATCTTTCGCCGGAAATTTCGGTGACGCGTATCGGGCTGAACGAGAGCTGGCGGCGCGGGCTGAAGATGATGTTCCGCCAATGACTTTTCCGGATACTGGTTCCTCACCCGCGCCGAATTTGGAGAGGTGAACGCGAGGAAAATAAAGAAGGGAAGCTGACCAGCTGTTGCTGGCCCGCTTCCCGGGGTGTGTCCTAGAAGTGTTTGATAAGTTAGACGCGAAGGTACTGAAAAGGTTGCAATCTGGAATCAATAAAAAAGATATTTGCGCCACTTTTCATCGCGGTGTCCCATCAGACGCATCAACTGGCGCGAGGTGTGCAGCGTAAAAGGACGCGGCCGGCGCTGCAGTTGAAGACCTGCTTCTTCGGGCGTGCGATCACCCTTGCTGTTGTTACACGCGTAGCAGCAGGCCACCAGGTTTTCCCAGCTAGAGCGCCCGCCTCGCGACCGAGGCATCACGTGATCGAGCGTAAGCTCCGAAGCCGGGAACAGCTGGCCGCAGAACTGACAAGTATTCCGGTCGCGCAGCAGAATATTTTTCCTCGAAAGTGCGCGGCTTTGCTGCGGAATATGACGGTAGCTGAGCAGCCGGATCACGGAGGGCACGGCGACGGACTTCGAAGTGGAGTGCACTTCACCGTGATTGGTCTCTTCGGCTTGCGCGACACCCTTCAGCACAAGCACCAACGCGCGGCGAACGGCGGTCACATTGATGGGCTCGAATGTTGCGTTGAGCACAAGGACAGGCGCCTGCATCAGAGATCGGCAGCTACTGCCTGGCGGATCGGCCGGTTTTAGGCCAGCCGCGTCGGACGCGGCTCCAGCGATTGAGATCTTTGGCCGAGGGCGCAAACCAGTTTTATGCCGGTTGTCCATTTCGCCGCCTTCACGCCTCTATATAATACTCCTTATTAAGTTATAGATGCTTTTCGCGGCCAGCTTGGTTGCCGAATTGCACTGCACCGCGGACGGCAGGACTGGAGATGTTTACCCGGACCGAACCCGCCCAATCGTGATACCGAATACGGCTGTGGCGCCCGCTTTCTTGAGCGCTCTGGAACAGGCATCCAGCGTCGCGCCGGTCGTCAACACATCATCTACCAGCAGCACGCGTAGATTGTCAATCTTCATCCCTTCGCCAGTGGCGTAGGCGCCACGCACGGATTTCCAGTGTTCGGTCCGCGATAGCACGAGTTGTGCGGGGCGCGGCTTCGTGCGAATCAGGAGATTGGAATCGAGGCGAAGATGCAACCGTCTCGCAATCGGGCGGGCTATTAACCGCGCCTGGTTGTAGCCGCGCTCGCGATGGCGGTCGCGATGCAGGGGAACTGGCACGACGACGTCGGCGCGCCATTCAGCTCCAGCGCCTAGCACGATTTCCGCTAGCCGCGCGCCGAACCAGTCGGCGAGAGAAGAGACTTGTTCGTATTTCAGCAGAAGCACGGCTTCGGAAAGCGCACGGTCGTAGATGGCAAAACTTCGGGCGCGATCAAAGGCGTAGAAGTCGGCGCGGCAAAGGCGGCAAAGCGGATCCGGCAGCTTCACGTCGCGTGATTGCTCGGCGACAGCCTGCACGATGGGGAAAGATACCAGCGGCCGGCCGCAGCAGGCGCAAAGCGGATCGACGATCCGCTCGAACTCGTCCAGACACAAGCCGCAAATCGGAATCCGGCTGGCGGTGATCAGGGCTTCTCCGCAGATGCGGCAAGGCGCGGGGAACAGCACCGAGGCGAGCGCGTCAATGGCGCTTTTGAGGATGACAAGTGCACCGGAATCGGCAAATTTAAACGGACAACCTACTCCAAGTGGAACGCTGGCGGGAAGAGGGTCAGAGTACGAAGAGGGCATTACGTAGTTCTACTGACGCCGACGAGCGCGCTGGCACTTACCCATGCGCGCGAGAAAGGACCAGACGCTTAAGGCAGCGGGATACTTGGAGCCCCAAGACCGTCCTGAACACACTGCGCCCGGAAGGCAGTTTGGATAGCGCCTTCGGGCGCAGCAAGCTTAAATTACGGGATTGTTCCGGCGGAAAGGATTAAAGCTGGCCGCTTTCCTGCTTTTCCTGGCACGCGATGCAGTACCGGGTCCAAGGCACCGCTTCCAGGCGCTTCTGCTGAAGCTCCTGTTCGCAAGAGATGCATTGGCCGAATGACTCTTCCTTGATGCGCCGCAGCGCGTCGTCAACGAGCTGCAGCAGAGCACGATCGTTGTGCGTCTGGCCGAAGAGAAATTCCTTGGTATACGAGTTCGCAGCCTTATCGGCCAGATCCACAGTGGGATCTTCGTCGGCTTCCCGACCCTCCTGCTCGGTTCGAGAGATGACACGGAGCAATTCCTCGCGCCGGGTCTGTAATCGTTTTTTATAGTAATCGAGACGCTTCTTATCCATGAGTTGAAGTCCTAGGGCGAGGCTAAAAGCCTCACTCAAATCGGGTTATTTTAGCGACCGTTGCCGGTCTTGTCAAATCAGTACCGGCGCGCTTGGCGGTGTTACGTTTGCAACCGTCACCGCGTTTGGTACCGGACACTAGATGCCCGAGACTCCCAAAAGGATTCCAAAGTAGCGGGGATTACTGGAGTTGTCCGCTCGCTGGGAAAAGGAAATGGAGCGCCAGCGCCGAAACGCCCAGCACGCCGAAAACGATCAGGCTGCCTTCAGGGCCTACCGTTCCGCCGGTGAGCCAAGTGGGCCCATGAAAACCGGAATTCATCAAATGGCCGGCGGCAGGGACGCCGCTATCGCGTACCGAGTAAAAAAAAGTCTCACCCCAATCCCACATCGTATGAAGGCCGATTGCAAACCAGATGCTGCCGGTGCGCCGCAGGGTGAAGGCGGCCAGAAGGCCGAAAAAAGCGGCCATGATCGCGCCGTACTTTCCTTCCCCAGGGTTGCCGAGGTGAATAGCTCCAAACGCAACGGCGAGGATTGCCGCTGCGGGCCAAAATCCGATGGCTAATTGCAGCGTGGACTGTAGATATCCTCGAAAGGCGAACTCTTCGAAGATAGCGACAGTAATGAAGCCGGCAAAGTAAAGAAAGCCGTATCGTGTTGCGCTCAGAGCATGCAGGCTCAAGCCGTGTACGGAAAATCCGTGGAGGGCGGCGATGAGCCCCATCAGCAAACTGATCATCGCGAACCCGTAAAGTGCGCCTACCCAGAAACGCTTGCCAAAGGCCGCTCTTCCGGGCAGACCGTACGCAGCGAACGAACGCTTTTCAATACGCGTCATTATCAGTGCAGTGAGCAGCGCGGCGGATGCGGTGATGCCGTCGGTGAAAAGCAAAATCGCTGGGGTCAGCTTCATCCGAGCAGAAACGTGCGTGAGTAGAGCGCGAACGCCCGGAATCCAGATGACGAGCATCGGCAGAACACCCGAAAGCACGAACCACAGCGAAATGGCGATGACGAGACGCCAGACGACGCGAAGGCCTTCAGGACCGAGGAAGATACGCGTCATTGGGTGCTCGCCCGGTGGAAGTCCCGGGCCGTTCGGTGAGCGGCCTCTAGGCCTGCTCGAAAGCGGCTCTGAATTCATTGGTGCGTGGTCCTCCGGCCAGATGCTGTTTAAACCGATTCACGCATCGACGACAAACAAATTCTCGTTCGCGATCGAAGGCCAATCCAGGCCTCGCAATCAATAATAAGCGGATAATCTCATCTCACGACAGAGGAATGCATGGCATTTACCTTCGGAGGGCGATACATCCAAGGTGATGCACGTATACCCGCGAAGTTCGGTATCCCAATGAATAAGGATCCCAATCGCAAGCACACCAACTGGCGTAAGGAATTTTGGATTACCTTCCTGGCCATACTCGTTACTTTAATTGCGAGTATTCTCGGCCTGATTTTCTTTCACTTCGCGACGCTTCGTCACTGACTTCGCCCTACAGTTGGGAATAGCGTTGAGGAAATATTTTGTTTTGCGGACTCCCGACGCTGGGGAGCGCGAATGTTGTCCGTCCGTCCCGGAGCAGCCTGGCATCCAATTACTGAGATGAGACAAAATCTACGGATGGAGGGTGGAAAGGCCGATGCCTCAGACAGATAAGCAAAATAACGAAAAACAGAACAAGGGCGACCGGCGAAGGCCCATGGTGATCTTGTCGGTCGTGGCAATCATTTTGGTGGGAGTTTTTCTGATCATACTTTTCTTCTTCCATACCGATTTGCATTCGAAAGCATTTTTCCGGCCAGGGACGATTTCGTCCTCCCAGATCGCGTCTCGGGCGCGGGCTTCCGCACGGCGATAGGATTCGGATCGCCCGCTCTGGGCCGGAACGGAGGCAAAACGCTAACTGCTGTCGCCAATCCGGATTGGTGGCGTTGAGGCGCAAAAATGCATGGAATTCGTCCGCGCGCGGCGCTACATTAATCGTTCCGGATTTCAAATGGCTAAAACATACGAAGAAAGCAAGCGTGAGTGGCGCAAGGCGTTTTTGCTAATCGCCACTTCAATCATCGGAATGCTGATCGCCTGCGTGATCGGCTTAATTCTCTTCCACGCCCTGCCGGGACACTAAGCGCCGCGAATCGAGCGGTGTAAGTGATTGGAACTGCGTGGATTGGGCGTGCCGTGCGGCTGCCGCCGACGCGAGCCGAGAATCACTGTCACTCAATTTACACCACCTTGCAACACCACAGTCACAATTGGCTGCTAACTCTATATGCCTCAGGCGGGGCATTGTCCACGATACGTTAAAGCCAACGCTAGTAGTTCTTGGAGGCTATGTTGTCAATTCTGCGCAGAACCGCATCCGCTCTCTTGCGCCGCAATATTTTGAGGGCCGGAGCTTTGGCACTGGCCTTGGCCGTGGGCTGCAACCAAGCTGGGGTGAACATCCTGGAGACCGGGTCGAGCCTAGTCTATCCGCTCTTTAGCCTCTGGATTCCTGTGTACCAAAAGATCGATCCGAACGTGAGGATGACTACGCAATCCACCGGAAGCGGGACCGGCATTTCGCAAGCGGTAGAGGGAATCGCGCAGGTCGGGGCTTCCGATGCCTACATGAGCGACGCGCTGATGAAGGAAGATCGGGGTATGCTAAACATTCCACTCTGCATATCGTCGCAGATGGTTAATTACAACTTGCCGGGCCTCAACGACAAGCACCTTAAGCTAAGCGGCCAGGTGCTCGCCGGTATCTACCTGGGCAAGATCGCCAAGTGGAACGACTCGCGGATTTCGCATCTCAATCCCGGAGTAAGCCTGCCCGATAAGACGATTATCCCCGTACACCGAAGCGATGGCAGTGGCGACACGTTCATCTTCACCCAGTTCCTTGCTTTCAGCACGCCCGAGTGGGCTAATAGCCTTGGCTACGGCACCACGGTGAGCTGGCCGGCTGTATCCGGTGAACTCGGCGCAGTCGGCAACCCCGGAATGATCACCGCGTTGAAAGACAATCCCTACTCTGTGGCATACATCGGAACGAGCTATAAGGATGCCATCGAGAAAAATGGGATGGGCATCGCCATGTTGAAGAACCGCGACGGCAAGTTCGTCATGGCCAATCCCAAGACGGTAGCGGCTGCGGCGGCGGTGATGGTATCCAAGACGCCCAAGGATGAGCGGGTAAGTTTGATTTTTGCGCCCGGTCCCGAATCGTACCCCATCATCAATTACGAATATGCTTTGGTGAAGGGCGATCAGCCTTCTTCAGAGATGGCTGCGGCGCTGAAAAAGTTCTTTAAATGGGCCATCAGTCCGAAAGGTGGAAATGCGCCGCACTTCATGTCCGAGCCTCACTTCGCCCCGCTTCCGCCATCGGTGGTGAAACTGAGCGCGGCGCAAATCGACGAGATCAAATAAGGTCGACCGATGTCATGCGGATCTTCCGCAAGCGCGCTTTTAGATTTATTCGTAGGTGGCTTGCAGAGTAACATCTCGGATCGAACGCGAGCACCTGTCAGTTGGGGGGCGTCCTTGCGCGCTGTAGGGAAAAGCTGAATGAAATTTCGACACGTTGTGGCGGCTCTTGGCAGCATCGTAGGCCTCAGCCTTATCGCGATCGTGACGTTTCTTTGCGTCTACTCGTGGCCGGCCGTCCATTTTAATGGCATTCATTTCCTATTCGAGAACAACTGGAACCTGGGTAGCCAGTACGCCAATCCCATCATCGTCAACGGTCAGCAAATCCTTCCCGGCGCCAATTACGGCATCTTGTTCCTGATCGTGGGCACCCTGGCCAGCACGGCCATCGCGCTGATCATTGCTGTCCCGGTGGGTGTGGGCACCGCGTTGTTTCTAGCGGAGGGCGTGCCGGCGCGGCTGCGCTCGTGGCTTTCTTTTTTTGTGGAGCTTCTGGCGGCCATTCCCAGTGTGGTGTATGGCTTATGGGGATACGCCGTGGTGATCCCGTTCCTAGGCAGGCACTTGTTCCCATGGATGGTTGGTCATTTGGGCTTTATTCCTTTTTTTAGCGGACCGGCTGGCAGCGGCTACGGTCTATTCACGGCAGGATTCGTGCTTGCTCTGATGATCGTGCCATTGATCGTGGCCACCGTGCGCGACGCGTTGGTCAGCCAGCCGAAGGCGCTCCGCGAAGGAGCGGTGGCGCTTGGAGCGACGCGGTTCGAGGCGCTCCGCACGGTCATGCTTCCGAGCGTCCGGCGGGTGATAACCGGTTCCACGATCCTGGCTACCGGCCGCGCGCTGGGCGAAACCATGGCCGTTCTTATGGTGAGTGGCAACGCACTGAATTACCTTCCAACCAACATTTATACCCCCGTCTCAACGATGGCCGCTTTCATTGTGTCGCAACTCGATAGCGCGATGCAGGACCCAACCGGCATGGCGGTGAAGTCACTCGCGGAAGTTGCTCTGGTACTTTGCGTGATCTCGATCTTCGTGAACGGTGGCGCGCGGATACTGCTGTATTACCAGGACCGCGTGAGCGCGGAGGCGGTCTGATGGGGGCGTCGTCGGCGGCGTCGTCGGCGGCGTCGCCGCAAACCACCTTTGCACGGGAATCTGCCGGTCCGGGGTTCCGGCGGCGGTTCGCCGACGCGTCCGGTTGGGCATTGTGCGCACTCGCTTTCCTGCTGTTGAGTAGCGCGATGGTGTGGATCTTGGTGATCGTGTTTCTGCGCGGCTCGCACGCCATTTCCTGGACCGTCATCAGCCACATTACGGAGGGCACCGGCGGCGGCCTTCTGAACGCCATTGAAGGCACTTTCCTTCTTGCCTTCGGTGGGATTCTGTTAGCTGTTCCACCGGGGCTTGCTGCTGGCATCTACCTTGCGGAATTCGATACGGGCTGGTTCGGGCCGGTGCTGCGGTTCCTCGCGGACGTCTTGGTGGGCGTCCCTTCCATCGTGGTCGGCTACTTCTGTTACGTGACGATGGTATCCGCTCTTGGATGGAAGTTTTCGCTGGCTGCGGGCAGCATTGCTCTGGCGATCATTTCTCTACCCTATATTTGCAGAACCAGCGAAATGGCCATCCGCCAGGTTCCGCGTTCCATGCGCGAGGCGGCCTACGGACTCGGCGCCACCGACGCCAAGGTCGCGCTGGGCATCTGTCTTCCCATCGCTCTCCCGGGAGTGCTTACAGGTATTCTTCTCGCGCTGGCCATTTCAGTTGGCGAAACTGCCCCTCTGATCTACACAGCGGGTTGGTCCAACTACCTCTGGACGGGCCATTTCACCAACGAGCCGGTCGGATACCTTACCTACGCGATTTGGGCATTCATCACCGAGCCGTTCGCCAGCGCTCATGCGCTCGCGTATGCCGCAGCATTCTTCGTCACGTTCTTCGTGCTGGTCATCAGCGTCGTTTCGCGGCTGGCGCTTGACGAAAATGCCGGTTGGCGCCGCCGCCCAGCGCGTGACCGCATCAAATTCCTGCACAATCGATAACGCGAGCCGCAATGTTTTCCGCTGGGATTCGCGGCCCGACATTCCGAAGCTACTTCCAAGGCGATGGCATGTGGTAGGGCACGGTAACGATCACGGCCTCGATTTGGCGTATTTGCGCGTGCTGGATTTTGAACAGCTCGAACATTACGAACGAATAGGGACGGTCAAATGGCTGCCGCACGTGATACGTGGTCCCATTGACCAACTTGAATGTGTCGTCGGTACCGGCGTGATCGAAAAAGGCGCTGGTTAGCACCATCCCCTTCCGTCGATCCACCACCAGGAACCGCCGATCACGGACGCGCGTCACGAAATGCAGGAGCCCAGTTTTCAGCTGTGCCTCGCAGCCCATTTTCGCCACGCCTTTGCCATCGGGATTGCCCGCAGTGACCACGCCGTTTTCCACGCGCTGGCAATCGGGGGCGAATGAGGTGAAGATTTTCCCCGTGTTCAGCTGGATCGTTGAGAAGTAACCGTTCGCGAGAGAGATCAGCTTCTGGCGCGAAAGACGTTCGTTCGGCGGGACGTCTTCGTAAAAGACAGGCTTTTTCGTTAGCGCATCGGGATTCGGGAATGTGCTATTGGCGCTTTCCTTGCGCGCCACGAGCACTTCGATTTGAGTGACCTCGTGGTTCACTACCTTTAGGCGCGCGCCCAAAATGTCCGGCGTGTGGTCTTCATCGATCACGCCGTAGTAGCCGACTTCGCCCTTCTCCGGGTCGTCGATGTAAATTTTGTAGGAACCCAAGCCGTCGGCGGTAGCCCACAGTCCATCACCCAGCTTCAGCATCACGTTGTTCTCGGAATATCTCACGTTTGCCGAATGCGGCAGCTTCGAGGGATCGTGCGCCACAAGCGCGGCCAGAAATTTGTCGACGAAACCATTCAGGCAGGTGCGACTGCAACTGTTTGCCGTGGCGGCGCGTGCCGCCGGCTCGGCTACGGCGGCCGGTGCGGCGGCTGCCGCGACTCGATTCGCCGCGCCGCACGCCAGCGCCACGCTCAATACCCCTACGGCCATCACACCCATAACTACCAAACTTTTCCGCATGATTCCCCCTCAGGATTCATTTCGAGCCCGAAAGCTATATCAGATGCCGCGTCTCTCCGCAAGCTCGCACGTGAGCCGAGACAGAGTTGATTTTGAATCGGAGCACAATTCGCGAGCTCGCGAATCTCTAAAAGCGAAAGCAGAATCCGAGCTGGCCTGCGCTGGAATCCAACGAATGTTCCAAAAAAAACGGCGACCCTCACCGCACGAGAGCCGCCGGAGGAACTTGCACAAAACTACGCCCAGCCGAAGCCTTCTCGCTTCAATGGTAATCTGCGAACGCGCTTTCCAGTGGCTTTGAAAATCGCGTTGGCGACGGCCGGTAGCACCGGCGGCAGAGGAGGCTCGCCGAGTCCGGTAGGTGAATATTTCGAGTTCACGAACTCGACGTCGATCTCCGCGGGAGCTTTCGACAAGCGCACGGGCTCGTAATTGTTGAAGTTGTTTTCCATCGCTCGGCCGTGATCGATGTTGATCTCGTATTCCATCACTTGGCTCATTCCATCGATAACGCCGCCGGCGACCATGTTCTGCGCGCGAGAGGGGTTGATGATCTGGTTGCCGATATCTCCCACCGCCCACACCTTGCTCACTCTCACCTTGTTGCCGGTGACGGTGACTTCCGCTACGTCGGCGAAGTAACCCATGTGGCAGAAGTGGGCGCCGACGCCCATGGCCGTTCCTTCCGGCAAGCTGCGCTTTCCCCATCCGGATTTGTCGCGAACCCGCTCGAGGCACGCGAGCATCCGCGACGCAATGTACGGCGCGCCTCGCATACCCATTCCGCCCGTGGGGGCGGGCAAAGGCTGACTGGAGATCAGATCGATAAGAAACTCCATCGAATCCTTTCCGGACGCGTGCGCCAGCTCGTCGATAAAGGATTGGATCACGAAGGCAATCGCGTTGCTTCCCGGAGCGCGCATCGCGCCCGTGGGGATACCGGTGGGCATCAGCGAGGTTCCCAACTCGTAATTGGGAATGAAGCGTGCGGGAAACTCATCCGGTTCCATGTTGGCTGCCGAAGCGAAACGCCCGTTCGAGCCGAAGCTGATGAAGTGATTCTTCCAAGCGATGATCTTGCCGTTCGAATCCACGCCGGCCTTCAGCGAGTGGTAGCCTGCGGGGCGGTAGGCATCGTGATGCATGGCGTCTTCGCGGGTCCAGAGCAGCTTCACCGGAGCACCGGCCGTCTTGGCGATGTACGCGGCTTCGAAGAAGTAATCGTTCACCAAGCCGCGCCCGAAGCCGCCCCCGCCGCGAACCATGTTGACCTTGATGTCGCCCGGGGACATTTTCAGGGTCTTGGCCAATGGCATTACGCCCATGCCTGGAAGCTGGCTGTTGGTCCAGATCTCCAGCTTTCCATCCTTGTAGCTGGCCGTGGTGTTCCGCGGCTCCATCGTTGCGTGGGAGAGGAACGGATAGGCGTAAAACGCCTCCACCACGTGGGCCGCCTTGCCGAACGCCGAATCCACATCGCCATCGTGTCGCAAAATCTGCTGCGGTTTTTGAGGAGCGAGCGTCTGAGCCTGTTGAAGATAGCCTTCGCTGCTTTCACTAGCCGTCGGGCCCTCGTCCCACTGCACCTTCAGCTTTTGACGCGCGTGGTTCGCCTGGTACCACCGGTCCGCGATGATGGCCACACCGCTCGAAAGCTCGGCAATGTTTCCGTTGCCCGCGACGATGAACGCATCCCGCACGCCCGGCTCGGCCTTGACCTCATCCAGGTTCGCGCTCACGGCCTTCCCGCCAAAGACTGGACACTTTACGAATACCGCGCTCAGCATACCGGGGAGTGTTACATCGATCGAAAAAATCGGCTTGCCGGCAACGATCTTCGGATCGTCCACATCCGTCGTAGGGTGACCTACGATCGTATAATCCTTGGGATCCTTGAATTTCAGCGACTGGAAGTCCGGCACCGGCACTGTGGCTGCCTTGGAGGCCAGTTCCGCGTACGTCGCGCTCTTCCCCGATCCCTCGTGCAGAACCGTGCCTGCCTTGGTCGTGCATTCCGACTCCGGCACGCTCCAAGTTTGTGCCGCGGCAGCGATGAGCATTTGGCGGCCAGCTCGTCCGATTTGCCGCATCGCCATCCAGTTCAACGGTACTGCCGTGCTCCCGCCTTCGATCTGCAGTCCGTATTTCGCTTGGTCGACGTCAGCCTGCTCCACTTTTACGCTCTTCCACTCCACGTCGAGTTCTTCCGCGATGATCATCGGCAGCATGGTGCGCACGCCGTTGCCGGTCTCCGGATTCTTGGCCATGATCGTGAAGGTGTTATCTGGGTGAATCATGACGAACGATGCAGGCACCAGCTTCGCCTGCGGGAAGCGCATCTGCGCGAACACCTCGTCGAGCGGCGAGGCGTAGAGCGCCAGCAGCATTCCGCCGCCGGCCATTGCGGTCACTTTTAGAAAGGATCGGCGATCGATCTGAATCTTTTCCATGGTTGGCATGGGTCTCTCCTATACTTTCCGGACCGTTACAGTCCCGTGCTCGAAGACGCTTCGGCGCCGCTGGATATTTCGGCGGCAACGTGTATCGCTTGGCGGATGCGATGGTAGCATCCGCAACGGCAGAGGTTGCCAGTCATCGCAGCGTCGATTTCAGCATCCGTGGGATGAGGAGTCTTCTTCAGCAGAGCCGACGCGGACATTATCTGTCCCGCTTGGCAGTATCCGCACTGAGGCACGTTCGTTTCCACCCACGCGCGCTGCACGGGATGCGTTGCGTCGGGCGAAAGCCCTTCAATAGTCGTCACATGTTGATTGTGAGCGGCGGAAACCGGCGTCAGGCAGGAGCGGACCGCCCGATCTCCCAAGTGCACGGTGCAACAGCCGCAGAACCCCATTCCACATCCGAATTTCGTGCCATGAAGATTGAGGACCTCGCGAATCACCCACAATAGCGGCATGTCCGCAGGAACGTCCACCGTATGGTGGCTTCCGTTAATGGTTAGCTTGTAGGGCATGGTCTGCTCCAGATTTACAAAGATTGGCTGACGCCCGAAACGGTAGCACCGCGTCTTAACAGTGTCAACCGGATGTATTTACTCGTGCCCGTAGCGCATGATATGTCCGGTTAAGTTAGCAAACGAGATGTTCGCTCTCTGATTGTGAGGATAGGAGAGCATGCGAGGCACGCACAACTGGCAGGTGAGAAAAGTTAGAGTAACCGAGGCCGCAACGATTCGGCGAAGGCTTCCACGCCGCTGAGCGGGAGAATCGAAATCTTCTGGTCTTCGAACAGCCGGATGATGAATTGGTGCCGCGGATTTTCCAGCGACGGCGGGGCTTCCGTGATGGCCGAAAACTCTACATGCTCGGCGCGCGCGCGGATGCGCTCGGCGGTGTAGGCGAAAACTTTTGCCTGCGAATAATCGCGCGCTAGTGGGATGGCGTGAAGGTATCCTCGCGTCCCGTTGTAACGATAGGAATAGTCGATACGGAACGGATCGCCCGGCTGGGTGAATTCCTGGACGCGCACGCCGCGCTCCATTTTGGAGAGAATGCGGCGGCGTCGGAAAATATCGTTCAGGCGCGAACGAATCCAATTCTTGGTGTTCTCCATGACGCCACCGCGCGCACGGAAGGGCGGCGCGACGTGCTCGTGGTACAGGCGGTCCATTTCCGCGTCGAAATTTTCAGCCAGCACCGCGCGCTGCGGGCTGAACTGCAGGACGTTCGAGAGCGACTGGTCGAGCTTCGTGAGATAGGAACGGACCTCGGTTTCCGGGCCGCGCAGGCGCGCATCGAATTCCGACGCGAGAGCACGCAACAAGTTTTCGTCGGCGGCCGGGTGCAGTCGCCGCACGCGCGCGAACTCGGACGCTTCCTCCACCAGGCGCATGGCGCGACGGGGCGGCGCCGGTGATTGCAGGGCCTCGGGATGAATTCCCTCGAGGAATACTCCGATATTGACCCACTCATCGCGGACCAGATTCGGCGTGTAACGCAAGATGCGGTAACGAAGAGTCTGGCGTTGTTCGTCTGGCATGTGTCACTTCCAGTTTGGAAACGGCCGGGCCGAGCATTTCCATGCTTCCACAATCAGATCGCGCACACGCCGGCGGCGGCGCAGCAACTCCGCCAGCATCCGCTCGAGTGCGTCCGAATCAAAACCATACCATTCGGGAGGAATATCGCCGGCGATTTCCCCCAGCACCGATTCATCCATACGCGTTTCAGCGCGCGTGAGCCACGGTTCGAAAGAATCGATGCCGCGAACGGATTCGTACACGCGGTGCCGCGGGTAGATTCCGCGCAACGGCCCATCGGGAAAGTTCCATTCACAGGCGTTAAAGCAGAATCCCTGGTCGATCATCTGCGCCCGGTGGCACGTTTCGCCCGGCGGTCGAAAGAAAATCGCCTGGCGGCCGTTGGTGTTGCACGTCCATTTGTCGAACACGAACATGCCATAAAAATCCGCGAGATTTGTGACTTCGCCCAGCTGCTCGTCCGGCAAGAAATCATAAACCACCGTTTCGGCGGGAGCTCCAGGATACCGGGAACCAAACTGCGATCCCGTTTGGCACCGTGCGCGCCCGCGCCCGAGCTGGATAACCAGATCCTCGGTGTGCTCGATCAGTTCCTCTCGCACTTCCACAATCGTTACTTCCGGCGTGGGTAGCCCCATGCGCGCCGCCAGCCTGGATCCGAGCAATTCGTTAGCCAGAATCCGCGCGCCCTGCGGGTTGTTCTGGAACTTCACCACGTAGTAACCGTCGTCCGCGCAACGCATCAGATGTGACTGGGCACCCCCGCGCATCCTCCGGATCTGTTCGACTGCCAACGGCATCGAGCGCGTATGCTAGCGATGCGATGCGGTGTGCCGCAAGGGGAAAAAACGGAAGCGGGCCGGTATGTATGTGCCGGACCGGAGCAGAGCGCGACGAACACGCGATGGATATCCGACGAATGGGCGTCAACCCGACCGATTCTCGGCGCGAACTCCTACTGAAATGGGAAAGGACTCACAGTCCCTTACCGAGACTGCTCGGGAACCCGTGAAGCTACCGCCGTTTGCGGCCCCCGCCCTTTTTTGCGGATTTTTTTGGCTTGGGCTTGGTCTTGCGCTTCGTTCTTGACTTGGGCTTGGTTTTTGGCTTGGCCTTCTTTTTCTGTTTCGGCGCCGCTTTCTTTGCTTTTTTGGTTTTCTTGGCTTGCGGCTTGGCGGCAGGTTGGCGCGACGGCGCCGGGGCGGGAGCTTCGGCTGCCTCGTCCTCTTCCTCCAGCTCTTCCTCGACGATAATTTCCTCAGTTTCCACGACCTCGGGCGGATGTTCCTGCCCTTCCTCTTCCTCGTCCCAGCCGGGAAGCTCGTCTTCTTCGTCGTCCATCTTGGCGTAGAACATATACTCCTCCGTAGGTCGGGGGCGATTGAACAGCCTCTAGGTCCTTGGCTGCATATAAGCGGGTTCTCGGAAGTTTGTCAAGGCGGAAAGGGCAGGAGAGAACGCCACCTCGCGAGATAGCGCCGACGAGCAGTGTCAGCGTTTTGAAGCAGCCCAGAAAGCAGGGACTCTCGTCACAGGATTGAAGTAGCGAATCAGCGTTCGATGCTCAAAATATCGCCGGCCTCGAGGCCCCTGTCAGCCAGAAAAGGATTCCACGCGCGCAGCGCCGAAATTGTGGTCTGGTACTCGCGAGCGATGGAATACAGCGTCTCGCCCGGCCGGACGTGATGCGCAACCGTTTGCGAGTGCTCGGCACCGCGCGATGATGCCCTTCGTAGCGAGGCGTGCTCGGTATGCCGGGAGCGGTGATTGTCCCCGTCCTCCTGAGCCTCTTCCCCGTGCGAATAAATGCGCAGCCGCGCCCCTAGCCGGATTTCGTTGCCGCGGAGATGGTTCCATTCGCGCAGATCCGCAACCGTCACATGAAAACGTTCGGCAATTCTTCCAAGCGTGTCGCCCCGCCGAATGCGATACAGCACCATTTCCGGCGTCGCGGGGGTTGGAATATCCAGCAAGATTCCTGTTGGAACGGCTGCCTGAGGCTCCAGATGATTGGCGGATTCAAGCGCCGATAGGCTGACGCGGTAGCGGTGCGCGATTTCCGGCAACGTTTCGCCGTCAGCCGCCGCGTGCAGGCGCCAGCTGGTCCACTTGTCTTCGGGAACCTGTTGGATGTTCTGCTCGAAACTCTGCTTGGTTCCCTTAGGCAGATTCAATACGAAATCCGGCTGCTTCGGAGTCAAACCACGGAGGAGCTCCGGATTGAGCATGTGCAATTCATCCGGGTCCGCTCCCGCGGCATCGGCTGCCAGGCTCAAACTGATCTGATGATCCAGCGTCACCTTGTCGGTCAGCAGTGGTTTTTCGGGATCGACCTGCACTCCATAGAGAGAAGGATCCTTGGACACCAGCGCCAGGGCGATGATGATCGGAACGTAGTTTTGCGTCTCAACCGGCAGCGCGTGCATCTTCTGCAGCTGCCAGAAATCTGCGTAGCCGGTGCGCTCGATGGCGCGGGCTACCGTCAGTGGGCCGCCGTTGTACGCCGCCATTACTAGATACCAATCGCCGAACATGCCATAAAGGTCTCGGAGGTGCTCGGCCGCCGCACGAGTCGCCTTGACGGGATCGCTGCGCTCATCGATCCAGTAACTTCGCTCCAAGTCGTATTCTTCGCCGCGGAACGGCATGAATTGCCAGATTCCCCGCGCTCCCGCCCTGGAAACTGCGTCTGGCTGAAAGGCACTTTCCGCCTGCGCGAGATAGATTAGATCTTGCGGCAGTCCCTCCTGTTTGAGGACGCCGCGAATCATCGCGCTGTACCGTCCGCCGCGTTCGAGTCCGCGTTGCACGATAGCCCGGCCTCTCGGCGTGGTGAAAAAGCTCAAATAACGAAGGACCGAATCGTTCACGGTCAGCGGCAAATCGTGGCGGACGCTGATTAATTCGGACTCGGCCTCCATCGCCAGGCGGGGATTAGCGGCCGGCAGCGAGAGATCGTCGATTTCGTCTATCGGGGCGGGCGGAAGAGGCGCTTGTGTTTCCGTCTGCTCGTTGGCCACTGCGACATTGATCTCATCCGGGCTCACTTCCTCGCCCAGTTCGTCGAACAAGTTGGAAAGCCGCGGATCGGCATCGGCTTGAAAGCCACTCTTCACGATCAGGTTTACGGCATGATCGAAATCGGTCTGTGCCTGATCGTTCTTGCCGGCGTTTTCCGCTTGCACTCCGGCGTCGTAGCTCGCCTGCACTTCGGAGACGAGAATATCGATGGCTGGCCGAGGTTCTTCCAAGATTGGCACTTCGTAAACCGGGTTCGCAGGCAAGGGAAGAGACATAGTCGCGTAAGCCAGAGCGGGCATAGGCGCCACTGCCGGAGGCCGGACTTTCACTACCTCGGTAGACCCATTGCAGCCAGCCACGGCCAGCATTCCCGCCACGAAAATTGCCCAGATTGCCGTTTTGCGCTTCATCGTGTTCTGTTCCAAATCGTTCTGGGTATGCCAGTGCAGATCCGGTGCCGAACCTGCCGAGCTTAATCCGAGACTATTTCCGCAAACTACGCCATGCGATAGCACGAATCTTACGAAGGACTTAGACCGAGGTCAATGGAACGTCCGTAATGGACTTCGCCCGATGTAGGCAAAGAGTACTAGAACCAAGACATGCGCCACAAACACCCTGATGCTCAATATCGGCGCATGCCGCTCGATAGGCTACACCAGAAATCGTCGCCCTTCCCGTCTTTTATGCCTGAATGGTGCGTCGCCTTGCCTTCACGCCAGGGCTTGCCGTAAATCGTCGAGCAGGTCATCCGGTGCCTCCAATCCAATCGACACTCGCACTGTCCCAGGCTGCACGCCGGCCCCGCATAGCTCATCCGCGGACATATTCACGTGCGAAGTATAAATCGGCAGCACCACCAGCGATTCGGTTCCTCCCAGACTAGCGGCCAACAGGAACAGTTGCACGCGGTCGCAGAACCGTCGCGCGGCGGCCAAGCTGGTCTTGGGGCCGCCTTTCAGTTCGAATGCCATCATCGCCCCGAACCGGCGCATCTGGCGTTTGGCCAACGCGTGATCCGGGTGCGACGCCAATCCCGGATAGTGAACGCGCGCGATCTTCGGATGCTTGGCCAGAAATTGTGCGATCTTCATCGCTGTCTGACACTGGCGCTCCACACGCACTTCGAGCGTCTTCATTCCGCGGATCAGCAGAAAAGCCGCTTCGGGATCCATCGTACCGCCCAGCTCAACGACCGTGCCGCGAACGTGGCGAATCAGCGCGGTGCTACCGGCCGCTGCGCCGGCAATCACGTCCGAGTGCCCGGAGAGATATTTCGATCCGCTGTGCAGCACCAGATCGAATCCGAGAACCAGCGGTTTCTGCAGCACCGGGCTCGCGAACGTGTTGTCCACGATCGAAATGAGCCCCCACTCCTTGGCGAAGGCCGAAGCTTTGCGCAGGTCCACCAGGCGCAGAGCGGGATTGGTTGGCGTCTCGACGTAAAGAACTTTGGTCCGAGGGCTTACCACTCGTTCGATTCCCGCGAGATCCGCTTCCACGAAGCGCACCGTGATGCCGTACTTCGGAAGGTAATCGCGCAGCAGACGGTAGCTTCCACCATAAATCTGGCGCGTGGCGATCACCTCGTCGCCGGCGCGCAGCAGCGAGAGCAGCGCCCCGGAAATGGCCGCCGATCCGGACGCGGTCACCACGCAGGCTTCGGCTCGTTCCAGCCCGGCGATCTTCTTTTCGGCGATCGTTAGCGTGGGATTCCCACTGCGGGTGTAGATGTAGGCCGAGCTTTTTCCCTCCGCCAGCAACTTCATCGTTTTCGTGCTCTCAAACGTGAAGTTTGAAGTGCGCGCGATCGATACTCCGACGGGCACACCCACGCCCGTGCGCTCTTCGCCCGCGTGGATGGCCAGAGTCGCGTCAGCGAGGCGCTTCGGTTTCGCGGATTTTTTCATCGGTTCATCAGGTTTACCCGTCTGACTTGCGAATCGCAAGCGCCAATTTGGAATTCGGAGGTATATTGGCCGCGACGACGTTCGCCGGCACTGATACGGCTTTATAAAATGGCATTCAATTTTGGCGCGACAATCGAAATTCTCTGGTTCCTTTTCTTGGCCTACTGGCTCTTTGCCGCGCGTCGCGTCAACCGGATGCGCACCCGGGAGCCGGTTTGGCATCGCCTGTCGTATCTTCTGCTGATTGTGTTCGCCGTGATTCTTTTTAGCTCAGATGCGCGCTGGTTCGGGATCTTGAATCGCCGCTTCGTGCCGTGGTCCTACTGGATCGCGGATGCCGGCGTGCCGCTTACTGCCGCGGGAATCGGGTTCGCAATTTGGGCGCGCAACCACATTGGACGCTTCTGGAGCGCCACCGTGGCCATCCGAGAGGAACATCAATTGATTCGCACCGGGCCGTACGCGCGCATTCGCCACCCGATTTATACCGGCATTCTAGTCGCGCTTGTCGGCACGGCGCTGGTGGTGGGCACCTGTCGGGGCGTGCTGGCGTTTTTGCTGATCCTGTCGTCGCTAGCCTTCAAGGCGCGACGCGAAGAAGCGCTGCTCACTCGCGAATTCGGCCCGGCCTTCGACGATCACCGCCGCCACACCGGTTTCTTCCTGCCCCGCTTCCCTGACTCGAACGAAAATGCCCGAAGCACGTAATTAATTCCCGGTGCCATTCGTAGAACAGACATGTGCCTGCCAGAATCGATGGACGCGAGCCAAGACAGCGGAAGGGTGATTTCTGGCGGGAAAGTGGACGCCCGACTTCTCGTGTTTTGCTGCGTCCTGATATTCGCCGCCCTGATGGTTGTCGGCGCGGTCTCTCACGGCGTGCTGCGGCACATCGTGCAAACCTCTCCTCTTTGGCTCACCATAGTCCTCGGCTTGTGCCGCTCGGGCTGGAGCAAATGGACCGGGCTTCCTTGTCTCGTGTTCTGGGCGCTCTTGATGATCGCCATCTGGTCATATCTTCTTACTGGAGAGCCGCGCGCCGTAAGCGGTCACTTCTCGCCCACTGAAATCGCCATGACCGTGATCGTTGGCGTGTCGTCGATCGTTGGAATCATTGGCGCGCTGCGCGTGAAGACGGTCGTGAGCGCGCCAACGGCAACGATCACGTTGCTCGTAGTTGCGTTTCTGTAGGTCGAAGCACTGCATATCAGCCTCCTTCCGCAAATCGCTCACCACTGAGATCTTCTGGTCGTGAAAAGGTTTTTGCAGCCGCAGCACGCAGCGAACAACGGAGCCGGATTTTCCAATTCCGCCCCGGCTGATCGGGTAAAATACTCGCGATGACTCTGCGCGAGCGATTCCGCTGGGTTTTGCGCATGTCGGTGCTGGCGTTCATCCTTGCCTCGGTGGCGTTTTTGAGCGCGCTCACGGCGATGCGCATCGCCATACGCGGCCGCGAAGTCGTGATGCCCGATCTCGTGGGAGTGTCCGTCGATCAGGCGCGGCAGACGCTTCAGGGACGCGGTGTCGGAATCGAGGTTGAAGATCGCATCTACAGCCATTATCCGGTGGACGCGATCGCGCGGCAGAGCCCCCTGCCGAACATGAACGTGAAAGTAGGCCAGCAAGCGCATGTGGTCTTGAGTCTCGGCCCGCAAAAAGTAACCGTGCCGCAAATCGAGGAGTCCAGCTTGCGCGCCGCGCAAGTGCAACTGCTTCGCGAGGGGCTGCAAGTGGGCGAAGTTTCGAGCCTGTACTTGCCGGACACGGATGCCGATATGGTGCTTCAACAGGATCCCGCGCCAGGATCGACCGGCGCGATCAATCCGCACGTCAATGTTCTGGTCACGCTTGGGGCGCGTCCGCCGGCGTACGTGATGCCGGGACTCACCGGACTTTCCTACGCGGAGGCTGTGTCGAAGCTTTCCGCTGCCGGGCTGAAAATTGCAAAGGTTGTTCCGGCGGTCGCTCCCGGTGCGGCGCGGGAAACGGTGCTAGATCAAACCCCGGCGCGCGGCAGACGCGTCGACTCCACCACGCCGATCGAACTGCAAGTGGCGGAATAAGCCCTTTTCGCCGCGATTTGCCGTGGGCCAGCTTCTCAGCGGGCTGTGCTAGAATCCGCGAAGATCACCATGACCTACGCGCGGATCGAGATCGCCGCTTCGATTTTGGCCTCGGACTTCAGCCGCCTCGGCGAGGAAATCCGGGCCGCAGAGCAGGGCGGCGCGGATGTGGTCCATGTCGACGTAATGGACGGCCAGTTTGTCCCCAATATCACCATTGGGATTCCGGTCGTGGCTTCGCTGCGCAAAGCAACCCGTCTGCCCCTGGACGTGCATCTCATGATCGACCGGCCCGAACGCTACATTGAAGAGTTCGTCCGCGCGGGCGCCGACCGCGTTCTGGTTCACCAAGAGGCCACTCCGCACTTGGATCGCGCGCTTTCCATGATTCGCGAATGCGGGGCGCAGGCGGGAGCGGTGATCAATCCCTCCACGCCGGTGGTGATGCTATCGGACGTTCTCGACAAGGTGGATACGGCGCTGGTGATGTCGGTAAATCCAGGGTTTGGCGGGCAGAAATTCATCCCCATCGCGTTCAGCAAAATCCGCCAGCTTGTGGAATGGCGGGCGCGCTATAATGGCGCCTACCGAATCGCGGTTGACGGCGGGGTCGACCTGCGGAACGTAGCCGAGTTGGCACAAGCAGGAGCCAACACCTTCGTCGCTGGCAGTTCGATCTTCCACACGCAGGATGCGACGGCAGCCACTCGCGAATTGCGCACTGCGGCTACGAACGCCTTGCGGCAGCGGGTATAAGAAAATGGGACGAGGTATGATTAAAAATCGCCATTGCCTGATCGCCCTTCTGATCGCGGTGATGGCCGGTTCCCTGGGTGCTTCTGCTTACGGCAAGCAAAAGATCAAGGTCATCAAAGAGAAGCACAAGAAGGAAAAGCAAGCCCAGCCCCAGAACATCGAAGCCGCCGCGGAGCCAGACAAAATCCTATACGAACGCTCCCTGAATTCTCTACAGCATTCGAAATACACCGAGGCGCGCCTCGAGCTGCAGACGCTGATCAACACCTATCCGGACAGCGAATACCTGGCCAAGGCGAAACTGGCCATCGCGGATTCGTTTTATAAGCAAGGCGGTGTCGTCAATCTGACGCAAGCGATCGACGCTTACAAAAGCTTCATCGTATTTTTCCCCTTCCTGGACGAAGCGCAATACGCGCAGATGCAGGTGGCCCTCTGCCATTACCGGATGATGTTGAAATCCGACCGCGATCCCACCCAAGCCGAATCCGCGGAAAATGAGCTGCAGAATTTCATTTTGAAGTATCCGCATAGCGCGTTGCTTCCCAAAGCCGAGCAGAATTTGCGGAACGTGCAAGAAGTGATCGCCGACGGCGAGTTCAAGATCGGCCGCTTCTATTACCTGAAGCCGGATTATCCAGCAGCCGCGGCGCGACTGATGGAAGTCGCCGAGCGCTATCCGCTCTATAGCCAGAGTGACGATGCGCTGTGGATGCTTGGCAATATCTATATGATCGACCGGAAGTACACGAAAGACGAAGATGTAAAAAATAAGTGGGCCGACTATGCGGCCAAGTGCTATAGCCGCATTCTGCGAGATTACCCGCTCTCTGAACATGCTGCCGCCGCCAGGGCGCAGTTGAAAGCTATGGGCATGCCTGTACCCTCGGCCGATCCACACGCAATGGCCCGCATGGAGCGGGATCAGCGATTTGAGAAGAAGCATAGCGAGTTTGTGCTGTTGAAATGGCCCAAGGAAATTTTGGAATCCCGGCCAGACATGGTCGATGCCGCTCGCGCGGGCCAGCCGAACCTGGCGCCTCCGAGCGACGCTATTTCTGCCACCGATGTTTTGAAGCCTAATGTGGCGCCTGTCCCCACCTTTGAAGTTGCGGCTGCCCCGGCGGTCGCGCGCAATTCGGATGACTCGGCCGGCGACGCCGTTCCCATCAATGCAGAGACGCAATCCCAAGTCGACGAAGCTGCCACCACTACCGCCGGAGCGCAGATCATCTCCACTGGGGGAGATCCTTCCGACGCCTCAAGCGCTAGCTCGGCTCCGGCCAGCACTGCCGCTCCAACCGCGAATCCTGCGCCCGCACCTTCGGGACCGAGCATGTTGTCGAACGCAGGTACCGGTACCGGCACCGGCGGCGGCGCGGTAGCCAATTCCGCTTCGGCGGCAACTTCGAACGGTACCTCTGGCGCGGGGACGGTTGCCGCTCCTCAACATTCCGCAGCCGGTTCCTCAGCTGTTGAGGGCGCAAAACCCGCGGCTCAGCCGAAAGCCACCAAAAACGACTCTAGAACCGAGTCAACCAGCAAGAAAAAGCACGGCTTACATAAGATCGTTCCCTGGTAATCGCGGATTTACCCCTGCTTACGACTGTAGCAACAGCCCCTGTCGACTTCGTTGACGCTCCCGCTCTCTAGTGTTGCAATAGGTTTTGCATGCGGGCTGCTTCCCGCCCGCGGGGGACCGCAGCGCCAGGGGATTTCCGTGCCAAAGATTTTAGTAGCAGACGATAATTCCAATATCCAGAAGATGGTTTCGCTTGCTTTGGAAGAGCGCGGGATCAGCGTGGTTTCGGTGGGCAATGGCGAGGCCGCCGTTCGTCGCATTCCCGATCTCGATCCCGATCTCGTGCTGGCCGACATTTTCATGCCGGTTCGCAACGGCTATGAAGTGTGCGAATTCGTCAAGAAGGACGAGCGCTTCGCGCACGTTCCGGTAATTTTGCTTGTCGGCGCGTTTGATCCTTTGGACGAAAAGGAGGCGCGGCGAGTAGGCGCCGACGGTGTCCTGAAAAAACCATTCGTTCCGCCCGATCCTTTGATCGCGATGGTCACGTCTGCGCTCGAGAAAAATCCTCGCTTGGCTGCGGAACTGGCCAAGGCCAAGGAGGCGAAGGTGGTGCCCGACCCGGAGCCGATGCCGAGCGTCGATCTTTCCGCGCGGCCCGAACCCAAGCCGCTTCCCGAATTTCCGGAGCCTTCACCCGAAGAGGCGGCGCTCATATATGGAATGGGCAAGGGCCATCGTTCGCTCGACGTAGATGAACAGTCAAGTTCAGACGAGCCGCCCGCTCCCAAAGCCGACCCGAATGCACAGGCTGCTGACGAGGACGACGCGGATGAAGCAGCTTCGGCGCCCGACTGGCGCCGCTCGGCGATGGACTTGGAAATTCCCGAGGACGTAGCCGTCCAACCGGCCATACCATCCATGCGCGACACGGAGCCGATCAGCTTCCCGTCGGAAAAGGATTATCCTCCGCGCCGCGTTCGCGGTCCCGAACCAATCGAGGAAGCTCAGCCCGTCGTCGCCAGCGACTTCCCGACGAGTGAAAGCGGCTTTTCGTTGCGGCAAGTCAAGGAGCCGCACTCGGAATCAGCAGCAGAAACAGCAGGCTCCGCCGGTGACCTGCCGGAAGCGCTAAAGCTGCAGACCGGGCCTGAACAGCGACCCCCGATTGGGTTACATCCCGCGGCCGATTTCGCCGCTCCGCTGCCGGAGCCGAATTTGTCGACTGCTGTGAATGGCCACTGGCTCGATGGTGTAACGGCTTCGCCAACAGAAAAACCAGCCGCCGATTGGATGGAAACGCTCGTCGGTGGGCAGACGGAATCTCACGCAGCGCCCGCAGCTGAGGCTGTCCCGGCCATCGAAGAATCGGCCGCAAGCGCAATTGGAATTGAATCCAACAGCATCCACGAAGTGGCGGAGGAAATGTTAGTCGCAGCGCCGTCCCCTTCAGCGGCAGAACTGGCCGTGCTAAACGAAAACGTGCATCACGAGCGCGACGACGAGCCGTTTTTCGCGGATGAAGGAGCCGAGGAAGAATCGGCAACCGCTCACGTCAGCGCGACGCCCTCCGGTTCGGGCGACGCACAGATCGAAATGGAGCCGGAGGATTCCGAGCCGCCGTTCGCCATGAAGGACCCAGCTCTGGTCGAGCCACCTGCCGTGCACGTCGAGCCTGAGCCGCTTCTCGTCGACGAAGAGACGAGCGCTCCGCCGCGCTACGGAACACCGGCGGAAGAGAGCGCGCCGTTGCATTCATTCTTGGCGCCCGCTGCCAAGGGGCCCGCGGATACTTCTGCCTCCGTTCAGCAGCCCATTGCGGGTGAATTCACCGTTCAAGCCGAATCTGACGAATCGGTAGGATCTTCAGGCGAAGAAGCGAACGAACGTGTCCCGACCATGCCACCGCCGAACCGCGAGTCTCTCTCTCATATCCCGTTCTTGACGCCGCCGCCATCTTTCCTTGCCGAAATCAAGAATGCCAAGTCGCAGGAAGCGCTCGCGGCCGATCCCGCTACCATCGACACCGTGGTGCAAAGGGTTCTCGAAAAGCTTCAGCCGCAGATCCAGGAACTGCTATCGCAAGGTCTGCTTAAACCGCTGGTTGAAAGTCTCCTCCAGAACGAACTCGACAAAAAGCGCTAATCAGCCCCCGTTTGCAACCATTCAAATCGATCCCCCCACTCACTCTGCCCGGAACCTGAGCTAGAACGTCCGCGCACCACTGCTTTCTGTCCCGCTACCGGCTCTAAACCTGCTTTCGGTTGACCATTCGGTTTGTCCAATTCCTGGCCTTCAAAAGGCAGATGTACCTTAGTACGGTTCAAAATGAAACTCTTGTACCAAAGACGCACACGCCTGGTCCTGGCACTATGTGCTGGACGAGCAGCCGGTGGTGCGTCGCTCGTTAGCGCGACGCAGCAATTGGTTTGAGCTTGCGCACTCTCGCAAGGAGTCGTTGGGCAAGTCGCGCGAGTGGCTCGTCCCAGCGGGTCTGTGGTTTCGGCCACCAAATTATCAGTGTTAGCACTTACTGAGGAGACTGCAAACATGAGCGCACAGGAAAATCCACTCATTGGGGTGTGGAAGCTGGTTTCGTCCCAAGCCACGGTCATGGACAACGGCAAGACCGAGGTCTATGCCACGAAAAAGCCGAAGGGGTACCTAATTCTTACTCCGTGGGAACGCATGATGACGGTCAGCATCGGCGGCGATGGCGACCGCAAGAAAGTACCCACCAGCGAGGCCGACCTTTCCGAGCTTTGGAAATCGCTGCTCGCCTATACTGGAAAATTCCGCGTGGAAGGCGACCATTTGGTCACCACTGTTGACGTCGCATGGTACGAACTATGGACCGGCACCGAGCAACGCCGGCGCTTTGAGCTGGATGGAGACACGCTGACGATTGTTACCAAGCCGCAGCCCATCGGCGGCGTCGGCGAGGGCGCGAACGCTCTGGTCTCGTGTAAGGTCGTCTGGGAGCGCGAAGAGTAATTCTCAGCTTTACACCTTCTGCTGCCGGCCGCGAGCCCCTGTGGGATTCGCGGGCCGGCAGTCAGCAGTTTTCTGAGCCAACGAAAGCGATTCAGACGCCGCTTGACCAATTCGATTGTTTCCCGCTGATTGACGCCCACCGCGCACGCCCCGTATATTCATAGTTTGGCTTCCGCTGTAATTTCAATTCCATAGGACACCATGCCCCGCGAAATCCCCAAAGCCTACGAGCCACAGGAAATCGAAGAGCGCTGGGCCAAAACCTGGTTCGACGAGCAGCTTTTTCGCGCCGAAAATTCCGGCAATGGACCGGCATTTTCAATTGCGCTGCCGCCGCCCAACGTCACCGGCTCGATCCACATCGGCCATCTCCTCGAGCACACGCAGATTGACATGCTTGTCCGCTGGCACCGCATGCGAGGGAACCGAACGCTGTGGCTTCCCGGAATGGACCATGCCGGCATCGCCACGCAGTTCGTGGTCGAACGCCAACTCGCGGAACAAAAGCTTCGCCGTCAGGATCTGGGGCGCGACGAATTCGCGCGCCGCGTGTGGAAATGGAAAACCGAAAGTGGCGGCGCGATCAAGGGGCAGATGGTTCGCCTCGGAGCATCCTGCGATTGGACGCGCGAGCATTTTACACTTGAGCCAAAACTATACCGCGCTGTACTTGAGGCGTTCCTGCGGCTCTATCGCGAAGGCCTGATCTATCGCGGCCGGTACATGGTCAATTGGTGCCCGCGCTGCCAGACGGCCATCAGCGACCTGGAAGTGGTGCACCACGAGCGCAGAGGCGAAATTTGGAGCATCCGCTATCCGGTCGCCGGCTCGAACGAATCCATCGTGGTGGCCACCACGCGCCCCGAAACAATGCTCGGTGACACAGCCGTCTCCGTTCATCCCGATGACGAGCGCTACAAGCATCTGGTCGGCAAAAAAGCGGTCCTGCCGCTGATGAACCGCGAGATTCCCATCATTGCCGATTCTTACGTGGACCGCGAATTCGGGACGGGCGCGGTGAAGATCACCCCGGCTCACGATCCCAACGACTTCGAAGTGGGCAAGCGCCACAACCTGCCCGAAATCGACGTGATGACGCCCGACGGCCACATGAACGAAGCCGCCGGAAAGTACGCAGGAGTCGAGCGTTTCGCCGCGCGCGCGCGGATCGTTGCCGATCTCAAAGAGCTTGGCTTGCTCGACGGCGTCAAGGAACATTCCCACGCAGTTGGTGTTTGCGACCGCTGCAAATCGATCGTCGAGCCGCGCATTTCCACGCAGTGGTTTTTGAAAATGAAGCCGCTCGCAGATCCCGCCAAACGAGCAGTGCTCGATGGCCTGATCGAAGTGGTCCCGGATAATCAGCGCACCATCCTATTGCAATGGCTCGACAACATTCGCGACTGGTGTATCTCGCGCCAGCTCTGGTGGGGGCATCGCATCCCCATCTGGCATTGCGACTCCTGCAATGAAATGGTTCCAGCGCTGCATTCGAGTGTGGAAATTGTTGATGGCAACGCGCGCGCCGCGGGGATCCCGGCGAAGTGCCCGAAGTGCGGCGGCGCAAAGCTCACGCAGTATCCGGACGTGCTCGATACCTGGTTCAGCTCGTCGCTGTGGCCCTTTTCGACGCTCGGCTGGCCGGACGATACGCCCGATCTGCGCGCCTTCTACCCGACCAGCCTACTCGTCAGCGGCTACGACATTTTGTTTTTCTGGGACGCGCGCATGATCATGATGGGCTTGCATCTCGCGAATGGCCCCGAGCCCGAAGATCGCATCCCCTTCCGCCGCCTCTATCTCCATTCTCTGGTGCGTACCGCCGAAGGCGCCAAGATGTCCAAGACCAAAGGCACTGGTGTGGACCCGCTGCAGATGACGAAGCAATACGGCACAGACGCGCTCCGGTACATGCTGGCCAGCATGGCCGCGCCCGGCACGGACATCATCCTCAGCGAGGACCGCATCCAGGGTGCGCGCGCCTTCGCCAATAAAATCTGGAATGCCGCACGCTTCTTATTCGTCAATCTCGAAAAGGTCCAATCGGTGGGTTTGTCGGGCGATCCAAAGGCGGGCTTGCCCGCTGGCGCGGAACTGCTCACGCTCGACGAGCTGGCCGCGCCACAAATCCGCGCCGGCGCTCCCTATCCGGTTCCAGGCGACGGCGCGCTCGCGCACCGCTGGATTTTTTCGCGGCTCGCGGCCGTCAGCGCGCAGGCCGGCGCCGCGCTGGATGGATTCCGTTTCCACGAAGCCTGCCAGGCGATTTACCAGTTCTTTTGGGGTGATTTCTGCGATTGGTACATTGAGTGGGTGAAGCCGCAGCTGACGTCGCCCGATCGTGCGCTGGCTATCGCCGCTTGGCGCAATATTTTCGCGGCGCTGGAGGCGGCGCTGCGCCTGCTGCATCCAGTGATGCCCTTCCTCACCGAAGAGCTTTGGCATCGCCTGCCCCAGCCCGAAGGCGCGCGCTCCATCGCTCTGGATAAATTTCCCGAGCCGCGCGCGGACTGGACGAATGCCGCGGCAGATGATGAAATGGCCATCCTGCAGGAAATCGTTATAGCCGCCCGCAATATTCGAGCGGAGCTGAAGCTCGATCCCAAACGCAAAGTCGCTGCCGACTTCTTCGCCAGCGGACCGATGCGCCGCAACCTGGTCCAGGAAAACCTGGACGCCATTCTACGGCTCGCTTCGCTTTCCGAACTGCGCATCATGCCGGGCCGCCCGGACTCCGCTGGCGGCGCCGTCCGCTCCACGGCCGCTTTCGATCTGCGCATCGCCTTTGGCGACGCGATCGACAAGCCTGCTGAAACCGCGCGCGTGAAAAAGGAAATGGATCGCTTGGCGAAAGACATCCAGTCGAAGCAAAACCGCCTGGCCGACGAGAACTTCACCAGCAAGGCGCCGGAAAAAATCGTCGATGGTCTCCGCGCCACGCTTGAAGAACGCCAGATCGAACTCAAAAAGCTCCGCGACCGCCTACGACAGCTCGAATGACCGGCGGCGCGTTTCGTTCCCGTGCCACGCTCTAGGCAATGATTCCAGTCTCTTGCGGCAAGCCTGCTGTCATCGTAGACTTCCACTGGGGGAACCACAAAATATGAAGGGCAGCCAGAAAGTCATCGACGCTTTGAACGATTCATTGCACGAAGAGCTTACCGCGATCAATCAATACTTTCTGCACGCCGAGATGTGTGAGAACTGGCACTACCATCGCCTCGGTGAACTCATCAAAAAGCAATCCATCGGTGAGATGAAGCACGCCGAGGAGATCATCGAAAGAATCCTCTTTCTGGATGGAACTCCGAACCTGACCAAGCATATCGATCTGACCGTCGGAAAAAACGTGAAGGAGCAGGTCGAAAGCGATCTGAAGCTGGAAGTAAATGCCGTCGCCATGTACAACCGATTCGCCGAACTCGCGCGGCAGGAGAAGGACAACGCCTCGCGCGAGCTATTCGAGCGGCTGCTCAAGGACGAAGAGGAGCACGTCGATTGGCTGGAGGCTCAAGTTCACCAGATGAACGAGCTCGGCTACGAGCGCTATCTGAGCCAGCAAATTACCGACGGAGAAAAGGAATAGCTTCCCACATCTAGGTTTTGCGCGACGCGCGCAAATTGACAGTCGCAGGATGGTTCGCTATTCTGGATCAGCCGAATAACGGAAAATTGAGGAGAACGAATGCCACAGGGCACGCCGGTAAAGCATAGAAAGAAATCGAAGTCGGTACTGAAGAATATCCGCCAGACGGAAAGCCGCACGGCCATGAACCGCATGAATCGCACCCGAGTGCGCACGGCCATCCGCCAGATGCGCGCCGCCTTGGCAGGTGGAGACGCGGCCACCGCCGCGAAACTCGCGCCGTCCACATTTTCGGCCATCGACAAGGCCATCCAAAAGGGCACTCTGCACCGGAACACGGCCAAGCGCTATAAGTCGCGCCTGAATCTGGCGTTGAACGCGCTGGCGGCTAAGAAGTAGCCTTCGACGCTGGTCGAAAGGTTTTGCCGGAAAACGTCCCGAGGATTCGGGGCGTTTTTTTTTGCGCTCCTGCCAACCGCTCAGCCGATAACGCGCACGGAATTGCTGTGGCGCGCGCTTCGGTCACCCGTTTTGCCTCTATCCTAATGGAATGCTGCGGCGCAGCTCCCGCTGTTCTTTGCTTCACCGAAGGCAAGGCTGCGCGACGTTTTTCGCCGGGTAAGTCGCATTGGGCCGGGCGCTAGGAGCGCCGTGGCGGGTTCGTGCGCGGCTCGCTGGGGTTCAGGCCGTTGCCGGGAATTGGCCGCTCTAACCCCTGTTGTGATGCTTCACACGGACATTCCACGCAGTGACCCAGCCTCGATTCCTTGGCTCGGGTCGGGACAAGTCGGGAACATGGCGATTTGCCGGGACGGGGAGCCGCGTTTACAGGTTCCGGCAGGGGAGTTTTCAACGCGTGCCAGATGCTGCTGCGGCGGCGGGCGACGTAAGCCGCGCGATCAGGAATTCCATTGTGGCGCGCGGGTTGGGATTGTGCGATTTGAACTGGCTGTCCGCTTCGGCCAGCGCCGCTAGTCCGGCTAGCAGTTCTACGATTGCCACGCGATGCGATTGGCGCACAGCCGCTTCCGCCGCGTCGGGACGCATCCCGAGTTGCCTCGCGGCCTGGAACCCGCCTGTATGTGCCGGTAGTTCGCGGGCTTCGATCAGTTTTCGGTAGGTCCACGCCAGCGCACCCACAATGCCGGCGGGTTCTTCGCCTTCGCGCAGCAGGTTATCCAGAAATTTCAGCGCCGCATCGCGTTTGCGGTTCACTAGCATATCGGCAAGCTGCCAGACGGTATTGCGTCGCGCCGCCACTACAAGCGCTTCCACGTCCGCCTGTGAAATCCGGCCGTGTCCCTGCGGCCCCTGCACGTATACCGCGAGCTTTTCTAGTTCGACGTGCATACGCGCGGGCTCGCCATTCAGAATTTCGGCCAGTAGCGCGGCTGCTTCGCGATCGATTTCGGCCCCCAGATCGCTGGCCATTTGCGCGGCCAGCTCCGCCGCGGATTCCTGCCCTATGGACAGCTCCACCACGAGCGCTTTTTCGCTCAGCAGCTTGAAAAACTTCTGCCGCCGGTCGAGGGCGTCCGCCTCGATCACCAGCAGCGTAAAAGGAGCGGGCGAACCGAAATAGTTCGCCAGCGCTTTCAGAATTTCGTTGCGCGATTCCTCACCCAGCTTCTCCACCGATTCGGCCCCGTCCACTAGGATCACCTGCCGCGGAGCGAGCATTGGCAAAGTTCGCGCACGTCCAAGAATCTCGTCCCATCCGGCTTCGCGCGCGGAAAATCGCGCAACGGCCCAATCCAGGGCGCCGTCTGGCACGCTCGCGTCGATGATTTTGTTGCGGCACATTTCGCGTAAATAGCTGTCGCTGCCTAGCAGAACCACGGCCGCCGGAGGCTTTCCCGAGCGCAGGTCCTCAATGAGATTTTCCGGGGAAGCGGCCGCCATCAGAACCCCTCCACCAGGTTAGCCACCAGATTCGACGCGAAATCGCGTGCCATGCGCTCCAGCGCCGGATCTTCCTGTTGGAAGAATGTGTTCACGTTCGACGGGATCTGATATTCACTGCGAAACACCATGTCGTCGTTTTCGTACACCGGCTTTTCCGCGTGGGCAGCGATGAGGGATACTTTCGCGTGCACAGTCACCAGCATGGTCGTCACTTGTCCCGTGGTGGCGTCGAACAGCACCGGCGACGTGTCGATCGATAGAATTTCGCCGTGTAACACTGCGTCCGCCGAGCGCGGATCGGACACGATGCGGTATTTGGTCCGAACGATAAATTCATGAATCACCGCCGCCGTGAAGCGCTGCTCGATGCGGTACTGTACGGTATCATTCTTGAATGTCGGAACCGCGATCGTGGTCCATTGATGTGGCAGATTCGAGCCGTGGCCGGCGACGTGATATCCGCACCCCGATAGTGCCGCGGCTGCTGCCACCAGGACGCACAATAGTCCCGCAAACGAGTCGACGCGGCGAAAAAGGAAACTGCCGTGACTCGCTGCTCGATCGCTATTGCGGCGTCGCAATCAGTTCCTCCGCGATGCGCACCGCGTTCGTCGCGGCCAGTCGCAAGTGGTCGGCCACGCCCCAGAGCCAGACTCCGCCAGGAAAGTTCGGGTCGACGGAAACGTGCCCGAACTGAATTTCGCTTTCGCCTGCCACACTGACGTTGTCTGGCGAGGGATCGCCAGCCGCCGCGATTTTACAGCCCAGGCTCGCAAACGACGCCTCGAACGCCGCCAATTCGGGCGTCAAGTTTTCTCCCAGATCCGCATACGCAGCGAAAGCATACCCGTAAAATACGGGCGCTTGCAGCAATTGAATGGCGGGCAGCGGAATGCGCCCGGCGATGTACGAGGCCACGTCGCGTGCAATCGTAGCGCGGACGTCCGCCAACTTAGGTTTGCTCGCCGCGCCATAATGCGACAAGAGATTAAAGGCAACTTGCGCGTCGAAAACCTGGCGGCCGATTTCGTGGAACGAGAGGAGGTTGGCGCTCTGGCTTTCGAGTTCGTCGATGCCGGCTTGATCGCGTTCGGAAACCGGAGGGAAGAGAAGCGCGACCGTGCGCTGCGCCTGAAGTTTCGAAAGTCCCGAGGCCAGGGTGCAAGCAATAATCGCAGACGCAAGCGGGGATGAAAACGCCACATTCTTGGCTGCGGAGGCTTCAGCGCTGGCGCGGGACGGCAGCACGGAAACCAGCGACGGAATCGAAGTAACGACCGGTGAAACTGCAGGACAGCCGGTCAGGTCAATTACCGTGGCCCCGGCGCGCTGCGCGGCGAGCCAGTTTTGTTCGGTGTCCGCCGAGGCGCCGGCGAAAAACACGAAGCGCAGGCCTTCAAAGCTGTCTTCGTCGATGGGACGGATGAAGGTCGGCTCACCGGCAGACTCGGTCAGCGTCCCGGCCACAACACTCGCGTCCAGCAGGAGAATGTCCGCGGCAGGGAAGTGGCGGTCCTCAAGAACCAGCTTCAGCTCTTTGCCTAGTAGCGAAGAAGCTCCGACGATGGCGACGCGGTAAGAGTTCCCGGACTTCACGGCCATAGTTTACGCGTGGCGGGACGCGGTGCGATGCCGAACCACGCGCACGGCCTGCAACACCAGCCCGTGCACTGTATAGGCACCGGCGATCACCAGAAGAGTGTATTGCGAGAAGAACCAGATTGCGCCGATGAGCATCGCGATGGCGACCACGGAAAGCGACGGCCACCGGCGCGTCCATTGAATGTCTTTGAAGCTGTAGTACCGAAAGGTGCTGGACATAAGCACGCCGAGCACGGCCACCAGCACCAGCCACAACACCGAAATACTTGGGTTTTCGATCGGGTTGCGAATGAAGTGCACGACGGCCGCGATCATACCGGCCGCGGCAGGCGTCGGCATTCCGGCGAAAAATCGATTGCCGCCCTGAGCCATCCCTTGAATGTTGAACCGCGCTAGGCGCCATGCGCAGCAGCAAAGATAAAAGAATCCGATCAGCCATCCGAGCTGGATTAGATGCTGGGCGCCCGGAACTCCCGCCGCGGCAGCCGAAACACGCACTCCCCAAGCGTACGCGAGAAATGCCGGTGCGATGCCGAAGCTGATCACGTCTGCCAGGGAATCGAATTGCTTACCGAATTCGCTGTTGGTACCCATCGCACGCGCCACGCGACCGTCCAGCGAATCGAAAATGATCGCGAACCCGATGGCGCGAGCGGCGTTATCAAGATCGCTCGGCTGGCCCGCGAGCGTTGCCAGAATCGCGTAGTAACCGCACAAAAGATTGGCGACGGTGAGAATGCTCGGAAGGACGTACACGCCGCGACGCAGCCGGTGATTACGCACCGGTCGCCGGGGCTCGTCTTCGTGTCCGATAGGATCTATGAAGTTGAAGTCCATTTCCCCAGAACGCTCTCGCCGCCCTTTAGCATCTGCCCGCGCGTGACCGTAATTAACGCGTCCATCGGCAGCCAAATATCCACGCGGGAGCCAAATCGAATGTTGCCCACGCGTTCCCCCAGAGCGACATTGCTCCCATCATTCTTCCAGAATATCACGCGTCGCGCGACGGCTCCGGCAATTTGTTTGAAGACTACCCGCCCGTGTGCCGTATCCATATAGATCACGTTCTGCTCGTTTAGCTGAGATGCCTTCGAGCGGAACGCGCCCATGAATTTACCCGGGTGGTACTCGACGCGAACGATGCATCCGGCCACCGGGGCGCGTTGCACGTGAACGTCCCACACCGCCAAAAAGATGCTGACGCGATGGCCCATCTGCGATTCGAGCGCTTCGTCTACAATTTCCACCACGTGCCCATCGGCAGGCGAAACAATCACGGTAGGATCCGAGGGGATCGGCCGTTCCGGATCTCGAAAGAAGTAGAAAACGAAAAGTCCAAGAAAGAGGAAAACCAGTCCCGGCCAGAACCACGGCCTCCAAGCCCATGCTAGTAGAAAGCAAAGGATGGCGATAACCAGCAACGGAATCGCAAACCGATACGCGTCTTTAACCATTCAGAGAGTGAAGAACCTCCTTGTGATGATGAATCCCGCAGGCCAGCCGAGCGGCGAATTTAACGCGTGCGCAGCGTCATCTCCCGCTGGCTGCGAATACACGCATATTGTACGACAGAACCGCGGGAGCAAACGGCCTAGTGGCTCGTCATCTGGCGATAACGCTCCACGAGTGACTCCATTTGATCCTTCAGTCGCAGTTTCAGTTTCTTTAGCGTCGCCTCGCGGAGCAAGTCCTCGGAGCTTAGGTAGACGGACTTGAGAATTTGTTCGAGCTGGGACTCGCAGCGGGAGTGCTCTTCGGCGAGGCGACGGAACTCCAAATCAGATGCAAACAGGGACTGCCGTATATCTTCCGTGATCGGCATCGGTTCCCTCCTGGTTGCGGCATCACATGTCTGTAACAATTATCACAATCGGCTTGCCGAGCCAATAGGTTCAATCGCCGACTCGACTGAAAAATCTGCATCGATCCCTCGGATTCTCCAGCGCGCCAGTCCGCAACGTGCCGGCGCAATATATTTTTGAAATCGCAATTCGAGAGGAAGTGTAAACTGCGTGATTTCAGAGCGAATTCAGTAGCTCGGTCGATAGCAGCCGCGCCTTTTGCGCCAGGTTCTGCGCGCGGTCCCAATCGCCGCCTTTGCTCGCATCGCGCGACTGTGCCACGAAGCTACGAATCTTGTCGGCCAAATCTTGCTGTGCGGCGCTCAATTGCTTGCCGTTGGTCTGCTGCAGGTTGTGCTCCGCCGTGGCAATATCTTCCGAAGTTTTGCGCGCGTAGAGCGATTGATCGGTCGGCGAGATTTGCGGCGAGATTTGCGGAGCGGGATGTTCGGCTGGCTCCTGATTGGCCTGCACGGGATGCTCTTCGGGCCGGCGGTGCGGAGCGGGAGGATTCGTGGGTGCGATTACCACCGGCGCAGGTGGCGCTGTATTGGCCGGAATCGCGGGCGGCGCGGCCTCGGCGTCCATCGGCGGCGTGGCATCCGTGTCCGGCGCAATCGTCATCGGGCGGACAGGCTGCGCCGATGGCGCAACCGGCGCCACGGCCACAGGGACTGCCGCATGGATATGATCGTGCGCGCATCCCGCTGCGCCCAACGAAAGGGCGCATGCGAAGAGCAGCGCTGACATGCGTACGGCGGAAAGTTGGCTGGGCATTTACCGCTTTTCCGCGGCGAAGGGCTGGCTGAAATCCCGGACATCCACGGGCGCTTCAGCTATTCGCGCCAGCGGGAGCAGAATCCGGAACGTTGTTCCATGCCCTAACTCCGACTCAAATTCGATCTGTCCGTTGTGCAGTTGCACGAATCGGAACGTATTAGCTAATCCGATGCCGGTTCCACCCGGACGGGTTGTGAAGAAGAGCTGGAAAATCTTCTTCTGGTCCTCGGCCGAAATCCCTTTACCCGTGTCCGCCACCTCGATTGCCGCGCGGTCTCCGGCGCGTCGCAGTGCCACCGAAATACTGCCGCCTGGCTGGGTGAAATGGCACGCATTGAGCACCAGATTGGAAAGCGCTTGATGGATCAGTTGCCGGTCCACCAGCGCCGCTGGAAATTCCGAGGGGAGTTCAGCTTGCAGTCTAAGTCCGCTTTTCGCAATCGACGGCCGCGCCGCATCCAGCACTTCGTCCAGGAGCCCTCGCAAATCAGTCTCCTCCAAGTTCAACTCCACCGGACGCGTGAAATTCAAGAAGGTCTTTACCGCACGGTCCAGCCGGTCGATTTCGCTATCCAGCATCTTTACGGCCTGTTGCGGCTCCGGATCGATCGGCATATTGGCCTTCAATACCTCCAGCCACAAGCGCATCGAATTCAGCGGATTCTTCACCTCGTGGGCCACGCCCGCCGTCACCCGCCCCAGGGCCGCTAGCCGCTCCGAAACCTGCAGTTGGCTGCCGATTCGTTCGAGCGATTCCACATCGCGCAGCGTCACCAGAGTGCCCATTCGCGTGCCGCGTTCGCGAATCACCTGCACGCCCACGCCCACTCTTTGCGGGCCGCCGTAACCCGCAAGAGCCACTTCCTTACCTTCCGTGGGGCCGAGCTGGTCTCCTTCGAAATTCAGCGCCGCGCGCAACGGATGACCCTCCGGAAAGATTTCCGAAGCCAGCAGTCCGCGCAACTCCTCCGGCCGTCCCCCGACGAACTTCTCGGCCGCGGGGCTCACCAACACGGCGCGTCCCTCGGCGTTAAATAGCAGCAAGCCGTCTTCCAAGCCGCCCATCACCTGATCGAGGTTTTCGCGCAGAGTGCTGAAAATTTCCCGCACGTCGCGCAACTGTTTGCCGATGCCCAAAATCTTCGTGCTCACCGCGCCGAGTTCGTCGCTGCGCGCCACCACCGGTTCCGAGTCGAAATGCCCCGCGGAAATGCGGTCCAATTGCGCGGAAATGCGGCTCACCGGCGCCAGCATGACCGTGCTTACTCCGAACGCAAGCAGCGTGGAGCACAGCACGAACGCGATTGCCACATACCCCGCGGAGATCAACTCCGGCGCGATCTGCGCCCGGATCAGCGCTGACGACAGCGCAACGCGAATGTTCCCGAAAGGAGCGTCGCCCAGCTTGAAGGGCAGCGAATATTCGTAGTTTTGCGGAGCTCCGAAAAGCTCTCGCAGTTGCTCGATGAGCCCCGCGTGGTCCAGGGCGCTCAGCGGCAGCCGTTGGGCAATTTTTTTATCCCGGTCGGTAGCGTCGCTCGAGACCAGCACGATTCCGTTCGCGTCGCTTATGCTGATGCCGTAAATAGTGGTCGAAATGCTCACGTCCGATTCGATCAGGGAATTGAGAGTGGTGCTGTCGTCGAAGGCTTCGCGCACATACGCGCGCACGTCGCCGGGATTGGGTGAGATCGGGGAGTCGCCGCGTTCGGCGGCTTGCTTCACCGCGTCGCTGCATGCGTCCAGCACCTGCTGCGCCACGAAGCTGGCGTTGTCGCTCGATTGCCGCAGTGTCTGACGCAGCAGTCGCGCCAGATAGAGCCCGGACGCGAGAGTGACGACCGCCAGCACGAGCAGCGATATCGCCAGGGTGAACTTAGTCTTCAGGCTGAGACGCATTCTTCCGCCCCGCCTCGTATTCCTTCAGTTTGTTGTGAAGCGTTTTCAAGCTTATACCCAGTAATTCCGCGGCGCGCGTTTTGTTCTGGTTCGTTCCAGTGAGCGTTTGCAAAATCAACTCTCGCTCCACTTCATCCACGGTCGTGCCGATTGGAAAGCGCAGCCCGTTCAAACCCGAAGAAGCCATCGCTGGAGCGTGCCCGAAATCCGAAGGCAGGTGCTGTCGGCCAATGGTGCCGCGGTCGGACGCGATCGCCGAGCGCTCCAGCACGTTGCGCAGTTCGCGGACATTCCCGGGCCACGGGTACGACCGAAGCATTTCAAGCACATCCGATCCCACGCCGGTCACCTTCTTCCCGTGCTTTTCCGAAATCTCCCCCAAAAGGTGTTCGATCAGCACTGGCAAATCTTCCTTGTGTTCCCGCAGAGGCGGTAGATGAATATGAAACACGTTGAGCCGGAAATACAGGTCCTGCCTCAATTGTCCTTCGGAAACAGCCTTTTCGGGATTCTTATTGGTTGCCGCCAGCACGCGCACGTCCACCGGCGTCTCCACCTTGCTGCCCAGCCTCCGCACCTTGCTGTCTTCCAGCACGCGCAGCAGTTTTGCCTGGGTTTGCGCCGGCATTTCGCCGATCTCGTCCAGCAGCAGTGTACCGCCGTGCGCTAGTTCGAAACACCCGATGCGCCGTTCCGCCGCACCGGTGAACGCTCCTCGCTCGTGCCCAAAAATCTCGCTCTCCATCAGCGATTCGGGGATTGCCGAGCAATTGATGGCCACAAACGGACGCGACGCCCGCGGCGAAATCATATGAATCGATCGCGCCACCATTTCTTTTCCCGTTCCCGTTTCGCCGGTGATCAGAATCGACGCCGTCGATGGCGCGGCTATTTCCACTTGCCGCATGATGTCTTGCATCGCAGACGATGTGCCTACGAGCCTGCCGAGCTTGCCGGCCTCGCGCAGGTTGCGCGTCAGCGCCGCCACCGTCTGCTGGTCCCGGACGCGTCCGAAGGCCCGATCCAGAATCGCGCGCAGCACCGGCGGCTTCAGCGGCTTTTCAATGTACCAGTACGCGCCCGCTTCGATGGCTTGCACCACGCGTTCGTCGCTGCCGCGTCCGGTGATGATGATTACCGGAATGCGCTGCAGTTCGTCGCCCAGATGGCGCAGCAGGTCGAGCCCGTTCATCCCGGGCAACTCCACGTCGGCCAGAATCACATTCGGAGCAAATTCTGGAAACCGCGCCAGGGCCTCTTCGCCGCTGCCCACTCCCAGGATTTCGTAGCCCCACTTCCGCAGCAGCGCCTCGTAGCCTTTGCGCGCGTTTTCCTCGTCCTCAACGATGAGGATCCGTTGCAGGTTTTGGGTGTCGACGGACATCTAGAATTTGAATCTACCAGCAGTTCCCCGGAAATCCAAGTCGCGCAGGCCTTTGGCGCGTCGCAGCCAGCTCGCCCGACTGTTTTCGGTTCGTTTAGAAAAACCAGCCGCTCAAGCGTAACGCCACAACGGTTCGCGTGCCAATTCGGGATTTCTACCCTTCGCATCGCGGCATCTGCATGTAAAGGTGACGTTTATCTAATTACGTAGTTTTACGATCTTGCCGTACGTCCCGTTTTGGTTCAAATTCTGCCCGCATCTGCCAATTTCAAACTCGTAAGCTCATTGCGTTCAGCGCTCGCCGATTCCTGATCTGGCGCACTCTGTGCATTCAGTTTGGGAAAAGCTGTGACAAGGGAGATTCCATGGATACCAGTGGTGCCGAGGCCGCACTGACCGTTCAGCGTCCGATCCCTCCGACCGTCTTGATCGTCGACGATGAGGACACCACGCGAAATCTCTGCCGCGACGTAGTCGCGGACGCCGGCTTGCGTACCCGCACCGCTTCGACCACCGAGCAAGCGCTCGACATCCTAGATCAATATCCCGTGGATTTGTTGATTACCGACCTACGCGTTCCGCAAATTGGCGGCCTCGAATTGCTCAAACGCGTGCGCGAGTCTTACGCGCAGTGCGCCGTGATCGTTCTCACGCAGTACGGCACGATTGAAAGCGCCGTCGAGGCCACCCGCATGGGCGCGGCAGACTACGTCACCAAGCCGTTTCACGTCCCCGAACTGCGCGGAAAAATCGACCGCGTTGTGCGCTTGCTCGAAATCGACCAGGAAAACCGAGTGCTCCGCGAACAGCTCCGCACGCGACCCGGGTTCGGCGGTCTAATTGGCGTTTCTCCCAAAATGCAACGCGTCTATCGCCTGATCGAAAAAGTCAGCCAGCACAACTATCCCGTTCTGATTCTCGGCGAAAGCGGCACCGGCAAGGAACTGGTGGCGCGCTCCATTCACTTTTCCGGCCCGCGCCGGAATAAGGCCTTCGTTCCCGTGGACTGCTCTGCGCTGGTGCCCACGCTGATCGAATCAGAGCTTTTTGGCTACGTAAAAGGCGCGTTTACTGGCGCAATGCATTCCAAAACCGGACTCATGGAAGCCGCTGGAAGCGGCACGCTCTTCCTTGACGAAATCGGAGATATGCCGGTGGACTTGCAAGCGAAGCTTCTGCGCGCCTTGCAGGAGCGCGAAGTCAAGCCGGTCGGTTCCACGGATCGTATTGCCATATCCACGCGAGTGATCGCCGCCACCAACCGCGACCTTGAGGCGGCCGTGCGCCAGGGACAATTCCGCCAGGATCTTTTCTTCCGCCTCAACGTGGTGCAGATCAAGCTTCCGTCCTTGCGCGAGCGCAAAAGCGACATCCCGCTCCTCGTGAATTCCTTCCTAGAAAAATTTAGCGATGCGAACGGCCGCATTCGCACCATCTCCGAAGACGCCATGGCCCGGCTGATCGCCTACGATTGGCCCGGTAACGTCCGCGAACTCGAAAACGCCATCGAGCGGGCCGTCGCGCTGGGCTCCGGACCGATCCTGCACGTCGGTGACTTACCGTCCAATCTGCATTACGGCACAGGCGACCGCCTGCCGCAAACCGATGAGTTGCTGCCTCTCGAAGAGCTTGAACGCCGCGCAATCCTGCGCGCTCTGCGCGAGGCCGACGGCGACAAACTGGCCGCGGCGCGACTGCTCGGCATCGGCAAAACCACTCTCTATCGCAAACTCAAGCAATACGACGCCGCTGCCAATCCGCAGACCAATTAACTCTTTTCTGCCTCGGGACGGGAGGTTCGGGTCGCTGCATGTGGGTGTGAACCGGGGCGAGGGTCTCCCAATCTAAAACTTACGATAGAGAAAGGACAATTCGGTTCACTCGCGAGGGCCTTTGCATGTATAAGGATGCTCATCCGGGAAGTAAAAACGGGAATCCGGCTTAAATGTCCGTGCGGGCAAAGCTTTGGGCTCTTGCACGAGGCGTAGATCTCGTGAGGCGGCGGCTTGGTAGCCACGGCGCATCGATGACCGCACGCTTCGGCAAGGCGCAACAGAACCGCGCGGAGCGGGCAATTCGAGGCCCACGCGGGGGGGATGCATGAGTATCGCGAAGCGAGGACGGATTGGCGCCGCGTTCACCGTGGCGTTGTTGCTGTGCGCTCTGCCGGCGCTCGCTCAGATCCACGTTGTGCCCATAACGGGCGGACGCGTTGCGGGGGTCCTGTCCGACGGCGTCGTGTCGTTCAAGGGCATCCCATTTGCGGCACCGCCTGTCGGCGCACTGCGCTGGCGGGCGCCGCAGCCCGTCAAGGCGTGGCAGGGTGTGAAGCAGGCGGACCAATTCGGGCCGAGCTGCATGCAGAACCCGCGATTCACGCGGATGTTCGACGCGCCGTCCGCGATCAGCGAGAACTGTCTGTATCTCAATGTCTGGACACCGGCGAAGTCACCGGACGCGAAGCTCCCCGTCATGGTGTGGATCTACGGCGGCGGATTCTTCGGGGGTATGACGAGCACACCTGCTTACGACGGAACGCACTTCGCGCATCACGGCGTCGTCCTCGTGAGTGTCGCCTATCGGCTCGGTGTCTTTGGGTTTCTGGCCGATCCGCAACTCTCGCGCGAGCAGGGCGGCACGTCGGGCAACTACGGGCTGCTCGACATGATCCAGGGCCTGAATTGGGTTAAGGCTAACATCGCGAAGTTCGGCGGCGATCCTACGAACGTCACAATCTTCGGAGAATCGGCCGGCGGCTTCGCGGTCAGCATGCTCGCCGCTTCGCCCGCCGCGCACGGGCTGTTCGAGCGCGTGATCTCCGAGAGCGGCAGCAACTTGACACCCCCGCGTTATGACCAAGAGGGAGGAGAACTCATCGGCACCCTCGCGCAGGCGGAGGGGTCAGGTGCGCGCTTCCTCGCGAAGCTCGGCGCGAACAACATCGCAGCGGCCCGCAGGATTCCAGCCGACGTGCTGCAGAAGGCGTACGAGTCGGCATCGCGCGGCGGGTTCTGGCCCGTGTTCGATGGCCGCATCCTCCCTCGTGATGAATATCTGCTCTACCAGGAGCGGCGCTTCAACGATACGCCCGTATTGATCGGTACCAACTCGGACGAGGGGCTCGCGTTCGCGCGGCCGGGTGTGACGCCAGCGAAATTCGAGAGCCAAGTCCGCTCGCAGTACGGCAAGTATGCGAATGCTCTCCTCGCAGTCTATCCGCACACAACCGATGCAGAGTCCGAACAGTCGGCGAGGGATCTCACGCGCGACACCATGTTCGCCTGGGGCACGTGGTCTTGGGCGCGGCTACAGACGCGGTACGGCCGACACAAGGCCTACCTCTACTACTTCGATCACCGCTCGGGGAGTCCGCTCCACGGCGCGTCTCATGCCTCGGAGCTCGGGTTTGTGTTCGGTAATCTCGGCCGTCCTGGCGGGGGGCCATCGGGTCTTCACGGCAAGCCGGCGCGCGCGGACATCGATCTCTCGAATGTGATGAACCAATACTGGGTGAATTTCGCGCGGACCGGCGATCCGAACGGGGCAGGGCTCCCCCACTGGCCGGCGTTGCATGAGCCGCACGCCGAGGCCATGTACCTTGATGCCCATCCGCACGCCGGTCCGGTGCCGAACATTGCAAAGCTCAAGGTGCTCGACCGCTACTTTGCCTATCGGCGTGCCGAGGCGCGATCTCGGGCGCGGCACGAGCGCTGAGCGGCGACCGAGCGCGAAAGGCAGAGAGAGCACTTACTTGCGCATTTCAAAAGGAAAAAAATTCATGACGATTCCTCGAATGTTTCGCGCATTCACACTGGCTGTCGGCGCGCTCGCCTTCGCTGTGATGGCGATGGGAGCAGCTCTACCGGCGAGTGCAGCTCCAGCTCCGCCGAAATGCGCCGTGCTGGCGACAAACCCCGCAAATGGGATCATTGGCAACTCAGCGATCAAGTCCGCCACGAGCGTGATAATCCCCGTGTCCGGAAAGAATGTCTCGTACTGCCAAGTCCATTTACTTTACGGCACGAACCCCAACCAGAACATCAACATCGTCGTGGGTTTGCCGCTCAGCAACGCGGACGGCGGCTCCGGCGGCGTGCAGGGCGCCTGGAATGGCAGAACCCAAGGGTTGGGCGGTGGCGGCTGCTCGGGCAATCTGAGGGTAACTCCGGCGGTGGATGCCGGTTACGTCGGTTCCGGCAACGATCTCGGGCATCGCGGCGGAAACTGTGCGCCGGGAGTCAACCCGGACGGCACCTACAACATGCAATTTATCGAGGATTTCATCCGCAACGGCATCGAGCAGCAAATCCTGTGGTCGAAGCGTATTGCACAGGTCTATTACGGAACCCGCCCGGAGTTCAACTATTGGAACGGGTGCTCGACCGGGGGACGGCAAGGCTATGAATTGGCGCAAGAGCTGCCGAACGCGCTTGACGGCATCCTCGCCGATGCGCCAGCAATGTACTGGACCAGGTTTCAGACGGCGCAAATGTGGGGCCAGATCGTCATGAAGGAGTTGACCGGCGGCCCGATCTCGAAAGCGAAGCTCGCCCAAACCACCGCCTCCGCCGTGGCCGCCTGCGACGCAGCGGACGGCGTCGTTGACGGCATAATCGATGATCCTCGTACGTGCCATTTCAACGCCAAGGCGAATATCTGCGGTGCGTCCGGTGCACCGACAACCAATTGCTTAACCGCGTCGGAGGCTAAGGCCATCGACCAGATCTGGGACGGTCCACGCAACTCGAAAGGGGAGAAGATTTGGTTCGGGCTGGACCCCGGCACCGACCTTACTGGCCCTTTTCCGGGCTTCGGCCTCGACGGCGCAGTTCCATTCAGCCTGGGGGTCATCCAGTTTCAATGGGATGAGCACAATCGGAACTTTAACTGGAAGACGGTTTCGGAAGCGGATTATGCGAAAGTCGCGCAAGACGGCTCACGCAACATCGCTGACGCGACCGACACTTTCGCACCACTCGACGGGTTCAAGGCGCGCGGTGGCAAAATGATCACCTGGATGGGCGGTAACGATCACCTGATCTTTCCCCGAGGAGTGATCAACTACTATCGGCAGATGGCGGCGCGTTACAGCCCCAACGGCAAGCCGGACTTCAAGAATCTTCAGACGTTCTATCGTCTGTTCCGTGCCCCCGGCGTCGCCCATTGCGGCGGCGGGACCGGGCCCACTCCGGTCGATGCCTTCGGGGCCCTAGTAAAATGGGTGGAGCATGGAAAAGCTCCGGACATGCTGCTCGCGTCCGGCGGCTCCGCGGCGCCACCTTCCGGCCGTACGCGCCCCCTGTGTCCATATCCCCAAACCGCGATCTACAAAGGAACCGGCAACATCAACGATGCCGCCAACTTCACTTGTGGCGGAAATCTGGAGACTCCTGCCACCGTATGCGCCGATGTACTTGTGAAGTACAAGCACGAAGAGAATGGAAAGCTCGATTTTCGAGGCACCGGCGTCAACGCCGCAATGTGTCGGCGCGTTGAGCGTGATGCCCACGCCCGCAAATGAAGCTGTGATCCGCGATTGGATTTCTCTATCAGGTCGATATTGAGAATCGCAAAGGTCTGCTGCTCTGCGAGCGCTGAGCGGTCGGAGCGATTTATGTCGAGACGAAAAATTCGCATGTTACTTGGCATGGGCGTTCTCAGCTTGTGTTTTGTGACAATGGTGATCGCCGGAAGCCCGAAGCTTGGCGGAGAGACGGACTGGCGGGCGTATGGGAATCAGCCGGGAGGAATGCGGTTTTCCACGCTCACGCAGGTCAACAAGGCGAACGTCCGACAGCTGAAGGTTGCCTGGGAATTTCACACGGGCGATATCTCGTACGGCGGAGACGGCCGGCAAAAAAGCTCCTTCGAATCGACGCCGATTATGGTGGACGGGACGCTGTACGTAAGCACAGCTTTTAGCCGTGTGATTGCGCTCGACCCGGCAACTGGAAAAGTAAAATGGAGGTACAACCCGCACATTAATCTAAAAGGAAACTATGCGGACGGGCTGATCAACCGAGGTGTCTCTACTTGGCTCGATCCTGCGGGGAAACCGGACGAGCGGTGCCACAGACGTATTTTCATAGCCACGATCGATGCGCGGTTGATCGCGCTCGATGCCGCGAGCGGAACACCGTGCGTCGATTTTGGCGGCGACGGACAGATCGATCTGAAATCCGGGATCGCTCGAATCGACTACCTCGGTGAATACGAGGAGACCTCGCCTCCGGCGGTAATCGATGGCTTAGTGATCGTTGGCTCGGGGATCAGCGATAACAACAAAGCGGACATGCCAAGCGGAGTTGTTCGGGCATTCGACGCGCGGACCGGTAAGCTGAGGTGGAACTGGGAACCGCTTCCGCCGAATAAAGAATCCAAGCCGCCTAAGCCGGATGCTCTCAATACGTGGTTCACCGGAGCGGGGAACGCCTGGGCGCCAATCTCGGTAGACCCAAAGCGCGGTTTGGTGTTCGTTCCGACAGGAAGCGCGAGCCCGGATTATTGGGGAGGATTTCGAAAGGGCGATGATAAGTGGGCTGATTCGGTTGTGGCGCTCCGGGCGAAGACGGGAAGATTCGTGTGGGGATTTCAGCTCGTTCACCACAATTTGTGGGATTACGACACGGCGGCACAGCCGGTGCTGGCCACCATCCGGCACAACGGCCGCGAAATTCCAGTGGTCATCCAGGGCAACAAGACAGGGATGTTGTACGTGCTCGACCGAAACACGGGCAAACCGATCTTTCCGGTGGTCGAGCGCAAGGTGCCGCAGAGCGACGTGCCCGGCGAGCAGACTTCACCTACGCAGCCTTTTCCCACAACGCCTCCGCCCCTCGTGCCGCAGGGTTTGACGGCTGCGCAGGCGTGGGGCGCAACTCCGCAGCAGCGCGACGCCTGCCAGAATGAAATAAGCAAGCTACGGTCGGACGGAATTTTTACGCCGCCTAGTGTCGGAGGCAGCCTCGATTTGCCCGGGATTGTCGGAGGCATGAACTGGAGCGGGGGAGCTTTCGATCCGCAGAACCAGATCTTCGTCGCTTTCGTGAACAACGTTCCCTTTGATGTGCATCTGATCCCGACCGATCAGCTTCTGAAGGCGTTTATTGCCCAGCGTGCCGGGAAACTGCGCGCTGAGATAGCAGTTCAGCGGGGCGCTCCGTACGGAATGTCGCGGACGCCTCTCGCGACGCCTCTCGGGTCGCCGACGGCTTTGTGTGAGGCGCCGCCGTGGGGCATTTTGGTGGGAGTAAATCTGGCGACCGGGAAGATCGCGTGGAAGAAAGCGCTGGGAACCACGGAAGCGCTCATCCCGAACAGCCCTTCGCGCGATTGGGGCGTCTACGGATTCGGCGGGCCAATCGTGACGGCAGCGGGACTGGTATTCGAATCGGGTACCGCTGGAGACGATTACTTGCGCGCATTTGACGTAGCGAGCGGGGAAATGTTGTGGAAGGGAAAGCTGCCTGCGGGAGGGCAGGCCGCGCCGATGACCTACGAGATCGACGGCAAGCAGTACGTCGTGATCGCGGCCGGCGGGCACGGAAAGTTGGGAACGAAGCAGGGCGATTCGCTAGTAGCCTTCACGTTGCCCTGAAGCCGGCACAGCCACCAGGTTAAGCAATGATCTGAGCCGGAGGTACGGTCGTAAACGGGAACCGTGAGGATTGAAGGGACGGTTGGTGCATCTAGGTTGCCCGCCTATCGAAAGAACGCGTTCAGATCAAAGGCGACCGCTGTTGAAACCCTGCGAGACGCAGGAACCGCCGCACCTCCTGTTTCGAAGCCATCGCGGTACAAGCACCGCACGCGACTCAAACCCGTTTCCTAGACCCGGAAGTGACACCTAGCGCGAGTGTCGAAGTGGGAAGCCAAACTTGGCATGCGGCTGCCGTGAATCAGCTCAACGCGCTGAAACCGCGCCACTTGAAGGCGAAACAGAACTTGGCTAACCGTATGCAAGTAGTTTTGCGTGGTAGAGACGCGCAAGCTCGCCAAACAAATTCGACCTGCCAGAATCCTTCGCTCCTGCTTCGAATACGCCGTGACGATCGGCTTGGCAGTCGCTTCCGGCTACTGGATCGTCTACGGGCGGTGGTAGATGAGGGCCGAAACAACCACCAACGACGCGATGCGCGAACTGCTCGCCTCCCCGCCACACGAACCCGATAGCGCTCTCCGCAATCCGTCCGCTCGTCCGCAGTCTCGCTCGCCGCGTGACGTCCTTCACACGAATAACGAAGCATTCAACGCGGTATTCGATTCCAGCGCGGAGGCGCTCCTGGTGATCGATTCCGCGGGAGTGATCCAGCGAGCGAATTCGCGGGCGCGGGCGCTTCTTCGCCTCCAGGATTCCGAAAAGCACCCAGGGAAATTTGCCGGTTTTTTCCCCGTAGCTGATGGTGGAGAAGTTTCTCAGCTCTGGGACCGGCGCACTGCGCCATTGCCGCGCAGCATGGATGCGACGCTGGGCAGCGGAATCACTATGCGCGTCACTCTTCGCTCGATCCTGCCGGGATCGCAGCACCTGCTGCTTTGTCTCGAGGAAGGCTCAGTGGTCCAGCGTGCGGAGCTTCGCTGGCGCCAGGTCGAATCGGAGCTCCGGGGAATTCTCGAATCGGTGCAAGAGGCCATCGTACTCTATGGCTCCGCGGGACAGATTCGCTTCGCCAACGCCCGCTTTGCCGAGCTGTTTGGTCTCGATCTGCGCCAGCTGCGAAAAATTCAGACCGCTGAAGAACTCGCCAATCTCGTCGGCCCCCGTTTTCGCAACCCCCAAGCTTTCGCGGCGCCGGGCCAGTCTTTTGCCCACGGCCAAGGAGAGCCGGGTCACGATGAGATTGAAATTACCCGGCCAACTCGCCGCGTCATCGAGCGGTTTTTCCGGCCGGTGCTCGATTCGGAAGGCCACGCAATCGGATGGCTCGAGCGCTGCTCGGATGTGACCGGCGAACGCCAAATCCAATCCAAAATGCTACAGACGGAAAAGATGGCGGCGCTCGGGCAGCTCGTTTCCGGAATCGCGCACGAACTGAATAATCCTCTTACGGCCATCATGGGTTACGCGCAGCTCTTGCTCGGTAAGGGACTTATGCCGGAGCAGTTTTCCGAAGCGGAAAAGGTTTATCAGGAAGCCGAGCGCGCGCGGCGCATCGTCAAAAACCTGCTTTATTTCGCGCGCGAAAACAGGCCCGAGCGCACGCGCGTCGATTTGAACGAAACCATCGAGCGGACATTGGCGCTGCGCAGTTACGAATTGCGCGTGGAAGACATCGTCGTGGACTGCGATCTGGCGCCGCTCCTGCCGGCGACTGTGGCCGATCCTTATCAGCTTCAGCAGGTGATCCTAAATCTGCTCGTCAACGCCGAGCAGGCTTTGCTCGAAAGCCGCGGTCATGGCCGCATCTGGATTCGCACGCGCCACGTGATCGAAGGAGCCGGAACCAGAACGCGCGACCATATTCTGTTGGAAGTCGCCGATGACGGCCCGGGAATCCCGGCGGAAATCGCCTCGCGCATATTCGACCCGTTCTTTACCAGCAAGCCCTCCGGTGTTGGCACCGGACTCGGACTCTCCATCGTTTACGGAATCGTCCATCAGCACGGCGGCGAAGTAACCTTCGATAATCAGACCGGCGCGGGTGCACGGTTCGTGGTCGATTTGCCGGTGATCGAAGCGCTGATGGAATCGCGCACGGACGCTTTAGCGCAGGCTGCCAACCGCTCCTTGGCGGTAACGCCCAGCCGAATCCTCGCGATTGAAGACGAACCTACCGTCGCGCAGCTCATCGTGGATGTGCTGCGCGAAGAAGGGCACCAGGTGGAAGCGGTTCTCGATAGCCAGGAAGGCTTGCGGCGACTGTCGCGCAACCTCTACGATCTGATCGTCTGCGATCTGCGCATGCCGCATTTCGATGGGCAAGCCGTGTACCAAAGCTTGCAGCGAGCAGGCAGTCCACTCCTGAACCGAATTTTATTCATCACCGGAGACGTTCTCGCTGCGCAAACTCGCAAATTTCTTGAGCCGAACGGCTTGCCCTTCCTTGCGAAACCGTTTCTCGTGGAGGAACTGAAGCTTGCGGTAAATCGCTTGCTCGATCCAGCGCGCCAGAACGACGCCAAAGCTGCCCCTGCCATAGAGGACACCCGCTCCGAGGCCAGCCCGGCGTCTTACCGAGCCGAGAGGATTCCGCGACGATGAACTTTGCCGTCGAACCGGTCACGATTGCCGATCGCGGGGCCCTTCTCGGAGTGTCCGATCCAAACTTGGCCGAGCGCATCGCGCGGGAGGCCGAACACCTCGCCAATGCGCGGTGCACCGTGGCCGTCACCAGCCTGCTGCACTTGCGCCTGCTGGTTTCCAGGAACGCGCCGGACGCCATTCTGATTGATGGCGGGTTGATCGAAGGAGAACCGCTGCCGGACGTGTTGCAGCCGTTCATCGCTATCGCTCCGGTGATCTTGGTTGCGCCGCTGGAGCGCCAAGCCGAAGCCGCGCGGCTGGTGGCTTCAGGCGACGTAGAGTACGTTGCGCGTACAGGCGACTTCGTTCCGCTCGCTGCCGGTCTGCTTGCGCGAAGATTGCGCTGGGCACGGATGTCCGAATCGCTGCTGGGGCCCCCATGGGCGGCCGTGAACGGCGACCTGGGAACGATTTTCCGCCACGAGATCAACAACCCGCTTACCGGCATTCTCGGCAATGCCGAACTTGTGCTGGGGCATGGCGAACGACTCAACTCCATCGACGTACAGCGCCTGCAAACCGTAGTCGACTTGGCCGTGCGGCTCCGAGAAACAATACGCCGGCTGAGCAATGCCTGGGAACGGCACCCAAGTTCGCTCACGCCGGCGTAAATTTCTTCAACCTGTTGTGGCGTCGGAGCGGAAACTCGGAATGTAAGCTTCTGCTCCGATGCAGTTCTGTTTACGGAAGCGCGAACACGTAGATCGCGTTGTGGCCGCGAATCAGATTGACGCCCGATTGGAACGACAGCACCCCTTCCGCGAGGTTGTCGCCGGTGATGATGGCGACGTACTGCTTTCCGTCCACCCCGTAAGTGATGGTGCTCACCGAAATCGGCCCGCCGACGATCGAATGCCAGAGCTGTTTGCCGGTAGCCGCATCGTACGCGCTGAAACGGCGGTTGATGTCGCCATGGAACACGAGGCCCCCCGCCGTGGTCAGCAATCCGCCAGTCCCCGGAGTCATCCCCGTGGCAAATCGCAACATTTTGCCAGTGGAGAGATTTACCTTGGCGATTCCAGCGATGGAGCCGGCTGGATGGCCTGCCCGCAACACGCCGTGGCGGATGCCGCTGGTTTTGTTGGCGGTCATGTCCAGGCAGTTGTCGACGTAGCCGGTGTAAAGGGAATTGGTGACCGGATCGTAGGAGGTTGGCCAGTAGCTGCGGCCGTTCCAATAGCAGATCACGTGATGATCGCCGGGATGCTTCATCACCACGTTCCAATTGATCTCCGTCTTACCCGTTACTGGGTCGATGTTGGAGATCGCCATATTGGGCGCGTCGTAGGGAATTGGCTCGGCCCAGAGGAATTTGCCGTTGCTGCGATCGATCACGAACATGATGCCGCTTTCACCAACGATGGCGGCAACGTCGTGCGTCGAACCGCGTGGGACGGTGGTGTTGTACCACTTTACGGACTTCGGGTCGGGATCGTACTTCGTGGTTACGAGCGTACGTTCGTGGGTGTGGTCCGTGTCCCAATCATCCGCGGGCAGGTATTGGTAATACCAATAGAGTTTCCCGGTATGCGGATTCAGGGCGAGCGTGCAGTTGCTATAGAGATCAGCCGGAGCTATACGCCCCGTGCCGGCCGCATTGCCATTGTGGCGCGCAAGACGTTCGTAGGGAGCAGGGTTGGCAGTGCCCCAATAAAGAACATCGCGAACCGGATCGAAGCTGCCGGGCAAGCCCCAGGTGGAAATCGTGTCGTTGGTGGTATCCGCGCCGTGCCAGGAAGCATAGCCGGGATCGCCAGGCGCCGGGACGTTGTAGAAGCGCCAGACCTTTTTGCCGGTCTCGGCGTTGTCCGCTTCAAGGAAGCAGCTCACGCGTCCCTTGCCGCAAGTGCCGCCAGAGATCACATTGCCATCCACCACGAGTGCGCCGGAAGTATTCTGCGTATCGGTTTTATAGGTTTCCCACTTTACTTTGCCGGTGGCGGCATCGAGCGCTACTACGTAGCCATCGGGCGCGGTGAAGTAAACCATATCCTCGTAGATGGCGAGGGCCTTGGTGCGCTCGACCCTGCCGAGGGCGGCCTCTTTATAATGGCGCACGTATTCCCAGATGATGTTTCCGTTGGTGGCGTTGATGGCCATCACGTCGGCGCCGGGAACGATGGTGTACATCACTCCGTTGTGGACGATTGGAATGGTCTCCGTAGTGCCTTGCGGCAGGCCCAGCGCCCAGGCCATGCGGAGATTTTTAACGTTCTTTTTGTTGATCTGCTTGAGCGGGCTGTAGCGCCACGCGTTGTAGGTGCGGCTGTACATGAGCCAATCGTCCGGGCTCGGATGCAGCAGCATGTCGTTGGTGACCGGCTGATAATTCTCCACCGTACCGTGCGGCGGCTGCGGCATCCGGAACATCGGAGGAGGACGCCGCGGCGGAGCTTTCTGTTGCGTCGCCCCACCTTGCGCTCGCGAAAGCGGCGCGATCGCGCCGGCAAGAAACAGCGTTACAACCCAACACACACTCTTTTTCATGCAGATCTCCCCACGCAATATTCCAAAGATTGACGCCTGAGGGTACTGTGACGTGCCGGCGGGCGATTGCGTTTCGCCACTCGCGGCCGCCACCCCTGCGGGCAAAGATAGCGCCCTGGGAACCTCGAGCTGAATCAATGACGGCGTGGTTATATCCCAAGCCAGCAGACGGATGCAAGCAAGGATGCGAGCGGGCGTGTGGCGAAGAAAAGCGCGATGTGAAGAGGAACTGTACCGGGACTTGGAAAGGAACAGCGAGCGAGAAGCCAAAATTCGTGCGATGTGGACGTTCCGGGTAGACGAGCGCGCCATCGTTTGTTTTCTGTGGCTTACACCTGTTTCTACTCGATCGGCTGTTCCGGGTAGCGGCGCATCGAAGTGCAGGGAAGCAGGGGCACCTAGAGGCATAATCGCGGGACAGCTTCGCTGTGCTGCAGGCGCCGAGACCGCCGATGGCGCGGAACATTGCGTTTCGCGTGAGCGGGTGCTTCCGGTAGCGAACTTTTTCCGTGAGCGCATCATCACAGATCGACCATAGCAAATCCGCGGATCAATACAACTGGCCGGAAGTACAGTTTAAGTACAGCAGCCGATAGCTGTACCTGTGCGTGCGCCAGCGATTCGGGGAGCGTTCAGATAGTGAAGGGCGCTAAATCGATTGCGGAGCTACCGCAATCAGGGGGCGATTTTCAGCGGATGGAACAGCAGCGTTGGCTCGCGCGGGGAATTCGTCGTAGGTTCGACCCTCAAGCGTTCTCCCCGCGATTTTCTTGCGTGTTCCGCCCCACTGCTTGAAGAAGAACGGCACCCGCGCGCTCCGGCACTGGTTGCGGATGGAGAGAACCCACTCTTTTCGCATGGGGCGTGCGCCGGGTCCACTTTCTCCGCCGACGATGACCCAGTGAATTCCAGTGAGATCGATCCTTCCGAGGTCTTCGAGTAGCGGTTCGACGGAGAGAAAACGCACGCGAGCGTTTGCCTTTCGGAGATCGTCTATTCGAGGGAGTCCATACTTGCAATTTTCAACGCTTACGCCCCACCAGATGTGCGATTGCTCGGACGCGAAGGACAGGGTTGAGTTCAAGAGCTTGCGCAGGCGCGCGGCACGCTTGGTCAGAACCTGATAGGTATGCCATCTGGCCTTGAGCATGACTTTGGCGACTTCCACTATGTATTCGTCGGAGACGGCGTCATGGAAGAGATCGCTCATAGAATTCACGAAAATCATTTTCGGGCTGCGCCAGCGCAGAGGCTCACCCAGTTTCTCTGTTACCGTACGCAGATCGAACCCCTGCTCGTACGGATGCCCTTTGACGCCGCGGAAGCGCTCAGCGAATGTCTCTGCGTAGCAGTGTTTGCAGCCAGGGCTGATCTTGGTGCAGCCTCGGACTGGGTTCCAGGTTGCGTCCGTCCACTCGATGTGGGACTGAAGGCTCATCAGTCGGTTCTCCTTGGAAAGGTGACCATTACGTGACCGGCGAAGGTGACTTTTCCTTGTCGTTTGGGCCTCTCTGCGGCAGGCGGCTTGGCCGTGATCTTTCCGGCAGCTTCGAGATTTGTGAGCGCCGTCTTATAATTTCCTTCGATATACGGCTTGCCGACGTTGTCTTTCAAGTAGATGTCTTTCATGCTCAAGGTTGTTCCGGCGAAATCCCGCTGGAGCATACCTTCCAGATCATCTAGGGGCCTGGCCAACTCAAAAAGCCGCGGAAACCTAATGGAAGCTGCTGAGTACCCAAATGAGGGTACTCCTTGGTCTCGGTCGGAACTCTCGTTGGCCATGATTCCCTTCATGATCTCGTATCCCTTAGGGTGTTTGGTCACAAAAATCAGGTGATGCGTCGTTCTCGTACCCTGTTCGCTCTTAAAGCAGAAGGGCAGCACGTAATTGGCACCGGTTTCTTGAAGAGCTTT
>JBOGMX010000003.1:0-10679 GCA_050746725.1 Candidatus Acidiferrales bacterium | reverse complement strand
GGCGACGCCGAAGCGAGCTTCGGCGTCAGACGGCGGCGGCGAGCCGCCGCACTCCACATCGGTTTCCTCGGTGGGCAACGAGCGATCTGGATTTACTTCGTGCGCGGAGTGCGGAGCGCTGCTTACGGAAGAGGACTTCGTCGCGGCGGAGACGGTCACCGTGCCGGCGGCGCAGACGCGCCTGCGCGTGCCGAACGGGCAAGAGGTGATCACCATCGTGGGCGCGCTGGAACTAAAAACTCCGCCCTGGGCCAACGAAATGGCTGAGTATCCCTACCTGCAATGGAACATGGAAGTGCATCTGGCGCGCCTGCGCGCGGCGTATCCGCACGCGGCGGACAAAATTGGGTCGCCAGTGGCCGCGAGCATGCAGGAGTACGAACGCTTGGCGCGGCTGGCGCAATCGCAAGGCGGGCCGATCACCGAAGGCGGCGATTACAACATCAACTTAATCACGTTCCAGCGAACGTGGCTGCGCCCGTGGGCGTTTTTCTCGCTCGACGATAAAGCGCTGCGCGACGAACTGCTGCAACTGTTTCCCGATGGCGCGTACGTGGCGTTCGCAGGAGACGTCTACTGCGAATCGCGCAACGAAAATATGGACGACCACTGGCGCGTGATGCATGCGCTGCCGGGTGACGGGTCGAGCGGGCGTCCGGCGCTGGGCGATGCGCTAATCAGCGTGCAGGAGCGCTTCAACACGCTCTCAAATTTGCAGATTGAGACGTACGAATACGGCATTCCGCCGATTTACGCCGATAGCGAAGTTCTCGATTTCGATTCGTTGCAGAGCCAGACGGCGGAGCCAGGCGCCCACTATCCCGCGCGCGCGAAGCCGGGGCAGTCGCTCGCGTCCGGATTTTTCCAGCCGGAAGCCGCGAGCGTGCCTCCTGATCTTGCGGAGCATGCCGCGAATTTGATGGGGCCAGTGGCGCAGTTTTTGACCGGCGCGTTTCCGGCGCTCTTCGGCGGCTCGATGAGCAACAACGACACGGCCGCGGGTTACTCGATGGCGCGTGATCAGGCCATGGGACGCATTGGGCTGGTCTGGCGGCGTATGAAGTTTTTCCACTCGGACGTGATGCTGCTGGCCGTCGATTGCTTCCGCAGAAACCGCCCGAACGACGTGGAAGTGACGCTGCTCGGCGCAGGCTCGGCGTTTGAATCTAAATGGATTCGGCTTACCGATCTGAAGGGCAACCTCTTCAGCTATCCGGAAACGGACGAGCAGTATCCGACGCTGTGGGCTCAACAGCGCAGCGTGTTGCTGCAACTGATGAGCAGCCCCGATCCGCAGATTCAAGCGATGCTTTCGAACCCGGAAAATCTGGCGCTGGTGAAGCGGCTGATCGGGCTCGAGGAGTTGGTGATTCCCGACGAAGAGTCGCGCACCAAGCAGTATCGCGAAATTGCGCAGCTGGTGGGCGAAGCGCCGATTGTAGTGCGGTCGGGCAGCCCTGACACCGTCATCCCGAACCCAGGCGCCGATTTTGCGGATGGTGGTGGTGAGGGATCCGTTGTTTCGGATGCGAATGGAAGCCATAAGCAGATTCCTCGAACTCCGTCGCGCGCGCCCGCTGGCGCGGGCGAAGGAAAAAGCGCGCGCGACTCCGCTCGGAATGACAGCACCATGGGAAGCAATGCCGATATCGAACTCACGTTGCCCAGCATCATGCCGGACGAATTCGCGGACAATCACGCCGTCGAGCTCGAAGCGTGCATGCGCTGGTTTTCGTCCGATGCCGGGCAGGTGGCAAAAATCGAAGCGCCGCTGGGCTACGCGAACGTCCGCGCCCACGCCATGTTCCACCGCGAATATTTGCGGAAGCAGCAGGCACAAGCGGCGCAAGCGCAGCAAGCGGCCGTGCCGCCGCCGGCGACACGGAAGCGTTTGTAATCCTCCTCGCAGAGTCTGCAAGTGGTGCGACGACGCTAACGGGGCGGTAAGAAAAAGCAGCATCTTTCGCAAATAGCGCGAACGATGCTTCGCGCGAATAACAAAGCTGAGCCTGTGCGGTGATTACCGACGATTTGGATTTTCTGCTTGCCGCGCTCTTTGCTCTTTACGCAAAGCGCGCGTGCGTATGCTAAGAGCCACGCGGGAGCTGCTGCGTCATGCAGTGGATGGTGCCGAGGCCGAGGACTAGATCGCGGCAATAGATTGGCACGATTTCGCGAGTGGGGAATAGCGCAGCGAGCGTATCGAGCGCGACGCGGTCGGCCGGATCGTTGAAAGTGGGCACGAGCACGATTTTATTGGCGATGTAGAAATTGGCGTAGCTGGCGGGAAGGCGCTGGCCATCGAACCAGACAGGGCGCGGCATCGGCAACGTCCCGACGCGCAGTTCGCGTCCATCCTGATCGTGCATGCCGCGCAGCAGCGCCAGATTTTCTTGCAATGCCTGGTAATTCTGCTCGGCGGGATCGTCTTCCACCACGGTCACCACGGTTGTGGGATCGACGAAGCGCGTGAGATCGTCCACGTGGCCGTGCGTGTCATCTCCCGCGATACCATTGCGCAGCCAGAGCACGTTCGTAACGCCTAGGTAGCGGCGAAACATTTCCTCGTAATCCTCGCGAGCGAACCCCGGATTGCGCTCCTGCACGGTGCTCAGCAGGCATTCCTCGGTTGTGAGCAGCGAGCCGCGACCGTTCACGTCAATCGAGCCGCCTTCGAGCACCGCGCGCCGGCCTTTGTGTTCGGGCAGCTCCACGCGCTGCTTGAGCAGCCGATTTGCCCGCTCGACTACGCGCGCGTCTTTCTTGTAGTCATCGTATTTGGCCCAGCCGTTGAACACGAAATTCAGGAGTAGGCGTGCGCCCGTGCAGTAAGGCAGGTCGTCGCCGGACTCGATGGCCGCGTTATTCCGAGACACAGTTGGCGGTGCGATGAATCTTTCTTCTCGCTCGCCCGACGAAGAGGGATTCTTCGTCGCTGCGTTCCTCGGAATGACAGGCTCTGGTACCAATTCGCCGCCAGTCTGATTGCGACCGCCAGTAAGAACGGCGATCGGGCCGGAATCGCGCATCCAGCCGCGATCGGTGGGAATGCGCAGGAACGTGATCGCCTGTAAATCGGCGCCGGATTTACGGAGAATCTTTTTCGCTTCGGATTCGGCCGCGGCATCCTCCACGATCAGCAGCACGCGTTCGACGCGCGCCAGATGCCGGACGATTTCCGCGAACGCCCACGGAATTGGCGCAAATTTGCCGGGCCAGTCGGTGCGTTCATGAGGCCAACCGAGCCAGGTGGCTTCGTGCGGCTCCCATTCGGCGGGCATGCGGAATGTTTTGGCGCGTGCTGATGCGCGCAATAATTTGCGTTTCATTGCCGTGGAGCCGGGTTATCTCGAATTAAGTCTCGGCCCGCATTTGGAAGGGAATGATGCTGACGGAACTGCTTCTCGTGTTCGCCGCAATAAGACAAAGCAGATCCCTCGTCGGGCCACAATGCGGCCCTCTGTCGGGATGACAACATCGAGTTCTTAGAAATTGGTCCGGTTGGGCGGAGTCGTAAGAGCGGTCCGCATTGAGCTATCACTTGGCGAGCCACCTGTTGAGGATCGGCTCGTAGGCGTCGATGCGGCGATCGCGCAGGAAGGGCCAGTTGCGGCGCGTGTCTTCGCTTTTCGCGGGATCGCATTCGGCGATCAGAATTTCTTCTTGGTTCGTGGACACTTCGGCGATCACGCGTCCGAACGGATCGGCAACGAACGAGCTGCCCCAAAATTCAATGCCGGTATCGCCCGCCTCGGGCTTGCCTTCAAAGCCGACGCGATTCGTCACCGCGACGAAAACGCCGTTGGCGATGGCGTGTCCGCGCTGAATGGTCTTCCACGCATCGAGTTGCGATGCGCCGAATTCTTTTTTTTCGGCCGGGTGCCAGCCGATGCTCGTGGGATAAAAAATCACCTGCGCACCGCCCAGCGAAATCAGCCGCGCGCCCTCCGGATACCACTGGTCCCAGCAGATCTGCACGCCGATGCGGCCATAGCGGGTGTCGAACGTGGGAAAACCGAGATCGCCGGGCGTGAAATAAAATTTCTCGTAGTAGAGCGGATCATCGGGGATGTGCATCTTGCGATAGGTTCCGAGAAACGAGCCGTCGGCGTCGATTACCGCGCAACTATTGTGATAGAGGCCCGCGGCGCGGCGCTCGAAGATCGATGCAACGATGGCGACTTTGTTTTCACGCGCGACTCTGGACAGCTCTTCCGTAGCGGGGCCGGGAATTGGTTCGGCGAGGCTGAAAAGATCGGCGTTTTCGCTGCGGCAGAAATATTCGCCCAGAAAAAGTTCGTGGGTACAGACGATTTGCGCGCCACGCTTCGCCGCTTCCCTAATGTTGGAAATGGCGCGCGAAAGATTTTCAGCCGCGTTGCGCGTGGAACGCATCTGCAGCAGGCCGAGCACGAACTTGTCGCTGATGGGAGTGCCCATGGCGACATCGTACCACGGCCCGCAACGGAGTCTTCAAAAGCCGCGCCGCCGGTGTGTTGAACGCCGTGCTACAGCGCGCGCTCGACGCCGTTCGAATATTTCGAAGAGCCGTACGTGTTGGCCATCGCTGGAGGCGGCGCAACCAGGTGCACCACGTGCTGCAAACGCTCCGGCTTGAACGGCTTCGCCATGCAGACCACCGCGCCCATTTCGTGACTCGCGGAATAATCGGCGGGTTGCGCCGAGCGCGTCAGCAAAATCACCGGCACACGCTGCAGGCGCTCGTTCCGCTTGATGATCAGGCAGAGATCGTGGCCGGACATGTCCTCGCATTCCACTTCGGCGATGAAGACGGCGGGCACGGTGGTTTTCAGCACTTCGAGTGCCTCGTGCGCCGTGGATACCGTTACGACCGTGTAGCCATCCTGCTGCAACATGTTGCGAAGGCTTTCGGCGCTGCGTGCATCAGGCTCGATCGCGAGCACCACCGACTGCTGGCGCTCCTGCGCGTGTCCGGTGGCATGCGCTTCAGCCGACGCGGGATCAAACGCGTTCGCGCCTTTGCGTTCGCCGCGCGCGTCGGTACGCGCCGCGAGGAATTGAACGCCAATCGAGAATTTTCCGCCGGGTAGTTGCGTAACGCGGACGACTTCCGCCGGCTGCGCCTGATTCAGCGCGTTCGCCGAGGTGGAATACGGAAATGTAACGCTGAGCGGCTGGCCCTTCCAGTAGCCGGCGCGAGTCGCGGAGATCTGCAGGCCGTCGCGCGAGACGTCTACGGTCATGCACACTTCCTCGAAGGGCTCCGGCGCGTTCACGGCGCGTAGATGCACCTGTGCGGAAATTCTGGCGCGTCTGCGGCGGCGGCGCTCCACACCCGGGCGCGATTCCTGCGATGCGCGTGATTCAGATTTTTGGTTATTCTCTACGGAAACTTCGGTGCTGGTGCTCATGCTCGGTGCCTCAGTCCTTCTCGCTTTTGCCCATCGCCCCGGTCTGGGTCCGGAGTTCTTGCCCGCGTGACATATATTGGCAGGGGGCACGGGAGGACGAAATAGTACGGTAGTACCGATTCGGGAAGGTCAAGTACTAGAGCCCCTGGGCGCTGCGTAAGTTCAGGCTCAACATGGTATTGCAAACAGAGAAATACGCCCACGAAATGGCGTCGGACGGAGACAGCTCGGTTTGGGCTATGTAGCGCCGGCCTTCAGGTCGGCATCCGCCACTAGCAAGACGCGCCATCCCGAAAGGCTGCTACGCTGAAGCGCGGCGCTACACAACCACCTCGGCGCGCGGCGCGCCGCGTGCAGTCTCCGCCTGAACAAAGATTTGAGCGTGCAAGGAGGATTGCAGATGAGCGTTGCAACAACTAGTTCGCGCGAAGCTGCGCAGGAGCAACACCCGGCGAGCGCCGCGGGCGCAGCCTCTGAATCTGCGGCTCGCGAAAATCGCGCCAAACTGCGGAGAACTTCCGAGCGCGCGGCGCAACCGAATCGCCACGCTACCGATGACGAAATTCTCGGCATCGGTAACGCCTCGGCGCCAGCGCGATCGCAATCATCGCAGCTTGATGCTGATTTCGACGCGAGCAACGACGGCGCGCAGACCGATCAAGATGCCGCGGCATTAGACACGTCCGCCACGAGCGCCGACCGGCAGGATCACGCGGTTGCCGACGAGCAGTTGCAAGCGGCTCTCGATGCTAGCCCGGAATTGCGCCGCGCCTGGCAGGACGCGCAATCTTATCGCGAAGCGTTCGCCACGCCCGACGAAGCTCGCGCGGCCACGGCGCTTTTGGGCGACTTGAATCGCATGGACGCGCTGTTTTTCTCGCAACGTCCCGAAGATCACGCCGAGCTCGCGCGCGCCGTTGCCAATCTCGATCCGGCCGCGTTCGCGTCTCTCGCACAAGCCATGAGCCACTTGGCGATGAACGGCATGCCCGCGCCTCAGCAATCGGCGCAGGCGACCCAACAGACCACCGCTTCGCCAACCGAAACCGCTCGTTCCTCCACTCCTGTCAATTCGAGGAGCGAATCGACAACGAATCCTTCTTCGAGTGCGCGCACCGAGCCCCTCCGCTCCTCCACCGCATCGCGACAATCGGCTGGGCCTTCGCCCGCGCAAGTCGAATTTCTGCACACCGCGAATGCCGCAGCCGTGCAAGGCGTCCTCGACGCCGTAGAAACTCAAGTCGATCGGCTGCTCCCGGAGGGTGTTTCGAAAACGGCGCGCAATCGCGTGGTGGGAGAAATTTACCGCGAACTCGACGCGAGCCTCGCGTCAAATCGCCAGCTCGGGCAGCAGATGCGCGATGCGTTCCGCTCCGGCAGTCTCGACGCAGCGCATCAGCGCGCGGTCGTGGCGCTGGTCACCGGACGAGCGCGCCAGGCGCTTCCGGGCATTGCCAAGCGTGTGCTCAACGAGTGGACTTCGACCGTGGTGGCCGCGAACCAGGATCGGCTCTCGCGGCAACGCGCCGCGGCGCATCGCGTCGATATCGCCGGCTCGGGACGCGGCGGTGACGGCGCGCGCCGCTCTATCGGTCCGCGCGACATCGACTATGGCCGCATGTCCGACTCCGATATTTTGAATTTGTAGCGCGTGTTGGCTGCGGGTGCAGACGAAGTGGGATTTGTCGTTCGCAAGCTGGGTCCAGAATCACAGCCGTTAGGCCCTATTTTGGTGGCGCGCTGTCATCCTGAGGAGAGCAGCGACGAAGAATCTCTCTTGCTCGTTCCGAATGCGATCAAAACGGACTTCTTCGTCTCACGATGGGCTCGCCTCACGATGGGGCGCCCAGAGTGGCGCCTGTGATACCCTGCGTCGCGGCATGAGAACGTACTGCGTCTATATCATGGCTGGCGCTTCTGGGGTGCTCTATGTGGATGTTACCAATCACCTCGAACGGCGCGTTGCCCAGCACCAACAGAAGCTCACTGCCGGATTTACGTCCCGATACAACATCCAAAAGCTCGTCTACTTCGAGCTGTTCGCCGATATTCGCTGGGCCATTGCCAGAGAAAAGCAGCTAAAAGGCTGGCTTAGGAAACGGAAGATCGCACTAATCGAATCGATGAACCCGTCGTGGAAAGATTTGGCGTCTCAGCTGTCCGAGGCTCGTGCAGCGGACACTGCGGCTGTTACGGCGCGGGCGAAAACCAGCGTCGACAGGTGCACGCCTACAGAGGAGCAGCCTGGCAAGAGGGATTCTTCGTCGCTCCGCTCCTCAGAATGACAATACGGGCGCGTTGTCTGCCGCCACGGATGTCATTTCGAAATGAGCGACCGTCGTCCAGGCTCGCCGCGGGCTAGGGCAATAACACCGACTCTTCGTGAACTTCCAGCCTCATGGTGGCGACCTCCACTAAAGCGAAGTGCGGCCGGTGGCGGTTTTGTACGCGAAGATGGTTTGCGCCAGCGACTGCGCGAAGTTGGTCACTTCGGCCTGCGTGATCGATGGCGGCAGTTTTAGCAGCCCGCTATTCGCCAGATTGCCGACCATCACGGCAAGGCTCGAATTCACCTGTGTCCAGTTCACCACGCCGCCGGAAGTTGACGTCACAACATAAGAATCGATTAGCCGCAGCAGAGTGCCGGGCGAAAGCAGCACGCCGTTGCCGGCGTTCATTGAGTTCACCAGGTCCAGCGCGAACCATTGCATATCCTGCTGGTTCGTTTGCGCCGGCAGGGAAGCGATGCCGCTGGCGATTTCGGCGGCCACGATGGAATTGACGGCGTTCGTTTGCGCGGCCTGATTCACCGAGCCGTCGGCATTGGTGGGCGGCATCGCGTCGGCAATCGCGCAGCTCAATCCGAAGACCACGAGATTCGTGTTTTGCGCCTGCATGATTTTGGAAACAGCCACCGTGTAGGCCTGGTACTGCGACATCGTCATGCCGTAGTGCACCGTCAACAGCTTGGTTTGGACGGCATTGCTGGCGAAGCATTCCACCGCCGCATTTTGGCTCGACGTGCACGATCGCTGCTCGTGAGCGGGATAAGCGAGTAAGGTCATCGGAACGAACAGGCACACTCCTGCGAAGATCCACTTATTGAGACCCATTTGACGCTCCCTCGATATAAAAGTTTGGGCGCGTTCCGGGGTGGGTTGGGGAGCGCGTGCTGGCCTACGGCGTTTCCAGCGCGCGCATAATGCGCCTCCAGCGGCGATGTATTCAACTGTACGGAGGGCCAGTTTTGGGCCGGGTCCCGCCACCTGTCCCCGCACGCGCGCATGGTGGTCTTGAGGACAGGCTCATTGGTATGCGGTTGCGGATCAACGCAGAGGTCTGGGGTGTGGCCCGCGCAACGCGACCATCGCGAAGGACACGCAGAGGAGCTTGGCGGAGGGACCGACCGTGCGGCTCGCTGCAGTCCGAGTGCGTTTGTGACGTAGATGCTGAAATAGCCTGGTGGATTTCGGACTTAGAAGAACGAGATTATTTCCGGCGGGTTGACGATGCCTTCCCAAGGGATGCGTTGTCCGCCGCACGATCTCGTCGGAAACGGGAACTTCCGAAACCAGTCTTCCATCCGGCGGTCTACCGACTTTCCGTCAGAACGCAGTGGCACGACCTTGCTGACATTTCCGTCCGGCTGAACATAGACGTAATACGCGATGTAGCTCCCCGGAACCTTCGTGTTTACGTGTGGCCCGTTTCGAACGTATTTCATCTCCTTCGAATTCTTGCCGATCATCGGATTCGGACACCAATCGAGGACCGCAGCCCGTGCGGATGGTTCAAACGTATCGTGGTCGAAATGAGCGGATGTCTCGAGGGTATTCACCGTAAGTTCCAGCGCCAAGTCGTTCTGGTGAATACCGATTCGATGGGGAAAGCGCTTGCCGGTAGCAAAGGCCTGAAACTCCTCGGCGGTCCAAGCCATTGCCTTAATCGCATCTACCTGTTCCGGGGTTCTCACTTCGGAACCGGGTACTGTTGAAGTGGAAATCAAGTCCCCGGCAGCGTCGAAACATAGCTCGGTTACGGCGCCGATAGTTAGCTGCATCTCGTTTTCACCAGCATCAACGCAAGTTTTGTCCGTGCCTCCGCTCTTTGAGCGGTGAACTGCTCCGATGTCCATCGTGTCCTGGGAATAGATTCGCATTGCGACCGAGCGAATAAGATTTCTGGTTCGCCAGAGCGGGATGGAGAGGGCCGGCGTGTTCCGCAGCACATAGAATTTATTTCCAAGAGCGAGGTCGGTCTCGACGATGGTGCCGCCGTTGGCGGGCATCAGAAAACCCTCGCGGTATTTATCCGGAGCGGCCCACCAAAGGTCGTAGCGCCCATCAAATTTGCTGCCACCGAGTTCGAGATGCACGGTGGCTGAGAGATGGTAGGGAGGCGTTCCGGGCGCCCAGAGATTCGCGGCGTCGGCTGCACGCTGCAGCATTGCCTCGGCTTGCTTCTTTGACGGAAGCTTGGGATGTCCTGCCCACACCAAGAGCGAGCACGTCAGGACCAAAGCCGCCGACAATGATAGCCGCCTCATTACGTACCGGGCACGATAGCACTTATCTGGCAATGGGAACAAGAATGAGCTGCGCTGCGATGCCTGGAACATTCCGCCGGTGCAATACCCGCCCGTCAGGGATGCAAAGATACTGTCCCGAAAGGTCAGTGCTACATAGCTTCGACGAACGAAGATCGCAGCCGGGATCTCACAGCAAACAGCAGCGGCGGCAAGCCGCCGCACTCCACATGAGATTTCCGCCCTTGCAGCACCCGTCCGTAAAGGACACCTAAGCTAGACCAATTCCCGGCGATGTGCCGCCTCTGCCGAACACTCTGTCATCCCGAACCCAGCCGCGCTTTTTGCGGATGGCGGTGAGGGATCTGCTTTTCACACTCTCATCGACGCGAATAGCAGAATCCCCGCCGTCCCGTTAACGCGCTACGCGCACCGGGCCTCGCTCGGGATGACGATCGGCAATTGACGCGCATCGTCCCGCCAAGGAGAACCAAACAACATGGCACAGATGCAAAATGCGCAATCCGTTGCGCTGCAACTCGAAAAGGTCCGCGACAAGCTGCCCCTGCTTTACGAACGGGACGACATGCTGCTGACCATGATCCAACAGCGGGGCGATGCGGAGCGCGTCAGTTCGCGCAACATGCGCCTGCCGCTGCAAATTCGTCCCGGAGGCAAGGCCGGGCTCGCCAATATGGATGGCGGCGACCTGGGCCGCGGCTCGGGAACCACCTACGACGTGGCGCAAGTGACGCCGGTAT
>JBOGMX010000002.1:0-6105 GCA_050746725.1 Candidatus Acidiferrales bacterium | reverse complement strand
AAGCGGGCGCACACCAAAGAAACTCCCGGCATTCTCTGTGAGATAGACGCCCCAGATATCTTCTGGCAATGCGCCGCCCTTGATCTCCAGCTCTGAGCTGCTGAACCCAAGCACCGATTCAACCGGCGCTGCCAGGCGCACCTCGTCCAACCCTGCCTTGTTCAGGCCAAAATACGAATAACCGGGATATGGCGGGTCGATCATGAGGGGGATCATGATGCGGTCGGCACCGGCGTAGGGAAACGGGTGCAGCAGGACGGCGTAGATGAGCGAGAACATCGCTGTGGTAACGCCGATGCCAAGCGCCAGGGAGAGCACGGCGACGGCGGTGAAGCCGGGAGATTTGCGCAGCATGCGCAGCCCAAAGCGAACATCTTGCACGATTGATTCGAGCCAAGGGAGGCCACGGAGATCGCGCTGCGTTTCGCGGAGAGGCACCTCCGCGCCCAGGCGCAGCCGAGCCTGACGGCGCGCTTCGTCGGGAGGCAGTCCGCGCCGCACGTTTTCCTCTTCGAGCATCGCAAGATGTGCCGCCAGCTCTTGCTGAAAATCCGCGTCCAGCCGTCGAGCGGAGAAAAATCCGCGAACGCGCGACACGATCGCTCGCAAGTGGGAAAACATTTTATTCATGCGCACAGGCTCCGCACGCGAAAAACCCGACTCAAGATCTCAGCCTGTCATCCCGAACCGAACCGCGAATTGCGCGGATCAGCGTGAGGGATCTGCTTTTGATTTTTTGCATTTACTCGCGCGGCCGACCGTTAAAGCGCATCGTTGATTCATCCACGATCGGCGAGGCGGAGGACGCGGCCGATCACGCCGGCAACGCGCTTCCAGTTTTGCGTTTCGGCGGCGAGCTGTTTGCGTCCCGCGCGAGTGATGGAATAAAAGCGAGCCTTGCGATTATTTTCCGAGACGCCCCAGGCGGCGGAAATCCATCCGCGCTGCACCAGCCGCGCGAGCGAAGCGTAGATCGTTCCCTGATTGAGCTGCAGGACGTCTTCGCTGATCTGTTCCAGGCGGCGCGCAATGCCGTAGCCGTGTTGCGGCCCCATGGCATCAAGGGTTTTCAGAACCATTAGGTCGAGCGTGCCTTGGAGGACTTCGGATTTGGCGTCTGTCATGCGCTCACTTCCTGTGGCGTGCGCATAGGAGAATGCCACGCGACGTGTGGGATGTCAACAGAAGTTCGCTGCCACGGCAGTTGATCCGAAACTCGCGGTCTTCGCTAGGCTCACGTCGAGAAAAGAGACGGGCCCGCCGCCCTAACGCGCCTGAATCTCACCTGTACTAAAACTGTACTTCCGACCAGCTAGTATTTTCGCCCGGATTCGCTATCGTCGATCTGTGCTCATGTGCGCCTACGAACATTTCGTCGCCGAGGCGGCTGGCTCCAGCCGGACGGAGAACTCCGTCTCGCCTTGGCTCACCACAGCCCCGCCCAGTCTAGGAGGCGGGGGTTCGCTTCCGGCATTCGTGCGCGCCATGGCGCGCCACTATTTGCGCGTATTTCCTCGCGCGAAGCTGTTGAGTTCGTTCCCGAGCCGCTCATCACCAACTGCCCGCCAGTTGCCGGTTCTACCCGGAACACTCGATCGAGTAGAAACCAAACTAAGTCATAGAAAACAAACGACCGGGCATGCCTCCACCCGGAACGTCCCGCAACCTATAAACAACCACTTTGAAGCGAGATTTTTCGCGGCGCTGCGAACGGCTCGCACTCGCGGACGCCCTCCGCATTGGTGCGGTTTGCGTCAGCTATGGAGCGGAGTAGTAGCCCTGGCGGGCCTGGACCGTGAGGCCCTTTTTCTTTGCGGTGAGATGGATCAAATGATATCCGGCGCCATCATCCGGAGGATTGGGCGTGTAGCCGATCTCGTACTGGTTGCGCAAACCTTCCTCGGCGGCGGAATAGATTTTATCGAGCGGCAGGTTTTTCGACACTTCAAACATCAGGCCTCCAGTTTGCTCGGAGATTTGCAGCAAAATTTTCTTGCCGTCGACGCGCGGTTCGCGCGGGTAGTTCCCTCCCCGGCCTCCTCCGCCTCCGCCACCGCCCGGCCAGCCACCGCCCGGATATCCCATCGGGCCGCCCATGCCGCCCCAGCGGCGGTGACGTTCGAATCCGCGATCTTCCCCTTCCTGGCCGGCGAAATAGATGGTGTAGACGGCCGTATCGGCGCGCTGTGCGGCTTCGATCGCCGTTGCCAGCGATTCCTTGCTGCCGCGGTCGACTCCGTCGGAAAGAACGAAGATGGCTTTCCGTCCTGGCTGTTTTTTCATCATCTGGGTAGAGGCGAGCCAGATCGCGTCGTAGAGATGGGTACCTCCGCCTTGCACGCCGCTGTGACCGCCCCCGCCGCGGTTATTGCCGCCGTTTCCCCCGCTGCCGCCATTGCCGCTGTTGTCGTCAGTCCGATCCAGCGCCGGAGTGTTCAGCAGCTGCAGCGCGGCCTGAAGTTTGGGGCGAGAAGAGGTCAGATCCTGGAGCAGCTCGACGTCACGATCGAAGTGAATGACGAAAGCCACATCCTTGCCGGTGAGCATGTGATCGAGAAACGTGTAGCTGGCTTGGCGTTCAGGGACCAGGACCGCGCGCTGGCTGAAGCTGGTGTCCACCAGCAGACCGAGCGTAAGCGGCAAGTCCTTCTGCACCACGAAATGCGAAATGGTCTGCGGACGCCCGTCTTCGTCGAGCGAGAAATCGCCCTTGGTAAGCGTGGGAACGATTTTGCCGTGCTTGTCGCGCACGATGGCGTTGACCGAGACGAGTTTCACCTGCGACGTGATTTTTCCCGCAGCAGGCACATCGAGATGGTGCAGAACCGGCCCGGTGGAATTGGACGGAGACTGTGAATCCTGCGCTTCCACGATACTGGCGAAGCATACGATGCAGACAATCGCCGCCAACGCGCCGTGCGCCAAACGCCGCGGCCAGCGACATCGGAGCGAGCGCAGGAGAGATGCAATGGGACGAGTCATCGGTTTATCAAAGGATTCCGCGCGTAAGCCGGAGGTTGCCCGGTTGCAAAGGCAAGGAGTGGGCGATCGCGAAACCTGTCTCATTGTCAGATCCCAAACGCTACGAGTAACTGTAAAAACCGCGGCCGGATTTGCGTCCCAGCCATCCGGCGGCCACGTATTTTCGGAGCAGCGGGCAGGCGCGATATTTGGGATCGCCGAAGCCGCGAAGGAGCACGTCGAGAATTTCCACGCACACGTCGAGGCCGATAAAGTCGGCGAGTTGGAGCGGGCCCATCGGATGATTCATGCCCAGCTTCATCACGGCGTCAACGCCCTCGGGCGTGGCGACTCCTTCCATCACCGTGAAAGCGGCTTCGTTAATCAGCGGCATCAGCACGCGATTGGAGACAAAGCCGGGCGAATCGTTGACTGGGACAGCGGTCTTTCCGAGCTTTTCGCAAAGCGCCACGGTGGTGGCGAAGGTGGCGTCGCTGGTGGCCACGCCGCGAATCACTTCCACGAGAGTCATCATCGGCACGGGATTCATGAAGTGCATGCCGATGAAGCCGTCCGGGCGCTTGGTGGCCGCCGCGAGCTGCGTGATGGAAATCGACGAGGTATTGGAGGCGAGAATCACTCCGGGAGCGACGATGTCATCGACCTCTTTCAGAAGGCGCACCTTCAGTTCAAGCTGCTCGGAAACGGCTTCGACGACGAAATCCGCGCCGGCCAGCGCGACGTTGTCCGTGACTGGCTCGATACGTGCCAGCGCGGCGGTTTTATCGTCGGCTGTGATTTTATTTTTGGTGACTTCGCGATCCAGGTTTTTCGAGATGGTTTCGAAGGCGCGATCGAGGGAACTTTTGTCCACGTCGCGCAGCAGAATGCGGTAGCCGGAACGGGCGAACACGTGGGCGATGCCGTTGCCCATGGTACCGGCGCCGAGGACGGCGACGGTCTCGATCGAGTCGGCGGACATGGTGCCGAGATGATAGCGGAGAGCGCTCGGCAAGGAAAGCGATACGGCCGCGGCATACGCTTGCGCGTGGTTCAAACGAGGGGGACAAAAACAGCGGCAGCTTAGCTGCCGCACTCGACACGAGCTTTCGCCTAGCGCCCCCGGAACCAGCGACAGGCGCATTTCGTAGCCTTGAAAGCTACGTGGTCTCGGGTTCGGATGGGCCGGGCGTCAGTGCTTCACGAATGATTTCTTCGGCGCGGACGGCGTTGTCCGGATGGACCAGAATGGCGAGCTCGCTGGGCTGAATCGCCGGAATCTGCGTGAACTGGTCGTGTCGTGAAAACTCGCGCGTTGGAATGTCGGCGTCTTCAAGAGCCGCCAGAGCAGCGCTGAAGGCCACCGGGTCATCACCCCGCCAGACTGCGACAGGCGCCTCGTGATTGCCGGTACGTCCTGGAGCTTTCGCCTTGGCGGGGAGGCTCGCGACGAGATCGACGCCGCAATCGGAGCAAACCTTGAATCCAGGTCGGTATTCCACACCACACTTAAGACAGAACATGGGGGCTATTGTACAGCGCCCGGACGCCCCGTGCTAGCCGGAGGCCCTATCGTCCGGCAGACCGTGAGCCGCTGGCCTCGCTTTTGCCTCATGCGTCTTTTTTTGCTGCTCGCACGTATACCAATTAGAATGAGCGCCGCTCTTGCATCAGGACTAGGGCAACGGTCGGGCCGATCGTGCGGGTTGCGGGACGGTCTCCTCTTCTTCTCCACAATGATCGAAGATGACACAAAGGCGCTCGCACGCGGCCTCAGGCGCCGCGATCCCGACCTGCTCGACAGTCTCATCGAACAGTATCAATACCGGCTCCTTCGCTACCTGATCCATCTGACCAGCGATCGAGAGCACGCCGAGGATTTCTTTCAGGAAACGTGGATACGTGTCCTCGAACGGGGCCATCAGTACGACGGCACGCGCAAATTCGAGGCCTGGCTTTTCACCATCGCGCGCAATCTGGTGATCGACTGGCAGCGCAAGAAAAAACCGCAAAGCCTCGACGAGATGCTGGCCCCTGCTGACGATACGCTCGCCTTCGAGCCCGCGGCGGCCCTGGATTCGCCTCTGGAGCTTGCGGTTCAGCAGCAAAGGCAAACGGCAATGCAGCTTCTGCTGGCGCGCGTGCCGACCCTTTACCGAGAAGTGCTGGTGCTGCGTTTTCAGGAGGACATGAAGCTCGAAGAAATTGCGTTCATCGTTAGCGCGCCGGTTGCGACCGTAAAGTCACGCCTGTATCGCGGCATCGAAGGGTTGCGCCGATTACTGCCGCAGGAGGAAATATGACGGAAGATCTGCACGCGCGTGCGAGGCAATTGATTGGCAAAGAGCGCGTTGAAGGCGCGCTCCCAAATACAGATGGTGCGTGGCTCGCGGACCACTTGCGCGATTGCGACGCGTGCGCCAGCGCTGCCGAGCAAACCGATCGAGCGCTCGCGTCGTTGCGAAGCACCAGCATCGACCTGCCCAGAAATCTTGCCAGCCGCACGCAACTGCGAGTTCGCCTGCGGGCCGACGAACTGCAGGAGCGCAGCGCGGGCCGCAAGCTTCTGTGGGCGGTCAGCGGAGTTTCCTGGGCCGTGGGCGTCGCGTCCGCGCCGTGGGTATGGCGAGGCTTCGCGTGGGTCGGCGAACATGCGGGGTTGCCGAGACCTCTCTGGGAGGTTGGATTCGTTCTGTGGTGGGGCATTCCGGCGCTAATTGCCACAGGCGCGGTGCTCGCAGGCAGAAAAGGTCAATTTGAGCAGGATCTGGACTGAAATGCGCCAAACGCCGCGCGTGAGCAGTGCAATGGAAAGCGGGGAGCTATGAACGATAAAGAATCGAGAACCGGCGGAGGCATCAGCAGCGCGTGGAACGATCGTATGCGGCTGATCCGGTTGCGCCGCAAACGCGAGCGTTGGCGTTTTCGTGACGAGCTAGCAGTGATTCCCCGGTGGATCGTAATCGCGCTGATCGTCGTGTTCGTGATCGCGCAGATCGTCGCGATGGTGATCAACTTGTCCGGCGTGGCCAATAACGGCGCGATCTGGCCGGACGGTTACAGCCCGGTGGTCGCGTCGCTGGCCCTGGCAGGATTGGTCACGCTCGGCGCCATTTTTATTTTCCCCTGGATCCTGCTGCTAGG
>JBOGMX010000001.1:0-45888 GCA_050746725.1 Candidatus Acidiferrales bacterium | reverse complement strand
CGGACGACTACGACCGCTACGTGGCAGGGCTGCGCGAGAAGCACGCGCGGCTGCGGCCGACGCTCGAAGGCGACGCGCTGGAAATCGCGGAAGAAAATCTGGCGCGGCAGGAGGAGCTGGCGCGCGTTTACCGCACCAGCGAACGGCTGCTGCGCGAACGCAAATTGCTTACATTTGGCGCGCAACTGCTGCGAGCGGTGGAACTGCTGCGCACGGATGCAGCTCTACTGGCGAGACTGCGCGAGCAATATCGCTACATTCTCGTTGACGAATTTCAGGACACCAACATCGCGCAACTGGAACTGCTGTGGCTGCTGGCGGGCTCGTCCGCAGTGGCGGGCCAATCGGGAGGCAAGTGCGGAAATATTTTGGCCGTCGGCGATCACAACCAGGCGATTTACCGGTTTCGAGGCGCCTCGTTCGGCAGCTTCACCTATTTTCTGGAGAGCTTTTGCGGTCTGGGCAAAGGCGCGCGAGGCGCGCAGGCGAAAAAGTATTTGGTGTCGCTGGCGCGCAATTACCGTTCCACGCAGCGCATTCTGAACGTGGCCCACGCGGTAATCGAAAATAACGAGCAATCGCCGCTGCTGCCTTCGAGCAAGCTGGAAACCGAGCATCGCGAAGGCGAACGCGTGCGCGTGGTGGAATTCGGCACGCCGGAGGAAGAAGCGCACTGGGTGGCTTCGGAAATCGACCGTCTGCACGAAGCGGGCGCGAAATGGCGCGCCATGGCGGTGCTCTACCGCAAGCATTCGCATCGCGCCCAATTGCTGGAGGCGCTGCGGCGGCGCGGGATTCCCTTCGCGATCAAAAATTTCTCCATTCTTTCGAGCACGCTGGTGCGCGACCTGCTGGCGTGGTTGCGGCTGATCGGGCAGCCTTCGGACAACGTGGCGTGCGCGCGCGTGCTGGCGGCGCCGTACTGGGGGCTCGAACCGCGCGATTTGGTGCGTCTGGCGGAGCGCGCGGATAAAAACCACCGGCGTCCGCTGGCGGATGAAGCGGAATCGGCGCAGCGGGAAGCGCCTTTCGACAGAAACGGCGTGCGGCTCGGCGAATTCACGCAGCTATTGAATCGACTGCGCCAAACGGCCCGAAAAGCGAGCGCAAGCGAACTGCTCGATGAACTGATTGCGGGCCTCGGCGTCGCGCCGCTCGGTTCCGATGCCGACCGGCATTACCTGGAACGGCTCGTGAAGTTCGTCAAGGAGTGGGAGAAGAAGAGCGAGGGCCGCCAACTCCGCGATTTCCTGGAATATCTTTCGTTTTTCAACGAGGCGGGCGGCGATATCGCTCTGGAAGAAGAACTGGCCGAAGACGCGGTGCAACTGATGACCGTTCACGGCGCAAAAGGGCTGGAGTTTCCGCACGTGTTCATTCTGCGGCTTTCGAAGAACGACTTCCCTTCCAGCACGCGCAAGGCGGTGTTTGAATTCCCTCCCGAGTTGATGAAGGAAGAGCGGCCGCAGGGCGATTTTCAGATTCAGGAGGAGCGCCGGCTTTTTTACGTGGCGCTGACACGCGCGAGACAGCATTTGACGCTTTCGACGGTGGTGAACCGGCGCAAGAAACCTTCGCCGTTTCTCGACGATTTTCTGATGAATCCGAAAATCCAGAAATTAGACACGGTGCAGTCCTCTCCGAAAGTGGATGTGCCACTTGTCGAAGAAGCGGCCGGCCCCGCGCCGGAATCGGCGGCAGCCGCGAGTCTTTTCAGTCCGGCGGAGACGGAATCGCGTGCGTATTCGCGCGTGGCGCTGTGGGCAAAAGCGTTTCATCCGCCGCGTCCCGAGCCGCTGCAATTGAGCCCCTCGGCCATCGACGCGTACGAGCGCTGCCCGATGAAGTACATGTTCCAGCATCTTTGGAGCGTCCGCGGAGGGCCGCACGCGCAGATGACGTTTGGCAACGTGATGCACACGACCATCAAGGAATTTGTCGCGGAACTTCGCAAGCGCGGGCGCATGCCGCTAGAAGTGTTGAACGCGATATTCGATCGCGAATGGTCTTCGGCAGGATTTCCGGATGATTATCAGGAGCAGGAATACCGCAAAGCCGGCCGCGAGCAATTGGCGGCGTTCCACGAAACGTATTCGGCGGCTCCGGCGGAAGTGCTGTATCAGGAAAAGTCGTTCGAGCTGCCGCTGGAAAACAACGTGATCGTCACGGGGCGCATCGATCAGATCAATCGAATCGATGGTGAGTCTATCGAAATTGTTGATTACAAAACGGGCAAGCCACGCGACGCGAAAAAAGCCAATGAAGATTTGCAGCTAAGCATCTACGCGCTGGCGGCGCGCGAAGTGCTGGAGTTGGAGCCGAAGAGACTGGCGCTCTACTACCTGATGTCGAACGAAGCGGTGGCCACCACGCGCGACGCGAAATCGCTGGCCGCAGCGAAACAAAAGATCAGCGAAGTGGCCGACCAAATCCGCGCCGGGGATTTTTCTCCGAAGCCGGGTTTCGGCTGCGGCTATTGCGATTTCAAGCCGCTGTGCCCCGCGCACGAGCAACTGATTCCGATTCGTCCCGCCGAAAATGCACGCGCCGAAAACTGACCGGGCGCAATCTTTCAGCCAAAAATAAAAGCGGGGCATTCACGATGAATGCCCCGCTTCATATCCTCGAAGGCTTTCGATTGGAAAGCCCGGAGTGGTTCCGCGCATGAACTACAGTGGGACTTTCTCCCTGCGAAAGCGCGCTGAAAATTTCCCAGCGCGTCCGTTCGCTTCGTTCATCTATAAAGGCCGCGGCGAATGAAGTCAAGAACAAAAAAATCCGCGCGCGTATTTGCGATGCGCCCGAAAGAAGATCGCTGCGCGGGTCAATCCGCGGGAATCAGCGAGCTATCGTAGTAGCCTTGGCGCGTTTCGATGCTCAGATTTGGACGATCCACACGCACTTCGATGGAGTGATAATCCTTCGCGATCGAGACATTATGCGGCGAAAACGTCAGCGTGTACTGATTGCGCGCTTGCTCGGTGACCTGCGAGTAGAGCCGCTCCAGATCGCGCTGCTTTCCGGCGAAGTACGTGTCGCCTCCCGTGTCCGTCGCGTATTTGTCGATGTCGGCAATGCCGCGCTGCAAAAACTTACGGCCGAAAGGAATGGATCGCGTGACGGAGATGGAGTAGACGGATATGTCGTTCGAGAGAAGATAGTGCAGCGTTTCGTCGAACGTGTGCGAATTATTCTTGGAATCGGCGCCATCGGAAATCAGGAAAATAATTTTGCGCCGGTCGCGCCCACGCGATTTGAGCATTTCGGCGGAGGCGTACACGGCGTCGTTGAGCGCGTCGTGTTCCACGTAGCGGCCCGAACCGTGTTGCGGGATGCCCGTGCCGGTGGGCAATGCCTTGCCGTTGGCCATCGGACCAGCCGTGGATGGATCGGCGATCACCATATTGGAATGCGATCCGAGTTGGAGGCGCTGGAGCTGCGTGAACAGCTTGTCGTTGCTAAACGTAAAGCCCGCAACCGTGGTCGGGAATTTATCGTAAGTTACGAGCGCCACTTCATCCAGCGGGCCGAAACCGGCGGAAATGGAAACCAAACTTTTCTGCACCTGCGTGGCGGAGCGGTCCGGAAGGTCGTTATCAATCAGCACGACGGCCGAAAGCGGCATCGCATCGGCGCTGAAATTTTCAATCTCCTGCTGGACGTTGTCGGCCAGGATTTGAAAGTCGTCTTTTTGAAGACCGGCGACCAATTGGCCGTGGCTGTCCTTCACAGTGACGGGTACGATGACGGTGTACGCGCGCACGATAATGCGGGCGCGAGGCTGCGGCGGTAACTGCGGCTGTTGCGTGGCGGGCGTTTGCGCCCGCGACGCCTCGGCGCGCGCGGAAAATCCCAGCAGTGCCGCGAAGCCGAATATTGCTATAGTTCGAACCATCGAGGTTTCTCGTTCCCGGACCGGACGCCGAGACGTCGCGCCGCGTCCACCCCTTTCACAGCGGGGAAGCGGCCGCACATCCGGCGGCAAGCCGTGAGCATCGTAACAGGCTGAGGCATTCTAGGGGGATTATACAATGCGGTTGCCCAGCATCGCGGCAGGGATCGTCGTCCTAGCCCTAGCTTCTTATTCGATTTTCACGACCGTGGCGACGCGCGCAAGCGCTGCTCCGCGCAATGCCCCGCAAGAGGCCGGTCCGGGACCGATGCTGCCGCCGGGCGCGCCGCGAACTCCCACTCCCGCGCAGCAGCCGCAAAACCCGCAGACACTTCCGGAAGCCGCGCAGCCCCTGCAAGTTCGAACCTCGATTGTGAACGTGTTCGTCACGGTTCGCGACCACCACAACGAGATCCTGACCGGTCTCAACAAGAGCGATTTCAAGGTGTTTGAGGATGGCGTGGAGCAAAAAGTTGCTTATTTCAACAAACAGATGAACCTGCCGCTGACGCTCGCGATCCTGATGGATACGAGCGGAAGCATGTCGAACACGCTTCCCGAGGAGCAAGATGCGGCGTCGCGATTCGTACACGAAGTGATTCGCAAAAAAGACGAAGCGCTGGTGATGAGCTTCGACCTCGATGTGAACCTGCTCGCCGACTTCACCGAGGACCCGAACGTGCTGGAAGATGCGATCCGCCGGACGCGCATCAACGCCGCCGGGCCGATGATCACCGCCGGAACCGTTCCGCAGAACGGCATTATCGGAACGGACCTTTACGACGCCATCTACCTGGCGTGCCACGACGAGTTGGCCAGCCAGGCGGGGCGTAAGGCCATCATCGTGTTAACGGATGCGGAAGACAACGGAAGCAAAGAGAGCCTCGACGACGCGATCGAAGCGGCACAAAGGGCCGACACTGTGATTCACGTGATTTTGATCATCGACCCGAGAGCAACAACCGGCGTCGGACCCGGCGTGGCCCACGAAATGGCGGAACAAACCGGCGGCCGGGTGATTCGCGTGCATAACAACAGCTCGCTCGAAAAAGCCTTCGACGAAATTTCGCAAGAGCTTCGGTCGCAATACGTGCTCGGCTACTACCCCACCAACACGCGCCGCGACGGCACGTACCGCAAAATTAAAGTCGAAACCGACGTGCCGCGAGCGAGAATCCTCGCGCGCAAGGGTTATTACGCTCCGTATAGGTGATTCGAGTCGGTGGCCCGCCAAGGGCGAGGGAACATCAATTGCCGGATGAGTTTGCAGGGCCTGCCGCGTAGTAGCCCTTGCGGGTGCGAAGGATCAGCCCTTTGCGTTTCGTGCGGACTTCGATTTTTCGATACTGGCCAACGACGGGCGGGTTGGTGGGCGAATAGGCAATGAAATATTGGCTGCGAAGCTCGGTCCCGATATTCATGAAGGACTCTGCGAGATCGTCCACCGAGTAAGGGAAAAACGCGCGACCGCCGGTCTGCTCCGCAAGATCTTTCAAAACCTTGTCGCCCGGGTCCATGTTGTACTTGCTCGGCTTATTGGGGTTATCAATGGCGAGCCAGTCGGTATTGGTGCTGACGGTGTAAATCACAGCCTCGGCACGGATCGCCTCTTCCACGGCGTCGCTGAAGGCGTGATCGCTCAAATCGTCGTTGCCATCGCTAATGAGGACGATCACGCGCCGCAAATCGGAATTCTGCCCTCGCAACAGCGGCGCTTTCTCAAGCTCTTGCGCCGCCATGTAAATGGCGTCGTTGAGCGCGGTGCCGCCGCCGGCGCGCTGCGCATCAATCGCGGAAGTGAGCAGATACAGCTGATCGGTGTAGCCCTGAATGATTTCCGGCTCGTTGTCGAAGGTCATCAGGAATGCCATGTCCTTCCCGCGCCGGATCACGTCGTCGAGGAAATTCTCGGCGGCGCTTTTTTCGAACTGCAGCCGCATGCGGATGCTGTTGGACGTGTCGAGCAGGACGGCGATCCGCAGAGGCAGGTTGGTCTCGCGGCCGAAAAAGCTGATCTTCTGCGGCACGCCATTTTCGTAAATCTTGAAATCGCTGCGATCGAGGTTGGTGACGAAGCGGTGATGCTTGTCCATCACCGTGACCACGAGGTGCACGAGCCCGGTCGTCACGCGGATTGGCGGCTCGGCGGCAGGCGCGACGGGCTGCTTTTGATTTGTAGCAGCTGGAATGGGCGCTTTGGCCGGAGGCTGTTGCGTTCCCTGCCGCACCGTTCGCCGGGCAAAGGCGGGCGCCGAGCATGAGAGAAGAAGCAGCACGAAAAGAGTTCGCGCGAAATTCAAGGGGCGGCGCTGCTGTACGGCAAATTTCACCACGAGGATTATAGAAACGTCTCCAGCGCGGCGTCAATCGACGCTTGATGAACTTTCAGAGCCGCCCCGAGGATCGCGAGGTATTGCCGGAGTTCGGCGGGCAGCGGCGCGCGAACGTCGATACGTTCGCCGGTGCGCGGATGCGAAAATGCCACGCGAGCCGCGTGCAGAAAATTCCGGCCGAGTTCGGGCAGCAGCTCGGAGCCAACACGCTCCTGGCGCGGCGCCCCGTATAATGTGTCTCCCACGACAGGGCAGCCAAGGGCGGAAAAGTGCACGCGAATTTGGTGCGTCCGGCCCGTGTGCAGGTCCGCTTCGATCAGCGCGAAGCCATCGATGCGCAGGAGCACGCGCCAATCCGTGCGGGCGGCGCGGCCCTCCCGGCGGCGCGCGGTCATGCGCGAGCGGCGGCGCAGGTCGCGCGCAATGGACATCTCGACAACGCCCGCGTCGCCCTTGATTTTGCCATGCAAAAGCGCGAGGTAGCTTTTCTGCACCAGGCGGCGGCTGAATGCCTCGACCAGCCGATTGTGGGCGGCGTCGTTAAGCGCTACGACGAGCGCGCCCGATGTGTCTTTGTCGAGGCGATGCACGATTCCGGGACGCAGAGGCCCGCCAACCGACGAAAGGCCAGGGCTTCCGCCAAATTGGCTGAGCAGCGCGGCGACCATCGTGCCGCCATGCGCGCCTGCCCCGGGATGGACGATCATGCCCGCGGGCTTGTTCACTACGGCAACATCTTCGTCCTGATAGAGGATTTCGAGCGGAATGGGCTCGGGTTCCACGCCCGCAGCCGGTGGAGGGGGAATATCCACCGCGATCGACTCTCCAGCGGCAACATGGTGCGATGCCTTGCGCGCGCCGCCATCGACGGTCACGCGGCCCTCCTCAATCAGCGCCTGCACGCGCGAGCGGCTTACGTCCGGCAGCTCCGCCGCGAGGAAACGGTCCAGGCGCTCTCCGGCCCGCCCGGCATCGACGACGAACAGACGTGTTTGCGCAAGTGAAGCATCGGTATCGAGCGATTGCATTGCGGCTGCATGAGATACGGGCTGGCGGTCCATGCTTGTCTTAGGAGGGCGATGCAGTGGTAACCGCGCTGGGCGCGGAAGATTCGATCGATGGAACGCGCCGCAGTCCGCGCCACCACAGAAAACCGCCAGCAAGAATCATGGCAACGCTGACGAATTGCATCAACGAAACCGCGCCGTGGAACATCAGAGTGCGCCCCGGATCGCCTCGGACAAATTCGATGGCCCCGCGTTCGAATCCGTAGAGGATGAAATAGGCGCCGATTAACTGGCCGGAAAAGCGCTGTTTCTTGCCCAGCCAGATCAAAAGCAGAAAATTCAAGAATTCCGCGCCGGATTCGTACAATTCCGTGGGATGCAAGGCCACGTGCAACGGCGTCCCGGAAAGCCGCGCGGCGACTGGGCTCGTAAATGTGATTCCCCACGGCCACGAAGTCGGCTTGCCATAGCAGCATCCCGCCGCGAAACATCCGATGCGCCCGATGCTATGCCCCAGGGCGACACCGGCAGCGGAAACGTCCAACACGCCAAGAAACGGCATTTTCTGAAAATGCGTGTAAAGCAAAACCCACACGAGGCCGCCGATCACTCCTCCGTAAAAGACGCCGCCGGACTGAATCGTGGCCAGACTGAACATCGCGCGGGGATACGCGAGGTAATAATGCAAATTGCTAAAGATCAGCCAGACCTTCGAGACGGCCAGCGCAACGAGAATCCCATAGATGCCGAGATTCCAAATTTTCCGGCGGCTGATTCCCGCGCGCGGCGCTTGCCAGTACGCATACCAAAGGCCCGCGACAAAACCGGCTGCCACCAGCACGCCGTAGGTATAGACGGTGAACGGGCCAAACGTGAAAAGGATCGGATGCATTGTTACGCACGTTCCTGGCCGACGCGGCGCCCGTCCCGAAGGAGTTCAACGATCACCAGGATGGCGCCAATCACGATCGCCGAGTCGGCAACGTTGAAAGTGTACCAATGATAGGCGCCCAGGTGAAAATCAATGAAATCTGTGACGCTGTGGTGAAAAACGCGATCGACCACGTTGCCCGCCGCGCCGCCCAGAATCAGCGCCAAGCCGTAGCGGCCCATGGCGGCACCGGCGCGGCCAGTGACAAGCATCCAGATGATCAGCCCAATCACCACCGCCGCGAACAGAATCAGCAGCGGTGCGCGCCAAGCCATCTGCGAATCGGCGAATAATCCAAAGGCTACGCCGGGATTGTTGGTATGGACGAGATTCAAAAGGCCGGGAATTACAACATCGAGCGATCCGGGCGGCGTGAACTTATCGACGGCGTATTTGCTGACCTGGTCGACGACCAGTACGGCGATGGCCACCAAAGCAAGCGCCCAACCGGAACGCGAACCACCAGCCATCAGGAGGCGACGCTCCCAGCCAAAACGCCGCCGTCGCTTTCGATTTCGTTCAGGGCGGCGACGCATCGATCGCAAAGCGTCGGATAGTCGGAGTTGTCGCCAACGTGCGTCGAATAATTCCAGCAGCGCTCGCATTTGTTGCCGTCGGCATGCTCGACAGTCACGATTGGCTGGATCGAATCGACTGCCTGTTGCAGGTCGTGCTCGATGGATGAGCCGCCGCGATCCATAGGGGAGGCGGCTGACCGCTCGTCGACGTCAACTTGCGAAACAATAAAGAAAGCCGGTAAGTAGATTAGATATTTCCAAAGCACTTGACTTAGAGGAGCCGAAGCGAGCACGCGAACCTTCGCCTCAAGAGAACCAGAGATTTGCTTCGAGGCCCTTGCCTCTTCTAGGGCCCGCAGAACCGAGTAGCGAACTTCCATGAGTTGGTTCCAATCCTGCGAGCGAGCCTCATCGAAGGCGTTCTCCAGAGCGGCCGCTTCCGGAAAGAAAGCCATGTGGACGCTCGCGGGCGCGCCATCTTCCTGCGGCAGGTGTTTCCAGATTTCCTCGGAGGTGAACACCAGAATCGGCGCGATGGTGCGGACCAGCGCGCTGGCGATGCGATAGACGGTCGTTTGCGCCGAGCGGCGTCCGCGATTATTCGGAGCAAATGTATAGAGGCGGTCCTTCAACACATCGAAATAAAATGCGCTCAGATCGACCACGCAGAAATCGTGCAGCGCATGATAGACGCGGTGAAACTCGAAGTTCGCATACCACTCGCGGCACTGGCGGACCAGCGCTCCGGTGCGCCGCAGCATCCACGCGTCGATCTCCCACAGGTCCGCATCCGGCACCTGGTTGCGCGACGGATCGAAGTCGAAAAGGTTCGAAAGTGCGAAGCGGAACGTATTGCGAATCTTGCGATAGGCTTCCGCAAGCTGCGTCATCATCGCTGGCGAGACGCGCATGTCCGCGGTGTAATCCTGCGAGACCACCCACAGCCGCAGCATGTCCGCGCCCCATTTCTCCGAAATTTCCTTGGGATAAAGCGCGTTGCCCTTGGACTTGGACATGGGTGCGCCTTTTTCGTCGAGCGTCCAGCCGTGCGTAACCACTTCCTTGTACGGCGCACGTCCACGAATCCCGACGCCATTGAGCAGCGAACTTTGGAACCAGCCACGGAATTGGTCCGGACCTTCCAGGTAAACGTCCGCCGGCCAAGTGCCTTCTTTTTCGCTGAGCACGGCGAGATGCGTGGAGCCTGAATCGAACCACACATCGAGAATATCCGATTCCTTGCGCCATTTCGCTGCGCCGCACGGGCATTCCGTTCCCGGCGGCAGCAATTCCTCCGCGGAATGCGTGTACCAGGCATCGGCGCCTTCACGCTCGAAAAACGGCAATACGTGCCGCAACGCGTGGTAATCCGCCAGCTGCTTGCCGCACGCATCGCAATAAAACACGATCAACGGCACGCCCCAGAAGCGCTGGCGCGAAATACACCAGTCCGGACGGTCGGCGATCATTTCGCGCATGCGGTCGCGCCCCCATTCCGGCAGCCACTTCACTTTGTCGACTTCATCGAGCGCGCGCTTGCGAAGATTGTCGCGGTCCAGCCCGATGAACCACTGCTCCGTGGCGCGGAAAATCACGGGATTATCGCAGCGCCAGCAATGCGGATAGCTGTGCGTGATTTTCTTTTCACCGACCAACATGCTGCGCTTCTGCAGCAATTCGATGACGGCAGGATTCGCCTGCCAAACGGTTTTGCCCTTGTATTCTGGCAGACCTTCCTTGAATCGCCCTTCGTCATCCTGCGGCGCGTAGGCTTCAAGACCGTATTTCTGGCCGGTGCGGAAGTCGTCTGCACCGTGTCCCGGAGCAGTGTGAACGATTCCGGTGCCCGCATCGAGTGTTACGTAATCCGCCAGCACGCCCGGGACTCGCGTTTCGAGAAACGGATGCTGAAATTGCGCGCCCTCGAATTCGCTTCCCTTCCAGCCGCCGCTGGCGCCATTCACTTCGATCTTCAATTCCTCGGCAAATGCGCGCACGCGCTCTTTGGCCATCAGGAGCTTCCCTGCCGAAGTGTCCGCGACCACGTATTCGTACGCGGGATGAAACGCAAGAGCGCGGTTCGCAGGCAGCGTCCAAGGGGTGGTGGTCCAAATCAGTGCGCTCACACCTTCGCCAACGCCGTCCGGTTCTGATCCTTGCACCACCGGGAATTTCACCCAGATCGACGGGCTGGTGTGGTCTTCGTATTCGACTTCCGCTTCGGCCAGCGCGGTGCGGTCGTGAATGCACCAATAAACTGGCTTGAGTCCGCGATAGATGTAGCCCTTTTCGAGAAAGTCGATGAACGCACCGGCGATGGACGCCTCGTCGTGAGGATTCATTGTCAGGTACGGCTCGTCCCACTGACCGAAGACTCCGAGGCGCTTGAATTCGACCTTGTGAATCTCCACGTAGCGCGCCGCAAACTCGCGGCACATTTTGCGGAATTCCGCAGGCGCAACTTTGGACGTTTTTCCGCCCAGCTTCTTTTCCACCTGCGTTTCGATCGGCAGCCCGTGGCAATCCCAGCCGGGAATGTAGGGCGAACGGAATCCGGCCATGGTTTTGGACTTCACCACCATATCTTTGATGGTCTTGTTGAGCCCGGTGCCGAGGTGGATTTCGCCGGTGGGATACGGGGGGCCATCGTGTAGGACGAAGAGCGGCGCGCCTGCGCGGGACTCCAGAATGCGCGCGTATAGCCCCATCTGTTCCCATTCGGCTAGCTGAAGCGGCTCGCGCTCGGGCAGTTTGGCCTTCATGGGAAACTCTGTCTTCGGCAGATTAAGAGTGCTCTTCAGGTCGAGATTTTTCGCCATTTATGAAACCGAGAAGCCCTTTCTTGCCACCCCAGCACGAAAAAAGAACGTGCTTGGGGCTCCGGATTGCGGTCTTGATGATTGCGGAATGGGAACGCGCTCTCGCCAAGTATGCGCGCGGTGAAACCCCAAATTCCCTTCACACGTCGTATGTTACAATGATTTCACGGGCCTGTCAGCCGTGCCCAAGGCGGGGCATCCTTTCCTAAGGTGTTGCGTCTAACGGTTTGAAGAGGGCCGGAGCAGCCAAATGTCAGAGGTTGGCGCCAGAACCAAGGACGCCGGAAATTCGAACGAGGGTCCAACCCTCCAGCTTGGGCGTTACCATTCCCCTTCCCGCGAATCCAGCCTGCGGAGCCTTTGGTCAAATCTAAGGGACTTTCTAATCGAGCGCCCGGTAAAAATGCGGCCGGGGACGCCTGCCGCATTCAATATGCCGCGTTTCGGCGGCAGTATCCGCGAAAACGTAAAAGAGATTCTTCACGCCGGGCCGAAGGGCAATGTCAAATCCGACCTGTTGGTGAACTGGAGCGGTCAAGTCAGCTTGTGGCAAAATCTGCGCGATCTGATTTCGCCGCCGAAGCTTCCTCCGCTGCAAACTACCAGCAAGCCGATAGCGGTAAAAGACATTTGGTCGAAGAACGAGCAGTTCTCGCGCACTCAGGCCATCTCAGCCGGCGCACACGTGTTGGCGATCGCTTTGATCGTGCTCGTACCATTGCTCCTGAGCTACTGGCTCCGTCCGCCCGTCATTAACACGAGCCCCATGAACATTACTCCAGTTGATATGGTTGTCTCTCCGTATCTGAAGCCGGCGAAACTGAAAGCTGGCGGTGGCGGCGGCCAGCACGATTTGAAACCGGCCAGCAGAGGCACGCCGCCCAAGTTTTCCTGGACGCAATTCGCGCGGCCCATGGTGCATCCACCGGCTCACCCGGAAATCGCCATGACGCCAACTATCATCGGCAATCCAGACATCAAGATGCCCGATCCGAAGCTGCCCACTTGGGGCGACCCGCTGGGGCACAGCAATAACGCCTCAATGGGCAAGGGGCATGGAAACGGGCTGGGCAATGGAAACGGCAACGGGCTGGGCCCTGGCGAGGGCTGGAACACGGGCGGCGGCCTACCCAACGCGGGCTCCGGCGGCTACGGAATACCGCAGTGCTTATACTGCCCGCGCGCGGACTATAGCGACGAAGCGATGAAGGTGAAAATCCAGGGCGAGGTAGAACTGCTGGCTGTGATTACGGCTGACGGCCGCGTCACCGACATCCACGTAGTCAAGGGCCTGGGCTACGGCCTCGATGAAAACGCCGTAAAGGCTGCGCGCACATGGCGCCTGCGCCCCGCGCTTGGTCCGGACGGCAAGCCATCGGCCGTGCGCGAAATCATCCAAATGGAATTCCAGCTGTTCTAACCGGCTTTTCGTCGTTGCCGCGTCGGACTCCCCGTTCCTTTCGCGTCAACTCCCTACGAATCCTCCGGGCCGAGCTTGTACGCTTCTGTTACGATGACCGCCATGAAACATGCATTCCGCATTTTCCTTTGCCTCTGCGCCGGACTCGTGGCCATCTCCACGCTCGCCTACGCACAGAACGGCGCCATCCAATTTGTGGCCAACGCAACTCCCTCCGGGGGCCTTCAGGAGCCGGTGCGCGGTTTCCCTTTCTTTCTTCTCAGCAAAAGCTTCGAACAAATCCAGAAAGACTCGCAGGCCTCGTACCCGAAGCCGAACATGAATGCATTTATCGCCAAGCTCGACGTTTCGCCCGAACTAAAGGCGTGGATGAAAAAGAACCAAAGCGTTTCGCTTTCGGGCGAAGCGTTCGTTCACAAGCTCACACCGAAGGACATTTTGGGAGTGCCGGAATTTCGCCGCGCGTACATGGAAAGAAACGCGGGCGACGAATCGGTGAATTTCCCAACGCCAAAATTCAAAGCGTCTGAAAAGAAGAAGAATCCGGCCAAGTTCAAAAAGCAATCCGACGAATACGAACAGATGCTCTTACACTATATCGCCACCTATCCGCAAACCGTTGAGGGTCTGGACCTCAGCCTGATGGATGTGAATCCTGGGCCGCGCTGGAACATGCTTCTCGCTCAGCGAATTCCCCAGATCCGCCGCCGCGCTCTAGATCTCGCCCAGTCAAAATACCTCGTGGCGCGCACGCAGACCAACCTGCAAGGGGAAGCCGCGGTCGAAAATGTCCCGCCGGGGAAATACTGGCTCAGCACGCTCGACGTGGCCGCGGAAGTGGGAGACGTCCGGCTGAAATGGAACGTGCCAGTGACGGTGCTGCCAGGGCGGACCCAAACTCTTGCGCTTTCCAATGTGAATGCCATCCAACCGGCGCCGCTTTCACCTTAAGGCTTCCTGGAATTTTCGTGCGAGGTTCTTGTTGCCTGTTGCCAACAAACTTGCACCGCTAATCCGCGAACTGTGCGATGCGAACGCCGCGGTGCGTGAAACAGCGGCCGTGGCGATTTTTCGTCGCGGCTGCGAACAGGCTAACTCGGCGACGCAAGCATGGTTCCTCGATCCTGAACTCGCCGCATACTTCATTCACGATCGAGCGGGAATCCCCGAACTCACAGTCGGCGTGGCCGTTCATCCGCAAACCTTCGAGAAAATTCGAGATGCGTGCGGGTCGCCGCCGCTCGCCGACGTTCCGCCGGATCAGGATGCGCGTGAATTCCAACTGGAGTTCAACAGTGGCGCTCGCCTGGACGTCCTCACCGCTTCCGGTCCGTCCGGCAAGGGAGCGATTGCAAGATTCTTGGAAAAATCGGGCGAGTCGATTCAGCAAGTGGAAATAAACGTGAGCGATGTGAAGCGGATGACGGAACTTCTTCACGCGCACTTTGGCATTTCGCCGGTTTATCCAGCCACTCGCGATGGCGCCGATGGCACGCGCGTGAATTTCTTCCTCGTGCCTGCGGTGGCGAACCGCAAAGTGTTGATCGAGCTGGTCGAAGATCCCCGCGGAACCACGCCTGAAGAAAAATGAAGTAAAGTCGGCTTCCACGCGCAGTTCGCGCGCACCGTCGTCCAGCCACGCTCAGATTCCGCTCTGCTCGATCAATTTCGCCACCAGCGCCGTCCATCCGGTCTGATGGCTGGCGCCGAGGCCTTTGCCATTTTCGCCATGGAAATACTCATGAAACGGAATCAAATCGCGCCAGTAGGGGTCCTTTTGGAATAACTCTTGGTCCCCAAACACCGGGCGGCGGCCGTTTTGGGTCAAAAAGATGCCGATGAGGCGGCGCGAAACTTCGCTAGCGGCGTCCCACAGCGACATTTTGCGGCCCGATCGCGAAGGAAATTCCACCTGGAACTCGTCGCCATAATAAAAGTGCATTCGCTGCATCGATTCGATCAGCAGAAAATTCATGGGAAACCAGACAGGACCGCGCCAGTTCGAATTCCCGCCGAAAAGCCCCGTGGTCGATTCGGCCGGCTCGTAATCCACGGAATGAATTTGGCCATCCACCGCGAGCTTGAACGGATGATCCTTATGAAACTTCGAAAGCGCGCGCACTCCGTATGGAGAAAGAAACTCGTTTTCATCGAACACGTAACGGTAAATACGTTCGAGCTTTTGACGATTTGCGATGGTCAGTAGCAAGCGCGGACCGCGATCCGTGCGGCGGCTCATATCCACGTGAGCGGCGAGGTCCGGATGATGATCCAGAAACCATTGCATCCGCCGCGAAAAGGCCGGCATGCCCACCAGATCTTCAGGCTCGAACGTCTCCACGGCAAAAAGCGGGATGAGCCCTACCATGGACCGCACGCGAATCGGCGTGCACACGTTTTGGCCCATGTGCAGCACGTCGTAATAGAACCCGTCCTGCTCGTCCCACAAGCCGATGCCCGCGCCGCCCATGTTGTTCATTGCCTGCGAGATGAAAACGAAGTGCTCGAAGAATTTGCTGGCCACGTCCTCGTACGCTGGATCTTTGCGGGCCAGCTCCGTGGCGATCGCCAGCATGTCCAGGCAAAACATCGCCATCCAGCTCGTGCCATCCGATTGATCGATGAACATGCCGGGGCCGAGTGGCATTGACCGGTCGAAAATTCCAATATTGTCGAGGCCCAAAAATCCGCCTTCAAACACGTTTCTGCCGCCGGGGTCTTTTCGGTTCACCCACCAGGTGAAGTTCAAAAGCAGCTTGTGAAAGATGCGCTCGAGGAAACCGCGATCCGCCGTTCCCTTGGTGCGCTGCTCGATTCGATAGACCCGCCATGCCGCCCATGCGTGCACTGGAGGGTTCACGTCCGAAAAATTCCACTCGTATGCGGGAATCTGCCCGTTGGGATGCATGTACCACTCGCGGAGGAAAAGCACGAGCAGCTCCTTCGCGTAATCCGGATCGACCAGAGCCATGGCCACGCAGTGGAACGCCAAATCCCAGGACGCGTACCAGGGATACTCCCACTTGTCCGGCATCGAGATTACGTCCGCGTTGTAAAGATGCACCCACTCATGATTTCGGCCCAGTAGGCGATTCGGATCGGGCTTGGGTTGCGTGGGATCGCCGGCGAGCCAGCGTGGCACGTCGTAGTGGTAGCCCTGCTTGCCCCACAAAAGACCCGCAAATGCCTGCCGCTGGACGCGCTTCGTTTCCTCGCTCTTCGCGTCGCCAGTTTTCGAGGCGTAAAACTCATCGGCTTCTTTCTGGCGGTCGGCGAACGTGGCATCGAAGCTCGATCCGAAGTACTCGTCAGCCGTCCCCGAATTTTCAGCTGGATTGCGGTCGAGCAGACGCAGCCGAATGGACCAGCTTCCTCCGGCGGGAATCGAAGGGGCGAAATGTGCCGCGCATTTCGTCCCTTTCAACGCTGGATTCACGGAGGAAGACTCGCCATTGACGACAAAACGGTGGAAGGCGTCTTTTACATAAGGCGTGCGGTTCTTGACGCTGTACAGCCGCTCGTCATTGGTCTCGTTTTCGGTGAATAGCAATCCCGGGGCGCCCTCGATCAATAGCCATCGCCTACCGTAATGGTATTCCTCGATTGCGATCAGCTCCGTGCCGGAGGGGCCATCGATCCGCGCCGCGCGGGGCGGATCGAAATTCTCGCCCCACGACCAGCGGTTGCGGAACCAAAGCGTCGGCAAAATGCGCAGCCGCGCGGCCTCCGGGCCGCGGTTCCAGGCGGTGATGCGGATGAGAATGTCGTCCGGCGCCGCTTTCGCGTACTCCACGAACACGTCGAAGTAGCGGTTGTCGGCAAAGACTCCCGTATCGACTAGTTCGTATTCGGGCTGCTCGCGCGAGCGACGACCGTTTTCAGCAATCAAGCGATCGTAGGGAAATTCAGCCTGCGGGTATTTATAAAGGTATTTAAGATAGGAGCTGGTGGGCGTGGCGTCCAGATAGTAGTAATACTCTTTGACGTCCTCGCCATGATTGCCTTGTTGGTTGGTCAGGCCGAAAAGACGCTCCTTCAGAATCGGATCTTTCTCATTCCAGAGAGCGATGGCAAAGCAGATGTGCTGATGACGGTCGCAAAATCCCGCCAGTCCGTCCTCGCCCCAGCGGTAGACGCGTGAGCGCGCATGATCGTGCGGAAAATAGACCCATGCATCGCCATCGGGACTGTAGTCTTCGCGAACCGTGCCCCACTGACGTTCGGAAAGATAGGGTCCCCAGCGCTTCCAATTCGCTTCTCGCTCGACGTTCGCTGCCAGCCTGTCTTGTTCACGCATCCTGTGGCCCGTGTTCTCTCTGTACTGGGAGGTTATCCGCGTGGAAAATCAAGCCGCGCGCTGTATGCGGTCCCTTTTTGTGGCATTCCCGCTCTCCACCAGGAACCGTTTAAGTGATCGAAACTAGCGCCGATGACCGAAACCTATCCAAAACTTTCCGTGCGACCCTAGGCCCTTGTAAAGCTTCACACGGCCCTTCTGGACGGAGTCACGGACCTACTAGACCGGGCGCGTGCCTCAAAAAGGTCAAATCGGCACCGATTATTGTAGATGTCTATGCGTAAACCTTTTGTTTCCAGTGGCGTATTCCGCAACCGTCTGGCCACTGCCAAAGAGCTTGTATTTATAAGTGGTTAAGCCTTCGAGGCCCATCGGGCCGCGCGCGTGCAGCTTTCCGTTGCTAATTCCCACTTCGGCGCCGAATCCGTAGCGGTAACCATCCGCAAAGCGCGTCGAGGCATTGTGATATACGCCAGCGGAATCGACTTCATTCATGAAGCGACCGGCCGCCTCGGCGTCTTCGGTGACGATCGCGTCGGTGTGGTGCGAGCCGTAACGATTGATATGGTCAATCGCTTCGTCCAAATTCGCGACCACCTTAGTCGACAAAATGAGAGCCGAATATTCCGTACGCCAATCTTTCTCCGTGGCCGGGACGATTCCGTGATTTGGCAGAATGGCCAGAGTCTTCACGCATCCTCGAATTTCGACGCCCCCTTCCTGCAGCTTTGCGGCCACCTTCGGTAAAAACTCACGTGCGATTTCTTCGTGAATCAGCAGCGTCTCCGCCGCGTTGCATACGGCGGGATATTGAACCTTCGCATCGTAAGCGATTGCAACCGCTTGCGCGATATCGGCCGCGCGATCCACGTAGACGTGGCAAATGCCTTCGCCATGGCCGAGAACGGGAATGCGGCTGTGCTGCATCACGTACTGCACCAGCTCGTATGATCCGCGCGGAACGATCAGGTCCACGTTCCGATCTTGCGCCAGCAAGTCGAGTACGTCCGCGCGCGTCTGCAACAGCGAAATTGAATCGGCCGGCACATCGGGAAATTTCGCCAGCGCTTCGCGCCAGATGGCCACCAGCATTTCATTGGTGGCCGCCGCTTCCGAGCCGCCCTTCATGATCACAGCATTGCCGGATTTCAGTCCAAGGGACGCAAGCTGCGGCACAACATCCGGTCGCGACTCGAAAATTACTCCGACGACGCCCAGCGGGCAGGATTCCTTTATCAAAACAAGACCGGTATCGAGTTCCGTCGCTGAAAGCCGATTCCCGAGAGGATCGGCCAGTGCCGCCACCTCTCGAACCTGTCTCGCCATCTGGGCGATGCCTTTTTCTTTCACGCGCAGGCGCGCCAGCATGGCGGATGTAATCTTGCCGGAAGCTACGGCGGGTTCGACGGCCTTACAATCGCGCGCGTTTGCATCGAGAGTGCGTTGTGCTCCATCTTCGATGGCCTCCGCTGCCGCAAGTAACATTTCGTTGCGCGCGCCGGCAGAAAGCTTGGCCACGGCGCGCGAGGCAACCCTCGCCCGCCCGGCCAGCGACGCAACGGACGCTGCGTTCCCTTCGATTGGTGCGATCGATGGTTGGCTCATGGCGTTTGCAATAACACAATATTATCGCGAGTGACAAGCACCGGCGCGCTTGCGCCAGGCCTTGTGCGGTGCGCGCCTTTTTTGCCTGAGAATTTTTCCGCTTCCTGGCTTGCGCAGTTCGCGATGCCGCGCGCAAATTCGCGCCCCTCGGCATCGACGATACTCACTACATCCATGGACGCAAAATGATTCTCGACGCGCACGATCCCCGAAGCCAGCAAACTGGCTTTTCCCTTGGTGATCGCTCGATGGGCCCCCGCGTCCACCACTACCCGGCCCCGCACATCCGCCGCATAGGCGATCCAGCGCCGCTTGCCACGCATCCGCCTGGCCGGGAGAAACGCGGTGCCCAACGGCTCGCCGGCAAAAATTCGATCGAGGGCGCGCGGATCGTTACCGTTGGCGATCACGGCGATCCCGCCGCAATTCATGGCGATTTCCGCCGCCTCCAGCTTTGTACGCATCCCACCGCGCCCGCTCGCCGAAGGCCCACTGCCGAGCGCTTTCAGCTCCGGCGTGATCCGCTCCACCAGCCCGATGACTTCCGAACCCTCGGAGATCTCGTTGCCATTGCGAGTTGATTTCGCGGCAGTTGGCTCCGTCTGGCGGAGAAGGCCATCCACGTTGGTTAGCAGCACCAAGGCGTCGGCTTCCAGCCCGCTCATCACCAGTGCCGCCAGGCGGTCGTTGTCGCTGAACACGGGAGTGCGCACGCCGGGCGTTAGCGATTCGAGTTCGGCGGTCGAAACCGTGTCGTTTTCGTTCACGACCGGGACCACATCAAATCCGAGCAGCTTGTCCATCGCTTGTCGTAGATTGGAGTAGCGCCGCCAGTTGGTAAAGTCCTCTTCTGTGAGCAGTACCTGCGCGATCTTGATGTCTTGCGCGGAAAAAAGGTCCTTGTAGGCATCCATCAGCAAACTTTGTCCGACTGCGGCGCAAGCCTGCTTTGTGACCAAATCATCGAGACGGGATTGGTGAAGTCCCAGCCAGCCGCGCCCGAGCCCTACCGCCCCGGAGGAAACCAGCACCACCTGCCGTCCCGATTTGCGGAGTGCCGCGATAGAGCCAATGATTGGCTCGACGCGCTCGCGCGAAAATTCGCCTTGCACGGCGATAACGGTCGAAGTGCCAACCTTGACGACAATTCGCCGCGCTTTGCGCAGCAGATTCGATCGTCCACTCGTTATTTTGTCGTCCACCTGCACTCGTGAGTACTCCACAACTCGGCTTTCGCGGCCCAGATCGGGCTCCCTGAATGAAAACCGAATCCCGATTCTATCGAACTTTGACCAGACGGCGCGGCTCGTTTGTTACGTGTGTACGCCCATGCCGGCTCGATGCAAGATCAGCCTATGGGCTTACCTGCGCCCCGACCAGCGCGCACGATCGCGAGATCGAAAAACTTGACCCGCTTCGAAACAAACAAGTCGGAAGGTCGTGGAATGGTTGGGAAGCAATTTTCTCATTGATGCTATTTCCCCTTAAACCAAGAAGTTAAGAGTACATGGGATTGCCACTTTAGTCGCAATTCTTTCATATTGACAGACTTACGGGCTGCCTCTACTTTCGTTTGCAAGCGGGTGACTCCGTACACATGGAACGTGAAACCCCGACTGAGGACGTGTAAAGCAGATGTTCAATTTTAAAACCGAGGCCCAATGAATAACGCTACCCGAGTAGTTCTACTAGTCGTAGCAGCGGCGGTGCTGGCGTTCGCTCCATCCGCGAAGGCGGACAGCGTGATGACTCTCACCGGCGCTGGAAACAACCCGGCATTTGACGTTTACGTGGGTCCTTACACGGCTACGATCAACGGTACCTCGACGCCCGTGATCTGCGACGATTTCGCGCATGAGTCGTTCGTTGGCGAGTCGTGGAACGCGAGCGTCATCAATCTGGGGACCCTGTCGACGGGTGCACCGAGTTTCAACACCGGCACCGCCGGCAATTACAGCGAGGCTGCGTGGCTGACCCTGCAGCTGCTCGGAGCCCCAAACAATTCCGAAGCGACTGCGATTCAGTACGCTATCTGGGACATGTTCGATCCGACCGGAGTTTCCTCTTATCTGGCGGGCTTTTCCGGAGGAACGAGCTTCCTATCCGACTCCACGAACATGAACGGCGTAGACTATTGGCTCAATCAGGCGGCAGGCTCCAGCCTAAGTGCTTCGGAGATGAGCGATTTCCTGATCTATATGCCGACAAGCTGCATAAGCGGGCAATGCCTTACCGGCTCGGGACTGCCGCAGCAGTTCATCGTCCACACACCGGAACCGAGTGCCATCCTGATGCTTTTGATGGGCCTGGGCGCGCTGCTTTGGTTCAAGCGGCGTGATCGGCTGCCTAACTTGGCATAGAATTAATTCTTCTAGGAGCGGTACTGCGCGGAAGCGTGGCACCGCTTTCTATTTTTTCGACGCGGATATTAGGTCCGGCGTTGGACGCCCCCCTCGTAGCCATGCTCGCCCGCGAAATTCTGCGTCGACGCCGCCTATAAGGCGGGCATCGAAGTGATTAACTGGCCTCTCGTACAGTCTTGGTGCTGGCCGTGAGGAAGAACCCGGTAGGGCCCCTCTCTAATTCCGAGGATATCCAAGCAAAAGTAGCGTCTACGCCCCAGGCGAACAGCAATTCCAGCCATTAACGGCTGCTAAGGCTCGGAGGCCAACTCGTTCCATCCGCTATAGTACTATCCGCCTATAGACCAAGCGTGACTGCGCCGATAGAGTCTTAGTGGAGCTTGCGGCGGGATGTGCCGACAAGCCGGTTCTTCATCGCCGGCCGAAATCTCGCGGTTTCCCGGAATGAGTGCGAATCCGCGGCGCCCGGCGCGCGGGACAAGATCTGGAATTGGGGAGAAATCATGGCTGAGGGAAAGACCACACTAGCAAGTCTGAGCGAAGTCCAAGCGGAACGTCGAAGATCTCACCGGGTGCACATTGCGATGCCCGTCTTGGTGCGGGGCAAAAAAGGCGGCCAACAGTTTGAAGAACAGACGCACACGATTTCGGTGAACGCCCACGGATGCATGGTGCGACTCTCGACCCCTTTAACCCGCACGCAGGAAATCTTCATCATCAACACCAAAACGGCCGAAGAACTGCCGTGCACGGTCACGTCGATCGGCCAGAGGGATGGCGGGCGGCAGGAAGTGGGAGTGGAGTTTGCAGAGGCATCGCCGGTATTCTGGCGCATCGCATTCCCGCCTGAGGATTGGGATCCGTCCGAGCGCAAGCGGCCTTCGCATCCGCGTCCCTCTGCTATTCCGATGACCAAGCGGTAAGATCTACAGGTCAGCCGCAATCTCGGCCCTGAGGGGTCAACGTACAGCTCGCTCCCTCCGAGGCAATCGCTCCACGTGTGCGCCATTCTTTAGTTCGTAAGCCCCACAATCTGGTTGAAACCCTGCATTCCGATACAATATCCGCAGGATGGCGAGCGCCAACAATACCGTCGCTAATCGTGCGACTGCGCGAGATCTAGTCGCTGCGAATGCAACCACCATTTCCACTGGCGGTACCGCACAGAGTAATACATGGGCGCTCGCCGTGGCGTTGCGTTTTCTGCGCGAGCATTGGCTGCGGATGACCGCGATTTCAGCGCTGGTGCTGCTTCCCTGCTTCTGGCACGCGGAAATCGAGGCGGACGATCTGGGCAGCCATCTCTACAACGCCTGGCTGGTGCAATTGATTCGTCGCGGGCAAGCCCCCGGCCTATGGATCACGCATCCTTGGACCAACGTACTCTTCGATTACATGCTCAGCGGATTCGGCTCGGTGTTTGGGCTGCACACCGGAGAAACAACCGCCGTGGCGCTGGCCGTCCTGATCTTCTTCTGGGGAACGTTCGCGCTAGTGGCGGCGGCCGCACGGCGGGCTCCGTGGCTGCTAGCGCCTTGCATCGCGCTGGTGGCATACGGCTGGACCTTCGAGATGGGCTTTTTCAATTACTACCTCTCGCTGGGACTGTCGTTTTTCGGCTTGGCGATTTTCTTGCGCGGCCGCGGATGGGAACGCTTGGCGCCGTTGATAATTGCGCCTTTGGCGCTGCTTGCTAATCCGCTCGGACCGATCTGGCTCGCGGGCGCGTGCGTGTACGTGTGGATTGCTAGCGCGACGCCGCGGCGATACCAAATCCTGTGGCTTGCAGCTGCGGCGGCGGGACTTTTCGCCGTCCCGAAGATTCTCGGCGCTTGTTATCGGCTCGATCCACCGACGCGGCCCTTTTATTTTTTCAATGGCGCGGACCAACTGGTGCTGTTCGGCCCACGATACGCGATTGCCGAATATGGATTGATCGCATTTGTTGTAATGGCGATTGCGCTGGACTTAATACTACGGCTAAAAGAGAGCGGCGTCTGGGCGCAATATGCCCTGCCGGCCCAGCTTTATGCCCTGGCTCTGATTTCTGTTTGGATATTGCCCGGGGGCGTGCAGGTGTCGCCCGGGTCGGCTGCCGCTTCGCTCCTCACCGAACGGTTTACCACGATTTCCGCCGTGCTCGCGTGCTGCGTGCTGGGCGCGATGCGCCCGAAGCGATGGCACCTGGCAGCGACGCTGGCGATTGCGGCCGTGTTTTTCGCATTTCTTTATCAAGATACGGGACTCGTGAACCGAATGGAGCGGCAGATCGTTCAGCTCGTGAGCAAGCTGCCTCCAAACCAGCGGGTCTTGGGAAGCATATTGGCTCCCGACCATTCGCGGGTGCTCATCCAGCACATTCTGGATCGTGCCTGCATCGGACGATGCTTCAGTTACGGGAATTACGAGCCAGGTTCGGAGGATTTTCGGGTCCGCGCTCACCCGGGAAATCTGTACGTGCTAACGGATTTCGATCTAGCCACCTCGACCGAATCTGGAGATTTCAGAGTACAGCCTCACGACTTGCCCGCATACCAGGTGTATGAATGCGGCGACGGCGGAGAAAAGCTTTGCATCACCGCGCTCCGCGCCGGCGAGGAAAATAATGCCATGGCCGACGACTCGGCGAATTAGCCGGGTTACGCACGAAGTTTGGGATGCGAGAATCGAGAGCGGCGCATTCAAACTATCAGCGCGGGCCGTGGCGCACTTTCCGCCGGCTACGGAAGCAGCCCAAACACGAGGACGGCATTGGGCGTGCCGACGTATACTTTCCCGTTGGCGATCAGCGGTGTAACAAATTTATCGGCTGAGTTCGTTGAGAATGTGCCCCTAAAAAGCTCGTTCGAGAGATTCGTGGCGTCATAGGCATGCAGCGTGCCGGTGGAGCTGCCATTTTCGATCGCCCACACGATACCGTTCGACGCGCCATTCGATGAAATGCTAGGCGTGGCGCCCGGATAGCCGAATGACGATGGGCTCTCCGAAGAAGGCGACGCAGCAAGTTTCGCGTTGGAGATTGGAAAGGCCATCAGGGGCTGGTCTACGGAGCCGTAATAAACCGTGTTGTTGAAATACGCCGGAGCGGACCGAACGCCGCCGGGAAGGGCGCCACCGAGCTGCTGGTAGATGTTCGCATCATTGGCGGCAAACTTCCCCATATTGTCGCGATCGACGATGTACAGATTCGAGTCTTTGCCCGCGCCGACCGCCAAATGATGGACGGTCCCTCCGCTATCGGTCACATCTGGCAGCAGCATTTCGCCACCGGAGCCGAGGTCCGTGTCGTTGCCGGACTCGGATTCGGCGGTGCCGGAGCTGTTGTTCATGGCGAAGTAATCCGCCACGGAAAGTGAGTTTCCGGCTGTGGAGATCTTCATGAAACAGTTGCCGTAGTCCTGATGATTCGGGAAGCCGCCGCTGAGAGTCGTGTCGAAAGTTCCATTGCCGACGAGGAGATAGATGTTGCCCGAAGAATCAGCGGCAGGACCATCTCCCGCCATCCATATCCCGCCTTCTTCCCCTCCCTGCGTCGAGCCATTTGCGGTGAGGTTCAGAACGCTAAGTTGCTGGAGATTCGATTCGCTGTAGCCGATCACCCAGCTGGTGTAAGGCGCGTAGTCGCAATGCGAAGTCCACGTCGTGTAGACCACGTTATTCAGGAGCAGCAGCGCGGCGCGCTCTTCGTAAGATCCAGGGTCGAAAGTCTGCACGCCGCCGGAACTGCCGGTGCCCGTACCGGGATAAGTGGCCTGGATGGCCTGAGCCGCGATGCGATCATCTCCGGTAGTGAGATCGAGCGCGTGTAGCCGTTGGTGATAATTGCCGCTGGAATCCTCGGACATGGCAACGACGAAAATCGTGCCGTTGGGTCCGGCGGATGGATCGATCACCGGAGTTGACGTAATACCTATTTCAGGTTCGACCTGGCTACAGCCGTGGTCGTCGCTTGGCGTTTCACCCGTAAAATTGGCCAGCATGTTAGCGGACCAGAGTTGAGTGAAGGTATCGGCGTCGAACGCGTACACCATATCGTGCTCGGTGGCAACGAAGACGACGTTGTGCGTCGCGCCGTTGATGGTCAGGCCGCCGACGTAAAGCGGCTCGGCATCAACCAGCCCGCTAACTGCCATCGTGCCCAACTTACCAAACTGGGTCGAATTGACGTTGGTGGTCGTCAGAGTCGTCTCGTTGGGATTCAAACCAGTGCGGGAATTGTCGTTGTGGTAGGTGAGCACGGAGATGCTCGACGGAGGCGGCATCGAATTGACGGTGAGCGTGGCGGAATTGCTGGTTACCGACCCGGAGGCGTTGCTGACCACTACACGATACGTTGTGCCACTGTCGCCGACCACGGTAGCAGGCGTGGTGTAACTCGCCGAAGTTGCCCCAGCGATGTTTGCGGTGTCCTTCTTCCACTGATAGCTGAGCGGAGCCGCGCCCGTAGCCACGACGGTGAATGTAGCCGTTTGGCCCACGGCAACCGCACGGTTCGCTGGTTGCGTGGTGATCGTCGGAGCACCAACGGGAGTTTTGGTCGGCGGCGTGCTCGCGTGGCACGAGGCGAAGAACATAAACGACGAGACCGCGAGAAGAAACAGCGGCGATGAGCCCAGCAATGAATTACGCTGGCGGTTTTTCGGCTTCATGGCTCCTCGCAGGAGTTGCGGCTTGCACCGCTGCGCCGCCGGCTGAATTCGATAAATGGCGCGCAAGAACTTGGCTCGCGCAACTGGTCACTAAATCCTGGACCCGACGCACAGCAGACGGCCCGGCAAACATCCAGCAAACCTATTTAGATGCTCGCGGCGCGCAGTATAGAGCGCCCGCCGCCGGGATTTGCATCCCAGTGAAGTACACCGCCAGCACTCATGGTAACTGGAAATAGACACGGCGCAAAACGTGTGCGCCGGAAGGTTAAATTTCAATCTCCACTCAGCCGAATGTCCTTCGCGCGGCGAGGAGCTCAGGCGGATTCCGCCGAGACGGATCGCTTGCGCACAGCCGCCGCTGCGGCGCGGCGCCGTTCTAAGAGCCACACGCCAAAACGCCAAAGGAAGAGCACGCCGAAGATGGCGCCGTAGGCCAGCGGCGCTCGCTTATCGGATTTCACGAGCCAGTAATAATGGATCACGCCGAGTACGGCGGTGATGTAGATGGCGCGGTGCAGTATTCGCCAGCGCTTGCCTCCAAGGCGTCGAATCCATCCGGCAGTGGAGGTGACCGCCAGCGGAATCAGCAACAGAAACCCCGTGAAGCCGACCACGATAAACGGCCGTTTCAAAAGATCCGCCCAGATGGCGTTCCAACTCCACTGCTGCCAGTGGTCGAGAACGATCCACGTGGTGAAATGAAGGCTCACGTAAAAAAACGCGAAGAGGCCGAACATGCGGCGGAAGCGGATCAGTTGCGGCAGATGCAGGATTTTGCGCAGCGGCGCGATCGCGAGCGTGATCACGAGAAAACGCAGCGTCCAATCCCCGGTGAAATGCTCGATGTATTTTATCGGATTGGCCGAAAGGTAGTAACTAAACCACGGCAACACCAGAGCAGGATCCTCGTTCCCTGCGATGCGCAACGCGATGTCGGCCGCCGGAACGAGGCACAATAGGAAGGCGACAATCTTCGTCCACTTGCTCGTTAAGAATCGCTTCAACGCGGCTGGCTCCGGTTAGTAGTACTTGCGCAGATTCATGCCGGAGTAGAGGCTGGCGACTTCGTCGTAGCCATTGAACATGCGGGTGCGAAGCTTGGCAGTAAAAAGGCCGAGGCCGGGCCCCAGGCGGGTTTCGTATTCCTGACTCCAGGGAACCGTATCAACGCTGGGATTCACGTTGGAATAGAAACCGTACCGACTGGACGAGTAGTTGTTCCAAGTGGTCTCCGGCATATCTTTCACGAAGCGTATCTTCACCAGGGATTTGATGCTCTTGTAGCCGTACTTCCAAGGCAGAATCACGCGCACGGGAGCGCCATCTTGGTTAGGAAGCGTTTCGCCGTACATGCCCACGCAGAACAGTGCGAGCGGGTGCATGGCTTCGTCAATGCGCAGACCCTCGATATATGGAAATTGAATGCCAGTGCCCGCAGCCCAGGGCATCACCATCGGACTGTAATAGCTCTGGAACGCTACGTACCGCGCTTTGGAAGTCGGCTGCACGAGCTTGGCAATGGTGCTGAAGGAATAGCCGATCCACGGCACCACAATCGACCATGCTTCCACGCAGCGGTGGCGATAGATGCGCTCCTCAAGCGGAGCGAGGTGCATGAGTTCGTCCATGGTGAACTTGCGCGGCTTTTCGACTTCGCCTTCGACGGAAACGCTCCAGGGCGAGGTAACGAAGTTCTTTGAGTTTTCAGCCGGATCGCTTTTCTGGTCGCCGAATTCGTAGAAATTGTTGTAGTGCGTGACCTTTTCGAGCGGGGTTTCCGTCTCGGTGGTGCTGCCGGGCCATTTCTTCACTCCGTTGATCGGAACAGGCACGGAGCCTTTCGATCTGCTGCTGAACCAATTGGGCAAACGGCGATATCCGGCCACGGCGCCATACGTCACAAGGGCGCCCAGCAGAAAATTGCGGCGGCCCATGTAGAGGCCCTTCGGAGTGACGTCGGCGTAGGTCAAATCCGGCTTGCGTTTGATCAGCATGCACAACCTCCGTGCGGCTTATAGGGGCGTGGCTCTACCCGTATGATACGCGTGCCTAGAGGGATTGGATGCGCGAAGTTTCGCGAAGATAGCGGAAAGAAGAAGATGTCGAAAACTGGAAAGGACGCGGGTGACGACGCGGTTGGAGTGCCACTCACCGCCGGCTGTTCACGGGGAACCTAGAGGCTGGACGTAGTGCCCGATCAAGCCGGCGGAGGCGCACCCGCTTCCGCTCCGGCGAGATACGCCGGGCGGCCATTGGTCAGTTCGTCAAATAGCGCGAGCCGGACTTGCTCCTGTTGCGCGGCTGGGAGCTTCTCTCCGCCAGATGTTACGTAAAAGACGTCGATGGCCGTCTGGCCCTCGGTTTCGATCAGCGCGATTTCGATATTGCACTTGTGCCGCGCCAGTTGCGAGCTGATGCGATACAGCACACCGGAACGATCCTGGGTGATCACTTCCACTAGGGTGCTATGCGCCGAACTCTCGTCGTCAATTTCCACACGCGTTTCGACTTTGACTTTCGGCGCCGCGTCGTTCGTCGAGCGCAGGCGATCCCGAAGCATGCGGGTCAAATCGGCCTCGCCGAGAACCACGTCGTGAACGCTGCTCTTGAAGCGTTCCCATTCAGGCAGGTTTAATTCCAGCGTGCGAAAGCGGTCGGTGAAAAAGAACTGGTCGACCACCACTCCGGCCTTATTGGAAAACGCGGCGGCTTTCACGATGTTCATGCCCCAAGCGGCTAGCGCGCCGGCCATCCGGGAAAAAAGAAAGGGGCGATCGGTGGTCACCAGCGTGAGCTCGAACCATTGGCGCCCGCGCGTCAGATCGAGTTGGACGGGATCGTCGCCGAGACGATTCGCCATGTCGACGTGGCGGATCACGTCGCTAGCAGCTTGCGTGCGGAGGTATCGGCGCGGCAGACCGTCCAAATAGCCTTCTAGCTTTTTCCCGGCGGCAGGCATCAGCGCACGGAGTTGAGTGATCGGCTCCTCGTCTCCGCCTGCGTGGAGACGATCGTCCGCGCTGCGCATCATTAAATTTGCGGCGCCAATATACAGCTGCCACAGATTTTCCGCCTTCCATGGAGTGAGCGCTTCGGGATTCACGGATTTGATATCCGCGTAGGTGAAAAGACAGAGCATCTTCAAATCTTCCGGCGTGCGCATGCTTTGCGCCAGGTGGCGTATCACCTGCGGATCGAAAATATCGCGGCGCAGCGCGCTGCCCATATCCAGATGGTGTGCGATCAGGAAGACAACCGTTTCGCGATCGGCCTCGTCCAGGTCGAGCCGCGCGAGGCAGGGACCCGCGAGTTCCAGGCTGCCCGCAATGTGATCGTCCGGCTTCGCGCCTTTGCCGGTGTCGTGGAGCAAAAGAGCAAGGTACAGAAGATCGGCCTGTTCGATTTCGTCGAGCAGTTCGGCATATCCCTGGTCCCACTTCGATTGAGATTTGCGCAGCGCATGAAGGTTTTCGATGGTGTGAAACGTGTGCTCGTCCACGGTGAAGCGATGCGAATAATCGCGGATAACCAGCGAATCAACGGCCTTGAACTCGGGCAGCAGCAGATCGAGCAGACCGAGCGAATGCATGGCGCGCAGCGCTTCCGCCGCATGCGGCGCCAGCAGGATTTCCTGCAATTGGTGCCACAACTCCGCGCCCTTAGGAGGCGCGGCGGCGATGGCCGGCAGCGCTTCTTCGAACTGATGTTCAGCCACCGAACTGAGGCTCAGCCCGTGGCGTGCGAGGAAACGGAATAGCCGCAGCGGGAGTTCCGGATCCCTGATCGACTCTTGGCGCTGCAGGAAAATCCGCCCGTCCACCACCGCGAATTCGGAATTGGAAAGCCGCGAGCGCAGATTTTGGAACTGTTTGTAGAGCGATGGACGCGCGGCCGGAAACTCGTCGAGCAATTGCACGGCGACGCGATGAATCGACCGCGCGTGTCCAAAATAGATGCGCATCCAGTCTGATGCAGTGAGTGAACCCGTGGCGGGAGAACCGATATGGCGTTCCGCCGCTTCGTCTTGTGCTTCCCAAGCCAGCGTGTTGTCGTCGCGGCCGTGACGAAAATGCAGAAAGCAGCGCGCCGAAACAAGGAAATCGAGCGCGGAATCGAATTTCTGACGGAGCCATGGCGGAAGAAGCTCGCGATTGTTGGGCCATGCGCCGGTTTCGTCCACGGCCGCGATCAGCGCAAGCCAGCAGGCCAGATTGTAATCGCGCAGACCGCCGGGACCGTCCTTCACGTTGGGTTCGAGGTGGAAGACGGTGTTTCCGAATTTGTTGTAGCGCGTGCGAGTCAAGTCAGTAAGCCGTTGCACGATGGAGCGAGACTCGCGCGAAACGAGCTTCGGAATCACCTGATCGTGAAGTCGATCGAAGAGCCTCCGGTCACCCGCCAGGTAACGGCAATCTAGAAGTGAAATAGCGAACTCGACGTTGTTAGGATCGAATCTCTCGCACTCGGATAGTGTGCGGGTGGAAGGGCTAAGTTTCAGCCGTAGATCCCAGATTTGTTGAGAGAAGCTGCGAAGCGGGTTTTTCAGTTCGTGCTCGGCGGCGCCGGTGTGCAGGAAGAGAAGATCGATATCGGAGTACGGAAAAAGCGAGCGGCGGCCAAAGCCGCCCAGCGCCACGAGCGCCAGATCATGCGGTCCATCGGCCTCCGGAGAGATGTGCTCCTTCCAAAGCCGGAGCGCAATCGATTCGACCAAGGACGTGCGGCCCTGGATAGCTACGCGTCCATCGCCATTTTCCGCGAATGTGCGTTGAATCTTCGCCGCTTCTTCGGCGTAAAAATCACGCAACTCGTTGCTCGAAAGCGGAGCTATAGGCATGACCGTCTGATCGAATGCAACTGCCGGGCAGCGCTGAATGGATGCCGGCGGGATCTTCAAGAGCGCGGAGCGCCGCGGGATGCGCTAGAGCGCGCTATCGCCGCGCTCGTCGTTACGAATCCGGATCGCGTCGTCAACCTTCGAGAGGAAAATCTTGCCATCGCCAATTTTCCCGGTGCGAGCGGCGGTCATGATGGCCTGCACGGCTTTTTCCACCAGATCGTCCGCCAAGACCATCTCGAGTTTGATCTTGGGGATCAGGTCCACCGTGTATTCGCGGCCGCGATAAAATTCCGTGTGACCCTTCTGGCGTCCATGGCCGCGAGCTTCCAGTACCGTCATGCCTTCGACGCCGATTTCATGAAGCGCGTCTTTCACCGAATCCAACTTCGACGTTTGAATGACCGCTTCGACCTTTGTCATCGGATTTTTCTCGGCTCGAGATTTGGATCACACGTGCCCGCAAGAACACGTGAGCCCGATTTCCCGGTCAGCTAGAGACCTCCCAATAGTACCCTTCCTCGCCGTGCTGAGATAGGTCCAACCCTTGCACTTCGTGTTCTTCCGGCACGCGCAGCCCAATCGCCAGATCGACGATCTTCAAAATTATCAGCGTACCCACGATGGCCAATCCCCAGGCAATCCCCACGCCGACGGCCTGGTTCACAATTTGATGGTAATTGCCTTCGATGGCTCCCAAGGGCAGCACTTTGCCGCTGGCGCTACGAAAAATCGGGTTGACCGCGCTGGAGGCAAACACGCCGGTGAGCAGCGCTCCGATGGTGCCGCCCGCTCCGTGAACTCCGAAGGCGTCGAGGGAATCGTCGTACCCAAAGCGCCCTTTCACGAACGTAACCATCCAGAAGCAAAATACACCGGCGATCGCCCCGATAATTAGCGCGGACATCGGGCTGACGAATCCCGAAGCGGGTGTGATGGCCACCAGTCCTGCGACGGCGCCGGAAATCGCACCGAGCGCGCTCGGCTTCCCTCGGACCAGCCATTCGGCCGCACACCACCCCACCACGGCCGCCGCTGCTCCGAAATGCGTGGCGACGAAAGCGCTGGTGGCCAGCGCGCCTGAACCGAGCGCGCTACCGGCGTTAAATCCGAACCATCCGACCCACAATAGACATGCGCCGATGAAACTTAGCACCACGCTGTGCGGCAGCATGGGTTCGCGTGGATAACCCAACCGCTTCCCCAAATATAAGGCGCAGACGAGCGCGGAAACTCCCGAAGTGATGTGTACGACGGTGCCGCCCGCGAAATCCAGCGTTGGGAAACGGCCGCCGAGTGCAGCGTTCAGGAATCCACCCTTGCCCCACACCATGTGCGCCATGGGCGCGTAAATGAAAATCGACCACAAGGAGAGAAACATCAGCAGCGCGCTGAACTTCATACGTTCGGCGAACGCCCCGGTAATCAGAGCCGGCGTGATAATCGCAAACATTAGCTGAAACATCATGTACGTCTGAGCTGGAATCGTGGTGGAGTACGCCGGATCGGGCGCCAACCCTACGCCCCGAAGGAATAGGTGATGAAATCCGCCAATGAAACTCGTTCCTGGGCCAAACGCGAGGCTGTATCCCACAATCGCCCAGATCACCGTGATGACCGCCATCATGGCGAAGCTTTGCATGAACGTCCCCAGCACGTTTTTCTTGCGCACCAGCCCGCCGTAGAAAAGCACGAGGCCGGGGCCAGTCATCAGCAGCACGAGCGCGCAGCTGGTGAGCATCCAGGCATTGTCTGCGGAAGCTTTCGCGTCGTTCGCCATGCGCTCGACGGCAGCCAATTGGCCCGCGTCAAAATGAGGCGCAACCGTCGACACGGAAGAGCCCTGCGGACTACGAGCAGGCGCCGAGAATACGACGGGCGTACAGCAGAAGAGCAGGCAAATTAAAAGGGTGCATTTCCGAATCCAGTGCACATTCATAAATGCGTTGCTATCTCCCGGGAATCAGGAAAGCATCTCAACGGACTTCAATCGGCCAATGCCAGCCGCCCCGATTCATTTTTCGGATGACCGTTACCAAGCATTCCTCTTGTAGCTAGGCGGAAATTATACACGCAACTCCTTTCCGTGCAATGCCCGGAGCGCGCCGCAAATCGCCGCCCGTCCGCCGGCCAGTGGCGGCCTGCGAGCCGAGAAACACCTCGATCCGAAAATATGCCGCAGGTGTAAGCTAGGGTCGGCAAAACACTGCCAGGAGGCATCTTCTCCCAGCTGCCTCCCATCGGATTTCTGTCGAGGGAGCTGGTATGGCGAATTTCATCAACCTTCGCGTGAATGGCGCGGTCCACTCCATCGACGCAAATCCACAGACCAGCCTCCTTTCCGTGCTACGCGATCGATTGGAATTGACGGGAACAAAGTACGGCTGCGGTGAAGCGCAGTGCGGCGCGTGCACCGTCCTGATCGACGGCAATCCGCGCCGTTCCTGCATTACCGCCGTCGGAACGGTCGCCAATCGGCACATCACCACGATCGAAGGGCTCGAACATCGCGGCCGGCTGCATCCCGTGCAAGAAGCTTTTCTGGAGGAAGAGGCGCTGCAATGCGGCTATTGCACCTCGGGCATGATCGTGTCCGCGGCGGCGTTTCTGAAGTCGAACCCGAATCCCACCGCGCAGGAAATCGCGCGCGCCATGGAAGGCAACATCTGCCGCTGTGGCACCTATCCGCGCATCGTGGCGGCGATCCAACGCGCCGCGCGGAAGCGAGCCGAATCATGATCGAAGATCCGGCTGTTCCGGGCGCGGCGGAGCCGGAGCGCTACGAATTTCGCGCGGCCGCTGTGCATCATTTCGAGTTGCAGCGTCGCGACTTTTTCAAATTCCTGGGCGCCGGCGTGCTCGTGGTGTGTGCGCTGAAAGAATTGCCCGCGCAGGGATCGGGCGCGCGCCGCCCCGGAGGATTCGGCTTTTTCGAGCCGCTGCCAAAAGAAATCAGCGCGTGGATGCACGTCGGTCAAAACGGCACGGTCACCGTCTACACCGGAAAAGTGGAGATCGGGCAGAACATCCGCACATCGCTGAGCCAAGCCGTGGCCGAAGAGCTTCGCTTCCCGATCGATGGCATTCAAATGGTGATGGGCGATACGCTGCTCACCCCGTACGACATGGGCACGTTCGGCAGCCGCACCACGCCGACGATGAATCTGCAGCTTCGTAAAGTGGCCGCCGCGGCGCGCGAGGAATTGATCGCCCTGGCGGCGAAGAAGTGGAACGTGGATGCGCAGCGGCTGAAAGCGGCCAACGGGCGAGTCGAAATTGTAGGCAAGAGGAAATCAATCACCTATACCGAACTGGTGCGCGGCCAGCAGCTTACGGCTGTAATTCCGGCGGATGAGGCGCTGATTGCTCCCGCGCAGTGGACGGTGGAGGGCCAGTCGATTCCGAAGGTGAACGGCCGCGATTTCGTCACCGGCCGGCATTTGTACCCGTCGGACCAGAAACTTCCGGGAATGCTCTATGGAAAAATTCTGCGGCCTCCGTCGTTTGGCGCCACGCTTGTTTCCATTAACGCGCCTTCGTTCGATTTGGCCGATAACGTCACCTTTGTGCGCGACGGTGATTTCGCGGGAGTGGCTGCGGGCACGGAAGAGGCGGCCACGCGCGCGCTTGCATCGCTGCAAGCGAAATGGAACGAGCAGCCGCAGATATCGAACAAGGAATTGTTCGCGTACTTGAAAAACAATCCCGTCGAGACAAAGGGCTTCGAAGGTGCATCGCGCCACGAAACCGGCTCGGTCGAAAAGGATCTCGCCGCGGCCGATCGCCAACTGCACCAGACGTACACGGTCTCCTACATCGCGCACGCGCCACCGGAGCCGCGCGCTGCCTTGGCGCAGTGGTCAAACTCGATGCTGACCGTGTGGACCGGCACGCAGAGGCCGTTCGCCGTCCGTACCCAGCTTGCGCAAGCGTTCCATGTGCCCGAAGATCAGGTTCGCGTTCTCATGCCGGACATGGGTTCGGGCTACGGCGGAAAGCATACAGGTGAATGCGCCGTGGAGGCCGCGCGGCTGGCGCGCTCCGCGAACGCGCCGGTTAAGTTGGTCTGGACTCGCGAGGAGGAATTCACCTGGGCGTATTTCCGCCCGGCGGGCGTGATCGAAGTTGCTGGCGGCGTTCGCAGCGACGGTTCGCTCGCAGCCTGGGAGTTCACCAATTACAATTCCGGCGCCGCGGGAATCCGCACCTTCTACGAGGTGCCTAGCCAGCGTATCGTTTTTCAGCCCACGCGCTACCCATTGCGGCAAGGCTCCTACCGTGCGCTCGCGGCTACAGCCAATCACTTTGCCCGCGAGTCGTTTATGGACGAATTAGCTCACGCGGTAAACATGGACCCGCTCGAATTCCGCTTCAAGAACCTGAAGAATGACCGGCTGAGGGCGGTGTTCCAGGCAGCGGCGGAAAAATTCGGATGGAACGGCCCGAAACCGGCGTCAGGACACGGATTCGGCATCGGTGGCGGATTTGAAAAGGGCGGCATCGTGGCCACGTGCGCGGAAGTAGCCGTGGATCGCGCATCGGGCGACGTGCAAATCGTCCGATTGGTCACGGCCTTCGAATGCGGCGCTATCGTCAACCCGGACAATCTGAAAAATCAGATCGCCGGCGCAAACATAATGGGGCTGGGTGGAGCACTTTTCGAAGCCATCGAGTTCGAAAACGGCCGCATTTTGAATCCGAAGTTTTCGAAATACCGCGTGCCGCGCTTCAGCGACGTCCCTCAAATTGACGTAGTGATGCTCGATCGTCAGGACGTTCCGCCGGCCGGTGCGGGCGAAACACCGATCGTCGGTCTGGCGCCTGCTATTGGCAACGCGATCTTTCAAGCCACTGGCACTCGCTTGCGGTCGTTGCCAATGGTTCCAAATGGCCTAAAAACCGCGTAATCCGCATCGATACCTGCCAGTCACACCTGTTCCTGCGTACAGGCGAATTTACCCTGCGGTTGTCATATCATTTTGTGAAGCGTTTCTGGACCCGCTCGCCGGCCGGCACTTCGTCAACCGGAAAGTTTGGATCGTCGCTCCTAATCGCGCAACTTTTCGCGAAGTGCCGTGTTTGACGGAATATAAGGCCTCCATGACACCAGTCGGGGGCCGACACTTGAAATGAGCGCCAGATAACACGGAGGAGACCAACATGAAGATGGGGAAACTTATTTTGAGTGCAGCGGTCCTGATTGCTTTCTGTGTGCCGCCGGCGTTTGCGCAGAACATCCACAAGCGCAAAGTCAACCAACAGGACCGCATCGCAAACGGAGTGAAGAGCGGGCAGCTTACTCCGCACGAAACGGCGAAGCTCGAACGCCAGCAGAAGAGCATCAACCACCAAGAGCGGAACATGCGCAAAGCGGATAACGGCCATCTGACTTCCGCGGATCGGCGGAAGCTGAACCGCCGCCAGAATCGCGCCTCCGCGCGCATCTACGCGAAGAAGCACAACGCGCGGAAAGGCCGCTAAGCTCGGAGAGTTCATTTGCAGCTGAGCCCCGGTTCCTTGCGGGACCGGGGTTTTCCGATTACGGCTGCCGTCACATGCGGATTTTTCAGGAATATTGCTTGTAGCGAGCCACGCGGATGTTCTTGAACTTGCTGTTCGCCAAATCGTAGTGCACGAAATTCAACAGCCGGCGAACTTCCCCTTTACGAAACGGCATTTTCTCGTTCGGGTAGTCTCGCAGGCACTCAAATTCCGAGTACATTTCAACCGCGATTCCGGTCTCATCCATCACCACGTAATTCGCCTTCACGAATTCGCGCACATACATATGGAAGTCTCGATAAAAATCGGCGATTTCTCGCGGGCCCGTCAATGAAAATGCGGGCAGCTCCAAGAGTACGTCGTCTGCATAAAACGGCTCCAGCTTGTCGTAAATCTTGTTGTTGAAATAGCCCAGGTAACGGTGGAAGTCATCTTTGGTCATGTCTCCCTCCCAGTTCAGGCAACAATCGTTTCGGTTATTCGGGACCGAAGCCGTGCGGAAATTTCTTCCGCCATTCCCATTGCGACCGCAGGATCGACGCCAAATCTGATTGCGTGGGCTCCCATCCCAGCACACGTTGCGCCTTCGCCGAATCGGCCACGAGCTGCGGAGGATCACCCGGCCGCGGCGCCTCGTCGCGGGCGCGGATCGGATGTCCGGTCACTTTGCGCGCGCATTCGATCACTTGCAGGACCGAGTAGCCTTGACCGGTGCCCAGGTTCAAGAATTCGGAGGCGCCGCCCTCGCGGAGCTGCTTTAAAGCCAGAATGTGCGCGTCCGCAAGATCGGCCACGTGGACGTAGTCTCGTACAGGCGTTCCGTCCGGCGTCGGATAGTTCCTGCCGAAAATCGAAAGTTCGGTTTTCTGGCCCAGAGCCGTCGAAAGGACATTGGGAACTAAATGGGATTCAGGCTCATGGTGCTCGCCGCGCTTCTCGGTCGCGCCCGCGGCATTGAAATATCGAAGCGCCACGAATTTCAAGCCGTAGGCCAGATCGTAGCTCGCCAGAATTCGTTCCAAGAATAGCTTCGACCAGCCGTAGGGATTTACCGGCCACTGCGGGCACGTCTCTGGAATCGGGACTTGCTGCGGCACACCGTACGTCGCGCACGTCGAGGAGAACACCACGCGCCGCACGCCCGCATGCATCAATGCGCCGAAGAGAGCGATTCCCTGCTCTACATTATTTTCGTAATACTTCGCCGGCTCGGACACCGACTCGCCGACGTACGCCAGCGCAGCGAAATGCACGCACGCTTCGACCTTATGATCGCCGGCGATCCGCGCAACAAGCTCGCGGTCGCCAACGCGGCCGTGATAGAACGGCACGTCCGGATCGAGCGCTGCGCGATGCCCTCGCGCCAAATCATCGAGCACCACCAACTGCTCGCCCTTTGCCTTGAGCCGTTCGACGGTGACACTGCCAATGTATCCGGCGCCGCCGGTCACCAGAATGGACATTCGCTCCTCGTTCCGCGCGCCTGGATGAAGGCGGCGTTTGGCTGGATGGATCTATAGCACGCGCTTTGCATCGGAATTATAGCCGAATTACCCTCGCCTCCAGCGTGCACCGTTGATGGCCGTGGCGACGACTGCAACAAAACATTGAGCCTGCACGTAGTAAGATTGGACGATGCAGGACAACGGCCACGTTGCCATCCGAACCGACCGTCTGACGCGCCTGTACAAAATGGGCGACACGACCGTTTGCGCCGTGGAGGATGTCTCGCTCGAGATCGGTGTGGGCGAGTTCGTCGCGTTGCTGGGGACCTCCGGCTCGGGCAAGTCTACTCTTTTGAATCTGATAGCTGGGCTCGACCGGCCCACCTCCGGCGCCATTCGCGCGCACGGCAAAAATCTCGCGGAAATGACCTCCGAGGAACTCGCCAAGTACCGCGGACAGACCATCGGAATGGTTTTTCAGTCGTTCAACCTTCTGCCGCGAATGACCATGGCCGAAAATATCGAGCTTCCGCTGCGGCTGGCCGAAGTGGACCGCAACGAGCGCGCGTCGCGCGTGCGAGAGGCGGTGCAACGCGTGGGCCTCTCCGCGCGAACGGCGCACCGGCCCATGGAACTTTCCGGAGGCGAACAGCAGCGCGCCGCGCTGGCGCGCGCTCTGGTAAATCGCCCCAGAATTTTACTGGCTGATGAACCCACGGGGAATCTGGATAGCGTTACCGGCAAGGAAATCATGGATCTGCTGCTCGAAATCAACCAGTCGTTGCGCATGACGATCGTGATCGTGACGCACCAGCGCGAACTCGCCGAGAAATACTCCGAGCGGCTGCTGCTGATGCGGGATGGAAAGCTCGAGGGTGACGGAGTGCCGCAGTGAAAACGCGCGACATGGCCGAATTGGCCGTTCGAAACCTTCGCGAAGCGCTGCTGCGCAATTCTCTTACCACGCTGGGAATCGCCGTGGGAGTGGCATCCCTAGTAGCCATGCTTTCCTTGGGCGCGGGGCTGCAACATCTGGCAAACCAGCGCCTTTCGCAATCCGGGCTTTTCGATGCCGTGCTCGTCAGCCCGAAAAATAGCTTGTCCAATTTCGAGCGTGCCGCGACGCGCGGTGAGGCGCCCAGCGGAACGCCTCGTCAACTGGATGAAAGCGCGCGGAACCAAATGGAAAAGCTGCCGGACGTCGCCGAGGTCTACCCGAACATCCGCTTCCCCACGCAAATTCATTTTGACGGCAATCCATACCCCACGACTGTAGCCGGCATCCCGATGTCCGACCGAACCGACGGAGCGTTCGACGACATGACCGGGTCGTTTTTCTCCCGCGCCACAGCAGACGAGGCGATTTTGCAAATCGAACTTGCGCGTGAGCTGTCGCCTCACGTCGCAAAAGACCCGAACTCGCTCCTCGGCAAGGAAATCACACTGCGCTACGCGGAGCGCCAGCCGCTTCCGCCTGCCAGTGGCACGCCATCCGGCGGCGAGGCGGAGCCTGGTTTCTCACTCGTATCGCGGCAGATGAAATTGCGCATCGTCGGCATCGTGCAGACGGAACCGGCATCGGGATTTGGCGGACCGGGCCGCGGGCGGCTGCTGATTCCCCAAAAAGTGGCGGAACAACTGAGCGCGGCGCAGACGAGCGATCTGCGCGATCTTTTGAGCGGCGGCGCAGCAGGGCAAAAAACGTACCAAAGCTTGACCGTGCGCGTCACGGACACGTCGGATGTGCAGAGCGTGGAGAACGGGATCAAGGACATGGGATTTTCCGCGTTTTCGCTGCTTGACGCCACACGCAATCTGCGCGTCGTGTTCGCGGTCTTCGACTTGCTACTCGGAATTTTCGGAAGCCTGGCACTGATCGTGGCGTCGCTCGGCATCATCAACACGCTGGTGATGGCCATTCTGGAGCGGCGGCGCGAAATCGGCGTACTGAAAGCGCTGGGCGCTGCCGACCGCGATATCCGCGGCCTCTTTTTTGCCGAAGCGGGCGTGATGGGATTGCTCGGCGGCATATGCGGGGTCGCGCTCGGTTGGCTGATCGGGCGCGGAATCAATCTGGGCACGAATATATATTTGATCCGGCGGTCGCTGCCTGCCACCACGATTTCCCTGGTGCCATGGTGGATGGTGGGATCAGCGATCGCGTTTGCCGTGGTGGTGAGCCTGGCGGCTGGAATTTATCCGGCCTCGCGCGCCGCGAAACTGAATCCCATTGAGGCGCTGCGGTATGACTAGCGCGGCCACCCGACTTTGGAGCTGGATCGTACTTGGCTGCTGCGCCGTTCTGCTTTGCATCGCTGGCATGGCACTGGCTGCGCCCGCGCACGCCGCAGGGCGTGCCGAATGCAGCGCGGTGCGGAGTAAAATTCTGGGCCGTTCCGTGCCCTACTGCATTCTTTTGCCTCCCGGTTACGACTCGCAGAAAACACGGCGCTATCCGGTGCTCTATTTCCTGCACGGCTTGAACGAAAACGCGCAGGTGCTGCTGAATTCCGGCGGCTGGGATCTGATTCAGGACCTGTGGCACCAGCATAAAATCGGCGAGTTTCTGATCGTCACGCCGGATGCTGGTAACAGTTTCTACATCAATTCGCGCAACGGCCGCGACGACTATCAGAGTTTCTTCATCCGCGAATTCATACCGTACATCGAGCACCGCTACCGTGCTGACCGCGGCCGGCGCGACCGTGGTATTGGCGGCGTGTCGATGGGCGGATATGGCGCGCTGCGCTTCGCGTTTCTCTATCCGCAGCTTTTTGCGGCCGTAACAGCACACAGCGCTGCGCTGGTCGAAGAACCTCGAGGAGAAACCCGACAGAAACTGCCGCTTAGTGACGCTCAAGAGTTGACGCGGTTCGTCGGAACGGCGTTCGGGAAACCCTTCGATCCCGCGTATTGGCGCAAGGAAAGTCCTTTCACGATCGTCAAAACGCATCCTCGTCCAGTGGGACTGAAGATTTATTTCGATTGCGGCACCTCGGACACATTCGGATTCAATCGCGGCGCCAAGAAATTTCATGAATTGCTCGATGCGCGCGGAATCCCGAATGAGTTTCACCTCTACCCCGGCGGACACAATTGGCAATACTTCGGGCGGCATCTGCCGGCATCGTTGGAATTCCAGTCGCGCGCTTTTGGCTTGCATCGCTGACGTAACGCCGCTTCGTTTCGCTTCCAAAACGTTCCGGGTAGCCGCGCACTCGGTTCTTTGTTTTGTGTGACTTACGTGTGTTTCTACTCGAGAGCCTGTTCCGGGTAGAACTGCATGATTTGCACGCGGCATCCTGGTGACCACGGATACGAAAAGCTGCCGTGCCATTGGCAAGCAGATGCTGACGTGACGCGGGGCCGGGTCTTTGGCCGGACATTTGGACAGAAGCTCGGTGAGCTTCACTCCAGAGCTGGCGCTCCGACCGCTTCGAGACGGCTTAGCGAACTTCTGTTCGTCTTCGCATATCACACTCGAACGGTAGCAGAAGCTACGTTCCGCGGGCTACTGGACAAAGGTACAAATAAGTACAGGTCGAGCGCACCTGTACTTCTCGCGTCTTAAGCTTGGAGCACTAGCGTATTTTTTTGAGAGCGGCGGGACCTGCGCGAGCGAGGCGACTTGAACGGAACGAGTGGCCGGCGCCATGCTTGCGCATGACGCCGGTCAATGCGCGCAGTGCTTAGAAGTCCAGCTTCAGTGCGAACTGAATCTGCCGTGGCGTCCCATTCGAGAAATCTGACTGGCCCGCTCCGGCCCCGGCCAGATTAACACCACCACCTGGCGCTCCCAGGTTGAAGTGGTTCAGGACGTTGAAGGCCTCGCATCGGAACTGCATGTTCAGCTTCTCGGTAATCTTTGTGTTCTTGATGACCGAGAAGTCCATGTCGAAGGTTCCCGGACCGGGCACGCTATTGCGGCGAACATTGCCGAGGAAGCCGGGCGCTTGGGGCTCGTAGCATGATGGATCGTACCACTGGGTGTAATACTGTTTGCCCGGCACAGCCTTGTCAACGATGTGGTTCGGTGAGCATCCAGGAGCAAAGCTGTAGTTCGGCCTGGAAGCGTACTGGGAGCCAAGATTAGCCGGGTCGAGCGACTCACCGTTGGTGATGTTGATCGGCAATCCATCATGGACGTTGATGATGGTGGCGAACTGCCATCCCGACACGAGCCGATTGCCCTTGAACGGCAGAGCGTAGATACCGTTGATGTTGAGGTTATGGCGAATGTCGAAGTTGCAGTTTTCGTAGTCGTTGGCCTGGTTGTAGCCGTCCAACTGTAACTGCGAGAACTCCTCAAGGCTGGTGGCGAAGGAGCCGTCGTCGATACAGTGCGAGTAAGTGTAATTGACCTGAGCGGAAAGCGAACGCGAGAACTGATGGTTCAAGCCGACCTGTAGAGAGTTATAGCTTGATGCGGCCGTCGGGGCTTCCATAACAAAGTAGTCGAAGGCGGGGTTAATCCTACTAAGTTGTTCTTCTCCGCCGATGATATTTACCTGATACGGGAACCGAACGCCGCTGCCGTAGCAGGTGGGCTGAGGAGCCGAATATCCATTCGCTGACGACTCAACGCATTGGTTGGGGTCGGTCTGGCTAGTCGCGGTATTGAGGTTCGTATTGACCGTGTACGTAGCGTTGGAAGCGGTCGGATAAGACTTCGGGACTTGCGGCAACGCAGTGCAAGCCTGAGAGGTTAGAGCCGAGCTTAGATTACTTGGGTCGGTGTAGCACTCCGGCGGATTGATGTCGCGCTGGTTCCACAGGTGACGCGCGACGTTACCGACGTAACTAACCGTGAGGACGGTACCCGGCGTGAGCTGCTGCTGGACGTCAAAGTTGTACTGGAGGGTGTAAGGCGACCCCCAATTATCCTGATAGATTACGGCTGCGTACGGTTCGGCCTCCGGGCAGGGGTTTAAGGCGCGGAAGGGGTTGTTGACGTCGCCGATGCAAGTACCGGGTGCAGCACCGAGGGGTTTTGGAGCGGTAGTGCTGAACACGTCCGGGAACCCAGGATAAAATACTTCGTCGTAGCCCGCAGGAGATGAAGCAGTGAAACTGGACTCGTAGATCCGGGCAGCGGTGGGATCGGAGAAGACGCCAAAGCCGCCGCGGATGGCGGTCTTGTTGTTTTTGAATGGCGAATAGGCGAAGCCAAAGCGCGGCTCCCAGTTGTGAGAATTGGGGTTGCTAGCGAAGGCGTGCTTTACCGGCGTGTAGAATTGCTGGATGCAGTCCGCCGCGTCGAGCACAAGGGGGGCTGCTCCGGTACCGAAGTCGGATGCAGCGCATGCGGGAGTTGTCGTCAGTGGTCCCGTGGGCGGCAGTTGCGCGCCGGTAATAGCAGTCAGCGGTTGGTTACCGCCCGACCATCCGACTGGGTTGGTCGCGTAGTCGTAGCGTATGCCGAGGTTCAAGGTCAGGTTCGACGTGACTTTCCAGTCGTCCTGGAAGTAAGGCGCCATGTCGATTTCTCGGAAGTAACGGGTGTCGTTGGCGTAATTCGGCGGGGCAGCAAAAGCGATGAAAGGAGACCCTTGAATGTAGGGCGTCAGGGTGTTTGCCGAGAAGACGGGACTCAAGTATGCGATGTATTCCTCACCGGCCGCGTAGGACTCCTGGTCCACGTTCACTTGAACCCTGGTTACGACACCGCCGATCTTGAGGGTGTGGTTGCCGTGTGTCCAAGAGAGATCGTCGCCGCCGCTGAATTTGTTGTCGTAGATATTGGGGCGGTTTTGATCCGGGCCGAGCACGCCAGACCCGGACACGGCAACGGTGCCGTCTGGACGCCCTGGCTCGCCGTACGTGGTCGCATACGAACTCCTGATGAAGTCAAGGGGGTCGGTGGAGAATGCGGGACCGCCGTTGGCACTTGAATATGTGGAAGCCGCAGATATCTCGGCCGGGGAAAGGCCGAGTGGCGTGGACATGCCTTCAAAGGTGCGAACGAAGCCGAAACGAAGGACGTTGACCATGGTGGAAGAGATGATGTGATTTTCGGCGAGCGTGAAGTAGTGGTTCCGCGTGTAGTCTGTCTCCGGGAAAATTTCATAGAGGTCCTGCGTGCCGTTGAGGACGTTGGCGTGATCGAGCACGTAGCGGCCAAAGAGGGAGTCGCTTGGGCCAATGTTATAGTCGATGCGACCGAGGACGTAGTTCTCGTGGTTCACCAAGGCCGGGGCGGTGGCGACGTAGCTGTAACCGCCGTAGTCCGTACCGATCGGTTCGACGATACTGTTGGGATTCGTGGGCGGCCCGAAAGTGGTTGACTCCGCAAAGGGTCTGCACCCTTTGCACAGTGTGTAGATCGACGCAATTTCCTGGGCCTGCGTATTGGCGCCGGCCACGGGGTAGATCGGATCGTTAGCCCCGCCGACGACGACCGGGGTATTCCCGCCAAGAAGTTGCGAACCAGCTGGTTCGCCCGGGCAGGTGTCGCCGGCTGCCGGAGAGGTGTTAGACGGGTTTCCGAAGATATCGTAGCAAGGGGCCATGCCCGCCATAACGTACGGCTCAGGAACGCCGACACCGGAAATGGCGGTCGCTTGGTTGTTTCGAAGGCCCTCGAAATTGGCGAAGAAAAACAGCTTGTTCTTTTTGATCGGGCCACCGATATCGGCGCCGAATTGGTTTTGACGGAATGGCACCGGCGATGTCAAACCGGCCACTTTGTCGGAAATGTCCATCGCATCCAAGGCGTTGTTGCGGAAATATTCGTATACGCCGCCGTGAAAATCGTTGGTTCCGGATTTGGACACTTCGCTGATGATGCCGTTGCCAGCGTATTGCGCGTTGCCATTGCTGGTGATGACCTGAAATTGCGAAATCGAGGAGATGCCGAGTTCGGTGCCGGCATAGCCAGAGCCGATGCCATGTTCCCAGAAGTCGCGAATGTCGGTGCCGTCCAGCAGGAACATCTGGCCCGTGGGACGACCGCCAGAGATGGAGTAGTTGTTTTGCATGCCGTACATGCGGCCAGTGACGAAGTTAAGGGTCGGGGCCATGGCAACGACGCCAGGGGTAAGGGTCAGAAGCTGCTCGATATTGCGACCGTTCAAGGGAAGGTTTGCTACTTGCGCCGGAGAGACGAGGTTTGAGACTGAGCTGGTCTCCGTCTGGACCTGCGCAGCATTGGCCTCGACGCTGACGGTCTGAGAAACTTGGCCGACCGGAAGCGAGACATTGGCAACGACGGTGCTGCCGACGGTGAGAGTCACGCCAGTCTTCACGACGGTCTGAAATCCGGATTGAGAGGCGGTAACGCTGTAGGTGCCGACAGTCAGGTCGGGAACGCTATAGAACCCCTGTGCGTTGGTAGTCGTCGCGTGCGGTACGTTGGTTCCGGTATTGGTTACCGTAATTTTGGCGCCAGCGACCGCGGCGCCGGATGGATCCGTCGCCGTGCCCGATAGTGTTGCGGTTTGGGCTTGAGCCCAAAGGCGACCGCCGGACAAAAGAGTAATCAGAATTGCGACTGCCGAAAACAGCAATACATACTTTATGCCGAAACGCTTCGACATGTTCCCAATCCCCCCCATCACCACGAAGTTTTCCGAGACTTGAGTTTGCCTAAGGATCAACCCGACAACCCCCATCCACACCTTCTGGAATCGCCATATACTATTCCTCTAGCGCGCTTGTCAAGTAAAAAGTGTATACAAAAGCGTGCGGATCGTTCTAAGGTAGCGGTGTTTCATGAAACGCGGGGAACGCCCCGCGAATCCTATAATGCGACAGGACCGCGGCTGGGTTTCGGTTGGCCGGGGGCGATTGATGCGTGCATTTCCAGCGGCGCATAGACGCGCACATTGATGAATCGCCGATCCAATTGAGCGACCGTTGATAATGGAATTGCATACAAAGCGGTCTTGACGGCGAATCCTAATAAGGAGTGATGGCGATGGACATTAAACGGCGAAGGCTATTATCTCTGTTGGGAATTTCTCCGGCGATTTTGGCCGGGGCGAAAAGCGCGGCCGGCGCCGCGCTTCGCAGTGAAAAAACGGCGACGAGCTCGGCGGCGGGCCAAACGATAGAGGGTCTGAACCCGCGGGGCATCCCTCCCGCCGTTAAGCTGTTTGCGATGGCGCCGCGACTCAAGACGATTGAGGGCAAGACCATCTACCTGGTTTCGGATGGCTTTCCCGGCGCGGACGTATTCCTGAATGAGGTCAAGATCTGGTTCTCGAAGCACATGCCCAGCGTGAAGACGGTCTACCGCCTGAAGGCCGGCGGCTTTGCGGCGGATGACC